>DASVDG010000023.1:0-5059 GCA_036381255.1 Longimicrobiales bacterium | reverse complement strand
GGACGACGATGCGCCGTTCGACCCGTCGACGACGCCGGCGTCCCCGGACCTCGGCGTCGTCGCCGACACGTTCTGGCGGCAGCCTGACGTCATGCGGAGCGAGCATTGCTTCGCGTTCGCGGCCGCCGGGCCGCACGCGGCCGAGATCACCGCCGGCCCGCTCCCGCTCCCGCCGCACTCGCCCGAGAGCCCCGTCGCCCGCGTCCACCAGCTCGACGGGCAGGTGCTCCTCCTCGGCGTCGGCCACGACGCGGACACGACGCTGCACCTGGCCGAGCTGCTGGCCGGCGTGCCGTACCGCGTGCCGAAGCACTGCACGATGCTCCGCGACGGCCGCCCGGTCCGCATCGAATACGGCGAGAACGACCACTGCTGCGAGCGCTTCGCCCTCGCCGACGGCTGGCTCCGCGAGCGCGGGCTCCAGGCCGAGGGCACCGTCGGCCACGCCCACGCCCGCCTCATCCGCGCCCGCGACATCGTCGACGTCGCCCTCGAGCACCTCGCCGCCGACCCGCTCCTGTTCCTCCACCCGCCCGAGGCCGGCTGCGCCGACTGCGACGAGGCGCGTGCGAGCGTCGTCGCCTGATCCGCCTCAGCGCCGCGGAATCCTCGACCGCGCGCCCGGCACGCCTCCTGCGCCGTCGGCGCCTGCGGACGACCAGGCGACCCACGAGACCGGAGCGGCGACCATGGGCACCACCGCAGGCGGCCACCACGGCGCGGAAGCCGTGCCGACCGAGAAGAAGCTCGAGGACCTCTACGACCTCATCGAGGGGATGGAGGTCTGCATGTTCACGACCCGCAGACCCGACGGCTACCTGGTCTCGCGGCCGATGCAGACCCAGGAGCGCACCGACGGCGCCGACCTGTGGTTCGTCACGAACATCGAAAGCCACAAGCTCGACGAGCTGACCCACGACCCCCACGTCAACCTCGCCTACTACCGCGACCGCACCGGCGAATGGGTCTCCGTCAGCGGGACCGCGAAGATCTCGCAGGACCGGCAGAAGATCCACGACCTGTACGCCGCCGACTGGCGCGCCTGGTTCGGCGACGAGGGCGGCGCCCGCAACGGCGGCCCCGACGACCCCCGCATCGCGCTCGTCCTCGTCGACGCCCACTCCGTGACCTACATGAAGAAGGAACAGCCCGCGCCGGTCGTGCTGTTCGACATCGTGAAGGGGATCGTCACGGGCGAGCGGCCCGACATCGGATCCGTGCGGGAGCTGGGCGCGGAAGAACTCGAACGCGGACGCGCCGCGTGAGCGGGGCCGATCCGGCCGCGCCCCGTCACCGCGTGACCCCGCGCCTCCCGGCCCGGGACGCCCGCCCTCCACGCGCTACCGCCGTTCGCCCCGTGCGCACGGCCGAACCGAGATCCCGTCCGCACCCGCCCGGTTGGATCCGACGCGCGCGATCGGCGCCCTGTGGCGGGCGCACCGCAAGAAACTGGCGATGTTCGAAAAGAAGCGCGGCAAGGCCGTGGGCATCACGCCTGGCCTTGCCGCGCTCGGCGCTTCGATCGACGCGTTCCTCGGACGGCAGTCCGCGTAGGAGCGCGGGCCGCGCGCTACGGCCGCTCCACAGCGACGTCCGGGCGCCGCGTGACGTCCGGCCCGCCGAAGTAGATGTGGAGCGTCAGCGAGGACCGGAACGTGTTCAGGTTGAAAGCTGATCGGCTCGCCTCGAGGTCCAAGGCTTCGTTCTCCTGCGTTTCGCGTGAATAGCCGGCGTGCAGGCCGGTGTACCCGCCAATGCTGATCTGGCGGGTCGGGAACCACTCGACGCCGACCCCGCCGGACAGACCCAGGCCCAGCGTGCGCTCGACGGTGCCGCCGCCGCCCAGATCATTGCTGCGCCACGAAAGATTGACGCCGCCGTAAAAGAAGGGCGCGACCGGACCCGAGGTCCACGGGAAGTAGCGCTTGATCGCCGGCCCGGCCGTGATGCCCCAATCGGTGAGAGCGTCTTCGTCGCTGTCCTCGTTGCGCCTCAAGCTCAGGTTCACGTCGATGCCCAGGTTCGTACGGGGTGAGCGCATGGTCCAGAAGCCGAAGCTCGCCCCGCCGCCGCTCGGCACGCTGAACGTGAGCGAGCGACGCCCTTCCTGGAGCGCGTCCGCCGGCGCGCCGTCCTGCGCGCGGGCCGGCGCGGCGAGCGCGAGCAAGCCGAACAGCGAGACTGCGGTCGCAATGCTACGTCGCATGAACACCTCCGGAACGGGTGAACGTACGCGCCGGCGTGCCGAACGTCACTCCGACGCGCGGAGCCCGGCACACGTCGGCGGGCCGGGCCCACCCCCCTGCCGCGAACCGGCGGGGGGAGGCGCGCCGCGCCGGGCGGCGTGGCGCGCACAGAGCCAAACGCGCGCGGCGCCCGAAACCTGACGCCCCGCCGGCGGCGCCTGGCGCATGCCGCGCAGCGTGCCCCGCCGGCAGCGCGCGCTCTGCCCACCGCAGCGCGCAGAGCCTAGCGTCGCACCGCGCCGCTGTCGTCCGTCGTGACCTCCGTCACCAGCTCCAGCCCCAGCGTGCGTCCCTTCGCGACCGCCGGCACGCCGTGCTCGAGCCAGACCGGCGGCGGCGCGCCCTTGAGGAAGTGATCGAAGAACTGCTGCATGCGGATCGCCCAGTCCTTGCGGTTGTGCCACTCCCGCAGCCCGTGCGCCTCGCCGTTGTAGTTCAGCATCCAGACGGGCTTGCCGAGGCGGCGCAGCGAGACGAAGTACTCGATCCCCTGGTACCATGGGACCGCGCCGTCCTCGTCGTTGTGCATCATGAGCAGCGGCGTCTCGACCTTGTCGGCCCAGAAGATCGGCGAGTTGTCGATGTAGCGCTGGAGCGCGTTCCAGAGCGTGCCGCCGATGCGGCTCTGCGTCTTCTCGTACTGGAACATGCGGCTCATCCCACTGGCCCAGCGGATCCCGCCGTAGGCGCTGGTCATGTTCGCGACCGGCGCGCCCGCCTCCGCGGCGGCGAAGAGGTTCGTCTTCGTGATCATGTACGCGATCTGGTAGCCGCCCCAGGAGTGGCCCTGCACGCCGATCGCGTTCCGATCGACGAAGCCGCGGCGGACCAGCTCGAGCACGCCGGGCACGACCGCGTGCAGCGCGCTCTCGCCAGGGTACCCGATCTGGTACGGGATGTCGGGGACGAAGACCAGGTAGCCGCGGCTGACGTAGAAGCTGAAGCTGATGCTCGACCCGCCGGGGACGGGCGTACGGTACTGGTGCAGCCCGTCGGACATCCGCTCGTAGAAGTAGACCATCATCGGGTACTTCTTCGAGGGGTCGAAGTTTTCGGGCTTGTAGAGGATCCCCTGGAGCGGCGTACCGTCGAGGGAGCGCCACTCGACCAGCTCCGCGGTGCCCCAGAGGTAGCGGGCCTGCTGCGGGTTCGCGTCGCTGATCCGCCGCATCTCCCGGAACGACGGGTCCGTGACCCAGAGGTCCGGAAACTCCTGGAACGACGAGCGGGTCAGCATCAGCACGTCGGCGTCCTCGGCCTTGCGCGGGGCGCCGAACGCGCGATCCTCCATGATCAGCCGCTCCGGGCCGCGGTTGCCGTCGACGCGGTCGCGGTAGAAGCCGCCCGCCTTCGTGCGCAGGTCGAACGCCGACAGGAGCAGCGGCCGGGAGGCGTCGATCGCGTCGTCCTCGCGGTCGAGCGGGACGTAACGGAAGCGGAGGTTCCGCTCGCGGCCGACGCCGTCCGTGATGTTGCGCGCCTGCGCGCGGCCGGTCGGGTCCGTCGCCCAGATGTCGTGGGCGTCGTAGACCAGGAACCACTTCTCGTCCGCGGTCCAGCCGGCCGCGCCGTAGGGCGGCGGCGGCTGCGGGTGGTCGTCCAGCTCGTCGTAGACCGGGTGCGGCACGGTCTCCGTGAGGTTGACGACGTCGCCGCCGTCGACGTCGAGCGCGAACCAGGCGAGCGCCTGCATGTCGTACCACGCCGCGTAGCGCCCCTTCGGCGAGAGCCGGATCGGGCCGCGGTGCTTGTTCATGATCAGCTCGCGCTCGCCCGTCTCCACGTCGACCAGGTAGATGTCGGCGTAGCGGCCGTCCCACGACACGAGCTTGCGGTACGGCAGATCCGACGACGCGATGAAGCGCCGCGCATCGATCTCCGTGACAACGTCGACATCCGGCACGTCGAGCGTGCCGAGCTGCACGATGCGGTCGTCGTCGATGTGGTAGACCGCGTCGTACGTCCGCTCCCGCTCGCGCTCCGCCCGCACGAGCTGCATCGGCTGGAGGTACGGGTCCTTCCAGTTCCAGACGTCGACCTTCACGCGCTCGTCGGCGGGCGGCAGCGTGTCCTCGTCCGGCTCCGGCGCGGGGCGCGGCGCGGTGCCGAAGAACAGGCGACGGCCGCTCTTCGAGAAGCTCGGCTCGCCGTGCTCGCTGACCCACCAGCCGGACGGGATGCCGGGGTCGCCCTCGCGGGCGATGGCCGTCGCCTCGTCGTCGCCGGCCCGCCACAGGTAGAGCGAGAACGACGGCTGCTCGGCATCGAAATCGTCGCGGTCGCTCAGGAACGCGAGCCGCTCGCCCGCCTCGTCCCACGTCAGGTCCTGGTGATCGCCGCGGCCGGCCAGCGCCGCCGTCGCGCGGCCGCGGGCGACGTCGACCACGAAGACGCCGTTCGCGCCTTCACCCTTGCTCGATGCCGCGTACGCCAGCCGCTCGCCGTCCGGCGAGAAGCGGTATTCGACCACGTCCTCGTAGCGCCGCTCCTCGCCGGTGGCAAGGTTCCGCAGCACGAGCGTCGTGCCGTCCTTCACCTCGCGGTCGTCGTCCGCGGCGTCGCCGCCGGCGGCCGCCCCCCGTCCCGGCGCCGCGGCGGCGCTGTCGCGCTCGGCCGGCTCGGCGCGCGCGGTATCCTTCTCGAGCAGGTACGCGACCCACCCGGCGCCCTCTTCCGGCAGCGCGAACGACTTCACGCGCTCGACCTTGAAGACCCCGCCCGAGGCGAGGTCGAGGATGCCGAGCGAGTCCTTCGGCATCGCGGCCGGCTTCGTCTTCTCGCGCTTCAGCGAGTCCACGACCGCCTCCATCGGC
>DASVDG010000022.1:0-14453 GCA_036381255.1 Longimicrobiales bacterium | reverse complement strand
ACCCGCGTGATCAGCACGCCCGTCTGCGTCGTGTCGAAGTAGCGCACCGGCAGCCGCAGCACGTGCGCCTGCACCTCCTTGCGCAGCTCCGCGATCGCGCGCTGCCCGGCGATGCTGACCACCTGCGACAGCGCGAACGACGTGAGCCCCTGGAGCAGCGTCGCCCCGGCCACGGCCGCCGCGAGCGGGAACAGCAGGTCGGGCCGGTGCCGGCCGATCACGTCGTCGATCAGGTATCGCGGGCTGAGCGGCAGCACCAGCCCGGCCAGCCGTCCGATCAGCATCAGGACGAAGCCGAGCGCGAGGTGGCGGCGGTGCTCCCAGGCGAGTTGCCGCGCTTCGCGCCACGCGGCGGACGGGGTGATGCGTCGCTTCTCAGTCATGCGGTCGCGTCGAAGGTCCCGGAGTCCGCGTGGTACCCCGGGACGTTCGACGCGGGTCCGTGGAGGGCGTGGCCCGCGCGTGCCACGAGCCGCGGTGCGTCGCGCCGGCCTCCGCGGGGCGCGCGCCCGGCACCCCCGGCCCGGCCCGCGACGCTGCTCCCCGGGAACCGGCCGGGCCGGGTCGCGGCCGGCCGGAGCGGGCCGCCTCGCGCCCGGCGGCGTCCGGCGGCGCGCAAGGCGGGCGTCAGATGAAATTCCAGCGGACCGTGCCCGGCGGGCCCTCGGCGCCGGGCTCGCCCGGCGGGCCGTGGTTCCCCACCAGGCTGCCCGGCGGGTTGAAGCCGGGCATCCCGCCCTCGCCCGGTGCGCCCGGCGCGCCGCCCTTCGACTCGCAAAGGAGCGCGGCCTCGGCCTCGACTTTCAACGCCTCCGGGCACGTGACGACGATGACTCCGCCGCGGCCGCCGACCCCGCCCACGCCGCCCGGGCCGCCGTCTCCGCTGCGCGGCATGAGCATCATGTCGCCCTGCTGCCGCCTCTCGCCGCCGGGGCCGCCCTGGCCGCCGGTCCCGCCCGTTCCACCGGTCCCGCCGATCGACTGAATCGTGACGCGCCCGCCGGGCGCGACGAGGAGCGTCGCCGGCGGATTCGCGCCGGAGCGGTCCTCGATCGTGACCTTGAGCAGCCAGTCGGCGAAGCGCTCGACGCGGACGTCGAGGTCGGGTCCCGGGCCGCCCTCGCCGCCCCTGCCACCCTTGCCTCCCGGCTTGGCCTGGTACCAGCCGTCCGATGGCGCGCCCGTTTCGCCGGTCGGGCCCGTCTCGCCGGTCGGACCCGTGTACACCTTCCGCGCATCGCGCGTGATGATGTTCGGGTCGACCGTGACCTCCCGCTCCGCGCCGAGCTGGTCGCCGGCGGCGTCCTCGACCACCAGCCGGTACACGGTCGTCCGGTCCGGCGTCACCCTGTACCCCGGCTGGACCTGCTCGCCGCGCGCGTCCCGCGCGGGGACGGGGATCTCCTCCTCGGCCGGGTGGAGCACCCACCGCGTCGCGTTGCGGGTCCGCCACACGAGCGACACTTCCGTGCCCGGCGGCACGTAGTCGCGCACGGCCCGGAACGAGACGATCTCGGCGGCCTTCGTGTCGACCGTCACGGCCTTCTGGTCCTGCGCGCGGTACCGCTGGCCGCTGATCGATTCCTCGACGTCGAGCGTGAAGACCGTCGTCCGGAGCGGACGCAGCGGCGGATCGTCCTGGCCCGGGTAGATCCCGGCGTTCGACAGCGGCGGCTGCCCCGGGGCCGGAATCGTCACGATGCTGCCGGTCGCCACGTCGAAGTACCGGATCGTGTACGTCGCGCCGGCGGGCCCCGACCAGTGCAGCGTCGTCGCCTCGCCCTGTTCGATCACCGGCGGATCCGTCCAGAACGTGACGGTGCCCCAGCCGCTCGGGAACTTCGTGACCCGGAGCGACGCCGACGGGCACGCGTCCGGGACGCAGTCGTTGCTCCCCTCCACGACCGTGACCTCGACCGTCCCCGGCGTCGCGTTGACCACGACGTCGTTGAAGACGAACGTCAGCGATTTGCCGTCGGCGACGGCGCCGTAGCCGGGGCGGGGTCGGAAGACGTACCGGACGAACCCCGCCGGATACTCCGTCGCGGCGAGCGTCCAGTGCTCGGGCGCGACGGGTCCGATCGACTTGGGGTCGGCCGTGAGCTGGTCGGCATCGCCGCCGACCGGCAGCAGCACGATCACGCCCTGGAGCGTGACGCTCTGGCCGCTCGCGTTCGTCGCCAGGAGCGTGAGGCGGGCGACCCGGCCGCCATCGCCAGCGCCGGCCTCGAGCGGGAACGGCTCCGTCGTCAGGTCGTAGCGCAGCAGTGTGGACATCGCGTCGTTCGGAGGGTTGAGGGTGTGTCGGCCGGCCGCGCGCCCTGCGGGCCCGCCGGCGCCGGCGCGTTCAGGATCCGGCGTCGTCCGCCGCGAGGACGTAGCGCAGCCACCCGTCGCGGAGCCGGGCCCGGCCATCGGGCAACCGGCCGGTGTCGGCCGCATCGACGACGGGATCTTCCTCCCAGCCGCCGTCGGGGTCCGTGGGCTGGAGCCAGCTCCAGCGGCCCTCCCGCGCCGCGGGCCGCGGCATGCGGAACGTGCCCGCGCCGGCGATGACCGGGCCCGCCCGGAACGTCAGCTCCAGCCGCTGGAGGAACGCTTCGACCTGCGCACCCGGCAGCGCCACTCGTGACACGGGCAGGATCCCGGTGTATGCGTGCACCGCGCCGCGCGGGTCGAGCAGCAGCGTCACGACCGTCCCGGGCGCCTGGCACTTCAGCACGATGTCGCCCTGGTAGCGGACCGTCCCATCCTCCGCCCGCGCCGTGATCGGGCGGATGTACCCGTCACCCGCGTCGGGCGCCGGGTGCACGGCGTAGAACGTGTCGTAGCCGCGGTCGGGGAGGAAATAGCCGATCAGCCCGTCGTGGCGCAGGTCGAGGCTGCCCAGCCGCACGGGGATCGAGACGGCCTCCAGCCCGCCCGTGTCGCGGACCGGACGGTACCCGCCGGGCGACGACGGGTCGGGCTCGGCCATCCGGTTCCAGAGCTGACTCGTGTACGGCTCGCCGTACACGCCGAGCGACAGCTCGGCCTGGACCACCGCGAGCGGGCGGCCGATCAGCACCGAGAGGAAGGCGTCCTTCCGGCCGCCCAGCGGGTCCACGAACCCGAGCGTCTCGTCCACCACGCGCAGCAGGTAGCGCATCACGTCGGGGCCGCGGCCGGCGATGCTCGCGACCACGGCGCGCAGCACGGGGTTCGCGATCTCGTCGACCGTCGCGGGCGCCGGGTCTCCGCCCGCCGGCCCGGGCCGGCGCCGCCAGTTGCGCGGCGCCGGGAGCGGCATCACCTCTCCGAGCGGCGCGCCGGCCGCGTCGTACACCGCGATGCCGCCGTCCAGCCAGTTCGGCAGCAGCCAGCCGCACACCGCGTTCGGCCGGTCCGCCGTCAGGATGTCGCGCCCCGAGCCGTCGGCCGACAGGAACCGGATCTCGAGGCGCGCGGGCTGGACGATGCGCGGCGCGAGCTGCACCATCCCCGCCGGCAGCCCCGGCGGCGGCGCCGTCGGCATCAGCCCCTCGCCCAGGATCGGCACGAACCCCTGCGGCGAGTTCGGCGCCACGAGGTCGTACGTCTGGCCGAACGCGTCCACGAGACGCAGCCGCCGGAACCGGAGAAGGCCCGCGCGCACCGGGTGGAACGGGTCGATCGGATCGGGGCTCTCGAGGACCGGCACGGCGTCGTACGCGTCGCCCATGAGCACGCCCGGCCGGGGCGGCGCACCGTCCGTGGCGAGCTCCGCGGCCGTGGGCGCCGCGCCGGCGTCCGACGGCAGGAACGTCTCCTGGGACAGGCGCGTGACGAGCTGGTCGGTGAGCCCGCTCAGCGACTGCGCCAGCAGGTCCCACCCGGCGACGGTGTCGAGCAGCGCGTCGAGCTGCGCCGAATCGAGCGCCGGGTGGTCCTTCAGGTGCTCGGCGAGCTTCTCCCGCAGCAGGTACTGCGCGTGCGGCGTGAGCAGCGACCGGCCCTTGAACGCCAGGAACACGGCCTCGTCGAACCCGGTGCCTGCCCACGTCCACGCCTCCCCGTCGAAGCGCCAGTCGTCCGGCGAGAACCGGTGCTCGCCGCCGGCGGACGCGCCCGTCGGGTGGAAATTCACCTCCCATTCCAGGAAGAGCGGCGCCCACGCCTGCGCCCATCGCACGATCGCGAACGGCGCCGGCGGTGCTCCCGTCCACGACGCGCCGGCCGCGTCGCCGTCGAGCAACGCCGCCACGGCGGCGCGCAGCTCCTCGGCATCCGCGCCGATCGCGGGCGCGATCCGCGCGGCGTTCGCCAGGTCGGCCAGGAAGCACTCGCGAAGGAGGCGCGGGACCGCGGGGACGCCGCCGTACTTCGCGCCGCCGGTCGGGTCGACCTGCACGCCCGCGGCTTCGAGCGCGGCGAGCGTCACCGGCGGCTGGCCGTCGATGCTCAGGCCCTCGATCGTCTGGCCCGGCAACCGGCAGACGAGCGTGCCATCCCTTGCGTGGCGGCCGTCCTCGCCGTGGCGCCGGGCGCGGCGCAGGCCGGCGACCATCACGACCGGGTCCGTAGGGTGCCAGAACCGTTCGCAGACGCCCGGCTTGAGCTTCAGGCCGAGGGCCGAGAGCGGGACCGTGCCCCCGCCCTCGGCCGCGGGTAACGACCAGTTCGCCTCTGCCCACGCCGCCGACGCGGCCTCGTCCGTCGGGTCCGGCAGCCGGGCCGCCGCTTCGTTCACGGCGCGGTACCGGTCGCGCACGTCGCTCAGCAGCGCGGGGTAGAGCTGCTTTTCCATGAACGGCTTCAGCGCCGACCACGGCGGCGTCGTGCTCGGCTCCTCGCCCCACCCCAGCGCGTTCGCGCGACCGACCTTCCACCACAGCGCATGGAGCTCGGCCTGACCCGAGGCGAGGCGACGGCGCGCCGCGTCGAGCTCGCGCTGGGCGCGGTTCAGCGCCGCGAGCTGCCGGTCGAGTGCGGCCGCCTGCGCCGCCGTCAGCCGCGGCCGCTCCGTCTCCCCGTCCGCCGGCTCCGGCGCCGCGGACACGACCTCCCAGACCGTCCCGCCCGGCAGCGCGCCGAAGCGCGCCCGCTCCTTCTCCCGCCGCAGCTCCGCCGCGCCGCCGGGCGCGCCGTACCGGTCCAGCAGGTCGTACAGCGACGCCTGGATCAGCTCGGCGAGCGTGTCCCCCGCGACGAGCCAGGCGTTCGCGTCGGTCGGGTTCGCCTTCGCCTCCCGCCGGGCCGCCGCCTGGACCAGCGCGGCCAGTGCATCCGGCGCCGTCGCGCCGACCGCGACCTGCACCGCGCGCTCGTCGATCCCCGCGTTCCCGGGCGAACCGTACGGCCATTGCACGCCCACCACGGTCCCGTGGTACAGGCTCGTGGACGGCGGCGCGCCGATCTCGCCGCGGACCGACCACCGGTGCGACGCCAGGATCGCCTGGAACCGCTCCACCGGGCTCTGGCGCCGCCACTCCGCCTCATCCGCCCAGATCCCGGGCACGTACCGCTCCACGCTCCGCAGCGGGTCGGCGGATTCCGGCTCTGCGTACCAGCCGACGACCGTGTAGCTGAACGTCCGGACGCCGCTCCCCTCGGGTGGCAGCTCCGCGTCCGTGAACGAGAACACGTCCTGCACGAACGGCGCGTACGCCGCGAACGCGATGTTGCCCGGCCCGACCGCGCGCAGGAAGGGCGCCGTACCGCCGGCATCCGCCCGGGCCTCCCACGCCTCGATCGCATAGCTGCGGCCGAGCCCCGTGCGGCGGACCGTGAACGTCGTCGGCCGGCCCGGCTCCACCTGCATGGTCGTCGGCCGGTACGGGTCGAGGTACTCGCTCGAGCCCGGCACCCGCACCACCGTGCCGGCCGGGACCGTGGGCGGCAGGTCCGCCGTCCGCACCGGGATCCCGACGTCCCCCGCGGACACCGGCTGCGACGTCACGATGCTGCCGATCACGGAGCCGTCCGCCGCGGCCAGCTCGAGACGCGTGCCGGCCGGCAGCGCCTCGGCCGCTCCCGGCGCCGCGAGTCGGAGCTCGGCCGCCGACCCGGCCACATCCACGGCGGTCTTGCCGAGGACCGTGCCCAGGAAATCGCTCTGGACGACCCACAACCGCGCCTGCTGCGGCGCGCCCTCCGTCGTCTCGACGCGGACGATCAGCCAGCGGTTCGGGACGAGCGGGAACTCGATCGGCCCGCCGCCCTCCGCTTCGCGCCCGTGCGTCAACGCATCCGGCAGCGCCCAGTGGAGGTGGATCCCGACCGCGGGCTTCGAGACGTCCTCATCGTCGAACGCGTCCGGCACCGGGCTGCGGAACGCGGCGAGCCGCCCGAAGTCCGCGCGGTACCGGGCCAGCGCCTGCTGGTTCCGCGAGTCCACGACCCACGCGTCCAGGTGGACGGGGACCAGGAGGCTGCTGGCGTCGTCAGGTAGGGTCTGCGGCATCGAGCGCCTCCTTGGTTCGGAAGAGCATCCGCTCCGGCACGCGGACGAGCTGCACCGCGAGTGCAGCGGGGCCGAGGTCCGGCTTCGGGTCCGGGAACAGGCTTCGCAACGCTTCGACCAGCCCGCCCTTCCCGCCGACCCGCAGCGCCGGCGCTCCCGCCGGTGCGCCGCGGTCCGGGATCGACGACCGCGGCAGCGTGATCCTCGGCTCGAACGCCGCGCCGATGGTCGCGCCCGTCGTGCCCGCCGTCCCGGGCAAGCGCCGCAGCTCGAATCCCTCGTCCTGCACCCCGAAGACCAGCCCCTCCGACGGCTCGTTCAGCTCGAGACGGACCGGGACGTCCGGGTAGATCGCGAGGAGCACGCTGGGCGCGACGCGGTCCAGGCGCAGCGGCTTCATCGGCCGGTCGGCATCCGCCGCGGACCACGCCCGCACCTGCAGCCCCGGCCACCCGGCGACCACGGCCGACCGGAGCAGGAACCCCGACAGCGTCCCCCGGGACACGGGCACGGAGGCGGCCGTTTCCGTCGACGCCGCACCACGCTGCGCGTCCCGGACCCGGTGCAGCACGCCGTCCACCGCGCGGTGCAGCGGGTCGCGCATGATCCGGTGGAACAGCCGGTCCCGGCCCGTCTGCACGCCCACGCTCAACGCGCCGTCCAGCAACGCGTCGATCCAGTTCCGGTCGACATAGAAGAAGCGGATCGACTCCGCCGGAAGCAGCCGCTCGTCGGCGACGAGGTCGTGGAACGGAACGCCGTACAACAGCGCCGTCCTCGCCAGCCACTCCAGGATCTGCGCCGGCAGCGTCGCCGCGCCGGGCGACGGGGCCGCGCCCTCCCCCGGCGGCGCCGCGCCGGCCGATGATGCACCCGTCGCCGGCGCCGCCCCGTCCGCCGCCGGCGCCGCCGTCTCCCCGTTCGGCTCCAGCCCGCCGAGCCGACGCAGCATCGCGACGACCGGCGGGCGGCGCATCAACGCGGCCAGCTCGGCGGGCACGATCGGTCGCGGCAGGACGGACGCCGCGGCGGCTCCGGTCGCCGTTCCCCGCGCGTCCTGCCCGCCCGCGGCACTCGCGGCACCCGCGGCACCCGCGGCGCCCTCCGCCGCATCCGCCGCATCCGCCGCATCCGCCGCGCCGACCCCGCCGACGCGCCCCGCGCCCACCGCGCCCACCGCGCCCGCCGCGCCCGCCGTCCCCACCGTCGGCGCCAGCGTCTCGCGGAACGTGGTGGCCAGAAAGTCCTTGAACGCATCGGTGATGACGGCGCCGTCGAGCAGCGCGGCCAGGTCGGCGACGCCCGCGTCCGTCGGCATCCCCGCCTCGTCGAGCAGCCCGTCGCGCCGCAGGATTCCGGACAGGTGCGGCGAGCGGATCAGCTCGAGCAGCCGGTCGACGAGCGCATGGGCCTCGCGGCGCCACTGCAGGACGCCGGTCGCGAACGGCCGGTCCGCCAGCGCGAGGGAGCGACCCGTCTGGAACGCCACGGCGTACGACGCGTCGAACAGCCCCGCCGCCGGGTCGTAGATCAGCGCCTCCGACGCGTTGCGCGGCGCGATGTCGTCGTCCGGCGCCCCGGCGCCCGTGGTCTCGAGGAACTGCGCCGTCGGCACCGGCGAGAGCGGGCCGCGGTACCAGGCGAACGTGCGCTCGCCCGAGCGCGTCACGTACTCCAGCGGCACGTAGCCGCGCGCGAGCCGGTCCATCACCTCCTCCCCCACATCGCCCCCCGGCCGCGGCACGTCGTGGGCGAGCCGGACGCGCAGCAGCAGATCGGGGCGGACGCCGCCCGGCGGGCCGATCAGCCCGAGCATCAGCTCGCGGAAGTTCTCGCGGGGATCGGAGAGGCAGGTGTAGCTCCAGCCGAGGAGCGAGATCAGGCGCACCCGCTCGAAGCCGTCCGGCCGCGTCGGGCCGTCCGGACGCAGGTAATCCTCGAACCCCTCGAGCGAGACCAGGTGCACGATGTTGCGACGCCCCGCGGCGCCGGGCCCGGCCGGCGGCACGGCGAAACGGTTCGCCAGCACCACCGAGTACCACCCCTCGTGCTTCGATGCGAGCGGTTCCTTGTGCTCCATCGAGACCCGCCGCACGTGCGCCAGGTAGCGGAGGTCCTCGAGCGACGGGACGAGCGCGGCAAACGTCTCGGCCGAGATCTCGATGACGTTGCACTGGATCGCGGCGGGGTCCTCGTCCGCTTCCAGTGTCAGCGTCGGCCCCAGCGTCCCGGCCGGCGGGCCCTTCGTCGGGCGGCCGCCCACCCGCGCCACCGCCACCTGGTCGAGCGGCAGCGTCGCGACCCGCGTCGGGTTCACCATGGCCCCCCCGCCAGACTGGCCGTCCCCGCCCGGCGCCGGGTCGAGCAGCTCGTCCTCCGTGAAGACCAGCAGCGCGAGCCACGGGTACGCGTCCGCGCCGTCCACCGGCAGCCGCAGCTCCCGCTCCCACGGCAGCGCCCGCTTGTTCAGCACCACCATCGGCAGGTACGCGTCGTATGCGCCGACGCCGTTCCGCGGCGGGAACACCCGATGCACGTCGGCGGCGTCGACCGCGAAGCGCGGCCCGCGCACGATGAAGCGCTGCGAAACCCTGGCGCCCGGCTCCGCCGGGATGTCCGTCCGCCCGCCGTCCCGCCCGGTCTGGTCCTCGTCCACCTTCAGCGTCTGACCGACCTCGACCGTGTACTGCCCGTCCTTCAACGAAGGGATGAAGTTGTCGTAGAACGTCACGTCGCGGTCGGTCGGCATCGGTTCCCGCTCGCTCATCGTTGGATTCTCCCGGTCTCCCGCCCGCGCGGCCGCCCCGTCCTCGTCCCCGTCACGCCGCACCCGCCGGGGCGCGGAGGAGCGGGTCGCCGTCCAGGTACACGCCCGGATCCGCGGCGAACACCGCCAGCGACCCGTTCGCGCCCGGGTCGAAGCCGCACTCGCGAAGCGCCGCGTACACCGCGTCGCGCCGCGCCCGGGCCGAGGCGCTCATCAGCGACGCGCCGATCGTGGCCCGCGTGTCCGTGCCGACGGTCGGGACGCCGCCGTCCGGCACGGCGTCCGGCCGCAGCGGCAGGTGGTCCGGGTCGTACGGCGCCTCGGCGTCGACCGTGTCGTAGGTGAACGCCGTCTCCGCGTGTACGGCCAGCGTTTCCGCGCCGGACGGCGTCAGCGGGGGCATCTTCGGCGTGATCCCGCGGAGACCCATCAGCCGCCCCGGGAGCACGGCATTCGGCTCCGGCGACGTGCCGGCGGCCGGCGGCCGGCCCCACTTCGCGGCGGGCACCGTCTCCAGCGCCGGCTCGAAGTCGAACCGGCCCGCCAGGTCGTAGACCGCGTCGTCGTCCCGCGTCAGGCCGATCGTGAGGACCGACGAGGCGAGCGTCGCGCGCATCGGTCGCACGCACACGCGGTAATCCGCGCCCGCCGGCGAGACGTCCCGCGCCCGGATCACCGTCCGCGCACCCTCCGCCGCCCCCGTCCCGGCCTCGAGCTCCAGCTCGGTCGCCGGGATCGCCGTCGCGACCGAGAAGACGAAATGGTTCGGCCGCACCACCCAGACCGTCTCGCCCGACTCGGCCTCGAACGTGCGCAGCAGACCGTCGTTCACGACGACCGTGTACGGCCCCCGCCGCGCGCCCG
This sequence comes from Longimicrobiales bacterium, assembly GCA_036381255.1. GTDB lineage: Bacteria > Gemmatimonadota > Gemmatimonadetes > Longimicrobiales > RSA9 > CALBZE01. The sequence continues at coordinate 4,401 of DASVDG010000022.1, read as the reverse complement.
AAGCGGCGGCGACGGCGGGTGCGGCGCCGGCCGCGGCAGGCGCCGCCCGGAGCGACCGCTTCTCCACGGGCGCCGCCGACCCCGCCGCGCCCGGCAGCAGCGTCTGCGCGAAGCCGGTGCCCTCGGCGTTCATCCACTCCAGCGGCGCGGGACGCTCCGTCGGCTTCGCGCCGAAGCGCACCGTGAACGAGATGATGTACCAGTTCACGTGCACCTTCCCGCCCATCGGCGGGCCCCAGACGGAGAGCGTCGCGGCCAGCTCGACCTTGAACGTCTTGGTCACGAAGCCCAGGTCCGCCCGGTACGACGCGCCCAGCGTGACGCCGATGTCGAGCGTGTAGTGGAACGGCGCCCACTCGACGAGCGCGTCCATCTGCGCCTTGAACCACGCCGTCAGCGCGCCGCTGCTGTACAGCACCTGCAACCCGCCGCCGGCCATGACCGCCGACGGCGTCAGCGCGAAGTACGCCTCGCCGCCGATGCTCACCTCCCGCGAGACCGGCCAGTCGAAGCCCAGCCGCGGCACGCGCGGGTAGTGCGCCGGCACCTGGAACCGCGGGTGGTAGCCGCCCAGCGTGAGCACGAAGTCGCCGGCATGCGGGTTGTCCCCGAACCATGCGTAGAACGCGAAGCCGCCCGTCAGCCGGCACGCCGGGTCGATGACGTACGAGTTCGACGTCAGCGCCGCCGTGGCGCTGAATACGCCCTCCGCCGGGCGCAGCCGCACCTCGATCCCCAACTCGGCGTACGCGTACTTCCGGACCGGCGCGGACGCGCCCGGCGCCGCCGGCGGCGGCAGGCTGATCCACGACAACCCCAGCAGCGCGACCTCGAGCTCCCGGCCGAATTCGACGACCAGCAGCGCCGTCGAGTGGATCAGGTCGAACGACGTGAATCGGACGCCCGCCGCCAGCCAGTACTCCCCCCGCTCCGGCGGGACGTACCGGTCGAGGTGCGCCAGCGCCGTCGCGGGGTCCGGCGGCCCGATCCGCCCGTCGTCCTGCTTCACCGCGCCCAGCTTCGTCGGGTCGCTCGCCCCGGCGACGAGCGGGAACGTCGCCACCTCGTCCTGCGCCGGCAGCACGAGCGACCGGTTGTAGCCGAAGCCGGCGGCCAGCCCCGTCACGTAGAAGAACGCCGGCCCGCCCAGCTCCGCGTCCAGCACCGCGAAGACGAACAGCGACGCGTACCCGTCGCCGGTGCCGTTCCGCGCCGGCACCCACGCGTAGGAGCCCAGCGCCGTGAGCGCGAACGTCCCCGCCTTCAGCAGCGCCTCGCCGTTGTACTCCGTGTACGGGCGCGGCGGCGTCGCGTTCGGGTCCGGCCCGAGCTTGAACAGCCCCGCGCTCAGCTCGACCTGCCCCTCCGCGAACGTCAGCGCCAGCCCCTGGAGGTCCACCGCATACCGGCCCACATCCCACGGCGCCGTGGCGGGGATCCCGATCGACAACCCCTGGAGGTCGATGTCCAGCCCCGCGACCTTCACGCCCCCGTCGAACTGGAGCGAGAGCCGGTCGCCCGCCGGGTCCTGCACCCAGCCGATCCCCAGCTTCTCGCAGTGCAGCGGGCCGAGCGCCCGCTGGATCGGCACGGTGACGACCCGCGCCGGCCGGCCGGCCGCGTCGTAGAGCTGCACCACGAAGCGCCCGCCGCTGACGTACGCCGCCGACAGAGAGAAAGCGGGCCGCACCGGATCGGTGCGGCCCGCCGCCGCGTCGCCCCCCTTCCCGCTCCCCGACGCCAGCAGGCTGCGCGCGACCGGGTTCGAGCCCGCGCCGCCCGCCACCGCGCCGAACCCCGGGCCCAGCGGGATGCCGAGGCCGTCCAGCGAGGCGGCGAACCCGTAGCGGCCGTCCGCCGGGTCCAGGTACCCCCGCACCTCGGCGCCGCGCAGCGTGTAGCCGCCCACGTCGAACAACGGCCCGCCGCCGGCGCCGCGGACGTCGAGCCCGATGCTGCCCAGCCGGACCGACGGCGCGAACCGGATCGTGCCGTCCGACTCCCACCGCAGCAGCAGGAGCGTGATCCCCGGCTCCGGCGCCGGACCCGTACCCCCGTCCAGGCTCCGCCGGACCCAACTGTCCGCGTCCTCCTCCTCCAGCAGCCAAGCGCCCAGCCGCAGCGTCACCTCCGGCGCCGCACGCGACGCCGGCGCGCCGCCGTCCCCGTCGTCCCCGCCGCCGATGACGTCGAGGCTCGCCGCGAGACGCACGCCGTAGTCGATCGCGCCATCACCCGCGGGACGGCGCTCGATGAACAGCCCGCCGCCCGGCAGCGGCACCACCGAGAGCCCGAAATCGCCGGTGTCCGGCGCGTTCAGCACGCCGAACAGGAAGTCCAGCGCGATCTCCGCGGCGCTCCGGCCGCGCAGGTGCGACACGTCGAAGTGCCGCACGCCTTCGTCGTCGACCGTGACGAAGCCGGCGCCCACGAGCAGCGAGCCGACCGAGACGGATGCGAGCCCCAAGTCCTCGTCCAGCCACGCCCCGCTCTGCACCAGGACCTCGCCGATCCACGCGCCCACCTCCGGATCGAGCAGCGATTCCAGCGTGTGGTACGTCGCCGGCTTCGTCGTGCCCGTCAGCCCCTCGAACGCGACCGTGAGCGGCTTCGGCGCCGGATCCGCCGAATACGCCGACGGGTCCAGGTACACGTCCGCCCCGACGTCGAGCGCCCGGAACGTCACGCCGCCGACCGCGAACCCCGCCTTCGCCGACGTCGTCACGCGCACGCCGAGACGGCACGGATCCGACGCGGCGCCCGCCACGACCCACGCACGCGCGCCGTCGTACCGAAGCAGCGGGACGTAGCCGTACACCGTGAAGCTCAGCTCGCCCGAGACCGCGCGGCGCAGCACGCCCAGGCCGATCGGCCCGCCCGCCGCCGCATCCGCCGGCACCACCACGTGGAACGGCGAGCCGGTGCCCGTCCCGAAGTCCGGCAGCGGGTACCACGACGTGCCGGGGACCGCCTCGGGCGCCCCGTTCGCCGCCGGCCCCAGCAGCGATGCGACCAGCGAGACCAGCCGGTCCAGCCGCTCGCCCAGGTTCGCGAGCGACGGCGCATCGCCGGCGAGCGGGTTCGCAAACCACTCGCGCCGCACGTCGTAGCCGCCATCCTTCGGCGCGAGCACGCCCAGCAACACCCCGAGGTCGGCGACCGCTCCGCTCAGATCATCGGTCTCGATCATGCCATCGCTCGCATTCGTCCGGTGCGGTGTCCGCGGCGCTCGGCTCGCGCGCGACTACGGGAGCACCAACTTACCCTGGCTGTAAGAGTAGTAGTATTCGCCCGTAGCCTTCGACTGTTTCACCCCCGGAGCCTTCGGGTCGATCAGGTACTGCGGTATGGCTGCTCCCGTGAATTGGATCTTGAGACCGCCTTCCGGCGCCTCGAACGGCGCGGTCAGCGAGATGTTCTGAAGCTTCGGGGTCGGTGATTTCAACTGGTCCCGGCGGAACAGGAACCGGACCAGCCACCGCTCCGCCCAATCGAGTTTCCTCGGGTAGTTCATCGGCGAAATCTTCAGGGTCGCGATCCGGACCTGGTATCTCTGCAGCAGGGTGGGGTCCAGGGACAACTCGTGCATGGCGTCCGATCGGGAGTTGAATCGGTCGCGGAAATTGCCCGCCTTGCCGGCGTACACCGGCGAGTTCGTGTCGTTCTCGACGATGTAGACGCCCTGCCACTCCCCCATCAGGTTACCCTCCCCGTTGCGCCACTCGACCCTTTTGATCCACGTCGCCGGGATCATTTGGCCGCCGCTGTCGACCTTGCAATCGGTCAAGGTCCAGGGCTTGTACGGGCCCTTCCAATTGAACGTAACCGTCGGCATGCTCGCCTCCCCCTCTCCCACGTCGACCGGCAGGCTCGCGCGCCCACGGCCCACGAACGCATCGCCCGTCCCCCGCACGTCGCGCCACGACCCGCCGGTCGGCCGCATCGGGATGGGCGGCCCCGCGAACGAGGCGGCTGCGCGGCCGATGCCTTCGCCGGCGTGCCGCTCTGTCCTGGTTGGGACCCCTGCCGTTGGTTGCTTCGGTGATACCGGGTCGACGCGCGCGACCCCGTGCGGCTGCTCCGGACGCCGGCCGACTGGCGTGACGGCGACGGCGCCCGTGAAGAAAGGCCGCCACCGCGCGCATGATTGCGGCGCGATGGCGATCCGAAGTTAATCCGTGCCCGGATCAGGATCAAGAATCTTGGCGCGGACCGTGGCCGCGGCGGCCGCTCACGCCGGATACGCCGGACGGCACGAGTTCCCGGGGTAGCGGGCCTCCATCTCGGCGATGTGCGCCCCGGCGGACGGCATCGCCCACTCCCACCCCGCCTCGCCGAGCCACACCCGCGCCGTATCACGGAACATCGCGTGCTGCGGGATGTCGTCGGCGCGCTCGCAGA
>DASVDG010000021.1:0-10508 GCA_036381255.1 Longimicrobiales bacterium | reverse complement strand
CGCCTCGGCCCACCCGCCGCTCGGCCCGTCGGCGACGCCGTACGTGATCCCGTACACGCGCCGCTCGGGGCAGCGCGTCGTCGCCTTCGCGACCAGGCAGTGCCAGCACGCGTTGCACGTGCGGTGCACGTCCAGGAACGTGACCCGCTCGCCCTCGCGCAGCGGGTTTCCCTCCACGTCCCGCAGCACGCCTCGGACCTTCGCCAGCCGACCGACCGAGACGTGACCCGGCACGATCGGGTACGGCACGCCCGACAGCCGGCCGTCCCGCAGGTGCACGTCGGTCCCGCACACCTCGCTCAGCTCGACCTCGAGCAGCGCGGACCCGGGCTCCAGCTCCGGCTCGGGGAGCGCGCGCACCTCGACGGGCGCGCCCGGCGCGGGGAGTACGGCGGCAGCGATCATCCCGCGCCTCCCCCCGTCGGCGGCCCGATCGTCGCCGCCTCGGGACCGAAACGCTCCGCGTAGCGCCGGTTCAACGGCGCCCACGTCGCGTGCGCGTCCGCCGGCGGCGTCGCGCCGTCGAGGCGCACCGCCAGCAGGTCCAGGCACACGTGCCACCCCGCCGCGTCCCGCGCGGACTTGCCGACCTCGTCGTACGTCGTCGTGAAGACCAGCCGGCACCCCGCGCCATCCGGCTCCAGCTCGATCCGCACGTGCTCCACCGGCGTCGTTCCGTCCGCCGAGCCGCCCCACGTGAACTCCAGGAGCCGCGGCGGATCGTACGCGAGCAGCTCCCCCACAGACGGCGGGTGGTCCTCCCCGCGGAACCGAAACTCCAGCGGCGCACCGACGCGACGCTCGCCCTCGATCGTCGTCGGGAACCACGCCGCCAGATGCTCCTCCTCTGTCAGCGCCCGCCAGACCTTCGCCGGCGCATGCGGCAGCGCCCGCTCGAACCGCAGCCGCCAGCGCCCGTCGACCGACTCCAGATTCCCCTCCGCGAGGTCCCTCCGCAGCTCAGTCATCGTCCTCCATCCCGTTCAGGTGACGCTCCAGGTCGTCCAGTCGGCCCGACCAGAGCAGGCGGTACGGCTCCAGCCATGCGTCCAGTTCGCGCAGCGTGGCCGGGCGCAGGCGGTAGAGCCGCCGCTGCGCATCCACGCGCGCCTCGACCAGCCCCGCCTCCCGCAGCACCCGCAGGTGCCGCGACACCGCGGGCTGGCTCGCGCCCAGCGCATCCACCAGCTCGCCCACGGACCGCTCGCCCGTGCGCAGCAACTCCAGAATCCGCCTGCGACTCGGCTCGGCCAGCGTTTCGAAGAGGTCCATGCCGAATATTACTGTGCGCTTATATAATCTGCAAGGGATGCCGTGCGGCCGGCGGCTGGACGTGGACGCCAGGGGCGCGGGCACCGGGCGACGCGATCGATACCGCGGCGTTCGCGATCACGTGGACGCCGGGGGCGCGGGCGCCGGGGTCACGCCGAGGCGCGGCGACGCTGCGCGAGGGCGCGGGGTTCCGGTGGTGGGCGCGCTCCCGGCAGGGCGATCTGCCGCGACGTGGGGTCGTCGGGTCCGCCGGCCGCCGGCCGCCGGCCTGCCGGTCCATCCGCCGGCGCCCCGGGGTGGGGCCGGCCCGGGATGCTCGGGCCGGGCACCCGGCGGTTGGCCCGATAAAATGAAACCGGCACCCGGGCGTGCGGCCCGGGTGCCGGTCCGTGGGTCTGCGGCCGTTCACGGGCGCCCTCCGTTTCGAGAGTCCGCCCGCGAGCGGCGCGCTCAGCTTTCGGTCAGCGGCTCACACGGCACGTTGAGCCCGCGCGCGGTGCACTCATTCCCCGGCACGAGCATGCTGGTGAACACTTTGTCGCCCTCGCGGTCGATCGGCAGCTCATCGAGCCTGTCGTAGCGCCGGGCGTCCATCCAGCGGGTGCCCTGGGACCACATGAGCGAGTAGAGCCGGTTGTAGAGCAGCTCGTCGATGAACTCGTCATCGGTGCTGCCCGTGGTGAGCGACGACGGTTCGAGCCCGCCCGCGTGCTGGCGGACGAGGTCGAGGTCGGCGATGGCGCCGGGCTTGTCGCCGTTGTGCCAGCGGATCTCGGCGCGCAGGAGCAGCAGCTCCTCGTTGGTGATCCACGGCACCCACGCGCCGGGGTTCGGGCGGGTCGGGTCCGCGGGGTCGTTGTACATCACCGGTTTGTGCGTGGCGACCAGATCGTTGTGCTCGTGCACGCGCCCCGCGTCCATGACCTTGGTCGTGAGGCGCAGGTCGGGCGAGCCGTCCGCGCGGGTCTGCGCGCCGGTCACGATCGAGGGGTGCACCCAGAACCGGTTGCTGCTGAGCGGTTCGGAGACCGGGTTCACCGGCTCGTTGGCCGCGCCGGTGTAGCCGTAGTACACGCCGAGGGCGAGCGACGCGGGGAGGCCGCCGTCGGTGATGAAGGAGTCATCTAGCGCGGCCGCGGCCTCGGCCCAGCAGGTGGCGCAATCGACGAACGTCGCGCGGTGCACCAGCACCTTCGCGGCGAGCGCGCGGTTGAACTGCGCGAACGTCGCCGGGGTGTCGAATCCGTCGAAGCCGGGCGCCGGGGTGAACGGGAACGAGGCGGCGCCCGCGGCCTGGAGGTCGGCGTAGGCCTCGTCGAGCAGCGCGGAGACCGCGGCCATCGCGTCGGCGAACGACACGAACGGTGCGGGCTCCTCCGTGATCTCGCGGTCCACGTCGATGGGGATCCCGTACTCGCCGGTGCGGATCGCGAGCCGGTGGAAGTGCCAGGCCTTCAGCGTCTTCGCGAAGCCGGCCGAGGCGCGGACCTCCGCCTCGGTCAGGCCGGTGGCGTTCGGCAGCGCCGCGAGGTACGTGTTGATCGTCCGGATCGCGTTGTACTGGTCGGCCCAGATGGCCGAGTTGCGCGCGGTGGCGTTTTGCGGCCCCGCGATCTGCTCGCCGGTCTCGCGGGGGTCGTTCCCGTCGAGGTTGTACCCCTCGCGGCCGTAGATCGCGTAGTACTGGATCTCCGTGCCGACGTCCTCGAACGCGTTCGCGAAGATGCCGGTCGCGGCCGTGGCCAGGACCTCGCGCGTTGGCGACCCGGTCAGCCGGTCCACGGTCGGCGCGTTCGTGTTCGTGATGTCGAAGTCGCAGGCGCCGATCAGGAGCGCGCCTGCCAGGACCGCGCCGAGGCGGAGTCCGCGTCGGTTCGTGACCCCTCTCCGGGGCGAAACGATGATGGTCATCATTAGAACCCCACCGAGATGTTGAAGTAGAAGTTCCGGCTCGGCGGATACGGCGTGATGTCCAGCGGGTTGCGGACGGCCGTCGAGCCGAAGTTCGCCACTTCCGGATCGAGGCCGGAGTACCGGGTCCACATGAAGAGGTTGCGCCCGGTGAGCCCGAGGCGGAGGTTGCGCAGCCCGAGCCCGATCGCATCGGTGATGTCTTCCGGCACGTCGAAAAGGAGCGAGACCTCGCGCAGCTTGACGAACGTCGCGTCCTCGATGTACGGCTCGATCGAACCGGAGTTGTAGCCGTTCATCCGGTACTCCCACTCCGGCGAGCCGTAGTCGGGCGAAGTGCCGGCGTCATCCTGGAGGAACTGCGTCAGGTTGATGACGTTGCCGCCCTGCTGCCAGTCGAGCACGACGTTCAGGCTGAGCCGCTTGTAGACCACGTCGTTGACGAAGCCGATGCGGAAGTCCGGCGCCGTGTTGCCGAGCTGGCTGATCTCGTCCGCCCGCGTGGAGTCGTTGACGAGCGCGTAGCCGACGATCTGCGTGATCGGCTTGCCCTGCTCGATGTAGGTCTGGCCCAGCCCGCCGAAGCCCGCGCCGGCGGGGAAGAACGGATTCAGCCCGGCCAGGTCGACGACCTCGCTCGTGTAGCGCGTGAACGTCCCGCGCGAGATCCACTGCACGTCCGCGGACCGGATCGGCGTGACGCCGAGGGCGACCTCGATCCCCGAGTTGCGGATCTTGCCGCCGTTGAACACCTGGCTGGTGAAGCCGGTCGAAGGCGCCGGCACCCGCTCGAGGAGCAGGTTCGTGGTATTGCGGGAGAAGGCCGTGACCTGCCAGGTCAGGCGGTTGTCGAGCGCGATCCCGTCGACGCCGACCTCGACCTCCTTGAGCCGCTCCGGCTCGACCTCAGGGTTGCCTGCCGTCGGGGAGACGGCGAGGCCGCGACGGCCGCCGAGCTGCGGCGTCTCGAGCGTCGTGAACTTCTGGCCGAAGAGCGGCTGGTTGCCCGTCTCGCCGTAGGCGACGCGCAGCTTCACCTCGCTCCCTTCGCCGAGCAGGTCGAAGAAGCGATACGACGCGGAGGCGTTCGGGTAGACGAAGTACCGGTCGACGTCGCCGTTCACGCTGCTGCGCTCGGCGCGGAAGCCGGTCTGGAGCAGCAGGCGCGCGTCGAAGAGGCGGAGCGCTTCGGAGGCGTAGAGCGCGAGCGTCCGCTCCTGCTCGAGGGCTTCGTCCACCGTCGTCTGCGTGCCGCGGTCCACGTTGCGCTGGCCGGGGAGCAGATCCCGCGTCCGGATCCGCGACGTCTCCAGGCGCCGGTCCTCGAACTGGAGCCCGACCGACGTCATCGCGGACCAGCTGCCGCCGTCCCAGTTGTGGATCGCGTTCGCGTTCCAGTTGTGGAACAGGCTCCGGCCGCCGCTGATGATCGCCTCGCCGGGGAACGTCTCGCCCTGCTCGAAGTAGAGCTCGTTCGGCGACCAGACCTCGTTGGCCTGCTCGAACACGTCGACGCCGCCGCCGGCCACGAGCCGGAGCGACTGCGCGTCCGAACCCAGCACGTTCCAACCCAGGCGGATCCCGCCCGTGAACCGGTTCGTCTCCTCGTGGTTCACGCCCAGCTCGGTGAGCTGGAGGGGGTTCGACCGCACGATGAAGTATTGGCGCGGGTCGACGTAGGTCCCGTCCGGGTTCTGCGCGGAGATGTCGTAGAAGCTCGGCAGGTACGCGAGCGCGTAGCCGTGGCAGCCGAAGTTGTTGCAGTTGTTGTTCCAGCCGCGATCGTTGACGGAGCGGTTGTACGCGCTCGAGATGCTGACGTCCACGTCCGAGCCGAACGACTGGTCGAGGTTGACCCGCAGGCTCTGGCGACCCGCGCCGGTGTTCCGCTCGATCCCCTCTTCGTTGCTGACCGTGCCCGACGCGTAATACCGCGTCGACTCGGTGCCGCCGCGCACGTCGATCAGCGTTTCATACGACACGTTGCGCTGGTCATAGACCATGGCGGCGTTGTCGTGGTACGGACTCGGGTCGTTCTTGAAGAACGAGGCGACGGTGTCGCCGTACGCTGCGATGGCCTCCTCCCTGGTCCACCGTCGCGACTCCATGAGCCGGAGCGGCGTGCTCATCCCGATCCGCTGCGTCACGTTGAACTGCGGCGCGCCCGCCCGCCCGCGGACCGTCTGGATGACGACGACGCCGTTCGCCGCCTTCGACCCGTAGATCGAGGATGCGGCCGCGCCCTTCAGCACCTCGATGCTCGCGATGTCCGCCGGGTTCAGGTCCGCGATGCGGTTCACCGCGTCGGCCTCCATCGTGGGGTTCGCCGCGTCGTTGGCGTAGCCGCGGCCGCCCGGGATGCTCACGTTCGAGTAGATCACGCCGTCCACGACGAAGAGCGGGTCGAAGCCGCCGAGGATCGTGTTCGTGCCGCGGATCTGCATCTGGATCCCGCCGCCCGGCGCGCCGGAGTTCGTCTGGAGCTGGACGCCCGCGACCTTTCCGACCATCGCGTTGAGGACGGTCGGGCTCGAGACCCGGCCGACGTCCTCGCCCGAGACGTACGCGATCGACGTCGTCGCGCTGCGGCGGTCGACCGTGGTCGCCTGGCCGGTCACCACCAGCTCCTCCAGCCGGAATACGTCGGCCTGAAGTTCGATGTCGACCCGGGACTGCCCGCCGCCGACCACGATCTCCATACCGATGTAGCCCAGCGCCTGGACCTGGAGCCGGACCTCGCCGGCCGGGACCGTCAGGGTGAAGCGACCTTCCGCGTCGGTGAGCGCGGTGGCCGCAGCCGGCGCGCCCGCAACCGTGATCGACGCGTTCGGGACCGGCTGCTGCGTCCCCGCATCGACGATCCGCCCCGTGACGCTCCGCCCCTGCGCGGCCAGCTCGGCAGGCGCGAGCGCCGTCAGCAGAGCGATGCCCAGCCAACAGCACAGACGTCGTTTGCGCATGTGTCCTCCGTGGGAGTGTCGAACGACGAGTTCCGTCGAACGTTTGGGGGGGGAGAGATTTCGCCCGCACCGGTGCGCGGTTACCGGTGCCGCAGGCACCTGCGAAGATAGATTGGCGGATCGAACCGGGTCAAGGCGATCGGGGTGAGTCGCGGCGTCACGGACGTGAGGAGCGATTCCGGATCGACGAGCCGCGCGGCAGCCGGACGGTGAACGTGCTCCCCGCGCCGGGCGCGCTCTTCACGGCGACGTCGCCGCCGAGGAGCTGGGCGAGACGCCGCGCCACGCTCAGCCCGAGGCCGGTCCCCTCGGCGCGGCGGGTCGCGCCCTGCTCGACCTGCCAGAACGGGTCGAAGATCTTCTCGTGGTACTGCGGGGCGATGCCGATCCCGGTGTCCGCGATGCGGATCACAATCTGCTCCTCCCGCACCTCCGCGGCCAGGACGATCTCGCCCTCGTCCGTGAACTTCACGGCGTTCGACAGGAGGTTGAGCAGGATCTGGCGGAGCTTGCCCGCATCGGACTCGACCTCGACGGGCGTGTCCGGGGCGCGCACCTCGAAGCGGAGCCCCTTCTCCTCGGCCAGCGGCGCGGTGATCGCCGCGACGTCCCGGACGAGCCGCCGCAGGTCGAACCGCTCCGCCCGGAGCTCCTCCTTCCCCGCCTCGACGCGCGAGAAGGAGAGGATCTCCTCGATGAGCTCCAGGAGGTGCCGCGCACTGGCCGCGACGCGCTGCACCTGCTTCCGCGCGCCTTCGGGGAGCGCCGTCGGCACGCCCAGCAGCAGCAGGTCGGTGTAGCCGAGGATCGCGTTGAGCGGCGTCCTCAGCTCGTGGCTCATGACGGCGAGGAAGTCGCTCTTGGCCTGGCTCGCGACGAGGGCGTCCTCGTAGAGCCGGGCGTTGTCGACGGCGATGGCCGCGCGACGCGCCATCTCCTCGGCGAGCGCGAGGTCGTCGGCGCCGTAGCGCCGGCCGGGCTCGGCGGCGCCGAGGGAGATCACGCCGAGTGCGCGTCCGCGCGCGACCAGCGGGACGACGATCATCGAGCGCAGCCCCGTGTCCCGGAGCGCGGCCGGTCCGCCGGGCTCGCCCTCGGCCGTGCCGTCCAGCCACGCCGCCGGAACGCCGTCGAGCAGCTCCGCCTTGCGTGTGGCGAGCGCGCGAGCGATGGGCGAATCGGACTCGACGTCGGGCGGGCGGCGGAAGATCTCGCGGGCGAGCGCGTCCGCGTCCGGCGCCGCGTGTGCGACCTCGACGCGGTGGAGCCGGCCGTCCTCTTCGAGGACGTCCACGACGCACCAATCCGCGAGCCGCGGCACGGCGAGCTGCGCGAGCTCGCGCAGCGTTTCGCGGTAGTCGAGCGAGGAGGCGAGCACGGTCGAGAGGTCGGCCAGGAACGCGAAGCGGGTGGCCGCGGCCCGTGCCTCGTCGCGCGCGGTCTCCGCCTCCGCGCGCGTCTGCCGCTCGCGCTCGAAGAGGCGGGCGTTCTCCATCGCGAGCGCGGCACGCGCGGCGAGTCCTTCCGCCACGGCGAGGTCGTCCGCGTCGTACGTGCGCCCCGACTCGGCCGAGATGAAGGTGATCGAGCCCAGGATCCGGCCGCGCACGATCAGCGGCACGATCATCGCCGAGCGGAAGCCCAGCGTCCGCAGCGCCCGGAGGTGCTCCTCGTCCCGGGCGACGCCGCGGAGCACGGATTCCGGGATCTCGGGGAGCAGCTCGGGACGCCCCGTGCGCAGCACGCGCGCTACGCCGGCCTCGGCCTCGGGGTCCGGCGGCCAGCGGCGGACCATCTCCTCCGCGAGCGCCTGCTTCTCCGGGTCGACGTGCGACACCGCGATCCGCCGGACCCGCCCGTCCTGCAGCACGTCGACGCCGAACCAATCGGCCACGTGCGGGACCGCCAGCCGCGCGATCTGCGAGAGCGTCTCCTCGTACCCCGTCGCCGCCGCGAGCGCCTGGCCCGCCTCGGCAAGGAAGCGCTGCTCGTCCTCCCGCTCCCTGCGCTCCGTGATGTCCTCCGCGATCCCGACGACCCGGTAGATCCCGCCCCGTTCGTCGCGAATCGGGAACGTTCGCTCCCACACCCACCGCACCTCGCCGTCCGGCCGGACGATGCGGTACTCCACGTCGTACGCGCCGCTCGGGCGCGATCGTCGTACGGCCTCTTCCACACGTGCCCGGTCCGCGGGGTGGATCGCCGCGTACGGCGCACGCGGATCCTCGTACACCTCGTCGACCGGCCGGCCCCACACCCGCTCGTACGCCGGGCTCACGTACAGGATTTTCGAGAAATCCGCCGTACCCAGCCACAGAACCTCGCGGATGTTTTCCGCGATCTGGCGGAATCGCGCCTCGGTCTCCCGGAGCGCCTGGTCCACGCGCTTCCGCTCCGTCACGTCCGTGTAGTACACGGACAGTCCGCGCGGCGACGGGTACGCCCGGACCTCGAACCAGCGGCCGAAGCGCTCAGAGTACGTTTCGAACCGCACCGGCGCCTGCTCCGCCATGGCCCGCCGGTACGCGCGCTCGACCGCCGTGCCGCGCACATCGGGGATGAGGTCCCAGAGCCGTTGCCCTACGATTTCGGCCCGAGGCCGACCGAGCAGCGTCTCGACCCGCCGGTTCGCGTACGTGATGCGCCAGTCCCCGTCCAACGCGTAGAAGCCGTCCGCGATCCGGTCGAGCGTCTCCTCCATCCGGGCACGGGCCGCCTCCGCTTCGCCCCTCAACATCCGCTCCCGGGCGAGCAGCCGGTTCACCCGCTCCCGCAGCCGGCCCATGAGGAACGCGATCACCGGGAAGACCACGGCCACGATGAACAGCCGCCGTAGCCCGCGCCCCGTGTACGTGAAGACGTCTCCGGGGACGGAGGCCAGGACCGCGTTGTACAGGATCATGGCGGCCGCGCTCACCAGCGCCGTCCGCAGGTCGCCCAGGAACGCCGTGTACAGCAGACCCGCGAGGAGAGCGATCAGCGCGATTCCGTAGAACGCCGGGTCGTAGATGGCCGACCGGCGGAACAGCTCCACCGCGAGGATCGCGACGGCCGGCGCCCAGAGGACGCGCCACGGCCGCTCCCGCACCTCCGCGCGCGGCCCGGACGACCCGGACGGTCGCGAGTTCATCCCCGCTCCGGCGGTCGGACCCATCGCGCGACCCGCGCCGCGCTCGCCATCCGCACCGCGCTACTCATGCCGTGGATCAACGCACCTTCTCCATCCCCGGATCCGCGGCCGGCTCCCGATCGGCCGGCGAGCGCCCATCTCTAGCACGTCGCACGCCAGCGCCTTCGCAGGTCGGATCCCGGGCGGAGGCGGATTCGCCCGCCGCGAGGAGGATCGGTGGGGTGGGCCCCGCGACGGCGGCTGCGCCTCCGCCGCCGCCCCTTTCGCGAGGTTGGTGGAATGAACTGCGGGTGCCCCATCGACGTGGCACCCGCAAGATCGCCGCAGATCAGGAATCCGCCGCTTCCGCGACGTAGATCTCGCCGCCCGCCTCCCGGAACTCCCGCGCCTTCTCCTGCATTCCGCGCTCCGCGCTCGCCCGGATCTCTTGCGTGATCTTCATCGAGCAGAACTTCGGCCCGCACATGCTGCAAAAGTGCGCGGTCTTGGCGCCTTCAGCCGGCAGGGTCTGGTCGTGGTATTGCTCCGCCGTGTCGGGGTCGAGGCTGAGGTTGAACTGGTCGCGCCAGCGGAATTCGAAGCGCGCTTTCGACAGCGCGTCATCGCGCACCTTGGCGGCCGGGTGGCCCTTGGCGAGGTCGGCTGCGTGGGCGGCGAGCTTGTACGTGACGACGCCCACCTTGACGTCGTCGCGGTCGGGCAGGCCAAGGTGCTCCTTGGGGGTCACGTAGCAGAGCATCGCCGTGCCATACCAGCCGATATTCGCGGCACCGATGGCCGAGGTGATGTGATCGTAGCCGGGTGCGATGTCGGTGGTGAGCGGTCCGAGCGTGTAGAACGGCGCTTCGTAACAATGCTTCAACTGCTCGTCCATGTTCTCCTTGATCAGTTGCAAGGGAACATGGCCCGGCCCTTCGATCATCACCTGCACGTCATGTTCCCATGCGATCTTCGTGAGCTCGCCGAGCGTGCGCAGTTCCGACAGCTGCGCTTCATCGTTCGCATCGGCGATCGAACCGGGGCGCAAGCCGTCGCCCAGCGAGAACGACACGTCGTACGCCTTCATGATTTCGCAGATTTCCTCGAAGCGCGTGTAGAGGAAGGATTCCCGGTGATGCGCGAGGCACCATTTCGCCATGATGGAGCCGCCGCGCGATACGATGCCGGTGACGAGCTTCGCGGTCATGGGCTCGAACGGCAGGCGAACGCCGGCGTGGATGGTAAAATACGAAACG
>DASVDG010000020.1:0-22369 GCA_036381255.1 Longimicrobiales bacterium | reverse complement strand
CGTCACCACGCTTTGCCACAGCGGGAAATAGGGCTCCAGTTCGCGGAAGTTTCCCACGCGGTCCGTGAGGTACCGGTACATCTCGCGCGTAGGAAGGACGATGCAGCCGCCGACGATAGCGTTCTGAATGATTCCGAGCGCTAATTTGTTCATGGAGCGGTGACTGCTGGAGATGTTGCCTGTCTCCCACTCCACCGCGAAGATGCCGTAAGGCGTGCGCTTAATGACATCGATCTTCCCGGCTGAGCGCACCGTGCCGATTCGCAACCTCTGCTCGGGCTCCCAACCGAAGTCTTCAAGAGCCTCCACGAAGGCTTCCTTGATCGGCTTTACGCCGTTGCCTTCGCCGCGCTTTCTGCCGCTCTGCGGGTGGATTGTAAATCGGTTGTTGCCGGGTGGCCAGGTGACGCGCCGAACGGCGGCGCGTAGCTCGTCTTGGATTTGAACCCACTCCGGAGACTTAGCGAACGCCCCCTGTGCGATGAGTACCTCGGTCCTCACCAAGCGCATGATCCCCCGCCGATTGGTCGGGCGGGCCGATTACGCAGGGCGCTTAACTCGCACGCCCTGCGTCAAGAGCCCGCTCTTGGGTTTGCCGTAGGAGGTCGAAGGGGTCTGCGCCAATTGCGGCTGCGACCTGCATGAACTCGATGACATCAAGCCGCCTCACGCCCCGCTCGTACTTCGACACGAACGATTGGTCGCGGCCGAGTCGCTCGCCGAGATCGCGTTGCGTAACGCCCCGTTCTTTGCGGGCCTCGACAAGAAGGTCGAGCAGTATCCGGTACTGCTTGCTGAAGATCGACTTAGTCACGGTTACCCGCGTCGACATCCGGCGTATTGGCGCCCTCCATGGTCAATCGAGAGTAGGGCGGGCGGCGCAATATGCGAAGTTCGCATATTGCGGTACCGCCGAGGGGCTCCGGCGGCCGCCCGCGCCCACGGGGGTTCGGAGACTGTCACACCCTTCCCCCAAGATCCACGGGCGTGGGGTGAACCCGTATCCTGCATGGTGACTCTGAATCGCTCTCGTGGGCATCGATTTCATGCGTGAGCAGCCTTCTTCGAGCTCTGTGGGCGGAGCGCGGTGCCGAGATGCCACGACGCGAGCGGCTTTGGCGGCCGATTTTCGGCGCCTGGGCACACCGGGAGCACGACCGGACACGCGGGCACCGGCCCTGGTGTGCTGCTCGGTTGCGGCACTTCGCTTAGGCCGTGAGCGGTGGCGGCGCGCGCAGCCGCTCGAGGGCGCGCAGCGCGCTGAGCAGTTCGCGCCGCAGCGGTTCTTCTCGCCGGAGTTGGAGGTAGCCCTTCCTCGCATGCGTGGTCAGCTTCGCCGGCAGCCGAAAGAGCCAGTTCCGAAGGCGCGCAGGCTGGGCTCGCTTCCAGCTGCCGGCGAGCGCCGTTGTGCGGATCACGTGCAGGAGCTGGTAGGCGAGCGCGCCAATCGCCCAGAGCAGTGCGTTGCCCGAGAGCGAGTCGACCGCCGTACGTCCCACGCCCAGCGCGCCCATCTCCTTGATCCGGTCTTCGACGACCGCACCGGCGTTGTAGCGCCGCCAGGCCGTAAGCGCATGCACGCCCTCGACGTTCGTGAGCACGTGCGCCCGATCACTCGTCTCCCAACTCTCGAGGCCGAGGTCGTCGGTGATGCTCTTCCTACGCTCGATGCTGAGCAGGCGTGCGCCGTAGAGCGTGCCGCTCCTCGTCCAGAGGTCGGGATCCTTCGACGAGCGCCGAGCCGGCCCCAGCGCAGCCCTCACCCATTCCCAGTTGGTCACCTTCAAGTAGTAGGCGACGCCCAACTCCTCGAGGGTCGTGACCATCTCCTTGCTGAAGAAGCCCTTGTCGAGACGCAGCGTGATCTCCTCGACACCGGCCCCTCGAAGTCTCTCGACCAGGACGCGGATCCACTCGGCCGCCCCCTCGGCGGTGTTCGCCTTGCCGCCCCGCCAGACGACGCCCAGGCAGTCGGCCGTCTCCAGAGAGAACGCCAGCAGCGGATGATGGCTCGGCCGGCCCGGCTTCTTCGGGTTGTAGCCTACCTGCGCTCCGGCCTGCTTTCCTCCGTAGCGCACCGTGACGGTCGAGTCGAGCAGCAGCGTGAGCGCCCTCGGCACGCCGACCACACTCCAGCGCAGCCGCACCACTCTCCAGAGAAGCTCGTCCATCAGTGGCACCAACACCGAGCCGCACCGGCGCAACCAGCGTCCGAACGTGGTCGGATCCGGCACGGCCGTCCACCCGAAGAGGCGGCGGATGCCGCGGCTGGAGAAGAGCTTCAGGTCGTCCATCCAGCCGCCGCCGTAAAGCAGCAGCGCAATCCAGGTCTCGACCATGAGGCTCGGGCGGTAGCGGCCCGGCAGCTTGACCGTACGGCCGTCGATCCAGGCGCCGAGGCCCAAGCTGTCCCAGGTGCGCCTGAGCAGTACGAGACCGCCGCCATCGATCAGTTCACCGGCGCTGTGGCGCAGTCGCAGCGGCGCAGAGGAGCCTTGCACGTGAGCGCGGGAGGGGATAACGTGATTGCGCACCGTCTGGGTGCCTCCGTCTGTGAGGACAGTTCTTGGCCGAACTCCCCACAACGTAAGGCTCCAGGCGGTGTTTCGCATCACACGATCAACTCACCCGTGCAGGATCCGGGATAATCCATCGCCTGCGTTCCACAGTGCGCGTGCGGGCAAACGGTGCTTAAAGTCCAATCGGCCACCCTCGCTTGATTCCCTCTTGAAATTCTTGAGGCTGATGTCCGGTGCCGCATTTGCGAGCCCCACTGCCATAAAATCAAGTGCATCCGGATCGGTGAAGAGCGCGTAAGGCGTCGAGCCCGGCTCCAGGCCGTAGTCGAGGCGATATATTTGACCTTCGTGTGACAGGAAGTGGCGATCTTCACCTGTGCCGTTAGGTGTTCGCTTAATGACCTCTCCACAAATGTTGTAATAGATGTCTTCGCCACCCTGGGCACACAACCCGAACGGATCCGATATGAAAGACGGGGTGGCGGTCGCGAGGGCGGGGCCGCGGCCGTCACGGCGCGTGCCCGTCGCGACCGTCGCGCCCGGGCTCGTGCGCCAGCGCCTCGGCCGAGCCGCCCGGGAAGAGCAGCGCGATGACGAAGCCGGCCAGCGCGATCGCCGCGAAGGCGGTGTAGACGCCGTCCAGCGCGTGGGCGAGCGCGGAGACCAGCGCGCCGAGCGCCGAAGGCGAGAGCGCGGCCCGGAGCGCCGGGTCCAGCGCCGCGTTCGGATCGGCCGCGCGGCCGAGCGTGGCGCCGAGCCGCGCATTCAGCAGCGCACCGAGCGCGGCCACGCTCAGCGCGCCGCCGATCGTGCGGAAGAACTGCTGCGAGCTCGTCGCCACGCCCCGGCGGCGCCACGGCACCGCGTTCTGCACGGCGACGAGGTACGGCGTGGCCATGAAGCCGAGCCCGGTCCCGGTGACCAGCATCGCGGCCATGAGCGCCGTCCTTCCGGAGTCTTCGCCGATCGCTGCCAGCATCACGGCGCCGACGAGCGCGACGGCGCCGCCGAGGATCGTCAGCGGTCGATAGCCGAAGCGGAGCAGCAGGCGTCCGGCGAGCGTGCTCGCGATCGGCCAGCCGATGGATACGGGTGCGAGCGTCAGCCCGGCATCGAGTGCGGTGCCGCCGAGCACGCCCTGGGCGTACATCGGCACGTACGCCGATGCGGTGAACAGCAGCGCGCCGACGAGGACGCTCCCCGCGCTCGCCACGGCGATCACCGGGTCGCGGAACAGGTCGAGCGGCAGCATCGGTTCCGGGGCGCGGCGCTCCTGCCGGATGAAGAGCCCGAGCCCGGCGACCGCGCCGAACACCAGGCCGAGCGTGCGGCCGTCGGCCCAGCCCCAGTTCTCGCTCCCCTCGAGCAGCCCGACCAGCAGCAGCGTGATCGCCGCCGTGAGGATCAGCGTGCCGGCGATGTCGAGGCGGTGTTCCCGCGGCCCGGGCTCCTCCTCGAGGTACAGGATCAGCAGGACGGACGAGGCGATGCCGAACGGGATGTTGAGGTAGAAGATCCAGCGCCACGAGAGCAGGTCGGTCACGAGGCCGCCCACCGCCGGCCCGGCCAGGCTGGACACGCCCCACACGCCGGAGAACAGCCCCTGCATCCGGCCGCGCTCCTGGAGCGTGAAGATGTCACCGATCAACGTCACGGCGACGGGCATCACGCCTCCGGCGCCGAGACCCTGCACCGCGCGGTACAGGATGAGCTGGTCGAACGTCGTCGCCATTCCGGAGAGTGCCGATCCGCCCAGGAACAGCACGACGGCCGCGTTGTAGATCACCCGCCGGCCGTACAGGTCGGCGAGTTTGCCGTACAGCGGCACGGTCGTCGTGGAAGTGAGCAGGTACGCCGAGAAGACCCAGCTGTAGCGGGCGACGCCGCCGAGCTCGCCGACCGCCGTGGGCATGGCGGTGCCCACCGCCGTGGCTTCCAATGCGGCGAGGAACATCCCGAGCAGCAGGGCGGCGGTGACGATCCTGCGTTCGCGTCCCGGTTTCAATCGCTTCGTCGTGCGGGGATCGGGAAATGGCGGGCAAAATGCCCGCCCGTCGGGACGCGGTCAAGTCGCGTGCCCCGCCGGCACGCGCCGGGCGCTCCGAGGTATAACGAACGGATGATCGACACCCACAGACCGGAGCTGTCAACCGTGCGGATCACGGCGTTGAAGCCCCAGGCGCACCACCCGGACCGGGTCAACGTCTACGTCGACGGCGAGTTCCGCTGCGGGCTCGCGCTCGAGATCGCGTACGGCGGCGGCCTCCGCGTCGGCGACGAGGTCGCCGAGGCGACGCTCGCGGCGCTCGAGCGGGAGGACCTGCTCTGGAAGGCCAGGGAGGCCGCGCTCAACCTGCTGTCGTACCGGGCGCGGAGCGAGGCGGAGCTGCGGCAGCGGCTCCGCCGGAAGGACTATCCCGACGACATCGTCGAGGCGTGCGTCGCCGAGCTGGTCGAGAAGGGGTTCGTCGACGATGCGGCGTTCGCCGCGAGCTTCGTGCGCGATCGCGTGCGCGGCAAGCCGCGGGGCGCGCGGCGGCTCGTCCAGGAGCTGCGCGCGAAGGGCGTGGCGCCGGAGACCGCGGCGGCCGCCGTCGACGGTACGCTGGAGGCGGAGGAGGTCACCGAGCTGGGCATGGCACGCGAGGTCGCGGCGGGGTGGGCGCGCCGCTCGCTCGGCCGGCAGACGGCGCGCCGCGCAGGCGGCGACCCGGCGGAGGACCGCCTCGCGGCCCGCCGTCGCCTGTACGGCTACCTGGCGCGCCGCGGCTTCTCCGGCGAGGTGATCCGGACCGTCATGGAGGAAGTGCTCCCGCACCGTGGCGATTGACGGCCGGCGCCGGCGCGCGTAGGATCCCGCGGACCCACTTTCCTGTATACACCCGAGACAACCTGGTAATGACCACGCCGGTTCATGTGATCCTGAACCCACGGTCCGGGGATGGGGCGGGCCGTCGTACACGTCCGGAGCTCGAACGGGAGCTGACCCGGCGCGGCATCGACTTCGTCCTCGAAGAGACCGAGCGCCCGGGCCACGCCGTCGAGCTGGCGCGGGCCGCCGCCGCACGGGGTGCGCCCATCGTCGTCGCCGCCGGCGGCGACGGCACGATTCACGAGGTCGCGAACGGCCTGCTCCAGGCTCGCGGCGATGGTGCCGCGCCGCGGCCGGCGCTCGGGATCGTGCCGATCGGGACCGGGAACGATTTCGTGAAGGCGGTGCTCGGCGGGATCGACCGCGGCCCGGCCTACGACGCGCTCGCCGCCCGCCACGTGCGCGACTTCGACGTCGGGCGCGCCGAGTGGGAGGGCGGGACCGAGTATTTCGTCAACGGCGTGGGCACCGGGATCGATGTCGAGGTGGTCCGCCAGATGCGGCGGCTGCCCCGGCTCCACGGGGTGTTCAGCTACCTCGTGGCGCTGGTCCGCGCGCTGGCGAAGTTCGACGCGATCCCGCTCCGGATCCGCGTGGACGATGAGACGACGGAGCGGAAGGTCATGATCATCGCCGTCGCCAACGGCCACTGCCTCGGCGGCGGGTTCTACGTCTGCCCGGACGCGCGTCCGGACGACGGCTTGCTGGATGTATGCATCGTGGATGAGTTGAATCTCCTGGGAGTCGCCCGCGTGCTCCCTCGCATCCTGCGGGGCACGCACGGCCGGATGCCGAACGTGAAGCTGGACCGTGCCGAGGCCGTCGAGATCGCCGCGATCGGCGCGGCGCCCCTCTTCTTCCAGCTCGACGGCGAGCTGCGCGAGCCGGAGGGGGCCCGGCGCCTGCGCGTCTCCGTGGAGGCGGCGGCGCTCCCCGTCGTGGCGCCGCCGGTGTCGG
Source organism: Longimicrobiales bacterium (assembly GCA_036381255.1). Taxonomy (GTDB): domain Bacteria; phylum Gemmatimonadota; class Gemmatimonadetes; order Longimicrobiales; family RSA9; genus CALBZE01. The sequence continues at coordinate 16,021 of DASVDG010000020.1, read as the reverse complement.
CGGCCGTGGGGCCGGGCGGCGCGGGCTGCTCGCCCGCCGCGGTCGCCGGGGGCCGGGAGGGTTGAATGCGTGATGCCTCGAGGGCCGGTCGCCGGCTGGCCGCCGCCTGCGCGCTGATCCTCGCCGCCGCCGCGCCGTTGCGGGCGCAGCAGGTGCCGGAGCCGATCGCGTTGCCGGCGGACTCCACCGACGTCGTCCCCGGCCCCTCGCCGGCGGGCGCGTTCGTCCGCTCGCTCCTGGTACCGGGGTGGGGGCAGGCCTCGCACGGCGCGTACGTGCGCGGCGGCGTGTTCTTCGCGCTCCAGGCCGGGAGCTGGTTCATGCTGATCAAGACGATGGCGAAGCTGGCCGAGGCGCGCAGCATCGAGACCCGCCGCGTCGGCGCGGTCCGGGACTCGCTGCTCGCCCTGGCCGCGGACAGCGCGGAGCTCGCCGAGCGCTACCAGGACCCCCGCAATTTGGAACTGGACCTGCAACGAGCGGCCGAGCAGGACGAGGGGGTGGTCGACATCCGCGGGCTCGTCCACGCACGCGAGGAGCAGCGGGAAGACTGGATCGCGATGACGATCTTCATGACCCTGATGAGCGGTGTGGACGCCCTCGTGAACGCGCATCTCGCCGACTTCCCGGCCCGGGTCTCCGTCGATCCGGCGCTCGGCGGCCGGCTCACCGTGGGCGTGACCGTACCCGCCGGGAGAGCGCCGTGAGCGGTGCCGCGGAGCGCCCGATCGGCGTCTTCGACTCCGGAATCGGCGGGCTGACGGTCGTCAGGGAGCTCTGGCAGCGGCTGCCCGAGGAATCCGTCGTGTACTTCGGGGATACGGCGCGCGTGCCGTACGGCCCGAAGTCGCCGGACACGGTGCGGCGCTACGCCCGGGAGGCGGTCGCGTTCCTCCACTCCCGCGGCGTCAAGCTGATCGTCGTCGCGTGCAACACCGCGACGGCGCACGCGATCGAGCTCCTCGAGCGGGAGGCGCCGGTGCCGGTCGTGGGCGTGATCGAGCCGGGCGCGCGCGCGGCCGCCGCCGCGACCCGCACCGGCCGGATCGGCGTCATCGGGACGGCCGGCACCATCGCATCCGGCGCCTACGACCGGGAGGTGCGCCGACTGCTCCCCGAGGCGCGCGTGTACGCCCAGCCGTGCCCGCTCTTCGTGCCGCTCGTCGAGGAGGGATGGTTCGACCACCCGGCGACGCGCCTGATCGCCGAAGAGTACCTCCGCCCGCTGCGCGAGGTCGACATCGACGTGCTCGTCCTCGGCTGCACCCACTACCCGCTCCTGAAGCCGGCGCTCGAACAGACGCTCGGGCCGTCGATCCGGCTCGTCGACTCCGCGGCCGAGACCGTCGCCGACGTCCGGCGGCGCCTCACGGCGCTCGACCTGCTGCGCGCCTCGCCGCCGCCGACGCACGCGTTCGCCGTGAGCGATGCGCCGGCGCAGTTCCGCGCCATCGCCCGGCACTTCCTCGGCACGGACCTGGATGCGGTCGAGCAGGTCAGCGTGGACGGCTACGACCGGGCGGCCTGACGCTCCCAGCGGTGCAGCGCCGGCGCCTCGCCCGGGCTGACCGTGATGTAGCTGTCGTGCCGGAGCCAGTCGCCGGCATTCACGTAGTAGCGACCGGGCTCGAACTCCTCGACGGCCGGCAGGTGCGCGTGGCCGCAGACCACGAGGCCGAGCTCCGGCTCCTCTCGCAGCCGCGACCGCGCCCACTCGGCGATGTACGCGGCCCGGCCCCGCGCCGCATCATCGCCGTCCGCCTTGTGCTCCGTCGACGACACCGCCCGCGCCAGCCGTACGCCCAGCTCCGGGTGCAGCAGCCGGAACGCCAGGATCGCCGCGCGGCTGCGGAGCACCGCCTTGAGCGCGCGGTACTTCAGGTCGCCGCGGCCGACGCCGTCGCCGTGCGCCACCAGCGCTCGCCGGCCGCCCAGCTCCAGGTAGACCGGGTCCGGATGGAACGCGACGCCGACCTCCTCGCGCAGGAACCGGCCGCCCCAAGCGTCGTGGTTGCCGCCCATCAACGTGACGGGCAGCCCCGCGTCGACGAGATCGCGCAGCGCGGCGAGCACCCGGAAGTGCCGACCAGGCACGACGGGCCCGTACTCGAACCAGAAGTCGAAGAGGTCGCCCACCAGCAGGAGTGAGCGCGCGTGGGCGCCGGCGTGCTCGAGGAACGCGATGAACGCCGTCTCCGTCTCGCGCGGGACGGCGCCCAGGTGCACGTCGGACGCGATGTAGTCGGTGCGTCGCATGGCGCCCGAAGCTACGGGCGAGCGCGACCGGCGACAAGGTGGGACGCCCCGGCCTCGCGCGCCGATGGCATCGTCGCCCGCGCGCGTGCCGGCCCGCGGCGCCCGGGCGGATCGACCGCTTTGCTCCGCCTCGGTGCCGCGCCCGGCCGTGGTCAGCTGGCGCCGCCCGTTGTATCTTCCACCCCGTTGCGGGCCGCGATGCGCGGCCTCGCGTTCGGATGGAGCGAAAGGGAACGAATCGATGAGCGTGATGCGAATCGAGCGCGGCGCGACCGACGCGGTGCCGATCCGGGCCGCGGAGCCCGCGGAGGCGAGGAATCCCGGGATCCCGCTCGAGCTCGACTGGGTCCGCGCCGCCCGCGCGAACCGCAGCGCGATCGAACGGCGCGCGGCCACGATCGGCACCCGTCGCACCGTGAAGAAGGCGTGGCAGGCGGCGTGGCTGCTCCGCGCCATTACGTGCATCGACCTGACCACGCTCTCCGGCGACGACACGCCGGGCAACGTCCGGCGCCTCTGCGCCAAGGCGCAGCGGCCGGTGCGCTCGGACCTGCTCGAGGCGCTCGGCGCCGCGGACCTTCCGATCCGGACGGCCGCCGTCTGCGTCTACCACGCGTACGTCGAGACCGCCGTCGCCGCGCTTCAGGGTTCCGGCATCCCCGTGGCCGCGGTGTCCACGGGGTTCCCGGCCGGGCTGTCCCCATTCCCGCAGCGGCTCGAGGAGATCCGCGCGTCGGTCGCGGCGGGCGCGACGGAGATCGACGTCGTCATCACCCGCCGCCACGTGCTGCTCGGCGAGTGGGAGGCGCTCTACGACGAGGTCCGCGCCTTCCGCGAGGCGTGCGGCGACGCGCACCTCAAGACGATCCTCGCGACCGGCGAGCTCGGCACGCTCCGCAACGTCGCTCGCGCCAGCCTCGTCTGCATGATGGCCGGCGCCGACTTCATCAAGACGTCGACCGGGAAGGAGAGCGTCAACGCGACGCTCCCGGTCGGGCTCGTCATGACGCGCGCCGTCCGGGAGTACTTCGAGCGGACCGGCCACCGCGTCGGCTTCAAGCCGGCCGGCGGGATCCGCAGCGCGAAGCAGGCGCTGAACTGGCTCTTCCTCATGAAGGAGGAGCTCGGCGACGACTGGCTCGACGCCCGCCTCTTCCGCTTCGGCGCCAGCTCGCTCCTCGGCGACATCGAGCGCCAGCTCGAGCACCACGTCACCGGCCGGTACTCGGCCGCGTACCGGCACCCCATGGCCTGACGGAGGACGCGTGAAGGTCGCGGACATCTTCGAGACGATGGAGTACGGCCCCGCACCCGAGTCCCTCGCGCCCGCCGAGCGCTGGCTCGACCGCCACGGCCGCGAGTTCGGACTCTTCATCGCCGGCGATTGGGTGGCGCCGGCGGACGGTGAGTCGTTCGAGACGCTGAACCCCGCGAACGGCTCGCCGATCGCGCGGGTCGCGCAGGGCGGCTCGGCCGACGTGGACCGCGCCGTACGCGCCGCGCGAGAGGCGTTTCCCGCCTGGCGCGATGCCGGCGGGCACGCCCGCGCCCGCCACCTCTACGCCCTCGCCCGGCAGGTGCAGAAGCACTCGCGGCTCTTCGCGGTCCTCGAATCGCTGGACAACGGCAAGCCGATCCGCGAGTCGCGCGACATCGACATCCCCCTCGTCGCCCGGCACTTCTACCACCACGCCGGGTGGGCGCAGCTCATGGAGGAGGAGTTCCCGCGGTACGTGCCCGTCGGGGTGGCCGGGCAGATCATCCCCTGGAACTTCCCGCTCCTCATGCTCGCGTGGAAGATCGCGCCCGCGCTCGCCATGGGGAACACCGTCGTGCTCAAGCCGGCGGAGTACACGCCGCTGACGGCGCTGCTCTTCGCGGACATCTGCCGCGAGGCGGGGCTCCCGCCCGGCGTCGTCAACATCGTGACCGGCGACGGCCGCACGGGCGCCGCGCTCGTCGCGCACCCGGACGTGGACAAGATCGCCTTCACCGGCTCGACGGAGGTCGGGCGCATCATCCGCACGGCGACCGCGGGCACCGGGAAGAAGCTCTCGCTCGAGCTCGGCGGGAAGTCCCCGTTCATCGTCTTCGAGGACGCGGACCTGGACAGCGTCGTCGAGGGTGTCGTCGACGCGATCTGGTTCAACCAGGGTCAGGTCTGCTGCGCCGGCTCGCGCATCCTGGCGCAGGAGGGGATCGCGGAACGGCTGGTCGCGAAGCTGCGCGCCCGCATGGAGACGCTGCGCGTCGGGGACCCGCTCGACAAGGCGATCGACATCGGCGCCATCGTCGCGCCGGTCCAGCTCGAGCGGATCCGGCGCCTCGTCCGGCTGGGCGAGGAGGAGGGGGCGACGATGTGGCAGCCGTCGTGGAGCTGCCCCCGCGAAGGGTGGTTCTTCCCGCCGACGCTCTTCACGGACGTCGCGCCCGCGGCGACGATCGCGCAGGAGGAGATCTTCGGGCCCGTCGTCGCGCTCATGACGTTCCGCACACCGGACGAGGCGGTCGCGCTCGCCAACAACACGCGCTACGGCCTGGCCGCCAGCATCTGGAGCGAGAACATCAACCTGGCGCTCGACATCGCCGCGAAGGTCAAGGCCGGCACGGTCTGGATCAACTGCACGAACCAGTTCGATGCGGCGTCCGGCTTCGGCGGCTACCGCGAGAGCGGATTCGGCCGCGAGGGCGGCCGGGAGGGGCTGTGGGAGTACATCCGGCCCGCGTGGGAGACGGCCGCGCCGGTCGAGGAGGCGGCCGGCGCGGCCGGAGCCGGGCCCGTCGCCGGGCCGGTTGGCGCGTTCGCGCCGGCGGGGCCGAACGGTGCGCACGCCCCCGCCGGGTCCGGACCGGGCGCCGACGCGGCCGGCCCGGCCGGTGCCGCCGGCGAGCGCGGGGCGCCGAGGCCCGGCCCCTCGATCGATCGCACCGCGAAGCTCTACATCGGCGGGCGCCAGGTCCGCCCCGACGGCGGGTACAGCTACCCGGTCATCGACCCGGCGGGCGTGCTCGTCGGCGAGGCGGCGCTCGGCAACCGGAAGGACATCCGCAACGCCGTCGAGGCGGCGCACAAGGCGGCCGGCTGGGCGCGCGCCACCGCGCACAACCGCGCGCAGGTGCTCTACTACATCGCCGAGAATCTCGCGGCGCGCGCCGAGGAGTTCGCCGACCGGCTGATGCGGCTGACCGCTTCGGATCGCGCCCTCGCGGAGCGGGAGGTGAGTCGCTCCATCGAGCGCCTGTTCCACTACGCCGCGTGGGCCGACAAGTGGGACGGCGCCGTGCACCGCACGCCGTTCCGCAATGTGACGCTCGCCATGCCGGAACCGATCGGCGTGCTCGGCGTCGTCTGCCCGGACGAGCTTCCGCTCCTCGGCTTCATCTCGACGGTCGCGCCCGCGATCGCGACGGGGAACACGGTCGTCGCCGTCCCGTCCCAGCGCGCGCCGCTCGCGGCCACCGACTTCTACCAGGTGCTCGAGACCTCCGACGTGCCGGGCGGCGTGCTCAACATCGTCACCGGCCCGCGCGACGAGCTCGCCGAGGTCCTCGCCGCCCACGACGACGTCGACGGCATCTGGTACTTCGGGCCGCGTCAGGGCGGCGCGGCGGTCGAACGCCTCTCGGCCGGGAACATGAAGCGGACGTGGGTCTCCCACGGTCTCCGGCGGGACTGGTACGACCCGGTCCAGGGGCAGGGCGTGGCGTTCCTGCGGCACGCCACGCAGATCAAGAACATCTGGGTCCCTTACGGGGAATGACGCCGGCCGCCGGCGCGGGGGGCGCGAGACCGGCGCGCCCCCGGCGCCCGGCGCGGCGGGACGATTCGATGAGGACGACGACACAGCGCGCGCCGCGCCGCACCGCGTCGCGCATCCGCGTTCGCTACGCCGAGACCGACCAGATGGGCGTGGTCTACCACGCCAATTACCTGATCTGGTGCGAGATCGGGCGGACGGACTTCATCCGCGAGGTGGGCACGTCCTATGCCGAGCTGGAGCGCCAGGGGCTCCGACTCGCCGTGGCGGACGCACAGGCGCGGTTCATCGCCCCGGCCCGCTACGACGACGAGGTCCGCATCGAGACGTGGGTCGAGCGGGTGCAGTCCCGGACGATCACGTTCGGCTACGAAATCGTCCGGGAACGGCCGGCGCCCGAGCAGCGGCTGGTCACGGCCTCGACGCGCCTGATCGCGCTCGATGAGCGCGGCGCGCCTCGCACCCTCCCCCAGGACATCTTCGGCGCGTTTCGCGGCGTCGCGGCGCCGACGCCGTAGCCCGCCCGGCGCGGGCGGTCCGGGATGTGCAACCGCGGGCGGCATCGAAGCGTTCGTGTCACCCGTGGAGTCGCAGGTCCGGAGATCCCTCGATGCCGCACCGCCTGGCCCTCACCACCCTGGCGCTCCTCCTCTGCGCCCCCGTGGCCGCGGCCCAAACGGTGCCGTTCGGCAAGAACAAGATCCAGTACCGCGATTTCCAGTGGCACGTGCTCAGCGGCGAGCACGTCGACGTCTACTACTACCCGGAGGAGGAGCGGATCGCGCGCATGGCGCTGGCCTACGCCGAGGAGAGCTACGAGGTCCTCGAGCGCAGGTTCCGCCACCACCCGTTCGATCGCATCCCGCTGATCGTCTACGCGTCGCATCAGCACTTCGAGCAGACGAACGTCTTCCCGGGATTGATTCCCGAGGGCGTGCTCGGGTTCACCGAATACCTGAAGCGGCGGGTCTCCCTCCCGTTCCGCGGGGACTACGCCCAGTTCCGACACACGCTCCGGCACGAGCTCATCCACGCGTTCCAGATCTCCAAGATCGCCGAAGTGCGCGCCCTGCACCCCGGCCGGGAGCGGTTCACGCCGCAGGAGGTGCACTGGTGGACCGAGGGGCTCGCCGAGTACTGGTCGAGCGAACAGGACGCCCAGGACGCGATGTTCAACCGCGACCTCGTCCTCGCCGGCCGCGTCCCCGACATCTCGGCGATGACGCGCCAGCGGAGCTTCGCGTCGTACCCACTCGGCGCCGAGCTGCACGGGTACCTCGCCGGCCGCTTCGGCGAGGACTACATCGTCCGCATGTACGAGGAATTCTGGAAGTACGATTCCTTCGACGACGCGCTCGCGGGCGTGCTGGGCGTCGACCTCGACCGCCTCGACACGGACTGGAAGCGCACGCTCCAGCGCCGCTTCTTCCCGGAGCTCGGCGAGCGCGCGCCGCCCGAGGTCGCCGCGGTCCCCGTCGTCTACGGCGCCGGCGGCAACTTCAAGCCCGCCCTCTACGTGGACCCCGACGCCGGCGACGCGCACCTGTTCTTCCTCTCCGCGCGGACGGGCTACACCAGCCTCTACCGCACGCCGCTGGACGCCGGCGAGTCGGGCATCACGCGCGTGCTCGAGGGCGAGAAGACCGCGGAGTTCGAGTCGCTCCACCCGTTCGATTCCCGGATCGATGTCCATCGGTCTGGCGTCGTCGCCTTCGTCTCGAAGTACCTCCAGCGGGACGCACTCTTCGTCTGGGACATCCACGAGCAGCGAGTCGTGGGACGGTACCAGTGGCCCGACCTCGTCGGGCTCCGCTCGCCCGCCTGGAACCCCCGCGGCGACGGCCTCGTCTTCGAAGGCCTCTCCACCGGGGGATACTCCGACCTCTACACGCTGGACTTCCGGACGCAGCAGCGGACCCGACTCACCGCCGACGCCTACCGCGACAAGGACCCCGACTGGTCGCCGGACGGCGGGTCCATCGTGTTCGCCTCGGACCGCTCGGCGTTCGGCGCGGACGGGTACGCCAACCTGTTCCTGCTCGACATGAGCACCGGCGCGGTCCGGCCCGTCACGTTCGGGGCGTGGAACGACGCCTCTCCCCGCTGGTCCCGCGACGGCGCGCGCATCGCGTTCATCTCGGACCGGGCGGGCACGCCGGACGTCTATGCCGTCGACCGGCGCGGCTCCGGCCGGCGGCTGACCGCGCTGACCGGCGGCGCGTTCGACCCCGAATGGCTCCCCGACGACCGCGGCCTGGTTTTCACCGCGTACAGCGAAGGCGGCTACCGGATCTACCGCCTCGCCTTCGGCGAGGACACGCTCCACAGGCCCCGGATCGCGCTGCGCGACGGATTTCCGGCCACGCCCGTCGCCGATGCCGCGACGGACGCGGCCGGCGGAGTGGCTGCGGGCGCCCAAACCGATGCCGCGACCGGTGCCGCCGCGCCGATCGGGTGGCGCTGGCGCGAGCGGGGCGGCGAAATCGTCGGCGCGGCCGAGGGGCGGCGCTACGACGGCTGGCGGCAGATCTCCGTCGACATCGCCGGCGGCGACGCGTTCGTCGTGCCCGGACTCGGCGCCGCGCAGGGCGTCCAGTTCCTGGCCAGCGACATGCTCGGCGACCACCTCCTGTTCGGCGGCGCCTCGGCGATCCAGGCCGAGCGGATCAGCGACCTGCTCGACAACTTCAGCGGCAACCTGCTCTACCTCAACCTCTCGAACCGCCTGAACTTCGGCGTCGGCATCTTCCGCTTCCGCGGGCTGTACCGCGACGTCGCCCTCGACCTGTACGAGGAGACGACGTACGGCGGCCAGTTCGTCGCCAGCTACCCGTTCTCGCGGTTCCACCGCCTCGAGCTGCACGTCGGCCTGGAACGCAGCGACCGCCGCGCTGTAGGAGATTCCGGGCTCGGCTTCCTGTTCGGGGCGGACGACGCCGACGACCCGGACGACGCGTACGACCTGAGCCGGTCGGGGCTCCTGGCGAGCAATCTCCTGTCCTTCGTGAAGGACAACACGCTCTGGGTGCCCACGGGGCCGATCGATGGCGAGCGGTACCATATCTCCATCGGCTTCTCGACCTGCTTCTCGTGCCGCGTGCCGAACGATGCGACCGGCGCACGGGCCGCGCGCGTCGCGGCCGCGGAGCGCTACGTCCTCGCCGCCGACTACCGACGCTACTTCCGCACCTCGCTGCGGAGCGCGTACGCCCTCCGCGCGTACGGCTTCTTCAGCAACGGTGCGATCCCGGCGCGCGTGGTGCTGGGCGGCCCGCACCGGTTGCGGGGCTACCCGCGCTACTCGCTCGCCGGGTCGCGCGCCGCCCTCCTGAACCAGGAGTGGCGCTTCCCGATCGCGGGCGGATTCGGACTGCGCCTGCCGTGGCTCGGGGACGTGCGACTCCCCGGCATCGAGGGCGCGCTGTTCGCCGACGTCGGCTCGAGCTGGCTCGAGGACCGGGAGCCGACAGGAGCCTGGGGGAGTTACGGTTTCGGCATCCGCTCGGCGCTGATCCCGCCGATCGTGCTGCGGCTCGATCTCGGCCGGCGGTTCCGCATCGGCGAGCGGCCGCCGGTCGACCTCGGGCGCGACACCGCGTTCGGTGATCCGTTCGTCGACCTCTTTTTCGGGTACAATTATTGACGCTCCTGGTGGGTTGACGCGCTTTCGGGGCCGGACTATACTCCGAATCTTCAAGTGCCCATGCGGGTAAATCTCGGTATTGCCGCAGTGGCGGCGTGTTTCGCGGCCGCGTGTGCCGCACGCTCCGACGGACCTCCGCGTCCCGTCGTTCGCGATGTCGAGGCGGAGGCCGTTCGTGCGACCGCGCCCGGACCGCCGCTCCGCATCGTGTTCGATTGGACCGCGCGCGAGCGGGACGCACGGTTCACCGGCCGCGGCGCCGCCCGCGTCGAAGCGCCGTACCGCGCTCGCCTCGACCTCTTCGGACCCCGGGGAGAAGGGTACCTGAGTGCCGCGATCGTCGAAGGCGAGCTGCGACTGCCGCCGAACGTCGACCCCCGCGCCGTACCTCCGGCGCCGCTCCTCTGGAGCGTGCTCGGCGTCGTCCGGCCGCCCGAAGGCGCCGCTCTGGTCGGCGCCAGCCGAGAAGGCGGCACCGCGCGCCTCGACTACGAGCGCGATGGCGGACGCTGGACGTTCCTCGTCGAGGGCGGCCGCCTGCGACGCGCGGAGTGGAATTCGCCGGACGGCGGCCGGTACACCGTCGAGCTGGAAGGGCAGGGCGCCCACGGGCTGCCGCAGCGCGCCGTCTACAGGGATTGGGCGGCGTTCACCGAGTTGACGTTGGAGCTGGACGAGGTCGAGCGTGTCGAGTCCTTTCCACCCGAAATCTGGACGCCGGATGACGCGTAGCCTCGCGCTGTTGCTCGGGGTCCTCGCCGCCGGCGCCTGCAACTACGGCTTCCGTGGCGGCGGCGGGTTCCCGGCCAGCATCCGGACCATCTACATCGAGCCGTTCGAGAACGAGACGGTGCACTTCGAGCTCCAGGAGCTCATCTACCAGGAGCTCTTCACGGAGCTGCCGCGGGCGCTCGGCGTCCGGCCGGCCGGTCGCGAAGTGGCCGACGCGATCGTGCGCGGCCGCATCATCGGCTACGACGACGTGGCGAAGAACTACCGCGCCGGCGACTCGATGCAGACGAGTGAGGTGCTCGAGCACGAGGTGCAGGTCTCGATCGCCATCGAAATCATCGACACGCAACGGAACCTGATCCTCTGGGAATCCTCCCGCCTGACCGGCAAGGGGTCGTATCTGCTCGCTTCGCAGCAGTACACGGACGGTCGGGCCGTTGCGATCGAGGAGCTGGCTCGCCTCGTCGTTGACGGAGCCCAGTCTCAGTGGTAAATCCCCTGCGATACGGTCGGGTCGGCCGCCGCCACGCAGCGCGGGCCACCGGCGCCGCAGTGGACATTTCAACCTGAACACACCAAGGATTTCGCCATGAAGCGCTGGAGCTTGCGGCTGATCCCCCTGATGGCGCTCGTGCCGTTCCTCATGGCCTCGGCGCCGGCCGAGGGCGGGGAGCGGATCGAGTATTTCTTCCTGGTGTTCATCGCGATGCTCGTCGGGGCCAAGCTCCTCGGCGAGCTCGCGGAGCGGATCGGCCAGCCGGCGGTCCTCGGTGAGCTCGTCGCGGGCGTCCTCCTGGGCGGCAGCGTGCTCGGCATCATCCCGGCCGACGGCACGATCCACGAGACGATCGAGATCCTGGCCGAGATCGGCGTGGCGCTGCTCCTCTTCGAGATCGGCCTCGAGACCGACCTCAAGGAGATGTTCCGCGTCGGCCCCGCGGCCTCGCTCGTGGCGTGCGTCGGTGTCGCCGCGCCGTTCCTCCTCGGCTTCGCCTACTGGATGATCGTCCAGCCGGCGATCGGCGTGCACGCCGAAGGGATCAACGACACCATGGTCGCGATCTTCGTCGGCGCGACGCTCACGGCGACGTCCGTCGGCATCACGGCGCGCGTGCTCACGGACCTCAAACGCATACACACGCCCGAGGCGCGGGTGATCATCGGCGCCGCCGTCGTCGACGACGTCCTCGGCCTCGTGATCCTGGCGATCGTCTCCGGGCTCGCGGCGGGCGCGGCGCTCTCGCTCTTCGACATTTCCAAGACGTTCGCGATCGCCGTCGGCTTCCTGGTCGCCGCCGTCATCATCGGCAACCTCGTCGCCCCGAAGGTCTTCGGCCTCGTCGACCGGATGCGCGTGCGCGGCGTCCTCCTCGTCAGCGCGGTCAGCTTCGCGCTCCTGATCGCGGCGCTCGCCGGCCTCGCCGGCTCCGCCCTCATCATCGGCAGCTTCGCCGCCGGCCTCGTCCTCTCCTCGACCAACCAGTTCGATGTGATCGTCGAAAAGGTCGAGCCCGTGGCCGACATCTTCACGCCGATCTTCTTCGTCTCGATCGGGGCTTCCGTCGACGTCACGCTCTTCATCCCGGGCAGCGAGTCGTTCGACCCCTCGGTCCTGATGGTCGGCGGCGCGCTCCTCCTGATCGCGATCGTCGGCAAGGTCGTGAGCGGCTACTCCGTCGGTTGGGGGAAGAACAAGCTCAGCCACATCGTCATCGGCGTCGGCATGATCCCCCGGGGCGAGGTCGGCTTGATCTTCGCCGACATCGGCCTGGACCGCGGCATCCTCTCTTCCCAGGTGTTCAGCGCGATCCTGATCATGGTCATGCTGACCACATTCATCGCGCCGCCGATGCTCAAATCGATCTTCCGCCGCGTCCGGCCCGAGCCCGAGATCGAGGCCGTTCCGGCTGGGACCGAACCCGCGGGGGCCGGCGCCGCGACATGACGCTTCGACTGGGATCCCGAGGCAGCCGGCTCGCGCTCTGGCAGGCCGAGCACGTCAAGCGACGGCTCGAGGAGGCGCACCGGGGCCTCCACGTCGAGATCCGGATCCTCCACACCACCGGCGACCGGATCACCGACGTCCCCCTCGCCCGCATCGGCGACAAGGGTCTCTTCACGAAGGAGATCGACCGCGCTGTCGTCTCGGGCGCGGTGGACGCGGCGGTCCACTCGCTGAAGGACGTGCCCACCCGCCTCGCCGACGGGCTCGCGCTCGCCGCGGTGCTCGAGCGCGAGGACCCGCGCGACGTCTACATCCCCGCGGCGGGCAGCGCCGACACGCTCGACGGCCTGCCCGCCGGCGCGACGGTCGGGACCAGCTCGCTCCGCCGGCGGGCGCAGCTCCTGCACACCCGGCCCGACCTGCGGGTCGAGGACCTGCGCGGCAACCTCGACACCCGCATGGAGCGCCTCCGCGAAGGGCGCTACGACGCGATCATCCTCGCGCGCGCGGGCATCCGCCGCCTCGGCTTCGAGGACGCGGTGCGCCAGGTCCTCGAGCCGCCCGCGTGGCTCCCCGCGGTCGGGCAGGGCGCCCTCGGCGTCGCCGTCCGCGAGGACGACGAGCGCACCCGCGCCCTGCTGGCCCCGCTCCGCCACGCGGAGACGGCCGCCGCGACCACGGCCGAGCGCGCGTTCCTGCGCACCCTCGAGGGCGGCTGCCAGATCCCGATCGGCGCGCTCGCCACGGTCGAAGCCGGTCGGCTGACGCTGCACGGCCTCGTCGCCGGCATCGATGGACACCCGCTGCTGCGGGGAGAGGCGGACGGCGCTGCCGATGAGGCGGAGGCGGTCGGCGTCGCACTCGCGCACCGGCTGCTCGACCGGGGCGCCGGCGGGATCCTCGCCGCGATCCGCGACCTCGAGACGCCGGAATTGCCCCGCGCCAGCGCGCCATGAACGGACCGGTCGCACCGTCACGGAAGATCCTGTCGCGCGCCGAGGTCGTCGCACGCTTCGGCAGGCCGCGGGAGGAAACCGTGGTCTTCACCAACGGCTGCTTCGACCTGCTGCACCGCGGCCACGTCGAATACCTGTACGCCGCGCGCGAGCTCGGCGATGCGCTGGTGCTCGCGCTGAACACCGACGCCTCGGTCCGACGGCTGAAAGGGGACGGGCGTCCGCTGAACGGGCAGGAGGACCGCGCCATCGTCGCCGCCGGACTCGGGTGCGTCGACGCCGTCACCTTCTTCGACGAGGACACGCCGCGCGAGCTCATCGCCGCGCTGCTCCCGGACGTGCTCGTCAAGGGCGGCGACTACCGGGTCGAAGACGTCGTCGGCCGCGAGGAGGTCGAGGCCGCGGGCGGTCGCGTCGTCGTCCTGCCGTACCTCGCTGGCCGGTCGACCACCGGCCTCGTCCACAGGATCCAGGGAATCCGACCATGAACGGACCGGCCGCGCGGACGCGCCGCGGACCCGACGAGATCAGGCCGGTGTCGCTCGAGCGGAACGCCGCGCCCTACGCGGAAGGCTCCTGCCTCGTGGCCTTCGGCGACACCCGCGTCCTCTGCACCGCCTCCGTCCAGGAGGGGGTGCCCGACTGGCGACGCGGCGCGGGCGCCGGATGGGTCACCGCGGAGTACGCGATGCTGCCCCGCGCCACGCTCCAGCGCACGTCGCGGGAACGGGGCAGGGTCGGCGGCCGGACCCAGGAGATCCAGCGCCTGATCGGCCGCGCCCTGCGCGCTTCCGTCGACCTCGACGCCCTCGGCGAACGCACCATCCTCATCGACTGCGACGTCATCGTCGCCGACGGCGGCACCCGGACCGCGTCCATCACCGGCGCCGCCGTCGCGCTCCACGACGCCTGCCGCTGGCTCGTCGAGCGAGGGACGCTCGCCACGCACCCGATGCGCGAGCTCGTCGCCGCCGTCAGCGTCGGCATCATCGCCGGCGAGCCGCGCCTCGACCTCGAGTACTCCGAGGACGTCGCCGCCGACGTGGACATGAACCTCGTCGCCCTCGAATCCGGAGGCCTCGTCGAGATCCAGGGGACCGCGGAGCGCAACAGCTTCTCCCGGGACCAGCTCGACACGCTGATCGACCTCGGCCTCCTCGGCATCGACCGCCTCTTCCGCTTCCAACGCGATGCCCTCGCGGACTGAGCGGCGCCGGATCGCGTTCGGCACTCGCAGCGCGCACAAACTCCGGGAAGTCCGCGAGATCCTCGGCGTCCGCTCCGAATTCGACCTCCTCGGGCTCGACGACCTCGACGTCGCCGCCACGCCCGACGAGGACGCCATCGAGGCGTTCGACTCGTTCCACCGGAACGCCGTCGCCAAGGCCCGCTTCTACGCCCGGCGGACCGGGCTCACGACCCTCGCCGACGACTCCGGCCTCGTCGTCGACGCTCTCGGCGGCGCGCCCGGCGTCCACAGCAAACGCTTCTCCGGCCGCGCCGACCTCTCCGGCGCCGACCTCGACCGCGCCAACAACGCGCTCCTCCTCGAGCGCCTGGCCGACGTGCCGCCGGATCGCCGCTCCGCACGCTTCGTCTGCTGCGCCGCCCTCGCGCTCCCCGATGGACCGGTGCTCTTCTCCGTCATCGGCACCTGCATCGGACGCATCGCTGACGCGCCACGCGGCGGAGCAGGGTTCGGCTACGACCCCCTCTTCCTCCTGCCCGATCTCGGTGTTACATTTGCCGAGCTGTCGCCGGACGAGAAGAACCGGCGCAGCCACCGGGCCCGCGCGTTCCGGGCCGTGGCCGCGCACCTCGATGGCATCCCTCATCCGGGGTGACTACGGGGCGCCGGGCCCCGACTGCGGCGCGGACCGGTTTCCCGGGCAGTCGATCAGGCCCGGAAAGGGTTGACAACCAGACCCGCACTTGCTATAATTGTAGGCTCCCAGCGGGGCGTGGCGCAGTCCGGTTAGCGCGCCTGCTTTGGGAGCAGGAGGTCCTCGGTTCGAATCCGAGCGCCCCGACTCCCGGGGATGTCGCCCGGGCTCGCTTGTGCGCCCGTAGCTCAGCTGGATAGAGCGGCGGCCTTCTAAGCCGCGGGTCATAGGTTCGAATCCTATCGGGCGCGCCTCGAGGCCCGTCGCGAACGGGCCGCAACATACGGTGGGCGTAGCTCAGTCGGTTAGAGCGCCAGGTTGTGGCCCTGGAGGTCGCCGGTTCGATTCCGGTCGCTCACCCCTTCGCCGCGGACGTCCGCACCGCCGGACGCGTCGGCACGCGGCCCGCCGGGTCGCCACGGACGCTCCGGCGTCCTTTTGACAACGATGCGCCGCTAGCTTAATTGGCAGAGCAGGGGACTCTTAATCCCAAGGTTCCAGGTTCGATTCCTGGGCGGCGCACTGAAGCCCGGAGGCGCGGGCCGGACGGGGTTGACACGCAAACGGATGTTTGCGATATTCTCGGCCTGCGCACGACCGGCTGCGGCCGGTCGGGGCAACAGATGATTGACAATCGAGGTTCGGTGATTCGGACGGGCCCCGCGGAGGGCGTTACTTCCCTCCGCTTCGAATGGGGTACGAAGAAAGTAAATTCCGAACGCTGGTTGTAGGGGCGTTCGAGGAGCTGAATCGGACTTTTCTATTGGAGAGTTTGATCCTGGCTCAGGACGAACGCTGGCGGCGTGCCTAACACATGCAAGTCGTGCGAGGGCGGTTGGGGCTTGCTC
>DASVDG010000019.1:0-61062 GCA_036381255.1 Longimicrobiales bacterium | reverse complement strand
GGCAAGGACCCGTCGAAGGTGGACCGCTCGGCGGCGTACGCCGCGCGCTGGGCGGCGAAGAACGTGGTGGCGGCGGGCCTCGCGAAGCGCTGTGAAGTCTGCCTCGCCTACGCGATCGGCGTGGCCGAGCCCGTCGCGATCGCGGTCGAGACGTTCGGCTCCGCGTCGACAGATGAGACGGAGATCGGTCACTGGCTCCGCGAAAACTTCGACCTGACGCCGCGCGGCATCATCGACGGCCTCGACCTGCTGCGCCCGATCTACGCGCCGACGGCCGCGTACGGCCACTTCGGCCGGGCCGCCGAGCTCGAAGGCTCGTTCCCCTGGGAGACCAAGCTGGTCGCCGCGGCGACGCGCGTGCCCGTTTGAGCCCCGCCGCGACCGGCACGCGCCTTGCGCTTCCGGTCGGGCGATGGGCATTTCGTTTTCCCCCTGATTCCACCCCGCCGGCCGAGCGCCCATCCTCGGCCGGCGATCCTTTCCGGGGGGTGTAGGAGCCGGGCCGGCGTGCATGCGTCACAAGACGGACAGGGCGGCGGGCGTGATCGTGTTCCGGCGGGTCGGGGCCGGGTGCCGTTTCCTGCTCGTGCTCTCGCGACGGACCAAACGGCCGCTGTGGGAGTTCCCGAAGGGCGGTGTGGACGCGGGGGAGGAGGTGCTCGAGGCGGCGCTCCGGGAGCTCCACGAGGAGACCGGCCTCTCCGGCGATGCGGTCCGGCTGATCCCCGGCTTCGAACGCTCCGAGCGCTACCGCTTCTCGGTCGGCAAGGGGGCGAATCGCACGCTGATCCGGAAGAGCGTCACGTACTTCCTGGCCGAGGCGCTGCGCGAAGACGTGCGCATCTCGCCCGAGGAAGCCCACGAATACGCCTGGCTGGATGTCGACGAGGCCTACCGTCGCATTCGCTACAAGGAGCGGCGACGCATCCTCGCGGCGGCCGCGAAGGCCGCCGGCTGCCCGGGGCCGGCCCGGTCGAGCGGACGCCCGCGCCCGAAGCGCACGTGACCCGACGCCGGCCTCAATCCGAGATCAGCTCCCGCAGCCGCAGCGCCAGCGTACGGTCGGGGAGCGCGAGCGCCTGGCCCAGCACCTCTTCGGCGGACGCGCCGTTGAACGGCTCGACCGTGTCGACCCACAGGCGACCCGAGGGCGCGATGAAGAGCAGACGGCCGTACCACTGGTCGGCGTCGTGCCAGCACTGGAGCAGCACTCGCCACGCGGAACCGTCCACCTCGAGATTCCTCAGGTTCACCGCCTCGCCCGAACGGCCCGGCGCGATCGCGATGCTCGGCCGCCGCGCCGGCAGCGGCTTCGCCGGCAGAGGCTCCGGCTCCCGCTCCACCGGCAGCCGGGCGACGCCCTCCCAGCCGCACATCAGGCACCAGCGCCGCTGGAGCACGACGCCGCGGAACAGACGCGACACCGCGTTCAGCCACCGCGACCGCAGCCGCAGCGTCTCGCCGCCGCACAGGGCGCAGTTCCGCCCCTCGGGCAGCGTGCGGTAGCTCACCGCGGCGCTGAGCGCGAGCGGAAGCGCAATCACGAGCAGCAGGTACAGGACAATGAGCAGAGACACGGGCCAACCGCGGTGAAGAGTGTCGGTTCCACGCCCGATGAAGGCAAGAAGCATACCCGGTGAACGTTTGGCGGCAGGCGTGTGTATGGAGTGCGGAACGTGTTCATCCTACGTGAGATGCGCGATTGTCCACACAGATTGACCAGATCCGATGCAGGAGGTGGGTGTGCATCCAGTTGTTCGACAGCTCGCGGCCGGGGTGGCGCTGGTTACGGGCGTTGTCGCCGTGGCGACGGGGCTCGGCGCGGCCGGGCGGATCGGCGAGACGGGTGGAGCGGTGCCGGCGCTCGGTTCGGCGGTGCCCGGGGACACGACGCCCGAGCAGCTGAGCGCGGCGTTCCGGCGGGCGGCGGAGCGGTCGCTGCCGGGGGTGGTCCACGTGCAGGTGGAGGCGGTGCGGGAGGCGCGGGTCGAGGTTCCGGATCCGTTCCGCGGCACGCCGTGGGAGGACCTGTTCCGGCACGGTGATCCGTCGCCGAGGCCGAG
The DNA here is from genome assembly GCA_036381255.1 of Longimicrobiales bacterium. GTDB lineage: Bacteria > Gemmatimonadota > Gemmatimonadetes > Longimicrobiales > RSA9 > CALBZE01. Next base: position 58,999 of record DASVDG010000019.1, on the reverse strand, counting down.
GCAGGGGAGCGGGTCGGGCTTCGTGTTCCGGTCGGACGGCTACATCCTGACGAACAACCATGTGGTCGAGGGTGCGGAGCGGGTCACGGTCGTGATGCAGGACCGGCGCGAGTTCGAGGCGGAAATCGTGGGGCGCGATCCGAACACGGACGTGGCGGTGCTGAAGATCGATGCCGAGGGGCTGCCGGTGGTCGAGCTGGGCGATTCGGATCCGGTGGCGGTCGGCGACTGGGTCGTCGCGCTGGGGTACCCGCTGCGACTCGGCGCGACGGCGACGGCGGGGATCGTCAGCGCGAAGGGGCGTCAGCTCGGGATCATCGGTCGGGACGACGAGGCGTCGGCGCCGCTCGAGCACTTCATCCAGACGGACGCGGCGATCAACCCGGGCAACTCGGGCGGGCCGCTGGTCGACCTCCAGGGCCGCGCGATCGGGATCAACACGGCGATCGCGAGCCCGACCGGGTACTACAGCGGGTACGGCTTCGCGGTCCCGATCGATATCGCGGAGCGCGTGGCGGAGGACCTGATCGAGTACGGCGCGGTGCACCGGCCGAAGCTGGGCGTGGCGATCGACGACGTCGACCCGGCCGACCGGGAAGTGTACGGGCTGGCGCGGCCGGCGGGCGCGGAGGTGAAGCGGGTCGAGAAGGGGAGCCCCGCGGACCGCGCGGGGCTGCGCCTGGGCGACGTGATCGTCGGCGTGGACGGGGAGCCCATCGAGTCGAGCGGCGACTTGCTGGAGCTGCTGGCGCTGAAGGACCCGAGCGACGAGGTCGAGCTGGACGTGGTCCGCTACGGCGACCGGCTCGAGATCGCGGTCGAGCTCGGCGCGTTCGAGCCGGCGGTGAAGAAGGCGCGCAGCGATGCGGCGGAGCACGAGGATGACGCGGTCTCCCGCCTCGGCTTCGCGGCGACGGAGCTGACGCCCGACCTGGCGCGGAGGCTGCGGACGGACGCCCGGCGCGGCGTCGTCGTGACGCAGCTCGATGATGGCGGTCCGGCCGCGCGGGCCGGGCTTCGGCCGGGCGCGATCATCGAGACGGTGAACGGCCGCGAGATCGAGTCGGTCTCGGACCTGGAGGAGGCCGCGGGCGCGCTGCGCGACGGGCAGGCGGTCTCGCTCGTGGTCCGCCTGCCGGACGGCACCCGGACGATCCTGAACTACCGGCTGCGCGGCTGAGGTCGCCGGCCGGCGGCGGGCGCCCGCTCCCCACGCGGACGGCACGTATAGTGCATCGCGGAGGACGTTCCCGGAAGCGGGAATGGGTCCGCGCGGGGAGCGCCGCCGGATCCGAGTTCTTCGTGTCGGGATGGCGCGAGGCTCGTTCAGGGACCCTCAAGATCGGAGAGGTGGGTATGAAGCGCTCGTCGATGATGCTAATGGCCGCGTCGCTGCTTGGGTTCGCCGCGTGCGAGCAGCAGCCGGCGGAGGAGGTTCAGCAGGTGCCCGAGGTGCAGGAGATGCCCCAGGCGGAACCGATGACGCCACCGCCGACCGCGGCGCCGACGGATACCGGGATGATGCAGCAGCCGTCGGACACGGCGATGATGCGGTAGCCGGCCGCGTTACGGCCGGGGCGGAACGGACCGGTCCGGCGCCGCGGAACGAGCCGGCGAATCGGGGGGGCGCCCCAGCGGGGCGGGAGCGGTTCCACCGGAGGGAGCCGGGCCGGGCATCCCCCGGCCCCGGTCGGAGCCGCCGCTCCCCCGGGGCCGCCGGCGCCCGGCGCGGACGTCGTACGCCCGGCCGCCCGGCCGTCCTCAGCGGAACGTGGTCGCGTAGCGCTCGCGCGCGGCGTCGATCATCTCGATCGCCCGTGCACGGTCGCGCCAGCCGACGATCGTCGTCTTCACGCCTTCCAACTCCTTGTAGATCGCGAAGAAGTGCTCGACCTCGCGGAGGTAGTGCGCCGCGACGTCGTCGAGGTCGTGGTACTCGTCGTACAGCGGGTCGCGCAGCGGTACGCACAGGATCTTCTCGTCGAGTCCCTTCTCGTCCCGCATTTCGAACGCGCCGATCGGACGCACCCCCATCAGGCACCCGGGGAACGTCGGCACCGTGACCATGATCAGCACGTCGAGCGGGTCGTCGTCGTCGGCGAGCGTGCGGGGGATGAAGCCGTAGTCTCCCGGGTAGTGGACCGCGCTGTACAGGAGGCGGTCGAAGCGGATCAGCCCGGTGTCCTTGTCCAGCTCGTACTTGTTCCGGCTGCCGCGGGGAATCTCGATGATCGCGTTCAGCACAGCCGGCGGCTCGGGGCCTGCCGGGAGGTCGTGCCACGCGTTGCCGTTCATGGAAGTTCTCCCTCCTATGCGCTCGTACCGATGCAGCGAGCCGGGAAAATCGTGCCGCCCGAACCGGCCGGCAACCCGGGCGCCGGCGCCCGTCGGCCCGGGCGGGCCGGCGTACCTTCGGCGGGTCCGCGCACCCGGGCCCACGGTTGCCGACGTCGCCCGGGTCGCCCCATCTTCGGGGCTCCGTCACCGAGGCCGCGCGCCGCTGCGGGAACGGGTCCTGGCGCGCGCGGCGGCGATCCCGAGGAGGGGATGTGGACCGCGTGATACACGATGAGCTGGGGGCGCACGTGTCGGTCGCCGGCGGCATCGAGCTCGCTCCCGCGCGCGCCGCGGAGATCGACTCCGTCGTCGTCCAGATCTTCACGAAACAGCCGAACCGCTGGGCCGAAAAGGAGATCCCCGAGGACACCGCCGCGGCGTTCCGCGAGGCCCGCGAGCGGCACGGCATCCGTATAGCCGTCTCCCACGACTCCTACCTGATCAACCTCGCCACGCCGGACGCGGCGCTGTTCGAGAAGTCGTGCGACTCGTTCCGCATGGAGCTGCGACGCTGCGTGAGCCTCGGCCTCGAGTACCTCGTCACCCACCCGGGGAACGCGACCGACGGCGACGTGGCGCGCGGCCTCGAACAGAACGCCCGCGCGATCGACCGCGCGCTCGCCGAGGTCGACGGCGACACCGTCGTCCTCCTCGAAACCACCGCCGGCAGCGGAAAGGTCCTGGGTGCCACCTTCGAGCAGCTCGCCGACATGATCGACCGCATCGACCCGGCCCGCCGCGACCGCGTCGGCATCTGCCTCGACACCTGCCACGTCTGGGCCGCCGGCTACGACCTCCGCAGGGAGTACGACGGCGTCTTCGACCGCCTCGACCGCACGGTCGGGCTCGACCGCCTCCGGCTCTTCCACCTCAACGACTCCGTCGGCGACCTCGGCAGCCGCCGCGACCGCCACGCCGACATCGGCCACGGCACCCTCGGCGACGAGCCGTTCCGGCGCCTCATGAACGACGACCGATTCCGCTCCGTGCCGAAAGTGCTGGAAACGCCCAAGGGCGACGACTACGCCGCCGCCGACCGCGCGAACCTCGGGCGGCTGCGCGGCTACCGCGGGTGACGCGTCGGTCGGCGGCCGGGCCAGCGCCCGGGCCGCCGGCCGTTCCGGCGCCCGCGCATCCGCTGCGAACTCGGGTCCGGAACCACGCAAAAAGTACCAGGATTTTTTGTATTCCCGCGGAGGTCGCGTTCGGCTAAGTGTAGTCGCTGCAAGGCGGCGCCAGGTTGTGCCGAAGTTGGAATCGTTCGTGCACCAGGAGGCCGGCACAACACGGTGACCGCGGCGAACGGGAACTCCGGGGAGAGCGCCGCGGCAAAGGCGGGCGGTCGTCGAGAGGCGGCCGTCCGTCTTTCTTTTTGTGTCGCCCGGCGGTTCTTTCGCGTGTTTGCGGGGTATGGGCGCGGACGGGCGAACCGTTCGCCCGGGGAGGAACGCGATCGGAGGGGCCGTGGAGCGACAGCGGCGACGTCGGCAGCGTGGAGTCGAGCCGGGGCGCGGGCTCCGTGCGCGCGCACGATCGGGCGCCGTGCTCCTGGCCGGCGTGGCGCTGGTGGCGGCGGCGTGCAGCTCGCCGGCGGAGCCGGGCGCGGAGCCGGGGTACGATTTCGCGCTTCCGGTCGGCGACGGCGTGGTGTACCGGTGGCCGGCCGGCTCGACGGTCCACGTGTACGTCCAGGACTCCGGCGATGCCGCGCGGGATGCAATGCTGGAGGCCGCGGTGGAGGGTGCGGCGCGGGCGTGGGCCGACGCGCTGCGGCCGGCCGGCGTTACGCTGGCGCGGGTGGACCGGCTGGCCGAAGCCGAGGTGCTCGTCCGCTGGGCGGACACGCCACCGCCCGTCGCGACGGCGCACTGTGCGCCGGTCGTGCACGGGCGGGCCGCGACGACGTTCTGCCCGACGCCGGACTACGCGACGCTGGAGCGGTTCCCGATCCTGACGCCCGACGGCGCGGTCGGGAGCGGGGTGCGGATGATCGTCACGCTCCTGCCGGAGGAGGCCGTGGGTCCGCGGCGGGTGCGGCAGCTCGTGGCGCACGAGTTCGGGCACGTGCTGGGGATCGGGCAGCACTCGCCGGATCCGGAGAACCTCATGTGGGACGGCCCGCTCGCGCCGGACCGGCCGACCCCGGCGGACCTGGCGACGCTGCGGCGGCTCTACGAGACGCCTGCGACGCTGGTCCCGTGAGGGGCCGGATCGGGCGCGCGAGGCGCGGCCGCCGGCGCCGCGGGCGTGCCGTGCGGGTCGCCGCATCTTTCGCATGATTGCTTGACTTTCGGCGTATTCGGCGGTAGATTGTGGACCGTGGTGAGGCGTGTCGGAGGGCTTCATTATTGAGCCGACACCACTGAAGCCGGGACTCACTCCCGCGCCGGACGCCATGCCCCGGGAGGGGACGGCGGAAACGTGCGGGGAGGTCACCACCGTGATCGACCGGGCTTCAATAATCCCCTCCGATGCGTCGCACCCGGGCCGGCCCGCGGGACTCGCGGGCCGGCCTTTTTTGCATCGGCTTGCGTGCGGCGTGGGATCGGCGCACCTTCGTGGGGCGCATTTCGCACGGCGGGTTCGGAAGGAGGAGCGATGGCGCGGGTTCGAGTGACGCGGCGGCTTCATTTTTCGGCGGCGCACCGGCTGGCCCGGCAGGACTGGGACGAGGAGCGGAACCGCCGGGTGTTCGGGTTGTGCGCGAGCCCGAACTGGCACGGGCACAATTACGAGCTGGACGTGACCGTCGAGGGTGAAGTGGACCCGGAGACGGGGTTCGTGCTGGATCTGAAGGCGCTCCGGGACGTGGTCGAGGAGCGAGTGGTCGCCGAGGTGGACCATCGGAACCTGAATCTGGACGTGGCGTGGCTGGAGGGGGTGAACCCCACGACGGAGAACCTGGTCGTGGCGATCTGGGGTCGCATCGTGGATGCGTTGCCGGCCGGCGTTCGGCTCGTCCGGCTCGTGCTGTGGGAGACGCCGCGGAACTACGTGGAGTACGCGGGCGAATGACGGCGAGCGGCCGCGGGCGTGGGCGCGTGATGGAGGGATGAAACGGATGAGTGATGCCGGGCTGGGCGAGGTCGCGTTCCAGGACCTGATCGCGGAGGTTCTGCGCCGTCTGGGCGAGGACGTGGGGCGGGAGGGGCTTCGTCGGACGCCGGAGCGGGTCGAGAAGAGCCTCCAGTGGCTGACCCGGGGGTACCGGCTGTCGGTGGAGCGGGTCGTCGGCGATGCGATCTTCGACGAGGACCACCACAACATGGTGCTGGTGAAGGACATCGAGATGTACTCGCTGTGCGAGCACCACATGCTGCCGTTCTTCGGCAAGGTGCACGTGGCGTACATCCCGAACGGCCGGATCCTGGGGTTGTCGAAGCTGCCGCGGATCGTGGAGGTGTTCGCGCGGCGGCTCCAGGTACAGGAGCGGCTGACGGACCAGATCGCGCAGGCGGTGTGGGATGTCCTGGAGCCGCAGGGCGTGGGCGTGGTGATCGAGGCGTACCACCTCTGCATGATGATGCGGGGTGTGGAGAAGCAGAACTCGAAGACGATCACGAGTGCGATGCGGGGCGCGTTCCTGGAGGACATTCGCACGCGCGAGGAGTTCCTGCGGCTGGCGACGGCGCATGCACACGATGTCGTCGGTTGATGGCGGAGTGCTCGCGGGGCGGACGACGCTGGTGACCGGCGCCTCGCGGGGGATCGGCCGGGCGGTGGCGGCGCGGTTCCGGGAGGCCGGCGCGTGGGTGGCGATGGTGGCGCGGGGCGAGGCGGCGTTGCGGGCGGCGGCGGAGGAGGTCGACGGGCATGCGGTGCCGGCGGACGTGTCGGATGCGGGGAGCGTGCACCGGCTGGCCGCGTACCTGGACGAGGTGCTGGGCGGCGAGGCGCCGGACATCGTGGTGAACGCGGCGGGTGCGTTCGAGCTCGCGCCGTTGGCGGAGACGGATCCGGAGAGCTTCGACCGGCATCTCGCGGTGAACCTGCGGGCGCCGTTCCTGGTGATCCGCGCGTTCCTGCCGGCGATGCTGGAGCGGGGTTCGGGGCACGTGGTGACGCTGGGCTCGGTCGCGGGGCGGCAGGCGTTTCCGCACAACGGTGCGTATTCGGCGTCGAAGTTCGGGGTACGCGGCCTGCACGCCGTGCTGGACGCGGAGCTGCGCGGGACGGGGGTGCGGAGCACGCTGGTCGAGCCGGCGGCGACGGACACGCCGTTGTGGGATGCGATCGACTTCGCGCGGCACCCCGGTCTGCCGCCGCGGGAGGCGATGCTCTCGCCGGACGCGGTGGCGGACGCGGTGGTGTACGCGGTCACGCGGCCGCCCGAGGTGGATGTGCGAACGATACGGATTGAACGGGTATAAATCAAAGGCACGGCTACATGTACGTCGTGAGTGTGCAGGCCCATTACGACAGCGCCCACTATCTGCGGAACTATCACGGGAAGTGCGAGAGGCTGCACGGGCATCGGTACGTGGTGGAGGTCGCGCTGGCCGCGGAGGAGCTGGGGCCGGGCGGGATCGCCTTCGATTTCGTCGACGTCAAGCGGGAGCTGCGCGATCTGGCGGATGCGCTGGACCACAACAACCTGAACGAGCTGCCGCCGTTCCGGGAGGTCGAGCCGTCGGCGGAGAACCAGGCGCGGTACTTCTGGGATGAGTTGAAGGCGCGGCTGCCCGCAGAGATGGCGGAGGCCATCCTGTACGTCCGGATCTGGGAGACGCCGACGCAGTGGGCGCAATACACGGAACGAAAGCTGTTCATCTGAGATGCACGCAGCGTTGACCGACGTCGTGATCTGCCCCCGGTGCGGGCCGGGGTGGGGGATGATCCTGCTCGCGGACCGGGTGTCGGAGCGACGCGTGCTGGCCGGCAGGTTCGGCTGCCCGAACTGCCGGCAGAGCTTCGGTGTCGACGGCGGCTTCGCGGACCTGCGCCCGGCGCCGGTGCCGGTGGGAGGCGAGCCGCTCGGCCGGTCGGCCGACCGGACGGCGGCGATGCGGCTGGCGGCACTGATGGGGCTCGGGGAGGGGGCGGCCCGCGCACTGGTTGCGGGGCCCGCTGCGCGGCTGGCCGCCGAGCTCGCCGGCCTGCTCGAGGGTCTCGAGGTGATCGCGGTCGACGATGCGCTCGGCGGGTGGGCGGAGGAGCCCGGCGTGAGCCGGTTCGCGGCGGCGGACCGGTTGCCGTTCCGGAATCGGAGCATGGGCGGTGTCGCGCTGTCGGGCTCGGCATCGGCCGCGTGGCTCGAGGAGGGCGCGCGGGTGCTGGGCGATGCGGGGCGGTTGGTGCTGGAGGATGCGCCCGCCGATGCGGAGCCGCGTCTCGAGCGCGCGTCGCTCGACATCGTCGCCCGGGAGGCCCGCACGGTCGTCGCCCGGCGCCGGTGATGGGGGCCGGGTGGGATTGTGAAGGCGCGGGGCCGCCTCTATCTTACGGTCTCGACGCTCCTGGACTTCAAATCTCGAATCCCGCCTGACAACGCGTGCCATGGCCATCTGGAAGAAGCTCTTCGGCGGCGCAGCGGACGAGGACGCGGTGGACTACTACCGCGAGGGGCTGGAGCTCCTCGAGGTGGGCAAGTACCACGAGGCGCTGACGTCGCTACGGCTCGCGCTGCGCGAGACGCCCGGCGACGTCGCGATCTTGCAGCAGATCGCCATCACCTACACGCGCATCGGGATGACCGATGAGGCGATGAAGACGTACAGGGGCGTGCTGCGGAAGGATCCGAAGGCGGTGGGTGCGCATTACGGCCTGGCGTTCCTTTTGCTGCGGGAAGGGCAGCGCGAGGAGGCGATCGAGCATCTGCGCGCGTTCCTCGCGGCGCCGCCCCGAGGGGAGGAGGCCGGCAGGCATGTCTCCCACGCACAGAAGACGCTTGCCGAGCTGATGGGCGAGCCGGTCGAGGAAGGCAGCATCTGACATGGCGGACACGGTGGTGAACCTGCGCTGGACGGGTGACGGGCTGCGGTTCGAGGGCGGCGCGGACACGGCGGCCGTGGTCCCGGTGGATGGCGGCGGGGAGGCCGGCGCGCGGCCGACGGAGCTGCTGCTCCTCGGGCTGGCCGGATGCATGGGGGTCGACATCGTCGACATCCTCGGCAAGATGCGCGTCCCGCTCGAGGGTCTCGACATCCGCGTCGAGGGCGACCGGGCGGCAGAGCCGCCGCGGCGTTTCGTACGGATCCGGATCCTGTGCGACGTCCGGGGCGTATCCGATGCGGATGAGGCGAAGCTCCAGCGGGCGATCGCCCTGTCCAAAGAGAAGTACTGTAGCGTGCTGCACACGCTCCGGCCGGATTGCGAGATCCGCACCGAGGCCCGCCGCCACTGATCGTCGGGCCGACCGGCCGTCGTCCGATCATGCGGAGGCGCACCGAATGACCACCCAGACCGGGACCCGGAGCTACGCGGCGAACCCCGCCGATCTTCCGTCCGGAACGCTGGTCCAGCTCTTCTTCCAGGCGATCGACCGCCATCAGCGCGAGGACGCGCTGCGCCACGTGCAGGACGAGGAGTGGCGGGCGCTCGGGCACAGCGAGTTGGAGACGCGGGTGCGCCGGCTCGGCCTCGCACTCCAGGCGCTGGGCGTGAAGCGCGGCGACCGCGTGGCACTGCTCTCCGAGAACCGGCCCGAGTGGGCGATCGCGGATTACGCGTCGCTGTGCATCGGCGCGCAGGACGTCCCGATCTACGCGACGCTGCCGCCGAATCAGATCGCCTACATCCTCGAGGATTCCGGCGCCCGGCTGATGTTCGTCTCGACGGCGGAGCAGCTCGCGAAGATCCTGGAGATCTGGGGCGAGCTGCCGGCGCTGGAGCACGTCGTCGTCTTCGACGAGGTGGAGGTCGACGACGAGCGGGTCCGGGGCTTCGAGCAGATGCTCGAGCTCGGCCGCGAGGAGGAGGAGGCGGGGCGCGGCCGGGAGTTCCGGGAGCGCGCGCTCGAGGCGGCGCCGGACGACGTGGCGACGATCCTCTACACGTCCGGCACGACGGGCCAGCCGAAGGGCGTGATGCTGACGCACGCCAACATCTACTCGAACACGCGCGCGGTCGAGGGCGAGGTTCCGATCACCGCGGAGGACGTGGCGTTGAGCTTCCTGCCGCTCTCGCACATCCTCCAGCGGATGGTGGATTACCTGCTCTTCGACCGCGGCGTGCCGATCGCCTACGTCTCGTCGTTCGACCGGGTCGCGCAGAGCATGGTCGAGGTGCGGCCGACGGTCGTCGTCTCGACGCCGCGGGTCTACGAGAAGGTGTACGCGAAGGTGATGTCGGCGACCGGGCTCAAGCGGCGGCTCGTGCTGTGGGCGCGGCAGGTGGGGCGCCGCTGGGCGGACGCGCGGCTGGAGGGGCGCCGCCCCGGGCCGTGGCTGGCGTTCCGGCACGCCCTCGCGGACGCGCTGGTCTTCCGGAAGATCCGCGACGCGGTCGGCGGTCGGATCCGCTTCTTCATCTCGGGCGGCGCGCCGCTGAACCCCGACATCGCGCGCTTCTTTTACGCCGCCGGGATCCTGATCCTGGAGGGGTACGGTCTGACGGAGACATCGCCGGTGACGAACGTGAACACGCCGGATGCGTTCCGGTTCGGCACGGTCGGCAAGCCGGTGCCGGGCACGGAGATCATGATCGCCGCGGACGGCGAGATCCTGGTGCGCGGGCCGCAGGTCATGAAGGGTTATTTCCGGCAGCCGGAGGCGACGTCGGAGGCGATCGACGCCGACGGCTGGTTCCACACGGGAGACATCGGCGAGATCGACACGGACGGCTATCTGCGGATCACGGACCGGAAGAAGGACCTGATCGTGACGGCGGGCGGCAAGAACGTGGCGCCGCAGCCGATCGAGAACGAGATCAAGAACAGCCGCTACGTGCTCGAGGCGGTCATGCTGGGCGATCGTCGGCCGTACCCGATCGTCCTCGTCGTGCCGGACTTCGAGCAGCTGGTCCCGTGGGCGAAGGCGCAGGGGATCGACGAGACGCGGCCGGCCGAGCTGATCCGGGACGACCGGATCCGGCGGAAGATCGAAGAGGAGGTCGGCCGCCGGCTTTCGGGCTTCGCGCGGTACGAGGTCCCGAAGAAGGTCGGGCTGCTCGAGCAGGAGTTCAGCATCGAGCGCGGCGAGCTGACGCCGACGCTGAAGGTGCGGCGCCGGGTGGTGGAAGAGCACTTCCGGGACGTGGTCGAATCGCTCTACGCGGAACCCGAAGCGGTGGCGGCGGAGTAAGCAATGTCGGGGGAGTCCGGGGCGCGGGTCGTCCTCATGACGGCGCCGGACCGGGACACCGCGGAGCGGGTGGTCCGGGCGCTGGTCGAGGAGCGGCTCGTCGCGTGCGGCAACATCGTGCCGGGGCTCACGTCGATCTACCGCTGGCAGGGCGCGATCGAGTGCGATGCCGAGGTGCTGGTGGTGCTGAAGACCACGGCGGCGCACGTGCCGGCGCTGCTGGCCCGCGCGCCGGAGCTCCACCCGTACGAGGTCCCCGAGCTGCTCGTCCTGCCGGTCGAGACGGGGCACCCTCCGTACCTGGAGTGGGTACGGGAAAGCACCGGGTAGGAATCGAACGAAGGTTGACATAGAGGATGGCGACGGAGAAGTCACGCGCGAAGCTGCGCACGGCCGGCCGCAAGCAGAAGAAGGCCTCGGCCGCGGCCGAGGATCGGACGGGGGACGCGGGGATCGGGGCCGCGCCGGACGGCGCGGCGGAGGCGGGTACGCAGGAGGTGGCGGCCGGGGCTGCGGCGCCGGCCGCCGGGACGGCGGCGCCGGCGGGCGACCCGCCGGGGACGTGGGCCGACGCGGCGCCGGAGGCCGCCGCTCAGGAGCCGGCAGCGGATGCGCCGACGCCGGCTGCCGGTGCGGCGGCGGCGGCCGATGCGGACGGAGCCGGCGCGACCCGGGCGAACGGCGCGTCGACGGCGCCGGGCACCGGCCAGTTCGAGCGCGCGTTCACGCTCGAGGCGGACGGCGACCGGGAGGCGGCCGTGCGCGCCTATCGCGCTGCGCTGCTGGCGGAGCCCGGACACGTCCGGGCGCGGATCCGGTTGGGGATGCTCCTGGAGCGGGCCGGTGATGCGGAGCAGGCGCTAGAGCAGTACGAGGCGGCCCGCGTATCGACGCCGAACGACCCGGAATTGCTGACCCGTACGGGTGCGACGCTGCTGGCGCTGCGCCGCTACGAGGCGGCGGAGCGGGATCTCCGGCGCGCGCTGCGCCTGGACCCGGAGCGGGCGGAGACGTCGGTACTGCTGGGGACGATCCTGTTCCGACGCGGCCTGTACGCACAGGCCGAGGCCGAGCTGAGGCGAGCGATCGCCCTTGACCCGAAGAGTGCGGCGGCGCACTACTACCGCGGCGAAGCGCTGAACCAGCTCGGCCGGGTCGAGGAAGCGCTGGCGATGCTGATGCGGGCGGTCGAGCTGGAGCCGTCCAACGCGCGCGCCTACTTCACGATGGGCATCCTCTACGATCGCATGCACCTGCGCGAGGAGGCGGCGGCGATGTACCGGAAGGCGCGCGAAGTCGGCGGGCGATGATCGAGGTCCGCACCGGCGAGCTGGCGGACGCCGGCGAGGCGGCGCTGCTCCGGCCGGTGGATGCGGGGTGGTCGGCGGTCACGCCGGCGACGCGGCGCCTGGAGCTCGCCGCCGGCCCGGCGCTGGCCGAGCAGTGCCGGCGCCTCGGCGAGCTGCCGGTCGGCTCCGCGGCGATCACGGGCGCGGGCGTGCTGCGGGCGGAGTTCATGGTGCACGTCGTGGTGCGGTCGGCGGAGGAGCCGGTCACGCCGGCCGGCGTGCGCCGCGCGCTGGTGAACGGCCTGCGCAGACTGACCGAGTGGGGGATCGAGAGCGTGGCGATGCCGCCGCTCGGCACGGGCGCGGGCAACCTCGACGCGGAGGAGTCGGCGCGCATCATGGTCCCCGCGATCCTCGAGCACCAGCGCGGGCCGGCACGTCCGCTCCGGGTCGCGATCGTGGTCGAGAGCGAGTACGAACTGGAAGCATTCCGGCGCGTCGTCGCCGGGTCCTCTCCCCGGAGGGGTTGAGCGTGGGCGCCGCGATGGCGCCGCGCCCGCCCCGTGCTTTCACCTGCACCCCACAATTTCGACATGCGGATCTCCAGGCGACGATGGCTCGCGTACGGGATCCTCGGCATCTGGATCGCGGTCGTGGCGGTCCACGTGCGCCGGGAGTACTTCCGGCCGCTCGCGCTGGTGCTGGCGGAGGGCGCGGCCCGGCTGGCGCCCGGCTCGACGTTCTATCTGGCGCGGATGGGCGACCGGGCGATCGGGATGGCGACGGCGCGTATCGACACGCTCACCGACGGGTACCTCGCCGAGGACTTCCTCACGCTCGACGTGCCGGCGCTCGGCGCGGTGCACCGGGCGGTCGCGCAGACGCGGGTCGAGCTCACGAACTCGCTCGGGATGAAGGCGTTCGACTTCAGTCTGGACTCCGAGGTCGGCCGCTTCGCGGTTCACGGCGAAGCCCGGGGCGACTCGGTGCTCGAGCTGGAGATCGGTGCGGGCGCGGAGCGGCAGCGCACGACGCTGGAGCTCGGTGACGGCCTGATCCTTCCCACGGCGCTTCCGCTCCGCCTCGCCGCGGCCGGCCGGCTCGAGGTCGGCGAAGCGCTCCAGATCCGGCTGTTCGACCCCTCGACGCTCGCGCCCCGCGACGTCGAGATCCGGGTCACCGACCACGAGACGATGATGGTGGCCGACACCGCGGTCTGGGACACGGTCGCGGGCGAATGGGTCCCGGTCCCCGACACGCTCCGGGCGTGGCGGCTCGAGGAGTCGTTCGGCGGCATCTCTGTGGCGAGCTGGGTGGATGAGGACGGGCGCCTGATCCGGGCCGAGAGCCCGCTCGGCTTCACGCTCGAGCGCATGCCGTACGAGCTCGCGATCGTCGAGTGGCGGCGGAGCCAGGGCGATTCGATGCCGAGCGCCGGCTACGGCGCCGTGATCGAGGGCACCGCGATCGCGAGCGACGTCGATCTCGGCGCCGTCGGCACGTTCGACCGGCTCGCCGTCCGGCTGCTCGACGTCGAGCTGGACGGCTTCGACCTGTCCGGCGGGCGCCAGTCGCTGCGCGGCGACACGCTGTTCATCACGCGGGAGTCGATGGCCGGCCACGACCCGGGCTACGCGCTGCCGTACGACGGGGGCGGCGCGGTGGCCGCCGAGCTCGCGGCGACGCCGCTCGTCCAGGCGGACGACCCGCGGATCGTGCGGCTCGCCCGGGAGATCGCCGGTGGGACGCGCGACCCGCTGGTCGCGGCGCGGCTCCTGAACGACTGGGTCTACGCCAATCTCGAGAAGGACGTCACGCTCAGCGTGCCGAGCGCCGTGCAGGTGCTCGAGTCGCGCGTGGGCGACTGCAACGAGCACACGGTCCTCTACGTGGCGCTCGCCCGTGCACTGGGGCTGCCGGCGCGCACCGCCGCGGGCCTCGTCCACATCCGAGGGCGTTTCTACTACCACGCCTGGCCCGAAGTCTGGCTCGGGCGGTGGGTCGCCGTGGACCCGACGCTCGGACAGTTCCCGGCCGATGCGTCCCACCTGCGATTCCTCGTCGGTGGGCTCGCGCGGCAGGTCGAGCTGGTGCGGCTGATCGGCCGGCTGCGGCTGGAAACGGTGGAAACGGCCGCGGTGCTGGTGCCGCCGGGCGAGTCGACGGCCCGCGGAGTCGATACGGAACATTGATTCTCTTGGACGGACTGAGCCACCGATGATTCGTCTGGAAGAACTGACCAAGCGGTACGGCGGATTCACGGCGGTCCATCCGATGGACCTGCACGTGCGGCGCGGCGAGCTGTTCGGGTTCCTGGGGCCGAACGGCGCCGGGAAGACGACGACGATCCGGATGATCGCGGGTGTGCTGCGGCCCACGGCCGGGCGGATCCGGATCGGCGGGCACGACATCGTGGCGGACCCGATCGCCGCGAAGCGGAAGATCGGCTACATCCCGGACCGTCCGTTCGTGTACGAAAAGCTGACGGGCGCGGAGTTCCTGCGGTTCGTGAGCGGGCTCTGGGGGCAGGACGACGCGGAGTCCGAGGCGCGGGCGGCCGAGCTGCTCGAGCTGTTCGAGCTGACCCGGTGGAAGGACACGCTGGTCGAGAGCTACAGCCACGGCATGCGCCAGAAGCTGTTGATCAGCTCCGCGCTGGTGCACCGGCCCGAGCTGATCGTGGTCGACGAGCCGATGGTCGGGCTGGACCCGAAGGCGGCGCGGCTGATCAAGGACCTGCTGCGGGCGTTCGCGGACCAGGGCGGCACGGTGTTCCTGTCGACGCACACGCTGGAGGTCGCGGAGGCGCTGTGCGACCGGATCGCGATCCTCGCCGAGGGCCGGATCCGGGCGATCGGCACGATGGACGAGCTGCGGGGCCAGGCGGAGGCGGGCGCGGCCGGGCTGGAGGAGATCTTCCTCAAGCTGACCGGCGGCGAGGCGGTCGCCGAGCTGATCGCGTCGCTGCGGCCGGTGCCGGCGGGCGCATGATGGGCGGCGCGGCGATGGCGTACGGCGCGGCGGCCGGGCGCACGACGCGAACCGGATTCCTACTGCTGCCGGTGCTCCGGGCGGCGCGGCGGCGGCTCAAGGAATCGTCGAGCGTGGCGCGAACGGCGGCGCTCGGCCTGGTCGGCCTCGTGTTCTGGTCGAGCCTGTTCGCGATCCTGTACCGGCTGCTCCAGCATTTCCGCAGCGCCGAGGGGATCGGCGAGGTGCTCGCGACCAAGCTGCTCGGCCTGGTCCTCCTGATGTTCCTCTCGATCCTGCTGCTCTCGAACGTGATCACCGCGCTCTCGTCGTTCTTCCTGGCGCGTGATCTGGAGCTGCTCATGGCAGCGCCGGTCGACGGCGTGCGCATCTACGCCGCGCGCCTGGCGGAGACGCTCGTCCAGTCGTCGTGGATGGTCGTGCTGGTCATGCTCCCGGTCCTCGGCGCGTACGCGGCCGTGTTCGACGGCGGGTGGGTCTACTGGGGCGTCTCGGCGCTCGCGATGGGCGCGTACCTCGTGCTCCCCGCCGTTGCGGGCGCGGCGGTCACGCTCGTCCTGGTCAACGTGTTCCCGGCGCGCCGCGCGCGCGACCTTCTCGCCGTCGTCGCACTGCTCGGCGCCGCGGGGCTGATCCTGGCGATCCGGCTGCTCCGGCCGGAGCAGCTCGCGCGGCCGGAAGGGTTCTACAACCTCGTCGACTTCGTGGCGGCGCTGCGCACGCCGCAATCCGCGTGGCTGCCGAGCGAGTGGGCGGCCGAGGCGATGATGGCGGCGCTGAACACCGGTCGCGGAGACTACTTCCCGCTGCTGCTCCTGATCAGCACGGCCGCGGCGTCGTTCGTCGTCGGCGCATGGCTGCACGAGCGGCTCTACCGCGACGGGTTCAGCCGCGCCCAGGAGGGGGGCGAGCTGAAGGAGGGGCGGCGGAGCCGCCGTCGCGTGTCGGCCCGGCTCCTCCGGTTCTGGCCACCGGCGGTGCGCGCGCTCGCCGGCAAGGAGGTCCGCACCTTCTTCCGCGACACGACGCAGTGGTCCCAGCTCATCCTGCTGGCCATCCTGCTCGTCGTTTACATCTACAACGTGAAGGCGCTTCCGCTCTGGACCGGCGAGGAGGTCGGCTTCTTCCTCGTCAACGTGATCTCGTTCCTGAACCTCGGCCTCGCCGGCTTCGTGCTCGCCGCCATCGCCGCGCGGTTCCTGTTCCCGGCCGTCAGCCTCGAGGGGCGCACGCTCTGGCTGCTGCGCTCCTCGCCGCTCGACCTGCGCCGCATGCTCTGGACGAAATACTGGATCGGCGTCGCGCCGCTCCTCGTCCTCGCGGTCACGATCACGCTCGGGACCAACGTCATCCTGCGGGTCGGACCGTTCATGATGACGCTCTCGCTCGCGACGATCACGGTCATCACCTTCGCGCTCGCCTCGCTCGCCATCGGGTTCGGCGCGCTGTTCCCCCGCTTCGAGGTCGACAACGCCGCCCAGATCTCGACCGGCTTCGGCGGGCTCCTCTTCATGATGACCGCCGTCGCCTACCTGGCCGGGATCGTGGCGCTCGAGGCGTGGCCGGTCTACTCGATCCTGAGGGCGCGTGCCCGCGGACTGCCCCTCGACACCGGGGACGTGATGCTGCTGGTCGTCGGCATCGGGCTCGCCATCGCGCTCTCCGCGGCCGCGACGTTCGTCCCGCTCCGGCTGGCCGTGCGCCGCGTCGGCGCGCTCGAGGCGTGATGACGGCGGGCGGCGCGGCTGCGCTAAAGTTGGCGCACACGTCGGTTCGATGGAGGTCGTGCGGTCCGGCGGCGGCCGGCGCGGCCGGAGCACGGGGCAGGCGAAGGAACGGACGGCCGTAGCATGGGCGATCGGGATCTGGACCGGGACCTCGAGCTGGCGCTCGGCGCCGCGTACCGCGCGGGCGCGGCGGTGATGGAGTGGTTCGGCGGGGAGCACGAGGTGGTGGAGAAGGCGCCGGACCAGCCGTTGACGCCGGCGGACCTGGAGGCGGACCGGCTGCTGCGGGAGGCGCTGGCGGGGTCGCGGCCGGAGTACGGCTGGCTGTCGGAGGAGACGGCGGACCGGCCGGACCGGCTGGCGGCGGAGCGGGTATGGATCGTGGACCCGATCGACGGGACGCGCTCGTACATCGCGGGGCGGCCGGAGTTCGCGATCTCGATCGGGCTGGCGGAGCGGGGGGAGGCGGTGCTGGGCGTGGTGTACAACCCCGCGACGCGGGAGGCGTACTGGGCGGTACGGGGTGGGGGCGCGTGCGCGGGTGCGCTGGAGTCCGCCGGCGGCCCGCGGACGGTGACGCGGCTGGAGGTGAGCATCCGGTCGACGGAGGACCAGGCGGTGATGCTGGCGTCGCGGAGCGAGATCGCGGCGGGTGAGTTCGACCCGTTCCACGGCGGCTGGCGGCTGCGGCCGACGGGGAGCACGGCGTACAAGCTCGCGAAGATCGCGGCGGGCGAAGGCGACGTGTTCCTGAGCCGGGGTCCGAAGAGCGAGTGGGACGTGTGCGCCGGCGCGCTGCTGATCGAGGAGGCCGGCGGCCGCGCGACGGACCTGGACGGGCGGACGCTGCGCTACAACCGACCGGACCCGTACGTGCACGGCGTGCTGGCGTCGAACGGGCGGCTGCACGACTACGTGCTCGCCATCGTGCGGACGCTGCCGCAGCCGCCGCGGCTGCGTCGCCCCGTGGATCCGCTGCATCCGGGCATCGAGGAGGAGTAATGAACGGATTCATCGTGGGGTGCGTCGTCGTCTTCGCGGTGGGCATCTACATCGGCCTGGGCTTCCCCGGGCTCCCCGGGCGGGAGGACCGCGTCGTCCACCGCCGCACGCGCAGGGTGCACCGGTTCACGCCGCTGGACTGGCTGCGTCCGCCGAAGCGGTAGGCGCGCCGTGGAGCGCGTGGACACCGGCGCCGCGTTTCGCTTCCGCCACGTCGTCGACGTCCGGTTCCGGGACGTCGACGCGATGGGGAACGCGCATCATTCGTTGCCGCTCATCTACTTCGAGGAGGCGCGCGCGGCGTACTGGCGAGAGGTGGTCGGCCGCGCGACGCTGGCGGACGTGGACTACACGGTCGGCGAGGCGGAGCTGCGGTTCCACGAGCGGATCCTGTTCCCGCAGCGCCTGACCGTCGGCGTGCGCACCACATGGCTCGGCTCGAAGAGCCTCACCATGGAGTACGTGCTGTGGGCCGAGGCCGGGGCGGTGCTCACGACCGGGCGCACGGTGCTCGTGATGTACGACTACGCCACGCGCCGGTCGAAGCCGATCCCGGAGGAGGTGCGGCGGCGGATCGAGGCGTGGGAGGACGCGGCGTCGCCTACAACACCAGGTTGAGCGTCGCGGAGATCACGCCGATCAACCCGCCGAGCAGGTAACCGAGGCGCACGATGATGATCAGCTCGCGTTCGGTGACGCTGCGGATCAGCTCCTCGACGCGCTCCATCGGGAATTCCAGGATCTTGCGTTCGACCTGGCCGGCGATGTCGATCCGTCGTGCGACGGCGGGGACCTGGTCCTGGAGCCAATCCCAGAGCGGATCGGCGATGGCGCCCTCGACGCGTGCGGCGGCGTCGGCGGGGAGGTGGTCCGCGATGCGGCCGATCGGGCGCTCGAAGAGGCGGGCGACGAGGCGCCCGGCCGCCTCGCGGTAGACGGCGCGGGCGCGGTCGCTGCGGGCGGCGGCGACGATGGCGTCGGCGATGCGCTCGGGCGGGACGTGGCGGAACAGGTCGCCCCAGCTCGTGCGCTCGGCGGCGTGGAGCGTCGCCTGGAGCTTTTCGACCAGGAACGCGCGCGTCTGCGGGTCGCGGGCGAGCGAGAGGCCCCACCCGGCGACGGTGGCCTTGGCGTCCTCGACGCTCGGATCGCCGGGCCGGCCGAGCACGGCGGCGACGGGGCGGCGGAGCAGGTCGACGATGGCGTCGTTCACGCTCTTCGCCATGGCGTCCCGGACGGCGGGGTCCTGGAGCACCTCGGCCAGCTTGGCGGCGCCCTCCGCCTCGACCGCCTGGAGCACCCGGTCCACCGTCTCGGGCGTGATCACGAGCGACGCGATCAGCCGCTGGTGGAACTTCAGGTCGCGCATGAAGCGGTCGAGCAGCTCGTGCAGCACGCGCTCGACGCGGTGGCGGGCGTCCGGATTCTCGAGCAACCCGGCCAGCCGTTCGATCGCGAGCGGGAGGTAGCCGGCGATGGCCTTCTCGACCGCCGCGACGAGCCCCGCCGGCAGCAGCTCCTGGAACGTGCGGTCGGGCTCGAGCAGGCGGTTGGCCGTACGGTCGATGTAATCGGCGACGGCGGCTTCGAAGCCCGTGCCGCCGACGGCGTCGGCGATCCAGCGCTCGGCCGCGGACGCGAGCGCCGCCTCGCGCTCGGGTGTGAGCAGCTCGCCGATCGGCCGGTCGGCGAGCTCGCTCGCGAGCGACGCGGCCCACCGCCGCGCCTCGGCGCGGAACTCGTCGCCGGCGAGGTACGCGTCGAGGCGGGACAGCAGGCCCGCGGCGGTTTCGTCGAGCAGCGCACGCAGCTCCGCCGCGAGCGGCGCCGGCAGCGTCTCGGCCAGTGATCCGCGCGGGCGGTCGAGGACGCCGCGGATGAAGCCGGTCAGGCGCTCGTCGAACGCCTGGCGGAACGCGGGCTCGGCGGCGGTCCGGGCCAGGTCCTCGGCCGTCAGGAGTCGAGTCCCGACGGCGCGGCCGACCGCGGCGGCGAGTCGCGCCTTGTTCTTGGGGATCGCGCCCTGGAGCGAGCGAAACGGCCGCCCGAACAGGCGCGGCGGCTCGTAGGGATGGAACAGCATCCAGATCGCGACCGAGTTCGTCACCCCGCCCGCGACCGCCCCGAACACGACCGTCAGGGCCGCCTGCGACGTCGCGTCGATCACTCCAGCCCGTGGCGGAAGAGCCCGAACACGTCCCGCCGGTCGCCGCGGGCCTCGATCCAGCCGTCGACCATGAGCGTCCGGGCGCCGCCGGTGCTGTCGGCCGGGCTCCGCATCACGACCGGCTCGCCGTCCGTCCGGAGCTCGCCCGTCAGGTCGCCGGTCGATGCGGCGATCCGCCAGCCGGCCGGCGGGGCATCGGCCGCGCCGGCCTCGGCCGCGATCGGCGCCAGCGAGACCGACTCCCAGCTCAGCGTCTCGGCATCGCGGTGCAGCCAGGCGAACGTCCGGCCGTCAGCGCCGCGCGCGACGACCAGGCTCGCGCCCGCGTCGTCGGTCACGAACGCGACCGCCGTCCCGTCCGGCTGCGCCACCGGCGTGCCGGTCTGGAGGTCCAGCACGAGCCCGACGAAGGATTCGCGGCCGAGGCTCAGCGTGCCACGGCGCAGCCGGAGCTGGACCGCGTCGCCGACGCCCCACTCGGCCAGCGCCGCGGACGGCTCGAGGCGGAAGCCGGTCGAATCCGCGCGGTGGATCACCGCCTCGATCTCATCGCCCTCGCCGACGACGAGCCGGAGCGGCCCGTGCGGGACCAGCCGCCACGGCTCACGGATCGGCGAGGCCTCCCACGCCTGCTCGAGCAGGCCGGTCCACGAACCGTCACGCGCCAGCCACGCGCCCGCCATGCGCCGGATCGCGCCCGGCGCCTCGACCGCGGAGAACTCGATCGCCGCCGCGACCGGCGATTCGGCCTGAAGCGAAAGCAGGAGGAAGCTCCGGTCGTACGACGCGGTCGTGCCGTCGCCCAGGGGCCGGCCGGACTCCGTCGCCGCGCCCGGACCCTCGGCCCGGTCGCACGCGGCGATGCTCAGAATGAACAGCAGGATGATCGCTCTCATGCCCGGGAATGTAGTGGACGAACCGCCGGGAATCGAGGGTCGGGTGCTCCGCACGCGTACACGGCCGGCCGTGCATTGCACGCTGCCGGCCCGCCGTCCGAACCACGCCGCACACCGCACGCGCCATGCCCTCCCCGGCGAACCGGAGTGCGGCCGCGCCGGCGGCCGCACGCGTCGTACGGCGTGAAACGGCATGCGGTTGCGTCCCCCCGCGATCGGGCCTATGTTCGCACCGTCGCCCGCCATGGACCGAATCGTCCAAGTCGTTGTATGGAGAGAGTATGCAGCTCTACACCAAGATTCTGATCGGCCTGGGGCTCGGCATCGCGTTCGGGCTCGTGGCCAACGTGTTCGAGATCGAGTGGCTCCGGACAACGTTGGTCGCGGTCGAGCCGGTCGGCACGGCGTTCATCAAGCTGATCACGATGATCGTGATCCCGCTCGTCGTCGCGAGCCTGCTGATCGGCACCGCATCGCTCGGCGACATCCGCAAGCTCGGCCGCCTCGGCGGGAAGACGGTCGGGCTGTACATGGGCACGACGGCGCTGGCGGTGACGCTCGGGCTGGTGCTGTCGAACGTGGTCCGGCCGGGCTCGCGAATCGATGCGGCCACGCGCGACGAGCTCGCGGCGGCGTTCGCCGGCGAGGCGCAGAGCCGGCTCGAGCTGGCGAAGGAGAGCCCGGGCGTCGCGGACGTGCTGCTCGGCATGATCCCGTCGAACCCGATCGAGTCCGCGGCGAACGGCGACCTGCTGCCGCTGATCATCTTCACGCTGATCTTCGGCGCGGCGATCGGCCTCATCGCCGAGGAGAAGCGCAGGGCCGTGCTCACCTTCTTCGAGGGGGTGAACGACACGGTGATGGTGATCATCGACTGGATCATGAAGCTCGCGCCGTACGCGGTGTTCGCGCTGATCGCGTCGGTCGTCTCGCGCTTCGGCCTGAGCCTGCTCCAGTCGCTGATGGTGTACGCGCTGACGGTCGTGGCGGGGCTGCTGCTGCACGTGCTCGGCACCTACGGGCTGCTCGTCCGCTTCGCGGCGAAGCTGAACCCGGCGAACTTCTTCCGCCGGGTCGCGCAGGTGCCGCTCGTCGCGTTCTCGACGTCCAGCTCGAACGCGACGCTGCCGGTCACGATGGAGACGGCCGAGGAGGATCTGGGCGTCTCCAAGGAGGTCAGCTCCTTCGTGCTGCCGCTCGGCGCGACGATCAACATGGACGGCACCGCGCTCTACCAGGCGGTCGCGGTCATGTTCATCGCGCAGATTTACGGCGTACCGCTCGGCCTGGCCGACCAGGCGACGATCGTGCTGACGGCCACGCTCGCCAGCATCGGCGCGGCGGGCGTGCCGAGCGCGGGAATCATCACGCTGATCCTGGTGCTCCAGTCCGTGGGCCTCGGCGCGCAGACCGCGGCCGGTATCGCGCTGATCCTCGGCGTCGACCGCATCCTCGACATGATGCGCACCGCCGTCAACGTGACCGGCGACCTCACCGTCGCGAGCGTGGTCGCGCGGACGGAGGGCGAGGCGCTGGTGCCGAAGCCGGTGGAGCATCCGCTGCCCGTGGGGGCGCCGGCGGGGAGTGGTGCAGGCACGGAAACGGTGGCGGGCGGGGCCGACTGATCGGCTCCGCCGCCCCGTCGCGGCAGCTCGTAACGGTCACCCGCGCTTGGCCGCGCGCGGCGCCTTTCCCTCCTCCGCCCGTCGCCGCTTCGCCCGGTCCTCCGGCTTCCCGCGGTCCCGCGCGGTCCGCGGCCGCTTCCGCCGCTCCACGTGCTCCAACAGCGCCAGCTCCAGCACCTCCTCCATCCGTTCGACGAAAAGGAACTCCATCGCCTTGCGGGTTTCGTCGGGGACGTCGCGGAGGTCTCGCTCGTTGCCGGCGGGGAGGATGACGCGGTCGATCCCGGCGCGGTGGGCGGCGAGGACCTTCTCCTTGACGCCGCCGATCTCCAGCACCTTCCCGCGCAGCGTGACCTCGCCGGTCATCGCGATGTCGTGGCGGACGGGGCGGTTCGAGAGCGTCGAGGCGACGGCGAGCGTGACGGCGATCCCGGCGGAGGGGCCGTCCTTCGGGATCGCGCCGACGGGGAAGTGGACGTGGACGTCGTAGCCCTTGAACGCGTCCTCGGGGATCCGGAGCGTATCGCCTCGGCTGCGGACGTAGGAATACGCCGCGTTGACGGATTCGCGCATGACGTCGCCGAGCATGCCGGTGATGATGAGACGGCCGCTGCCGGGCATCTTGAGCGCCTCGATGAACATGATCTCGCCGCCGGCGGCGGTCCAGGCGAGGCCGGTGACGACGCCGACCTCGGGCGCGCTTTCGGCGATGGTCGGGACGTAGCGGGGCAGCCCGAGGATGCGCTCCATGCGTTCCGGGGTGAACGTCCATTTCTTCCGGTCGCCCTGCGCCTTGGCGCGGGCGCGGGTGCGGAGCAGCGTGGCGAGCATGCGTCGCAGCAGGCCGAGCCCGGCGTCGCGGGCGTAGCCGCGGGCGAGGTGGTAGAGCGCCCTGTCGCTGAAGGCGACGTCGCGAGCTTCGAGCCCGTGCTCCTCGATGAGCCGGGGCAGCATCTTCTCGCGGGCGATCTCGACCTTCTCCTCGGGCGTGTAGCCGGCGATGCGGATCTCGACCATGAGCTCGCGCAGGTCGCGGGGGATGCGGTAGAAATCCTGTGCCGTGGCGACGAAGATCGCCTCGGACAGGTCGAGCGGGAGGTCGAGGTAGCGGTCGACGAAGTCGTGGCGGGTGTCCCAGGCGAGCGCCTCTTCCATCGCTTCGATCGGGTCGCCCTCGACCTTGCCGAGGCCGATGAGGTCCATCTCCTCGAGGAGGAAGACGGGGTCGCGGGCGCCGGCCTCGCGCAGCGCGGCGACGATCTTGCCGGGCTGCGCGGTGGAGCGGGTGCGGCGAGAGCCGATGAGCTGGGACTCGCCGCGGCCGCCGAGGTCGAGGCGGGCGATGGGTCGGCCGAGGCCGCGGGCGAGCGCCTCGACGAACGTCGTCTTGCCGGAGCCGGGCGGGCCGACGAGGCAGGGGATCGGCCCGCGCAGGTCGCCGCGCAGCCGCGCGACGGCGAGGTAGTCGAGGAACCGTTCCTTGGACTCGTCGAGGTCGAGCAGCGCGTCGTCGAGGGCGCGTTCGACGGCGCTGAGGTCGATGGCGCCGGGCCCGTCGGTCGCGCGGACGTGCCAGGGGACGTGGAGCAGCCAGTCGAGGTAGTTGCGGATTTCGCCGGCCTCGGTCGAGGCCGGGTTCGCGGTGCGGAGGCGTTCGATCTCGGTGCGGGCGCGTGCGGCGGCGCGGGCGGGCAGGTCGGCGGCCTCGACGCGGCGGCTGAGCTCGACGGCCTCGCGCTCGACGGGGTCGATCTCGCCGAGCTCGGACTGGAGCAGCTTGATGCGGTGGCGCAGCTCGGAGGCGCGGCGGGCGGCGCTCTCAGGCGTCTTCGCGGCCGCGGCCTCCTCCGCTGCCCCCGGCGAGGGCTTGCCGGCGGCCTCCTCCTCGACCCGCTGCGCGCGGCGGAGCTGGCCGTCCAGCTCACTCAGGATGTACGCCAGCCGCTTGCGCACGTCGAGCCGCTGGAGCACCTCGTCCTTCGCGGCCACGCTGAAGTTGGCGAGCGTGGCGACGAGGTCGGCGAAGCGGCTCGCGTCGGCGACGTTCATGCGAAGGATGCGCGGCACCTCCCTGGGGACGCGGTCGACCTCCTCGGCGAGCGCCTCGAGCGTGACGAGGATGCGGGTGATCGTCTCCTCGTTCTCCTCGGCGCGCGTGCCGGACTCGCGCACGCCGCGCGCCGTGCCCATGAAATAGCCGCGCGTCTCCTCGACGCCGGTGAGCCGGATCCGGCGCAGCCCCTGGAGCGTGGCCTGGACGGAGCCGCCGGGGAGGTTCAGCCGGTCCGAGAGTCGTGCCAGCGTGGCGACCTTCTTCAGCGTTCCGGGGACGATCGGGTCGTCCGGCCCGCCGGGCGCCGGCGCCACGGCGACGAGCAACGAAGGCTCCGGGTGCGCGGCCAGCATCTCGAGCGTCGCCGTCATGCCGACCTGCACGCCGATCACGCCCATCGGGAAGATGACCGTGCTGCGCATGGGCACGACGGGGAGCCGTTCGGGGATCTCGGAGCCGCTGCCGTTCGAAGTCATCGCCTCACAGGATTCGGTCGTACAGGGCCGTGGCGGCCCGGGCGAGCTCGGCCCACGTCGCGGCGGCGTCGACCGGGAGCAGCCGATGATCACGCACCGCCCAGCGCCCGGCGACCATCACGTCCGTCACGTCCTGGCCGGTGGCCGCGTACACCAGGTTGGCCGCCAGATTCGAGAAGTCGGTCCGGTGGACGAGCGGCTGGAGGCGGGCGTTGTCGGCATCGACGAGGATCAGGTCCGCCGCGCGTCCGACCTCGATCGTGCCGAACTCCGCCTCGCCGCCGAGCGCGCGGGCGCCGTACCGCGTGGCCGTGCGCAAGATCTGCTCCGCCGGCACGGCGTCGGCGCCGTAGCGCAGCTTCTGCACCAGCCCGAGCTGCCGCATCTCGAGGAACAGGTCGTTGCTGTTGTTGCAGACGGCCGAGTCGGTGCCGAGCGCGACGGGGATGCCGCGCGCCAGGTAGTCGTGGATCGGTGCGATCCCGTCGGCCAGCTTCATCTCGGCGACGGGCGAGCTGATGACCGCGGTGCCGGTCGTGGCCAGGAGCGCACGCTCGTCCTCATCGACGTAGATCGCGTGGGAGAGCAGCACCCGCGGCGAGAGCAGGCCGTACCGCTCGAGCAGGCGGATGGTGCTGACGCCGAAGCGCTCACGGACGAGGCCGATGCGGTAGTCGGTCTCGGCGGCGTGCATCACGATGCGCTCGCCGCGCTGGTGGGCGCGGGCGGCGGCGTCCAGCTCGTCGGCGGTGAGCGCCTCCTCGGCGTGCAGGCGGTAGAGGCGCGGCGTCGCCGACGCGACGGGGCGGAACTCGACGTCGCGGACGGTGACCCAGCCGCGCAGGCCGAGGCGCGCGAGCTCCTCGGCCGCGGTGTCGTCGGCGCCGACGGTCACGCCGTACGTGGCGACGCAGGTCGTGCCGGTCAGCAGGCAGTCGGCGAGGGCGGCGCGGATCCCGGCGCGCTGGATCCACCGGCCGTCGGGCGAGGAGAGGAGGGCGAGCGCCTGGTCGAAGTGCTCGGCATCCTCCCAGTCGTGGAGGTTCAGCTCCTCGACGGCGCCCTTCAGGACGTGGAGCTCGGGGTGCAGGTGCGCGTTGACGAGGCCGGGCAGGAGGATGCGGCCCTCCGCGTCGATGCGCGTGGCGCCGGGGAACCGTGCCCGGGCGCGGTCGGGCGAGTCGACCGCGGCGATGCGGCCGTCCTGCACCGCGACCGAGAGCCGGCCGCCGGTGTTGCGGTCGTCGAGGGTGAGGACGAGCGCGCCTTCGAGGAGGAGCGCGCCGTCCGGGCCGGGCGCGGCGCCGCTACCGGCCGCCGCCACCGCCGACCCCCACGGCGCCGAGGAGCCGGGCCGCGGCGTGGACGGGCCGGCCCGGCATGATCAACGGTCAGCGGGCACGCGAGCCGCCGGCGCGCGGTCCCGCGGCGACCGCGCTGTCCAGCGCCCGGAAGAATCTCGCGAGCTGGCGCGCGCTCGCGCCCAGGTCGGCGCGGCCGGAGCGGTTCGCGGCCTTGGCGTCGACCCGGGTCTGCGCGTTCTCGTCGAGCACGATGTTGATCGTGATCCCGGTCGTCGAGCGGAGCAGCGCGGTCGTGGCGTCGGCGAGGATGATGCCTTCGTGATCGTCGGCGTGCAGGAGGCGCCAGCGCTTGAGCCCGCCGTCCGTGAGCGCGAGCGCTTCGGTCCAGACGCGGTCGAACGGGATCGCGTAGGTCCGGCCGCGCAGCCGCGGGTCCGTGGCCGTGGCCGATGTCGCGACGGCGCCCTGCGTGAGCGCGCTCCAGAGGCGGGCCGCCGCGCTCATTGCCGCGGGTCGAGGCGGAAGACCATGGTGACGCTGGCCGTGATGTCCAGCTCGCCGGGCTCGATCGGCGTTGGCGCCGCCACGGCGGCCGATTCCATCCGCGCCATGACGATCGGCGGCTGGAACACGCCCGTCGTCGTGACCGCGAGGACGGGGCCGAGCGTGCGGCCGATGGCGCCGGCGATCGTCTCCGCCTCGAGGCGCGCCTTCGCGATCGCATCGCGGATCGCGTCCTGCCGCGCCTCTTCGGGGTCGCTGAGCCGGAACGCGACGCCGTGCACCCGGTCCGCACCGGCCGCGATCGCCGCGTCGATCACCTCGCCGACGCGCGCGATCTCGTCGATCGTGACGCGGACCATGTTCCGGGCGCGGTAGCCGACGAGGCGCTGCTCGCCCGGACGCCGCGGCTCGCCCGGCGTGAAGTCGTACTCGGGGTGGAGCTGGTACGACATCGTCTCGATGTCGTCGTCGTCCAGCCCGAGCCGGCGCAGCGCGTCGAGCAATGCTTGCATCTTGTCCGCGTTCGCCGCGGCCGCCTCCTGCGCGGTCGCCGCGAAGGTCTCGACGGCGAGCGACAGCTCGGCCCGGTCCGGCTCGCGCGTCACGCGGCCGGCCGCGGCCACGGTGACCGTCTGCTCGGACACCGGCACCGGCACCGGCGCCGGCGGTCCCTGCTGAGCCCGCGCATCGGCCGGCGCGGCCAGGATCGGCGCCGCCGCGGCGAGGCCGATGAGGTTTCGAAGGATGTTCGTCTTCACACGTACTCTCCCGTCCTGTTCGCATTGCATGGACCGCTCCAATGGGACGCGCGCGGTCGCCCAGGGGTCACACCCCGGGGCCGCGTGGATCCCTGCGATCCACTCTGCATCGAATCCCGCCGTCGGTCCGCCTCCGCACCACCCCCGGCGTCGGTTTCGGCGGGCGGGTAAGGTCGCCGCCACCGACAAGATACGAGATCGTCCCCGGCCGCGCGAGGCGGCCGTCGCGGCCGGACCCGCGACGCGCTGGAATGCGTCGTGCACGGGGCGGCGGCCCGTTCCGCGCGCCCCGATCGCCGGTGAAATTGACGCTTCGTCGGGTCCCGGCCTATCTTCGCGCAGCGCTCGTGCCCCGGAGGTCCACGACGGCAGCGGGCAACGTCGTTCCGCCACATCGCCATCGCGGGCCGGGACGCCGAGCGGATCCTACGCCCGGCCGGGCTCGTGGTGCGCGAAGCGTCGGTCCCGATCGTGCGCCGGCCGGTCGGCCTCCGCGGCGCGGCAGATGGACACGGGAACCGAGACTCTCCTCGAACCGGAGACGTGCCGATGAAAGTCGTCATCCCCCTGGCGGGGAAGGGGACGCGAATGCGGCCCCACACGTACATCACGCCCAAGCCGCTCCTCAAGGTGGCCGACAAGCCGGTGATGAGTTACATCCTCGACGACCTGAAGGAGCTGGGCGTGGAGGAGGTCGTCTTCATCACCGGGTACCTCAAGGAGAAGATCGAGGAATATATCCGGGGCGCGTACCCGGAGTTCCGCGCGCACTTCGTGGAGCAGCCGGTCCAGAACGGCACGGCGGGCGCGGTCCAGCTCGCGGAGCCGTACATCGACGAGGACGTGCTGATCATCTTCGTCGACACGCTGTTCGACGCGGACCTCGGCAGCGTTCGTTCGCTGCCGGAAGGTGAGGCGGGCGTGATCTGGGTGAAGGAGGTCGAGGACTACCAGCGTTTCGGCGTCGTCGTCACGGACGGCGCGGGCTACATGAAGCGCATCATCGAGAAGCCGCGCGACCCGATCTCGAAGCTGGCCAACATCGGGCTGTACTACATCCGCGACTGGCAGCTGCTGTTCGAGGGGATCCGTCACA
Source organism: Longimicrobiales bacterium (assembly GCA_036381255.1). GTDB lineage: Bacteria > Gemmatimonadota > Gemmatimonadetes > Longimicrobiales > RSA9 > CALBZE01. The sequence continues at coordinate 30,534 of DASVDG010000019.1, read as the reverse complement.
CGATGGGCGGGCCGAAGGCGCCGGGCGAGGAGTTCTACCTGACCGACGCGTTCCAGTACATGATCGACCGGGGCGCGAAGATCCGGACGTCGGAGGTCCGCGGCTGGTACGACTGCGGCAAGCCGGAGACGCTGATCGCGACGAACCGGCACCTGCTCGAGTCGGGGCGCGCCCGCAAGCCGGACGGCGGGGAGGACACGCGGATCGAGGGCCCGGTCCGCGTGGCCGAGGGCGTCGAGCTGGAGGACGTCGTGCTCGGCCCGAACGTCACGATCGGCACCGGCTGCAAGCTGCGCGGCGTGCGGATCCGCGACTCGATCGTCGGGAGCGGCACCACGATCGAGGATGCGGAGCTGCACGACTCGCTGATCGGCGATCGGGTGCGGATCCGCGGCGTGAACGGCGTGCTCAGCGTCGCGGACGATTCGGAAGTCCTGGGCGGGTGATGGCCCGCGCGGCGCCGGGCCGGCCGCACGGCCGGGCCGTGCCCGGCGCCGCGGCTAGCCGTCGACGCCGGCCACGGCGAGGAGCGTGAGCAGCGCGCGCTCGACGCCGGCCGGGCCGCCGTCGTTCTCGTACCACTCGTCCGGCGTGTGGATCCCGGCCGAGCGGCCGCCGGCGCCGAGCGCGATGGCCGGGATGCCGAGCGCGATCGGGATGTTCGCGTCCGTCGAGGACGCGGCCAGCTCCGGCACCTCGCCGATCAGGCGCGTGGCCGAGCGCGCCGCGGCGACGATCGGCGAGGAGGCCGGCGTCTCGCCGGACGGCCGGTCCCCGATCCGCTCGATCTCGAGCTCGAGCGCGGCCGTGCCGCGCCGGCGCCGGTCGCTCGCCTCGGCGACGGCACGCTCGACCGCGCGCAGCACGCGGGCGTCCAGCTCGGCGAGCGCGCCGGCGCCCTCGCTGCGGAGGTCGACCTCGAGCCAGGCACGCGTCGGGATCGCGTTGACCGCCGTGCCGCCTTCGATGCGGCCGACGTTCAGCGTGGTGCGGGGCCGGCGCGGCAGCTCCAGCGACGCCAGCGCCGCGATGGCCCGGCCGAGCGCGTGAACCGGATTCGGCCGCCCCCAGTCCGCCCAGGAATGCCCGCCGCTCCCCTCGATCGTCACCCGGTAGCGCAGCGAGCCCAGCGCGCGGTTCACGATGCGGCGGGCGCCCGTCCCGTCGAGCGCGATGAAGCCCGCCGCGCGCCGCCACGGCGAGCCGTCGCGGAAGAGGTGCTTGACGCCACGCAGGTCGCCGACACCTTCCTCGCCCACCGTCGCGACGAAGACGACCGGGCGGCGCAGCGATGGCGCCGCTTCGACCAGCGCGCGGGCGATCGCGAGCATCGCGGCGAGCCCCCGGGCGTTGTCGGCGATGCCGGGGCCGACCAGCCGCCCGCCGACGTCGCGCACGGACACGTCGGTCCCGGGCGGGAAGATCGTATCCAGGTGCGCCGCGACGAGGATCGGCGCGCGATCCGGCGGCGCGGCCGCGCCGCCCGACGGGGACGGCAGCCGGGCCAGCACGTTGCCCGCCTCGTCGAGCGCGACGTCGGCCAGGCCGAGGTCGCGGAACCACCGCCGCACCCGCTCGGCGCGCGCGGCCTCGCCGAACGGCGGCGCCGGGATCTGCGCGAGCTCGACCATCGCGGCCAGCGTCTCCGCATCGCGCTCGCGCAGGATCTTCCGGGCTCGGTCCACGGCCGGCGACCGGGTCAGCGTGGCGGCGTTCAACACGCGTGACGGCTCCTTTCTTGCGTGCTCGACGACCGGCTCCGTGCCGGGCCGATCTCGGTTGACAATGTGAACGGCCGTGGACCATCTTGCCAGCGGCGCATCCCCCCACCCCCGAGACCGCGCATGGACGAGCAGGATCTCATCTACGATTGGAACGCGGCGCCGCTGCCGCCCGACCTGCCGGAGCTGCCGACGGTCGAGCTGGACGACGAGACGCTGCGCGACGGGCTCCAATCGCCGTCGGTCCGCGACCCGGCAATCGAGGACAAGATCCGGATCCTGCACCTGATGGCCTCGCTCGGGATCCAGTCGGCGAACATCGGGTTGCCGGGCGCCGGGCCGCGGGCGGCGGCCGACGCGACGGCGCTGGCCGAGGAGATCCGCGACGCCGGGCTGGCGATCTTCCCGAACTGCGCGGCTCGCACGGTTCGGGCCGACATCGAGCCGATCGCGCGCATCGCGCAGGCGACGGGGCTCGCGATCGAGGCGGCCACGTTCCTCGGCTCGTCGCCGGTCCGGCAGTACACGGAAGATTGGACGCTCGACCGGATGCTGCGCACGACGGAGGAGGCGGTCGGCTTCGCCGTCGCCGAGGGGCTGCCGGTCATGTACGTCACGGAGGACACGACGCGGGCGCGGCCGGAAGTGTTGAAGCGGCTGTACACCGCGGCGATCGAGAGCGGCGCGCGGCGCATCTGCCTGGCCGACACCGTCGGGCACGCGACGCCGCACGGTGTCCGGCGCCTGATCCGCTACATCCGCGAGGAGGTCATCCGGCCGACGGGCGAGGACGTGAAGGTCGACTGGCACGGCCATCGCGACCGCGGGCTCGGGCTGGCCAACGCGTTCGCCGCGATCGAGGCGGGCGCGGACCGGATCCACGGCTCGGCGATCGGCATCGGGGAGCGCGTCGGCAACGTCGAGATGGACCTGCTGCTCGTGAACCTGAAGCTGCTCGGCCTGCACGGCGGCGACCTCTCGCGGCTCGCCGAGTATTGCGAGACGGTCGCCGAGGCGACGGGCGCGCCGCTCCCCTGCAACTACCCGGTCTTCGGCACCGACGCGTTCCGGACCGGGACCGGCGTGCACGCGGCGGCGATCATCAAAGCCCGGGCCAAAGGCGACGACCGGCTGGCCGACCTGGTGTACTCGGGCGTCCCGGCCGCGCTGTTCGGTCGACGCCAGGTCATCGAGATCAGTCACGTGAGCGGCATGTCGAACGTCAGGTACTGGCTGGCCGAGCACGGTTACGACGCTGCGGACGACGCACTCTGTCGCGCGGTCTTCGAGCTCGCGAAACGGACCGACCGGGTATTGACCGATGCCGAAATCCACGACTGTTGCCGAGCGCACGGCCACTCGCAACCCGCCTGACGCGGGGCTGACCGATCTGCTCGACGAGTTCTTCGCCTTCTGGTGGGAGGCGAACCCGACGCACGCGACGGCGGTCGGGATCCACACTCACGACGGCGAGCTGGAGCGCACCGATGCCGCGACCCTGGACGAGAGGGCGCGGCATTTTCGCACTTACCTCCAGGCGTTCGAGCGCTCCACTCCCGCGGACGCCGGCGAGTGGATCGACCGCGAGCTGGTCCTGGACCGGATCCGGTGGGAGCTCTACGCGCTGGACCACGTGCGCCCGCACCGCCGCGACCCGCTCGTGTACCTGGAAGGCGCGTTCGGCGCGCTCTACCACATGGCCGTGCGCGACTACGCGCCGGCCGCGGAGCGCGCGTTGCGCGCCGCGGAGCGGCTCCAGGCGCTGCACGGCGCGCTCGACCAGGCGCGCGAGAACCTGACGCCCCGCGAAGCCGCGCCGCTCCTGGTACGGACCGCGGCGGCCGTCGCGCGCAGCGGCCTCGTGCTCCTCGACTCGCTGCTCCCGGTCCACCTCGGCAAGGCGCTCGAGGACGACGAGCAGCAGTTCGCGCGCTGGGAAAACGCGCGCCGCGGCGCCGGCGACGCGCTCGTCGCCTTCGCGCGCTGGCTCGACGAGGAGCTCGGTCCTCAGGCGGCCGGGAGCTTCGCCATCGGCCGCGAGGCGTGGGAAACGCGCGTCCGCTACGAGCACGGCCTGCATTACACGGCCGAAGAGATCCTGACGTACGGCGAGCGGCTGAAGCGGCGGACCGAGCAGGCGCTGGACGAGGTCGCACGCGAGCTCGGCGGCCGGAGCTGGCGCGAGATCGCCGATGCACTCAAGGGCGAGCACCCCGCGGCCGATGAGCTGATCGATGCCTACGCGACGGAGATGGCGCGGGCACGCGCGTTCGTCGAGGAACGCGAGCTGGTCACGATCCCCGGCGACGAATCGCTCCGGGTGACGGCGACGCCGGAGTTCCTGCGGCCGTTGATCCCTTACGCCGCCTACCAGCCGCCGGCCGTGCACGAGGTCGACCAGACGGGGCTGTTCTACGTCACACCGCCCGAAGCCGATGACGCCGAGGAACGGCTGCGCGACCACTCGCGCCACGGCATCCCCGTGACCGCGCTGCACGAGGCGTATCCGGGCCACCACCTCCAGCTCCTCCGGTCGAACGACGCGAGCTCCGAGCCGCGGCGGGTCTTCTTCACCTCCGTCTTCGCCGAGGGGTGGGCGCTTTACTGTGAGGAGCTGATGTGGGAGCAGGGGTTCTACACCGACCCGCGACAACGGCTGCTCCAGCTCAAGGACCTGCTCTGGCGCGCGTGCCGGGTCGTCGTCGACGTGGGACTGCACGTCCACGGCTGGACGGCCGAGCAGGCCGTCGACTACATGGTCGCCGAGGCCGGCCTCGAACGGTCGAACGCCGAGATCGAGGTCCGCCGCTACTGCGCCTCGCCGACCCAGCCGATGAGCTACGCGGTCGGCAAGCGCGAGATCCTGCGGCTGCGCGACCGGTACTGCGCCCGCGCCGGCAACGGGTTCCGGCTACGCGACTTTCACGACCGGCTCCTGGCCTGGGGGACGATCCCGCCGCCGATGATCGCCCGGGCGCTCGGGCTGGCGTAGGGGCCCGCCGGCGGCGCCGGCGCGCCGTGGGACCCGGGATGGAAAACCTCGTGAGGGTGCGACCATGATCGATCGGGCGAAGGCGACGGCGGGACTGCTCTCCCTGGTGGCGCTTGGCGTCCTGGGGCTGGGCGCGGCACTGGCGGGGCGGTTGCAGGGCGTGGGGCGCGTCGAAGCGCCGTCCGTCCTCTGGGACGCGCCGGAGTTCGCGCTGACCGACCAGGCAGGCGGCACGCTCAGCCGCACCGACCTGCTCGGGACCGTGTGGCTCGCGAGCTTCGTCTACACGAACTGCCCGGACTTCTGCCCGCTGGTGACGCGCCGCATGGCCGAGATCCGTGACGACCTCGCGGCCGACGGGGTGCTCGGCTCGCACGTCCGGCTCGTCTCGATCACCGTGGACCCCGCGCGGGACACGCCGGCGGTCCTTCGGGAGTACGCGGCCGGCTTCGGCGCCGACGACCCGGCCCGGTGGGCGTTCCTGACGGGCGAGCCCGAGCGGGTCCGGGCGGTGGTCGAGGCCGGGTTCAAGCTGCCCGCCACACCGGCGTCGGATCCGCACGCCGCCCCAATGGACGTGCACGGCGACGGCCCGACCCATGGGGCCACGTCGCAGGCGCGCGGGCCGAAGGACGCAGCGGCAGGAGACCCCGCGGCGGCGGGTGAGGAGGCGTATGCGGTCCTGCATTCGGACCGCATCGTCCTGGTCGATGCCGCGGGCCGCGTGCGCGGCCTCTACTCGGCGACGGACCCGGCCGAGCAGGCGCGGCTCGACAGCGAGCTACGAATGCTACTACAGGATCCCGGCGCCAACCGCCCGGGCGCTCCCCGCCGGTAGCGGCCGCCGCGACACGCGACCGTCATCCTTCCGACGTCACCCGCCCTGGCGCAGGATCCAGGCGGCCAGCGCGAGGCCGATCGCGACGCCGGCCGCTCCGACCAGGAGACTGCCGAACGCGTACGCCGCGGCCCGCGCCCACGCCCCGCCCTGGATCAGGGAGACGGCCTCGTAGCTGAACGTGCTGAACGTCGTGAACGCGCCGAGCAGCCCGACGACGACGAACGCACGCACCTCGGCGGGCGCGGCGACCCCCTCGAAAAGGCGCGCTGCCAGCCCGAGGCAGAGGGACCCGGTGGCGTTCACGGCAAGCGTGCCCCAGGGGAACGCGGCGCCGGCCCAGCCGTGGACCCACGCGACCAGGCCGAAGCGCGCCAACGCGCCGAACGCGCCGCCCGCGGCAATCGCGATCAGGAGCAAGGATCAGACGACGGCGACGGGCTCCGCCCGGCGTTCCGCGCCGGCGCCCGAGGCCGCCTCGCCCTTCCGGCGCCGGAGCACGCCGTCCAGGCTGAACGAGCCGCCGCCGTTCGCCGCCAGGTAGAGGTAGATGAAGCAGTAGAGCACCGGGAGCTCGCCGCGGTTCGTGATCGGGAAGAACGCGCGCGGGAAGTGCGCCTGGAAGTACGCCCACGCCATCTCGCCGGCAAGGACGAACGCGACGGGCCGCGTGAAGAGGCCCAGCGCGATCAGCGCACCGCCGAAGAACTCCAGGATCCCGGCCAGCCCCATCTGGGATGCCAGCGACTCGACCGCGTTGCCCCCGAGTGCACCGAAGAGCTTCTGGGCGCCGTGCTGCATGAAGAGCAGACCGGTCACGATACGGAGCGCGTTCAACGTCAGCGGTTGCCAGCGATTCATCGTCGTCCTCCCACGTGAAGGATTACGGACTCACTCGTACCGCAGCGAGACGATCGGGTCCAGCTTGGCCGCCCGGCGCGCGGGCCACAATCCGAAGAAGATGCCCACGACCGCGGAGAAGCCGAGCGCCAGCACGACGGCGCCGGACGAGACCGCGGTGTTCCACTGCGCCAGCCGCTGGAGCAGGAACGCGCCGCCGACGCCGAGCGCGAGGCCGAGCACGCCGCCGGCCAGGCAGAGCACGAGCGCCTCGATCAGGAACTGGAGCAGGATGTCGCGGCGCCGCGCACCCAGCGCTTTGCGGATGCCGATCTCGCGCGTTCGCTCCGTGACCGAGACGAGCATGATGTTCATAATCCCGATCCCGCCGACCAGGAGCGAGACGAGCGCGATGCCGGCAAGGAGGAACGAGAACGTCTGCGTCGTCTCCTGGAACGTCGAGAGGAGGCTGGCCTGGTTGCGCACCGTGAAGTCGCTCGGCTCGCCGGGACGGACCCGGTGCTCGCGGCGGAGCACCCGGTCGATCTCGGCCATGGCGTCGTCCATCGCCCGGTCGCTGACCGCCTGGACCGAGATCGTACGCACCCATTCCGTGCCGAAGACGCGGAACTGCGCCGTGGCGAGCGGGATGTAGATCGTCGCGTCCGGGTTCTGCCACCCTGCCTCGCCCTTCTCCCGCAGCACGCCGATCACTTCGAACGGGATCCCCCGGATCCGGATCGTCTGCCCGATGAGCGCGGCCGTGGCGGGGACGCCGAGCCGCTCGCCGACGTAGGCGCCCAGGACGGCGAGCCGCCGCCGCCCCCGCTCCTCGCCCTCCGTGAAGATGCGCCCGGCCGCGAGCGCGTGGTTCTGCATCTCGAAATAGCTGGGCCAGGTGCCGAGGATCGAGAGGTTCGCGTTGCCGCTCCCGTACTCGACCTGCTGGCGGCGCTCCATCTCGGGCGCGACCGCGAGGATCGAGCGTCGGTCGACGAGCAGCGCCTCGGCATCCTCGGCGGTCAGGCGCGCGTCGCCGCGGTCGATGCCGCCGAAGAAGTTCTGCCCCGGGCGGACCGTCAGGATGTTCGTGCCGAGCGCCTGGAGCCGCGCCTCGACCTGCCGCTGCGCGCCTTCGCCCAGCGCGACCATCGTGATCACCGCCGCGATCCCGATGATGATGCCGAGCATCGTCAGGAACGCGCGCAGCTTGTTGGAGACGATCGCGCCGAACGCGACGCGCAGGATCTCGCCGATCAGCATGGGGTCCCCTCAGCGGCGGCGACGCGAGCCGGGGATCGGCCCGCCCGCGCGCTGCCGGATGCGGTCGAGCATCTCCTGCTGCTGCTGCTGGAGCCGGGCGACGGACATGAGGACGACCGGCTCGCCGGCCTCCACGCCGCGCACGACCTCGGTGTAGTCCCAGTCGTTCAGGCCGAGGAGCACGAGGCGCGGCTCGGGGCCGTTCACGCCCTCCACGAAGACGATGCCGGGCCGGGCGTCGCCGGTGCGGCCGACGTTCTGAGCACGGCCGCCGAAGCCCGGGCCGCGCGCGCCCGGAGCCATGCGGCCGCGGCCACGGCCGGATCCGCCCGTACGCGCGCCCCGGCCGTCATCGCCGGGGCCGGCCCGGACCGCGCCGTCGTCGCCAGGGGCGCCGGCGTCGGGATCGCGCGCCGGGCGGGCTCGGGGCCCGCCGGGCCCGTCGCCTGGACGGCCGTCGGCGGATGGCGCTTCCGCGTCGTCGCCGCGGCCGCCGCGGCCGGGCCGGCCGGCGCCGAACTCGGCGCGAGCCGCGCGCAGCGCCGTGCGGATCCGCTCCTCGTCCAGGCCGAGTACTGCGCCGGCGGCGAATGCGTCGCGCATGGCCACGACCGCGGCGTTCGGCACGGCCACGACGTCGGCGCGGCGCGCGATCTCGATCTGGACCTCGGCGTTCATCCCCGGCTTGAGCAGCCCCTCGCGGTTGTCCAGGCGCACCAGCACGGGGAACATTGTCACGTTCTGCTCGACGACGGCCTGCGGCTCGATCTTGAGGACCCGGCCGATGAAGGTCCGGTCCGGGTACGCCTCGACGCTGACCCGTGCGGGGAGCCCCGCCCGGATGCGGCCGATGTCGGTCTCGTCGACGAGCGTGCGGACCTGCATCTCCGACAGGTCGGCCATGAGGAAGAGCGTCGTGCCGCCGGAGATGTTCTGGCTCGCCGACTGGATGATCTGGCCGACCTCGACGCTCTCCTGGATGATCGTGCCGGCGAGCGGCGCGCGGATCGTCACGTCGCTCAGCCGCTCCTCGGCAAGCTCCAGGTTCGTCTGCGCCTTGATGTGCTGCGAGCGGGCGTTGGCCAGCTCGAGCTGCGCCGCCTCGAACTCCTGCTCCGTGATGACCTGCGCGGCGAGCAGCTCGCGCGACCGCCGGAGCTGCGATTCGGCCGTCCTGAACCGGGCCTCCGCCACGGCCAGGTCGGCCTTCGCCTGCGCGTAGGCGTTCTCGACGTCGCGCGGATCGACCTCGGCCAGGAGCGCGCCGCGCTCGACGCGGTCGCCGGTCTCGACGTGCAGCCGCAGGATCTCGCCACTGGCCTTCGACTTGACCTCGACGATCCGGATCGGCTCGACCAGGCCGGACGCCTCGGCACGGATCTCGAGCGTGCGGCGTTCGGCGGTGGCGGTCTCGTGGCCGGCGTCGGCCTCGACGGCCCCCGATTCGCGGCAGCCCGGCAGCGTCACGGCGGCGAGGAGCACGAGGCCCGTGCTCCGGTTCCAGCGGATGCGACCCATACCCTCGAACCTCCCCGGGGCCGCGGCCCCGCGTGTCTTCGTCTGTCTACAGCTCCCTGCCGACGAGCGCCTCCAGCTCGGCACGGGCGACCTGGTAATCGTAGCGCGCGGCGATCAGGTCGATCTCCGCCTGGACCAGGTTGAGCTGCGAGGTGACCTGGTCGAGGATCGTGGAGACGCCGAGCCGGTAGCGCTCCTGCTGGACGCGGAAATCCTCTTCGGCGGCGCGGACGGCTTCCTGCGCCAGCGCGACCTGCTGCTCGGCGAGCTCGAGCGCGCCCAGGACGCGCTCGAGCTCTGCGCGCGTGCGGCGGCGCGCGTCCGAAGCCTGCGCCCGCGCGATGTCCGCCTGCACCGAGGCGCGCGACACCGCGTCCTCGCGCTGGAACCGGTTGAAGAGCGGGAGCGACACGCCGAGACGGACGCTCCAGCTCGTACGGCCCCCGCCGATACGCGGATCCTGGTTGAACCAGTCGTAGCCGCCGGAGGCGGTGATCGATGGGAAGTACTGGGCGCGCGCGGCGCGAGCGGCCGCGTCGGCGGCGCGGGCGTCGGCCTCGGCGGTGCGGACGGCCGGGGCCTGCGCCAGCGCCAGCTCGAGCAGCGCCGCGCGGTCGACGGCGAGCGGCTCCGGCTCGAGCGGTGCGTCCTGGCGCGCGCGGACGGCGCCGTCGGCGCCGACCAGCCGGCCGAGCGCGAACGCGGCGGTGCGCCGCTGGTTCCGCGCCTGGAGCAGCGACTGCCGCGCGTTGGTCAGCTCGAGGCTCGCGCGGAGCACGTCCGAGCGGGTCCCGGATCCGACGTCGGCGCGCCGGGTCGCGGCATCGAGCGCCTCTTGCGCCCGCTGCACCCGCGCCTCCGCCACGCGGATCAGGTCCTCGGCCCGGAGCACCTCGAAGAACGACGTCTTGACCGCCAGGATGACGGCGAAGCGCTGCTCGACGAGCGCCGCGTCGGCGGCCTCCGTCTGCGCACGGGCGCCCGCCAGCTCCGCGCTACGCTGGCCGCCGTTGAAGATCGTGATCTGGCTCGAGATGCCGGCGCTGTAGCTGTCGTTGGAGCCGGTGACCGTCGTGTTCGTCTGGGGATTGAACCGTTCGGTGCTCGCGAGCGACGCGCCCGAGCTGAGCGACAGGCTCGGAAGGTACTGGGCCATGGCGCGACGCTCGGCGGACTCCGCGTTGCGCACCGCGCCGATCGCCTGGGCGATCTGTGGGCTGTGGCGCAGCGCCGCCTCGATCGCCTGGTCGAGCGTGAGCGAGGGCTCCGTACCGGCGCCCGCGGCGCCGCCCTGCGCCCACACGGCAGACGGCGCGAACGCCGCCGCCACGAGAAGGGAACACAGCGCCACCACCGGGCGCCGCGTGGGGTTCACATGTCCCTGCCTTTCGAATCCGCCGCGTCGCGGCCGTCGTCCCCGTCCTGCTCCTTCCGCTTCTCCCTTTCCCGCTCCCTGGCCCTCCGCTCGGCGCGCAGCCGGTCGTACTCGGCGCGCTGCTCGGGCGTCATGACCGCGCGGATGTCCCGGCGCGCGCCTTCGACGATGGCCCGGAGCTGCGGCCGCGCCTCGACCCAGAACGAGTCCATCTGCGCGCGCCGGCGCTCGAGGATCTCGTCGATCCGCGCCCGCTGCTCCGGCGCGAGGTCGATCTTCTCGAAGGTGTAACGGCGCCGGCCGCGGTCGTCGTCATCGTCGTCGTCGTCGCGATCCCGCTCGGGCGCGGCTTCGTCCGCCGTCGGGCGCGGAACCAGTACCCGGTCGATGACGGCGCCGCTGAACGCGCCGCCGACGAAGACGGCGGCGAGGAGCAGGGCGCCGAGCAGGCGCGCACGACGCGCGCTGTTCGTCGTCGGATTCATCGGTTGTCGGCCTCCAGTACCGAGACCAGATCGGTGACGGTGGGTGCCCGGTCTTCGTTCAGCCAGTCGGCCGCAGGGCTCGGTACCTCCAGCGCCTCGACGATCCCGCGGCTCGCGGTGCTCCCGATCTCGACGGGGCCGGGCGTGCGCCGCAGCACCGCGAACGAGATCACCGTGATCGCGGCCGCGGCGGCGATCATCGGCCGGGCCCAGCTCGCGAGCAGCGTGAACGGATCGCGCGTCGCGGCACGGCGGGCGAGCTCGGGTGCCGCCCCCGCCATGATTCGGCGGACCAGCCGCTCCCAGCGCTCTGCGTCCGCGGCCGGATCAAGGGCCGACAGGTCGACGCGTTCGATGTCCATCAGCGTCCCTCGCTGCGATGGTGGACGAGGCGTTCCCGCATGGCTCTTCTCGCATAGGACAGGTGGGCGCGCACGGTGCCCTCCGGCAGGCCGAGCAGCTCCGCGATCTCCCGGTGCCGCCAGCCCTCCAGGTCGTGCAGCAGCAACACTTCCCGCTGGACCTCCGGCAGCGTGCCCAGCGTCAGTTCAAGTTCGTCCCGAAGTTCCGCGCGCTCCGCCGCACGCAGGGGGCTGCTCCCCGTGACGGGGGCGTGGAAATCGTCCCGCAACGGCGCGGCGCGCCGCACGTCCAGGTACCGCCGGTGGCTGTGCGCCCGGTTTCTCACGATCCTCAGGAGCCAGGCGGCGAAACGTGCCGGCTTTCGGCACTCGTCGAGCCGCTCCAGGGCGGTGATGAACGCGTCCTGACACACGTCCTCCGCATCGGCTCGCTCACCCACCACTGCGATCGCGGCGAGATACGCCGCACGCAGGTGGCGGCGGACGAGCTGCTCGAAGGCGTCGTCGTCCCCATCGCGGGCGCGTTCGACCAACCGTGCATCGGGTTCTGCCATAGAACTCTGCCCATAAAGACGCGCGAAGGGCGGAAAACGCTAGTCACGACGACATCACGATACGGAGGGTGCCGACGACCGCGCCGCCGAGCACGAGCCGGATCGCACGCGCACCCGGGAGCCGCGCCCCCGTCCGCGCGGCGACGAAGACCACGGCCGCGCCCGCGACCACCGCTCTACTCCTCGGAGCACCGCCGGGATCCGCGGCGCGTGGCGTCGTCGCTCGAGGTACGGCGCCACCGCGCGCGCCGCTGCGAACGAAGGCAGGTGATGCGCCGCGCCCGCGCGACGTCGCACAGGAAACATACGCCATCCGGCCATTCGTCGCACGCGCGCCCTCCCCTTACCGTGCGGCCGCCCGGTCGTGCATCGGCGGTCTTGACATATCAATCTCGCTTGATGTAATGTCCCGCCATGCACACGATCGCCGCGCACAACGGGCGGGCCGAGACGCTGGCGCAGCGGTTCCGCGCACTCGCGGATCCGAAGCGGCTCCGCATCCTGGAGCTGCTGTGCGCCGGCGAGCGCTGCGTATGCGAGCTGACCGAGGCGCTGGAGCTGGGGCAATCGCTCCTGTCGTTCCACCTGCGGACGCTGAAGGATGCGGGGCTGGTCCGCGACCGGCGCGAGGGGCGGTGGGTCTACTACGCGTTGGAGCCGGCGTGCATCGGCGAGCTCCACGAAGTGTTGGCGGCGCTGGACGCTGCGGCGCAACCGCAACTCCCGCCCGGCGTGTGCTGCGGTTGACGCGGCCGTCGTCACGGAGGTGTGGCGGCGGCCGTTTTTTGTGGCGTGATTCATCAAGAAGCGTTGATACCGGGAGGCGGAGATGGACGGCGAATCGATCAAGGCGGTGGTGCGGGAGAAGTACGGCCGGGCGGCATTGCGGGTGGTGGAGGGGCAGGCGGACGGCTGCTGCGGGTCGGCGGCGTCGAGCGGCGGATGCGACCCGGTCACGTCGAACCTGTACGGTGCGGACGAGACGGCGGCGCTTCCGGAGCAAGCGGTGCTGGCGTCGTTGGGGTGCGGCAACCCGACGGCGCTGGCGGAGCTGCATCCGGGCGAGGTGGTGCTGGACCTGGGTTCGGGCGGCGGGATCGACGTGCTGCTGTCGGCGCGGCGGGTGGGGCCGACGGGGAAGGTGTACGGGCTGGACATGACGGATGAGATGCTGGAGCTTGCGCGTCGCAACCAGCGGGAGGCGGGTGTCGAGAACGCGGAGTTCCTGAAAGGGGACATCGAGGACATCCCGCTGCCGGATGCGTCGGTGGACGTGATCATCTCGAACTGCGTGATCAACCTTGCGGCGGACAAGCGGCGGGTGCTGGCGGAGGCGTTCCGGGTGTTGAAGCCGGGAGGTCGGTTCGCGGTTTCGGACGTGGTGGTGCGAGGCGAGGTGCCGGCGGAGGTGCGTCGGAGCATGGAGTTGTGGGTGGGTTGCGTGGCCGGTGCGCTGGAGGAGTCCGAGTTCCGGAGCGTGCTGGAGGGTCTCGGCTTCGAGGCGGTCGACATCGAGCCGACGCGGGTGTACCGGGCGGAGGATGCGCGGGCGTTTCTCGAGGAGGCGGGGCTGGACGTGGATGCGGTCGCCGGGGCGGTGGACGGGCGGATCGTGGCGGCGTTCGTGCGGGCGCGGAAGCCGTCGGTCCGGGGACCGGAGGCGTCGGTCGCGGCGACCGACGGTCGTTCCGGCGGCGACCGGGAGGTGGTGCGGTGAGCGGGCTCGTGGGCGCGGAGGGCGGCGCGATGAGCGAATTCAATCGGGCGGAGTGGGCCGTCCGCCGCAGCCGGCCGGAGGACCTGCCGCCGGTGCTGGAGCTCCTGGAGGGTGCGGGGCTGCCGGTCGCGGGCGTCGAGGAATGGTTCGAGCACTTCGTCGTGGCGGAGGCCGGGGGGCGGATCGTGGGCGTGGCCGGGCTCGAGGTGTATGGCACGGACGGGCTGCTCCGGTCGGTCGCCGTGGCGTCTGAGTGGCGAGGCCGCGGTCTCGGCCGTGCGCTGACGGAGGCGGTGCTGGAGGCGGCGGCGCGGGAGGGGGTCTCCGCCGTATACCTGCTGACGGAGACCGCGGAGTCGTTCTTCCGCGGCTACGCGTTTCGCCGGATCGCGCGGGAGGAGGCGTCGGAAGCGGTGAAGGCGTCCGTGGAGTTCCGCGAGGTGTGCCCGGCCTCCTCCGCGGTGATGGTGCGGTCGCTCGCGGCCGCGTCGTGATCGAATCGTTACGCGCGTTTGACGCGGTCTTGATGCGCGGGTCCTACTCCTGGAGCGTGGGAGGCGCCCGCCGGCCCGGGTGATGCGGTGGGCCGGGTGGAGTCACGGGCCGCCGAGCGGGGTAGGAGCACGCATGAGTGAAGCAGCGACGGAGAGATCACCGGCCCGGATCCTGGTGGTCGAGGACGAGCGCGACATCGCCGCGCTCGTCGCGTACCACCTCACGAAGGAGGGGTACCGGGTGCGCACCGCCGGCGGCGGCGCGGAGGCGCTGGAGTCGGTGGCCGAGGAACGGCCGGACCTGGTGGTCCTCGACGTGATGCTGCCCGGCTACTCCGGGCTGGACGTGCTGGGCGAGATCCGTCGGCGGCCGGAGCTGGCGGACGTGCCGGTCGTCATGCTGACGGCGCGGCGCGACGAGATCGACCGGATCCGGGGGCTCGAGCTCGGCGCGGACGACTACGTGACGAAGCCGTTCAGCCCGCAGGAGCTGGTGCTGCGGGTGCGGGCGGTGCTCCGGCGCGCGCAGTCGCCGCCGGTGGCGGGCGCGAGCCGGATGCTGCGGGGCGGCCCGATCACGGTGGACCTGAACGCCATGCACGTGGAGGTGGATGGCGCGGAGGTGCAGCTCACGCCGACGGAGTTCCGGCTGCTGACGTCGCTGATGGAGCGGCGTGGCCGGGTGCAGAGCCGGGAGCAGCTGCTCCGGGCCGCGTGGGACGTCCACGTCCGGATCGAGACGCGCACCGTCGACATGCACGTGCAGCGGCTGCGCAGCAAATTGGGTGCGGCGGGGCGGTTCATCGAAACCGTCCGCGGCTTCGGCTATCGGTTCAGGGGACGGGAAGACGAGCGTTGATGCAGAGGTCGTTCCGGCTTCGCACCCTTTTCCTGCTGTGCGGTCTGGCGGCCGCCGCGCTCGCGGCGGCCGTCGTGTACGGTGTGGGTCGGATCGCGGTCGAGGCGGCGCTCGCCGGCGTGGTCCCGCCCGACCGGCTCCCGGCGGTCGCCGGCGCGCTGCGGGGCGCGACGCTCGCCGGCGCGCTGGCCTCGCTCCTGCTCGTCGTGCCGGTCAGCCTGTGGATCGGCGGGATCGCGCGGCGGCCGCTGGCCGAGCTTCGCACGGCGATCGCCCGGCGCGACGCGCCGCCGCGCGCCGTCGGGCCGCTCACGGAGGCGAACGCGCTTGCGGTGGTGCTGGCGCGGCTGCTGGACGACCACCGCCGGGAGCTGGCGCCGCTGGTCCGCGAGCGCGACGAGCTGGCGTACCTGATCGACAGCGTCGGCGAAGGGATCCTCCAGGTCGGGCCGGACGGCCGGTTCGTGCGGGCGAACCGGACCGCGCGCGAGATGCTGGCGCTCCCGGAGCGGGTCGCGGGCGAGCCGGTCACCGCGCTGGTCCGCCACGGCGAGCTGCGCGACGGGCTCGACGCGGCCCGTCGCGGCCGGGCGGTCGAGCCGGCCGAGCTGACGCTCGACGAGCGCCGGATCCTCGTGGCCGCCCACCCGCTCGGCGGCGGCGACATGCTCGGCGCGGTCGCGGTGCTCGTCGACCTGACGGAGCTGCGGCGCCTCGAGAGCGTGCGCCGCGACTTCGTCGCCAACGCCAGCCACGAGCTGAAGACGCCGCTCACCTCGATCCGGGGCTACGCGGACACGCTTCTGGCCGACGACGACGTGCCCGACGACACCCGCCGCCAGTTCCTGCGGACGATCCACGACAACGCGACGCGGCTCCAGCGCATCGTCGACGACCTGCTCGACCTGTCGCGCCTCGAGTCCGGCGGGTGGCGCCCGGAGCTGTCGACGCTCGACGTCGCCGCCGTGGCCGAGGAAGTCTGGACCGGGCTGCACGACCGCGCCGAGCGCAAGGGCGTCGCGTTCGCCGTCGAGGCTGGCCACCGTCCGGCGGCGCTGGCCGACCCGGTGGCCGTGCGGCAGATCCTCGCGAACCTGCTCGACAACGCGATCCGGCACACGCCGTCGGGCGGACGGATCACTGTGCGGATCGCCGCCGCGTCGGCCCCGGGACCGCGCGCGCCGGGCGGGCTCGTGCAGGCCGCCGGCGCGGCGCCGCCCTCGGCCGGCGCCGCCGTCGCCGGGGTGCTGGCGGCGCGCCACCGCCACGGCGCCCCGCCCGGCGACGGCCGCGGCTGGATCGTCACCGAGGTCGCGGACACGGGGACCGGCATCCCCGGCGACGCGCTGTTCCGGGTGTTCGAACGGTTCTACCGCGTCGACCCCGCCCGCTCCCGCGCCGAGGGCGGCACCGGCCTCGGCCTCGCCATCGTCAAGCACCTCGTCGGCAGCATGGGCGGCGACATCGTCGCCGAAAGCGAGCTCGGCAAGGGCGCCGTTTTCCGCTTCTGGCTCCCCGCGGCGTGACGCCGGTTTCGACGGGACGCGCCCGTCCGCCGTGAACCGCCTATACACAACCGTTACACGCACGTGATCCGCCGCTGACCGCCACGGCGCATCCTTATCGGCAGGTGCGTGATGATCCCTTTTCCGATGGTGTGATGATGCACAGACGGATCGGCGGTGCCGTGGCGGCGTTCGGACTGGTGGCGCTCCTGGCCGGCCCCGGCGCCGCGCAGACGATCGACGCCGGACCCTTCGAGCTCGATTTCACGGGGCGCGTCCAGACGCAGTTCAACACGACGAGCGTCGACGAGGACCGGGTCGGCGAGTCGATCGCGTGGTCGACCTTCGAGACCCGGCGCGTCCGGCTGGGCGTCGAGGTCGCCTACGGCGACTGGATGACCGGCAAGCTCGAGCCCGACTTCGCGCTCGGCGAGCTGACGCTCAAGGACGCGTGGGTCAACTGGGCGTTCGCGCCGGCGTTCGAGGTCCGGTTCGGGCAGTTCAAGAAGCCGTTCAGCCGGATCGACCTGACGAGCTCGACGAAGATCCTGCCGATCGAGCGCGGCGTGCGGATCCGCGGGCTCGTCGAGGCGTTCGACGCGGAGCTCGGCCCGGATGGCGAGCCCCTCCTCGGCGACTTCGGCGGCGACCTCGTGCTGGGCGAGGAGTACGAGCTCCTCGATGTCCTCGGCTTCGTCGGCCACGACATCGGCGTCTCGATCCACGGCGACCTCGGTAGCCGCCTCGGCTACGCCGTCGGCGCGTTCAACGGCAGCGGCGCCGACGACCGCGACGACAACGACGGCAAGTCCGTCGCCGGCCGGCTGACGTTCGCTCCGGCCGCCGCACTCCCCCTCTCGCTCGGCGCGGGCGTGAGCTACCGCGAGACCACGATCGAGGACGACGACGACCTCGACGACGATCTCGACCTGGCCGGCACCGCGTTCGAGCTGGACGCCGAGTGGGGCGATTTCCGCCGGCCCGGCGTGCACGTGATCGTCGAGGGCGCGGCGGGGGAGAATCTCGCCGTCGACCAGGCGTTCCTCGCCGCCCAGGGCTGGCTCGCCTACTTCCGGGCGCTGGAGGGCGGCAAGGTCGAGGGGCTCGAGCCGGTCGTCCGCCTGAGCTGGGCCGACCCCGACACCGACCGCGACGACGATGCCGGGCTGCTCCTGACCCCGGGCTTCAACATCTACTTCTTCGGCCGCAACCGGTTCATGGTGAACTGGGACTGGTTCTTCACCGGGATCGAGGGGTTCGGCGCCGAAAACGCGCTCCGCGTCCAGGGGCAGGTCTACTTCTGAGGGGGGTCGGCCGTGCCGTGACCGGATCGTTACGTCGTCGTGACGGCGGCAGGACGACGCCGGGCCAGACTGGACGAAAGCTTGCTCCGAGGAGGGACACAATGATCGATGCGATAAAAAGGGCCCGACCCTGGCTGGTCGGCGCGATGGCGGCGATGGCGGCCGTGGCGTGCGGCGAGCGCGGGCCGCGGGCCGGGGGCGGCCTGGCCGGCTCGGTCGAGGTCGACGGCTCGAGCACCGTCTATCCGATCACCGAGGCGGTGGCCGAGGAGTTCACGATCGAGACCGGCGGCGACGTGCGGGTCACGGTCGGCGTCTCGGGGACGGGCGGCGGCTTCAAGCGGTTCTGCGCGGGGGAGACGGCAGTCAGCAACGCGTCGCGGCCGATCAAGGCGAGCGAGCGTGCGGCGTGCGAGCAGGCGGGCATCGAGTACGTCGAGCTGCCCGTCGCGTACGACGGGATCGCGGTCGTCGTGAACCCGGCGAGCACGTTCGTGCAGTGCCTGACGACCCAGGAGCTGCGGCGGCTCTGGGCGCCGGCGAGCACGGTGCGGCGCTGGTCGGACATCCGGCCGGCGTGGCCGGCGGCCGAGATCCGGCTGTACGGCCCGGGCACGGACTCGGGTACGTTCGACTACTTCACGGCCGAGGTCGTGGGCGAGGAGGGCGCGAGCCGCGCGGACTACACGGCCAGCGAGAACGACAACGTGCTCGTGCAGGGCGTGACGGGCGATCCGAACGCGCTCGGCTACTTCGGTTTCGCCTATTACGAGGAGAACACCGGGCGGCTCCGGCTGCTCGGCGTCGATGGCGGCGCCGGCTGCGTCCGGCCCACACGCGAGTCGATCAAGTCGGGCGAGTACCCGCTGTCGCGACCGATTTTCATCTACGTGAACACGGCCGCGCTCCAACGGCCGGCGGTCGCCGCGTTCGTCCGCTTCTACCTCGAGACGGCCGGCACGCTTGCGCCCGAGGTCGGCTACATCGCGCTCGAGCCGTCGGCGTACCAGGATGGCCTGCGGCGGGTGGCGCAGGCCGCGGCGGGCGCGCCGGATGCCGCGAGCGACACCGGGGCCGCCGGTGCGGCGGGGACTCGGGGTTGAGCGTGCGAGGGGGCGGCACATGAGCACCGCGGACGAGGGCCGCGTCGACGCAGCGCGTGACCGGGCGATGCCCGACGTGCCGGGCGCCCCGGAAGACGCGCCCCGGTCGCCGGCGTCGGGTGCGGCGCGGACGCTGCCGCAGTCGCCGGTCGCGTCGGCGCCCGCGTACGGCGCGGCCGAGCCGGCAGGGGAGGTCGGCGCGCCCGCCGTGCCGGAGCTTCGCGGGCGCGGCCGCAGCCGCGTGGAGGAGCGCGTCGTCGGTGCGATCCTGTTCGTGTGCACGGCGGTCTCCGTCCTGACGACGGCCGGGATCGTGCTGGTGCTGCTGCGCGAGGCCGCGGGCTTCTTCGCCGAGGTCTCGCCGGTGGAGTTCCTTACCGGCACGCGGTGGACCCCGCTGTTCCGCCCGCAGCGCTTCGGCGTGCTGCCGCTGCTGGCCGGCTCGTTCCTCGTCGCCGCCGGCGCGGCGCTGATCGCGCTGCCGATCGGCCTCGCGAGCGCCGTCTACCTGAGCGAGTACGCGCCGCAGCGCGTGCGGCGGGTCGTCAAGCCGGCGCTCGAGATCCTGGCCGGGATCCCGACCGTCGTCTACGGCTACTTCGCCCTCACGCTGATCACGCCCCTGCTGCGCGAGATCTGGCCGCAGACGAACGTCTTCAACGCGGCGAGCGCGAGCATCGTCGTCGGGATCATGATCATCCCGATGGTCTCGTCGTTGTCCGAGGACGCGATGAGCGCGGTGCCGCGCTCGCTGCGCGAGGGCGCGTACGCGCTCGGCGCGACGCGGTTCGAGGTCGCGACGCGGACCGTCGTGCCGGCGGCGCTCTCCGGCGTCATCGCGTCGTTCATCCTGGCGGTCTCGCGCGCGATCGGCGAGACGATGGCGGTCGCGATCGCCGCCGGCGCGACGCCGAACCTCACGCTCGACCCGCTCGAGAGCATCCAGACGATGACCGCCTACATCGTCCAGATCAGCCTCGGCGAAGCGCCGTACGGCTCGATCGAGTACCAGACCATCTTCGCCGTGGGGCTCACGCTCTTCCTCATCACGCTTCTCATGAACGTCGTGAGCGCGGCGGTGCTGAAGCGGTTCCGGGAGGTGTACGAGTGACGGCTGCGCCGTGGGGCGGCGGCCTGCGGCCGCCGGGAGCGGGCCTTCGGCCCGGGAGCGCCGCCCGGCGGCGGCGGGAGCGGCGCTTCGCGCCGGGGGGTGGGGATGGCTGACCGGGCCACGAGACCGGCCGGGCAGGGGCAGTTCCGGCCGCGCCTGCGGTGGCGGCGCACGTGGGGCGTGATCTTCGCCGCGGCGTGCCTGGCCGCGACGCTGGTCGGGATCCTGGCGCTGGCGGTGCTGCTCGTGGATGTCTGGCGGGACGGTGCCGACTCGCTGTCGTGGGGCTTCATCACGTCGTTCCCGTCGCGGCTCGCGGATCGGGCGGGGATCAAGCCGGCGATCGCCGGCTCGCTGTGGGTGCTGGTGCTGACCGCGGTCTTCTCGTTCCCGGTCGGCGTCGGCACGGCGATCTGGCTGGAGGAGTACGCGCCGCGCACGCGCCTGACGCGGCTGATCCAGGTCAACATCTCGAACCTCGCCGGCGTGCCATCGATCGTTTACGGCATTCTCGGCCTTGCGGTCTTCGTGCGCGCGTTCGCGCTCGGCCGGAGCGTGATCGCGGGTGCGCTGACGCTGACGCTCCTGATCCTGCCGATCATCATCATCGCGGCGCAGGAGGCGATCCGGGCGGTGCCGAGCTCGATCCGCATGGGGTCGCTCGCCCTGGGTGCCACGCGCTGGCAGACGGTCCGGCACCAGGTGCTGCCGGTCGCGATGCCGGGGATCCTGACGGGGACGATCCTCGCGTTGTCCCGGGCCGTCGGCGAGGCCGCGCCGCTGCTGTTGATCGGCGCGGTCGCGTTCGTGCCGTTCGTGCCGACGCGGCCGACCGACTCGTTCACCGTGCTTCCGATCCAGATCTTCAACTGGATCTCGCGGCCCCAGACCGAGTTCCACGCGCTGGCGGCCGCCGGCATCGTGGTCATGCTCGTCGTGCTCGTGATCCTCAACGGCGCGGCGATCCTGCTGCGCAACCGCTACAGCAAGAGACTCCAGTGATGCACCAGGCCATCGAAGCGCCTCCCGGAGAGGCGGTCCTGGAATCCCGGGACCTGTACGTCTACTATGGCGACACGGCGGCGATCCGGAACGTCTCGATCCGCATCCCGAAGAACCGCGTCGTCGCGTTCATCGGTCCGTCGGGGTGCGGGAAGAGTACGTTGCTGCGCTGCTTCAATCGCATGAACGACCTGATTCCGGGGGCGCGCATCGAGGGCGCGGTCCGCTTCCGCGGCGCCGATCTGTACGCGGCGGGCGTGGACCCGGTCGAGGTCCGCCGGCGCATCGGCATGGTCTTCCAGAAGCCGAACCCGTTCCCGAAGACGATCTACGAGAATGTCGCCTTCGGCCCGCGCATCAACGGGTACCGCGGGGACATGGACGCGCTGGTGGAGCGGTCGCTGCGGCAGGCGGCGCTGTGGGACGAGGTCAGCGACCGCCTGGACGACAGCGCGCTCGCGCTGTCGGGCGGGCAGCAGCAGCGGCTGTGCATCGCACGGGCGCTCGCGGTCGAGCCCGAGGTCCTGCTCATGGACGAGCCGGCGTCGGCGCTCGACCCGATCGCGACGCAGAAGATCGAGGACCTGATCTACCGGCTGAAGCGGGACTACACGGTGATCATCGTGACGCACAGCATGCAGCAGGCGGCGCGCGTCTCGGACTACACCGCGTTCCTCTACATGGGCGAGCTCGTGGAATACGGCCCCACGCACCGGCTCTTCACGAACCCGTTGGAGGAGCGGACGGAAGCGTACATCACCGGGAGGTTCGGATGACGCCGCAGCGACATTTCCAGGAGGAGCTGGACCGGCTCAAGTCGCTACTCATGCGGATGGCCGGCCTCGCCGAGGACGCCGTCCGCCTCGCCGTCGAGGCGCTGCGCGAGAGGGACAGCGAGAAAGCGCGGCGCGCCATCGCGCTCGACCGGGAGATCGACGCGCTCGAGCTGGAGATCGACGACCACTCGATCCACCTGCTCGCGCTCCAGCAGCCGCTCGCCAAGGACCTGCGCTTCATCACCATGGCGATGAAGATCTCGAACGACCTCGAGCGCGTCGGCGACCACGCGGTCAACATCGCCCAGGAGGTCGGTCACCTGATCGCGGCGCCGGTCTTCCCCGGGCTCCCCGAGATCGACGAGATGGTGCGGCTCGCCAGCGAGATGCTGAAGGACGCGCTCGATGCGTTCGTCCGCTCCGACAGCGAGCTGGCGCGGCAGGTCGTGCTGCGCGACGACCGCGTGGACGAGCTCCATGACAACGTGTTCCGAATCCTCCTCACGCACATGATGGAGGACCCGCGCAAGATCGGGCCGGGCATGGACCTCTTCCTGGTGTCGCGCAACCTCGAGCGGATCGCCGACCTGGCGACGAACATCGGCGAGGACGTCGTCTACGTGGTCGAGGGCCGGATGATCAAGCACCACGCCGAGGAGATCCGGACCGAGGCGGCCGCGTCGGAGTAGGGCGGGCCGGGCGAGCGGACCGGGCAGGCCGCGGGCGGCTGCGCTCACGACGTTCGTCGGTTCCCGATGAGCGCGGCCATGCCGACCCACGTCCCCGTGTCCGCGCCCGCGCTCCGTCGCGGGTGGCGGAACGCGAAGCGGCGCTTTCGTTTGCGCCTCCTCCGCCTCGCGTCCGGCCGGCCCCGCTCGCTTGACAGCCGGGGGGCGGCGGTCGCATCCTGCCCGTTTGACCGAAGCATGCATGCCGCCCAGCACGGAGGGGAGCGATGGCGCTTCCGGACGAGACTCCGGTGAGGGCGCGTGGCCGTGAGGCGCCCGGCGCGCCCCCTGCGCCGGCCGCCACGCCTGAACGGGGGGTCGATGAGGCGCTCGAACAGCTCCTCGTCGAGGTCGGGAAGGAGACCAGACCGCAGCCGCAGCGGGTCTACGGCGAACTCCGCGGGCTCGTCGCGATCGTGACCGGCGGTGCGACGGGGATCGGCCGGGCGACCGCGCTCGAGCTGGCCCAGCACGGCGTCCACATCGCGTTCAACTATTTCGACGACGGCGACCCGCGCATCCGCGACGAGGCGGAGCGCACGGAGCAGGAGCTCCGACAGCTCGAGGTCGACGTCTTCCGCCGGGCGTGCGACGTGCGCGAAGCGGACGCCGTCGCCGCGTTCGTCGAGGACGCGACGGAGGCGCTGGGCGGGCTGCACATCCTGGTGAACAACGCGGGCATCGCGCGGGACCGGGCGCTCTGGCGGATGACCGACGACGAGTGGCGCGCGGTCGTGGACACGAACCTGACGGGTGCGTTCCACATGATCCGCGCGGTCGCGCCGATCCTGCGCGCCCAGCAGTACGGCAAGATCGTCAACATCAGCTCGATTCACGGGCTCTGGAGCGAATTCGGACTGGCCAACTACGCGGCGTCGAAAGCGGGTCTGCTGGGGCTGACCCGTTCGGCGGCCGTGGAGCTCGGCCCGTCCAACATCAACGTGAACGCGGTGGCGCCGGGGTACATCCGGACCACTCGCCTGACGGCGGGCGTGCCCGCCGAGGTGCTGGACCGCGCGCGTGAGCGCACGGCGCTGGGCCGGCTGGGCGATCCGAAGGACGTGGCTCACGTGGTCGTGTTCCTCTGCTCCGAATTCGCCCGTCACCTGACCGGGGTGGTCATCCCCGTGGACGGCGGGCACCTGCTCTAGGAGTTGCGCTATGATCGCCGTGCTCCTCCTCGCTTCGCTCGCCGTGTTCGTCCTGGCGTACCGGCTGTACGGCGGCTGGATGTCGGCCCGGCTCGGTCTCGACGACCGGCGCGCCGTGCCCGCCGAGCTGATGCAGGACGACGTGGACTACCTGCCGACGAAGACGCCGGTGCTGTTGGGCCATCACTTCTCGTCGATCGCGGGCGCCGGGCCCGTCGTGGGGCCGATCCTGGCCGGGCTCTTCTTCGGCTGGGTGCCGGCGGTGCTGTGGATCGTCCTCGGATCGATCTTCGTGGGCGGCGTGCACGACATGGCGTCGCTCGTCGGCTCGATCCGGCACCGGGCGCGCTCCGTGGCCGAGCTGGCGCGCGAGTACATGAGCCCGCTCGCGTTCAAGCTCTGCCTGGCGTTCATCTGGCTCGCGCTGGTCTACGTCATCGTGGTGTTCGTCGACCTGACCGCGGCGACGTTCGAGGACGTGCATTTCAACGGCGGCGGCGTCGCGATCTCCGCGGGGCTGTTCATCGTGCTCGCGCTGGCGTTCGGCGTGGTGAACGCGCGCACGGGGCTGTCGATCCTGGTCTCGACCGGGATCTTCCTGCCGCTCGTGCTCGCCGCGGTGTGGGCGGGCGGCGCGTATTCGATCCCCGAGGGGCTCGTGCCGGAGCTGCTCGGCGCCGAGCGCAACACCTGGAATCTGATCCTGCTGGTCTACGCGATGATCGCCAGCGTCACGCCGGTCTGGATCCTGCTCCAGCCGCGGGACTACCTGTCGAGCTACCTGCTGTACTTCGCGGTGATCGGCGGCGCGATCGGGGTGCTGATCGGCGGGTTGACCGGGGCGCTGGACGCCGCCTGGCCCGCGGTCGTCACGCCGGCGATGGTGCGGGAGCTGGGCGCCGTTCCGCTCGGGCCGCTCTTCCCGATCCTGTTCATCACGGTCGCGTGCGGCGCGTGCTCCGGGTTCCACAGCATCGTCGCATCCGGGACCACGTCGAAACAGCTCCGCTGCGAGACGGATGCCCGGCGCGTGGGGTACGGCGCCATGCTGATCGAGGGCGTCGTCGCGGTCATGGCGCTGGCGTGCGTGATGGTCCTTCCCTGGGGCGGGGAGGCGCTGCGGATGCAGCCGCTCCAGGTCTACGCGGCCGGGATGGGCGCGTTCCTCGCGCCGCTCGGGATCCCGGCCGAGCTGGGCGCGCACTTCGGGCTGCTCGCGCTGTCGACGTTCCTGTTGACGACGCTGGACACCTGCACGCGGCTCGGCCGCTACGTGTTCCAGGAGTTCTTCGACCTGGACAACGGCAAGGCGAGCGTGCGCTGGCTCGCGACGCTCGCCACGCTCGGGCTGCCGACGGTGCTGCTCTCGATCACGCTGACCGATGCCGCCGGCAACCCGATCCCGGCGTGGCGCGCGATCTGGCCGGTCTTCGGCGCGACGAACCAGTTGCTGGCGGGACTCGCGCTCCTCGTCGCCACCGTATGGCTCAAGCGGACGGGTCGCGCCTATCTGTTCGCTGCGCTGCCCATGGCGTTCATGGTGGCGACGACCATGACCGCGCTCTGGATGCTCGTCCGCGGCAGCGGTTTCACGTTGATCGGCATCATCGCCACCTTCCTGCTCCTGCTGGGCGCGCTCCTCGTCGTGGAGGCGGTGCGCGCGTTCCGCGCCGGGAGCGTCGAGCCGGAGCCGGTGGTGTGGCGGGCCGCGGCGGCGGGCGACTGACTTCATGGACGAGGTAAGCAAGGGTGGTGGAATGACGTATCAGCATCTCCGACTCGATATCCAGCCGCCGGTCGCGACGATCCTCTTCGACCGTGCGCCGGACAACCTGCTGTCCATCGACATGATGGAGGAGATCAACAACGCGCTGCTGGCGATCCGGCGCCAGCCGTCGGTCGGCGTCCTCGTGCTGCGCGGCGCCGACCGGGTGTTCTCGAAGGGGATCGACCTTTCGGAGCACACGCGGGACCGGATCCAGCGGCTGCTCCAGGTCTACGCCCGCATCTTCGAGACGATCCGCCTGATGGACGTGATCGCCGTCGCGGCGGTCGAGGGCGAGGCGCTGGGCGGCGGCTTCGAGTTGTGTCTCGGGTGCAACCTCGTCGTCGCGTCGGAGGACGCGACGTTCGCGCTGCCGGAGGTCGAGCACGGGGTCATCCCGCCGATCGCTTGCATCGTGCTGCCGCGGGTCGTGCCGCGCCGCCGGGCGATGGAGTGGATCCTGACCGGGAACCGCATCGCCGTCGAGCAGCTCTACAGCGACGGGCTGGTGAACCGGATCTTCCCGGCGGGCGCCTTCGAGGACGGGCTCGCCGAGTTCCTGGGCGAGCTGACCGCCAAGAGCGCGCCGGTCCTCCAGCTCGCGAAGCGCGCACAGTCCGAGGCGTACTACTCGACGTACGAGGAGGCGCTCTACAAGGTCCAGAACCTCTATCTCCGGGACCTGGTCGAGCTCGAGGACGTGCAGGAGGGCGTACGCGCCTACCTGGAAGGACGCGGCGCGGCATGGCGTCACCGGTGATCCGCGCGGCCCGGTCGGCGGCCGCCGCCGCGCTCCTGGCCGGCGCGCTCGCCTGCGCGAGCCGGGAGCCGCCCTCCGCGGACCAGCCCGCGCCGGCGCCGCCCGACCTCTCGGGGCGCCCCGTCATGCTGCTCCCCGTCCAGCCGGGCCGGCTGGGCGTGCCGGCGGGGTTGGACGACGAGCTCGCGTACTGGATGAGCGCACGCGCGCCGTCCGTGCGCTGGGTCATGCCGGACGCCATCGACGCGGCGATCGCACGATCGCCCACACTGGGGATCCGCCCACGCGCACTGGCGGTCTCCGTCTTCCAGCGCGCCGAGGTCCACAACATCGGCGACCCGCTCTTCGGCGATCTGCGCCGCCTCGGCGCCCTCGTCGAGGCGCGCTACGCGATCCTTCCCGTCGCTGCGGGGTACGTCAGCCGGCCCGAGGGCGGACGCGTCGAGATCGCCGCGGCGATCATCGACACGCTCGGCGGCCGCGTGCTCTGGTACGGCATCGTGGCGGGCGAGCCCGGTGACGCCGGCTCGCCCGCAGTCGTCGCATCCGCGGCGCAAACGCTCGCCCGGACGCTGTTTCCATAGCCTCAACCGAGACAGCCGTGAACCGAATCCGACTTCGATCGGGCGCCGCCGGGGCGGCGCTCCTCCTGATCTCGCTCGCCGGCTGCGACCGCCTGCGGCCGCCCGAGCTGACGCTCCCGACCGACGCACAGGCGGCCGAGTTCTACCGGAGCCACGACGCCGTCGAGCACGTCGCCGTGAACGGCACCATCGTCGAGGTGCGCGTGCGCCAGCCCGCCTCCCAGCTACGGCGCGGCGGAGCGCTCTGGGCCAAGGTCGGGC
This sequence comes from Longimicrobiales bacterium, assembly GCA_036381255.1. GTDB lineage: Bacteria > Gemmatimonadota > Gemmatimonadetes > Longimicrobiales > RSA9 > CALBZE01. The sequence continues at coordinate 3,466 of DASVDG010000019.1, read as the reverse complement.
CGTACATCTACCTGTTCTCGCCCGACACCGAGAAGCTGCTCCAGGCCTACTCCGGCGTGGCCGCCGTGCGCGTGACCACCGTCACCGATGGCGACCGGGAGGTCTCGCGCGTCATGCTCCGCCGCGACGCGTTGAGCGACATCCTCTGGCGCCGCAGCCAGAACCTGCTCGGCCACGCCCTCCAGCGAGGCACCGAGCAGCCGCGACTCCTCGAGCACCTCATCGACTGGGGCGAGGAGTACACGGAGTACGAGTACAGCCCGGAGTTCGTCTCGCGCTGAGGCGGCGCGCCGCCCGACACGGCGCCGCCCGAACTTCCGAACGAACGATCCGCCCGTTCCGACGGGCGAGCGATACAGGGAAACGAGAACATGAAGCACACCGTCACGCTGATCCCGGGCGACGGGATCGGTCCGGAAATCACCGAAGCCACGCTGCGCGTGCTGGACGCCGCGGGCGCCGAGGTCGAGTGGGACGCGCAGATCGCCGGCGTCGCCGCCATCGAAGCGGCCCAGGCACCGCTCCCCGAGGCGACGCTCGATTCGATCCGCCGCACGAAGGTCGCGCTCAAGGGGCCGCTGACCACGCCGGTCGGCGTCGGGTTCCGCTCCATCAACGTGGCGCTCCGCAAGGAGTTCGACCTCTACGCCAACGTGCGCCCCGCCCGCACGCTCATGCCCGGCGGCCGGTACGACGACATCGATCTCGTGCTCATCCGCGAGAATACCGAGGGGCTCTACGTGGGCGTCGAGCACTACATCGGCATGGGCGACGACCCCAAGGCCGCGGCGGAGTCCGTCATGATCGTGACCCGCTTCGGCGCCGAGCGCATCGTCCGCTTCGCCTTCGAGTACGCGCTCCGGAACGGACGCAGGAAGGTCACGCTCGCCCACAAGGCGAACATCCTCAAGTTCACGCAGGGCCTTTTCCTCGAGGTCGGCCGCCAGGTCGCTCGCGAGTACGAAGGCCGCGTCGCCTTCGAGGACCGCATCATCGACGCGACCGCCATGCAGCTCGTGCTCGACCCCTACCAGTTCGACGTGCTCGTCATGGAGAACATGTTCGGCGACATCCTGAGCGACCAGATCGCCGGCCTCGTCGGCGGACTCGGGATGGCGCCCGGCGGCAACATCGGCAAGGACGTCGCGATCTTCGAGCCGGTCCACGGCTCCGCTCCCGACATCGCCGGCCGCGGCATCGCGAACCCGACCGCCCAGCTCCTGGCCGCGTGCATGATGCTCGAGCACATCGGGCAACAGCCTGTTGCCACGCGCATCCGCCAGGCCATCGAGGCGACGATCGCCGACGGCCGCGACCTCACGCCCGACCTGGGCGGCCGCGCGAGCACCGGCCAGTTCGCCGAGGCGGTGGTGCGCATGCTCGGGTAGCTCCGGGCGCGACGCCGACGGAGGACGAGCGGAGGGGCCCGGGCGGGCCCCTCCGCTCGCTCGCATGGACGGCGCCCCGCTCCGCCGGGGCTATCCGCCGCCGCCACTCGCGATTCCGCCGCGATCCGGCTACATTCCAGCGAGGACGGCGATTTCAACTGCGACGAAGCGAACCGGATAATGGCCAAGTTCCAGGGCGTAGACTACTACGAGATCGATTCGCTCCTCTCGGAAGAGGAGCGGATGGTGCGCGACACCGTGCGCGACTGGGTCGACGACAACCTGCTGCCGGTGATCGAGGAGGCGTACATCGAGCGGCGTTTCCCGAAAGAGTTGATCCCGCAGATGGCGGAGCTCGGGATCCTGGGCGCGAACCTGCCGGAGGAGTACGGCTGCGCGGGGCTCAACAACGTCGCCTACGGGCTGATCATGCAGGAGCTGGAGCGAGGCGACTCGGGGATCCGCTCCTTCGCGTCGGTGCAGGGCGCGCTCTGCATGTACCCGATCTACACGTTCGGCAGCGAGGAGCAGAAGCGCAGGTACCTGCCGGGGATGGCGCGCGGCGAGATCATCGGCTGCTTCGGGCTGACGGAGCCGGACTACGGCTCGAACCCGGCGGGGATGATCACGACGGCGCGCAGGACCGACGGCGGCTGGGTGCTGAACGGCGCGAAGATGTGGATCACGAACGGCTCGATGGCGGACATCGCGATCGTGTGGGCGAAAACGGGCGAGCTGGACGATCCGAAGTCGATTCGCGGCTTCATCGTGCCGACGGACACGCCGGGCTTCTCGGCGCGGGACCAGAAGGGGAAGCTGTCGCTCCTGGCCTCGGACACGAGCGAGCTGGTGTTGCAGGACGTCGAGGTCGGCGACGACGCGCTGCTCCCGGAGTCGGGCGGCCTGAAGAGCCCGCTCATGTGCCTGACGCAGGCGCGCTACGGCATCGCCTGGGGCGCGGTCGGCGCGGCCATGGCGTGCTTCGACGAGGCGCTGAGCTACGCGAAGAACCGCATCATGTTCGACGGGCCGATCGGTGGAAAGCAGATCCAGCAGGTCCGGCTGGCGGACATGTTGACCGCGATCACGCAGGGCCAGCTGCTGTGTCTCCAGCTCGGGCGTTTGAAGGACCAGGGCCGGCTTCGGCCGCAGCAGGTGTCGCTGGCCAAACGGGCCAACGTCGACATGGCCTGCGACGTCGCCCGCGAGGCCCGTCGCCTCCTCGGCGCGAACGGCATCCTGGTCGAGTACTCGGCGATGCGCCACATGGCCAACCTCGAGTCGGTCTACACGTACGAGGGGACGCACGACATCCACGGCCTCATCCTGGGGCAGGATCTGACCGGCCTGTCGGCGTTCTGAGCCGGCCGGAGGCACACGCCTTGCGATACGGGGGTGGCTCTGCCACCCCCTTTTTCGTTTTCGGGCAACCTGAACCGTCGGAGGGCCAACATGAAAGCTCGCGACCTCATGACCGAGAACCCGGAGTTCGTCACGCCCGACGACCCCATCACCCGCGCCGCCCAGATCATGCGCGACATCAACGTCGGGATCGTTCCCGTCGTCGACAACCCCGACTCCAGGAAGCTCCAGGGCGTCATCACGGACCGCGACATCGCCGTCCGGCACGTCGCCGAAGGGCACGCGCAGGAGTGCCGCGTCCGCGACGAGATGACCTCCGGCCGCCTCGACACCGTCCGCCCCGACACCGAGGACCGCGAGATCTTCGAGCTGATGAAGCGCGACCAGATCCGCCGCATCCCCGTCGTCGACGAGAACAACCGCCTCCTCGGCATCGTCGCCCAGGCCGACCTCGCCACCCGCCTCGGCCGCAAGGAGCCCGAGCAGGTCGAGGAGCTGGTCGAGAAGGTGTCCGAACCCGGCCGGCCGCAGCGGTGACCGCCGCCCCCGGCCCGCCGCCGACCGGTCGCCGGGCCGCACTGACCCGGGCACATACTGACCCACCCGGTCGGGGTGAGGTATTGGTGTGCTGGGGGGTGGTGGGTGGGGGTCGGTTCTGGAGCGTGTGGGACGAGTTGTTTGAGAGTGGGGGTGGTCGAGCGCCGAAGCGCCGAAGG
>DASVDG010000018.1:0-15774 GCA_036381255.1 Longimicrobiales bacterium | reverse complement strand
GCACGATCCGCGCGCTCGGGCGGCGCCGCGCCGGAGAGGACGGCCCACGCCTGCGCGATCGCGTCGATCCTGCACTCGTCGCCGGTCGCGGCGCCGAGCGGCGTGCCGTCGTCGTAGTACGCGCGCCGGTACCACGCGCCGTCCCACCCCGCATCGTTCAGCGCGCCGGCGAGCCGGTCGCGGTACGCCGCGTAGCGATCGGCGCGCTCGACGTCGCCGCGGGCCTCACAGAGCGGGAGGAACGCGCCCAGGATGTCGTGGAGGAAGAAGCCGAGCCACACGCTCTCGCCGCGCCCCTCCCGCCCGACGCGGTTCATCCCGTCGTTCCAGTCGCCGGTGCCCATGAGCGGCAGGCCGTGCGCGCCGTGGGTGAGCGACCGGTCGAGCGCGCGGCAGCAGTGCTCGTAGACGGTACCGACGGTCCCGGAGTCCGACGGGACCAGGTACGCCTCGTCCTCGCCGGGCTCGAGCGCGCGCGCCGTGAGGTAGCGGACCTCCTCGTCGAGCACGCCGGCATCGCCCGTCGCACGGACGTAGAACGCGGTCACGTACGGCAGCCAGAGCAGGTCGTCGGAGAAGCGCGTGCGCATCCCCTTGCTCAGCGGCGGATGCCACCAGTGCATCACGTCGCCGTCGACGAACTGGTGGGCGGCGTGGAGCAGGATCTGCCGCCGCGTGATCGCCGGGTCGTAGTAGAGGAGCGCCGCGGCATCCTGGAGCTGGTCGCGGAAGCCGAACGCGCCGCCGGACTGGTAGTACGCGGTGCGCCCCCACATGCGGCAGCTCAGGTTCTGGTACGCGAGCCAGCCGTTCAGCAGGGGGTCCAGCATCCGGGCGGGGGTTTCGACCTGCACGGCGCCGAGGATGCGGCGCCACGACGTGCGGGTGTCGCGCAGCGCCCGCTCGACCGCGGCGATGTCCGGGTAGCGCGCGAGGCACGCCTGCGCGGCCGCCGCGTCTTCCGCTTCGCCCAGCAGGAACGCGCATTCGACGCTCGCGCCGGGGGCGAGCTCGAGCGCGCAGCGGAATGCGGCGCACGGATCGAGCGCCGCGCCCGTGCACCCGTCGAGCGGCCCGGCCGCGCGGAGGGCGGCCGGCGCGTCCGTGTCGCCGCCGGTGCCGAGGAACGCGGTCCGGTCGGCGGTATGAGACCACGAGACCGCTCCGGCCGCGCCCACGGCCGCCGCGAACGCGACGCGCGCGGAGAACTCGCCGCGATTCGGGTTGCGGGCGAGGATCGCGCCGGTGCGGGGGTCGTGCGTCGTCACGACGTCGCCCAGCACGTCCGGCGGCGCGTGCCCGAGAACGAGCCGGGCGTACGCGAAGAGCGAGAGCCGTCGCGCGCGCGAGGCGGTGTTCCGGATCCGGGCGCGGACGATGCGGACCGGGTCGTCCGGCGGGACGAAGACCGTGACCTCCTGCTCGAGCTCCCGGCTGTCGTGTCGGAACGTCGTGTACCCGAAGCCGTGGCGCGCCTCGTACGCGCCCGTGCCCGGGACCGGCCCCGGCGTCGGCGACCAGAACACGCCCGCATCCTCGTCGCGGACGTACAGCGCCTCGCCGTGCGGATCGGTCACCGGGTCGTTGGACCACGGCGTGAGTCGGTTCAGCCGGCTGTTGAGCGCCCAGGTGGAGACCGCGCCGCTCTCGGAGACCAGGCAGCCGACGCTCTCGTTCGCGATGACGTTGACCCAGGGGAGCGGCGGTCGTCGCACGCCGTCCGGCCCGTTCTCGAGCCGGATCACGTACTCGGTCCCGTCCTCCGTAAAGCCGCCCCAGCCGTTCTGCAGGAGGAGCGGCTCCACGGCGGGGGGGAGGGTGGGCGAGGCGGGGCGTTCCGCGGGGCGCGCGGGCGCCGAATCCGTCGCCGAGTCCGTCGCCGAGTCCGTCGCCGAGTCCGTCGCCGTGTCCCGCGGCTCGACCGCCCCGGCCGTGGGCACGGCGGCGGCGTCGGCGGGCGGGGCATCCCCCCGGGCGGCCGCACCCGGCGCACCGGCGTCGCGGACGCTCCGGGACACGATCCGGATTCCGCGCCGCCACCGCTCGGGCAGCCCCAGCGTTGCGTCGGCGCCCGGCGGCGCGGGTTGCGCGGCCTCGAAGGCGGCGTCGATCGCCGCGTCCCCCGCGAAGCGTCCGAGCAGCGCTTCGACGTCGCCGCGGCCCCGGCCGGCCGCGAGCACCGCGGTGCATCTCCGCGTCTCGCCCGGCTCAAGCGTGACGGGCGCGCGGAGCGCGAAGACGGGGTCCAGCACGTTGCCGGCCGTGCCGGACAGGGCCGCGCCGGGTTCGAGCGCGCGCGGCGCGGCGGGCGAACGGCCGCGCCCGAGGAAGCGCATGCGGTCGGTTTCGAACGCGAAGGCCGCCCCTTCGTCCGCGCCCACCAGGCGATGGGCGACCCACAGCGGCACGTCGTTCGCGCCGCGCGGGCGGCGCCAGGCGGCGAGCGCCGCCGGACCGGGCCAGTACGCGGTCTGGACGAACAGCTTCGAGAACGCCGGGTGCGCGGCGTCCGCCTCGAGCGCGTTCAGCACCAGCTCCGCGTAGGTGGTCAACTCGAGCCGGCGCGTTCGCGCCCCCCGGTTCACGAGCATCAGGCGACGGAGCTCGGCCGCCGCGTCCGGCGCCACGCAGACCTCGAGGCACAGCTCCAGCTCCGCGCCGGGCGTCGCGGACGCGAAGCGCGCGCGGCCGCCGCTACATTGGAAGCGGTACGCCTCGGGGCGTCCGATCACGGGCCGCGCGGTCGCGGAGCGGAGCCGGCCGGTCTCGATGTCCCGCAGGTAGACGAAGAAGCCGTCGGCATCGCGCGTGGGGTCCGGCGCCCAGCGAGTCAGCGCCAGCCCCTCGAACGCCGAGAACCCGGCGCCCGTCGCGGAAAGGAGGACCGCGTAGCGGCCGTTCGAGAGCAGGTGCGCCTCCGGGCCGGCCGGTTTCGCCTCGTCGTTCTCCATCGACGTCGTCTCTGCCTCAGTAGCTCAGGATCACTTCGCGCGGGACGCGGTCCAGCCGCACCCACGCGTCATCGTGGTTCGCATGGGCCCGGCCGTCCACGCGGACGGCCCGGATCGGCCGGTCGAGCGGGGAGCGGAGCGCCAGGCCGGCGGGCGGCGCCCGGAAATCGCCCGTGAAGCGGATCACGACCTCGCGTGCCGTGCCGCGCATGGTGTAGCCGATCGCGCCGAGCGGCGTGTGGAGCCCTTCGATCCGCACGCCCCCGTCCGCGGTCACCCACTCGGGGCGCACGCCGGCGCCGATCACCAGCGTGCCATCATCGTCGCGGGTGTAGGCGAACAGGTCGAGGACCGAGCGGATGAAGTCCGAGCCGACCCAGGTGTGCGGCATGTCGCCGAGGAAGCGCGGCGCATCGCGGTCGCGGGCGACGACCTCCGCCCAATGGTTCCACGCGGCCGGCCGCTGGTGCCGGAAGAACCAGTCGAGCAGCGCGTGGGCGCGCCGCCGGTCCCCGAGGCGCACGAACGCCCCGACGGCGCGCAGCTCGTACGGCGTGTACGCGTCCCAATCGCCGCCTTCACGCCACGCCGTCCGCTCCTCCCAGTAGCGCTCGAACGTGCGGCGCAGGGCATGCGCGGGCAAGTCGTCCATCGCGCCCGCCGGCGTGATGGCGACGGTCGTCGAGGTGGGGTCGAAATCGCCGAGCTCGGCGGCGCCGGGGATGTAGTCGATGCCGTGGATGCGCATGGCCAGGCGGATCGACGCCGTCAGGTCGGCCTGGAACTCGTCGCGGATCGCGGCGAAGCGGGCGCGCGCGTCCTCCTTGCCGAGCGCGGCGGCGAGCGCCGTCGCATCCTTCAACCCCCGGAGCGCGAAGAAATCGTCCCAGTACGAGTGCATCGGCTTCGCCGAGTACCCCTCGTGGCTGATGGATTGCGGGAGCAGGCCGTAGTAGACGCGGCGCTCCGGCTCCCGGTACTCCGGCGTGCGCCGCGTGCTGCGCAGCGAGTCGATGTAGGCGACGGCGCGCTCGACGTTCGGCCAGAACCGCTCGACCAGCGCGCGATCCCCCGTGTGCCGCCAGTACTCGGCGATCAGGTAGATGAGCTGGCCGTGGCTGTCGTGCTCCGGCACCGGCCCCGCGCCCTGGCGATCCACACAGCACGGGACCTTTCCGTCCTCGTACTGGAACGGCGCGTACCACTCGATGAACGCGCGGACCGCGTCGGCGTGCCCGAGCCGGAGCAGCGCCGCGGAAGTCAGCGCGCCGTCGCGGATCCACGACCGCTCGTACGACCGCGACCCCGGCTGGATCGCGGCGCCGTCGCGGTTGATCCGAATGTACGCCAGATTGCTCCGCACCGTGCGCCCGATCCTCGCCGCCTCGCCCGGCAGCTCGATCGTGACCCGGTCCACGATGTCGGACCAGTACGCGACCGCCGCCCGGCGGCTCGCCTCGCCCAGCTCGCGCGCCGCGGCGTCATCCAGCGCCGCCGGCACCGCCGGCGACGCCTCGTGCCACGGCACGGCCAGGTAGACGTCGCGCGACTCGCCGGGCGCGAGCCGGATCGGGTAGGCGAGCGCCGCCGACGCGTGGCCGACCGGGTCGCGGACACGCGATGCGCCAGGGAGCGCACCCCGGGACAGCCACCAGGTGATGTCGCCCTGGTCGAACGTGGCCGTGCCGAACGCGGCGGGCCGCGTCACCGGGACGACGACGTTCGCGCCGTCCACGACGACGCGCGCGCCGTCGAACGCGATCTCGCGCACGACGGCCGCGCCGCCGGGCGCGTTCAGGAATTGCCACGGCGGGTTGACCTGGAAGGGGCGCAGCGCCAGGTACAGCGTCGCCTCCCGCGCCGCCGCGCCCCGGTTCTCGACGCGGTAGCGCGCCCAGAGGACGGACGCGCCCGGCGCGCCGTCGCCCCACGCCGTCACGGTCAGGGCGACGTCGCCGGCCTCCCAGCGCACGGACGGGATCGGCAGGTCGCCGCGCTCGAGGGACTGCGAAATGCGCGCGTCGGCCCACGTGACGAGCCGGCCGTCCAGGTGAAGGAACGGCTCGATCGAGAAGGAGCGGCGGTCCACCTCGAGCATCCCCTGCTCGTTGATCAGCGCTTCCTTCTCGTCGCCGTCCACGCCCACGACGGTCCAGTAGGACTGCGCGCCGCGCAGGTACCGGGGGTAGCGGCCGAGGGGCGCATCGGCGGCGATCGACGCGAACATCTCGTTCGCGTCCGCGCCCCACGCGAGCGGGAGGACGGCGATGTCCCGCACCGCGTACCCGTCGCCGCTCTCGCTACGGCGCAACACCAGCCTCAGCCAGCGCGACTCGGTCTCCGGGAGACGGAGCCAGTCGCGGTCGCGGCCACCGTCGCGGACGGTCCGGATCGTCTCCCAGCGCCGGCCGTCCGCGGAGATCTGCACGTCGTAGTCGACGGCGCGGTGGGGGCGAACCCAGTCGACGCGCACGCCGCCGTACTCGCGGGCGCGCCGGAAATCGAGGACCAGGTGCTGCTCGCCCTCCTCCGCGCCGCGCCAGACGGTGGCGGGATCGCCGTCCAGGACGTGCGCCGGCGCCGTGCCCGCGGCCGTCGACGACGCCGTGGCTTCGGGCGTCAGGTCGTACGGCCGGACCGGCTCGAGCGGCGTGACCTCGAGGTCGTCGAGCCAGACCGTGCCGCGGCCGCCGGACCCCGCCGTGATCGTGAACTCGATCACGGCAACCTCGCGGATCTCGCCGCCGCCCGCCGGCCCCCACGCGAATTCCACGTGCCGCTTGCGGAACGCGATGCGGCGCCACCCGCCCCGGAACTCGAATTCCGGGCGGCGGACCCACCAGACGTTCTCGCCCGATGCGTCGATGAGCTTGAACTCGAGCGTGTTGACCGGCGCGTCCCCGCGCAGCCAGAAGCTCAGCTCGTAGTTCTCGGGGAGCGTGATCGGCACCTCGCCGCGGATCGCGGCCCAGCCGCCGTACCCATGGAAGTCGAAGTCCGCGCGGAGCGCCGTGCCGCCAGCCCGGCCGTCGCCGGCGGCCAGGCGCAGCTCCACGCCCGAGGCCGGCGCCGGCGACCAGCGGTCGAGCCGCTCGAAATCTTCGATCCGCCGGGCCACGCCGATGGCCGGCACGGCGGCGCCGGCCGCGGGTCGCGGCTCCGATGCCGCTTTCACGGCCCCGGGCGCGCCGGAGCAGCCGGCCGCCGGGAGAGCCGCGGCCAGCGCCGCGATCGCCAGCACGACGCGGCGCCTCATCCCTTCACGCTCCCGAGCGTGATGCCTTCGACGTAGTAGCGCTGCAACACGAGGAAGACCAGCATCACCGGCAGGATGGTGAGCACCGAGCCCGCCATCATCAGCTCGGTGTCCTGCACACGCTCGCCGGCGAGCGCCGCGAGCGCGACGGGGAGCGTGAACATCGAATCGTCGCTCAATACGATGAGCGGCCACATGAAGTCGTTCCACGTGCCCAGGAACGTCCAGATCGCGAGGGTCGCGAGGATCGGCCGGAGGACCGGGAGCACGATCGACCGGTAGACCCGGAATTCGCCGGCGCCGTCCATCCGCGCGGCATCGATCAGCGCGTCCGGGAGGGAGAGCGCGTACTGCCGGATCAGGAAGATCCCGAAGATGCTCGCGGCGCCGGGGATGACCACGCCCCAGTAGGTGTTGACCAACCCCAGCTCGCGCATCAGCAGGAACAGCGGGAGCATCGTGACCTGCACGGGGACGACGAGCCCCGCGCTCAGCAACCGGAACACGCGGTCGCGATGGCGGAAGCGGAGCTTCGCGAAGGCGTAGCCGGCCATCGAGTTGAGAAGTAGCGAGATGGCGGTCACGCTCCCCGCGAGGAGCGCGCTGTTCGCCAGATACCGGCCGAGGTCCAGCCGCGTGAACAGCGCCCGGTAGTTGTCGAGCGTCGGGTCGGCCGGGACCAGGCGCGGCGGGAACGTGTTCGCTTCACCCGGCTGCATGAACGACGCGGCGATCATCCACAGCATCGGCGCCAGTGCGACGATGGCGCCGGCGATCAGCAGCGCGTGCAGCGCGAGCGCCTGGATCCTGCGGCCGGGCATCAGCGCTCCTCCCGCTGGAGTCGGAACTGCAGCCGCGTCCAGGCGAGGACGATGAGGAAGAGCACGAACGCGATCGCCGCGGCGGCGCCCATCCGCCACCAGCGGAAGGCCTCCTCGTACATCAGCAGCACCAGGCTCGTCGTGCTGCGCAGCGGCCCGCCCGCCGTCATTACGTACGGCTCGGCGAAGAGCTGGAAGTAGCCGATCATGGTGATCACGCCGACGAACAGGAAGGTCGGCGCGAGGTTCGGCAGCGTGACGTGGCGGAACCGGCCGAGGGCGCCGGCGCCGTCCAGCTCCGCCGCCTCGTACAGCGAGCGGGGGATCGTCTGGAGCCCCGCGATGAAGATCAACATGTTATAGCCGAAGTTCTTCCAGACCGCGAGCAGGATGATCGCCGGCATGGCCCAGCGCGGGTCGCTCAACCACTCGATCGGCTCGATCCCGAACCACCCCAGGACGTAGTTCAGCAGACCGTACTGCGGGTGGTACAGGTAGCGCCAGACGATCGCGACCGCGACCAGCGTCGTCACGAACGGCGCGAAGTAGATCGTGCGGAACACCCCCTTGAAGCGCGCGGCACGGGCGTTCAGCAGGAGCGCGGCGCCAAGCGACGCCGCCACCGTCAGCGGCCCGCCGACCAGCGCGAAGTAGAACGTGTTCCGCACCGCGGTCCAGAAGACCGGATTCCGCAGCAGCTCCACGTAGTTGCGCAGGCCGATGAAGCGCAGGTTCGACGGGTCGGCGATCGCGTAGATGTCGAAATCCGTGAGACTGAGCACGAGCGCGGCCGCGACGGGGAGGAAGAAGAAGACCGTGATCAGCCCCAGCGCGGGCGCGATGAACAGCCAGCCGGCGCGCCCGTCCTCGGCCGGCCCCGGCCGCGGGCGACGGCGCGCCGGGCCCGACGCGCGGGCGACCGCCGGCTCCGTTCGCACGCCCGTGGTCATCCGCCCGCCCCCTACCGGCGGCCGGCGCCTGCGGCGCCGGTCCCCGCGTCGCGATCCGCGGCCGCCCTGCGGTCCAGCATCCACCGCCGCTTCTCGAGGATCCGGTCCACCGCGGCGTCGAGCGCCGCGAGCGACGCCTCGGCCGGGACGCCACCGCGGATCGAGGCCTCCGCGTGCTCGATCACCTTGGTCATGATCGACTCGATCTCCGGGACCGCGGGCAGCGCCCGCACGCGCTGGAGCTGGACCCAGAACGCACGCGTATGCTCGCCCTCCGCGAGCCCGGACCGCCGCCACGCGTCCATCCGCGCGGGGAGGCTCCCGGTCAGCTCGTAGAAGCGGAGCTGTTGCTCCGGCTCCGAGAGGTACTCGATGAGCTTCCACGCCGCATCTTTGTGGCGCGATCCACGGAAGAGGACCAGGCTCGCGCCGCCCGCGTGCGAGACGCCGCTTTCGGCCCCCGTCGGGCCGGGGAGCGGCGCCGTCGCCCACCGGTCCTGCATCTGCGGCGAGAGGCGCCGGCGGAACTCGCCGAGGTTCCACGGCCCCGTGATCCACATCGCGAAGTACCCACGCTCGAACTCCTGGTACGCATTCGCGATGTCGTAATGCCCGAGCGGCGGGGCGAGCCCCTCGCGGTACATCTGAAGGTAGAAGTCGAAGCCGCGCCGGAACGCCGGGGCGCGGAACGCGCCGTACCGGCCGCCGCTGCGGAGCAGCGTCGCGCCGGCCTGCTCGCCGAGCAGCACCGGCTGCATCCACTCGTTCGTCGGCAGGAAGATCGCGTACCGCTCCGGCCCGACGTGGCGCTTGATGGCGCGCATCGCCTCGAGCCACCCGGCCCAGGTGTCAGGGATCGAGTCGTAGCCCGCCGCGGCGAGGAGGTCGCGGCGGTAGAACAGGACGCGCGTGTCGACGTACCACGGGACGCCGCGGAGCGTGTCGCCGACGATGTTGGTCTGCCAGATGCCGGGGAAGTACGCGTCGCGGCCGACGGCCACGGAGGCCGCGACACGCGCGTCGAGCGGCTCGAGCGCGCCGATCTCGGCGAACTCCGGGACCCACGTGTTGCCGAGCTGCGCGACGTCGGGCGTCGCTCCCCCGACGTACGCGGTCAGCAGCTTCTCGTGCGCCGCCGTCCACGGGATCTGCTGGACCTCGACGCGGATCGCCGGGTTGCGCCGCTCGAACTCCCGCACCAGCTCGGCCACGACCTCACCCTCCCGGCCCATCCCCCAGAAGCGCAGCGTGACGGGCGCCTCCCCCGTGGGCGGCGCGGCGCACGCGCCGAGCGCGAGCAGCGGGAGCATTCGACGCAGCGTGCGCACGCGGCTCGCCCCCGGCGTACGGCGAGACGACGGCGCACCGCGCGGCGCCGGCGCGCGTGACGAGGCCACCGCCGGCCGCGTCGGCGCGGCACCGGCGGCCCGCCGCACGCCGCGCCCGAACATCGGTCGCCGTGCCGCGCGCATCGCTCAGCTCCGCGCGGCGACGTCGGCGCCGTCCAGCCAGCCGCCGGCAAAGCCGGCGCGCCGCAACCCGCGCACGATGTACGGGTTCTGCCGCAGGCGTTCCCAGATCAGGCCGCTGCGGTAGTTCTCCGCCATGAGCACGATCGGCCCCTGGTCGATGCCCAGGTAATCCGTGTCGAACCAGCCGAGCCCCGGGATCACGCGCCCATGCTTGAGCGGGACGTCGGTCCACTGGAACGTCGGGTTGAACGCGTCCAGGAAGCCGTATTCGCCCCAGATCGCCGCGCCGTAGCGGTCACGGATCGCGCGGAGCGCGCGGATCGTTTGCGGCGGCGCGAAGGGGATCGAGCCGCCGAGTGCGGTCGGCGCCAGCGTGCCGTCGTCGCGGACGTCCGTGTGGGACGCCCCGCGAGCCGTGTAGCTGTAGAACCGGCGGGGCGTGCCGTCCACGGGGAGCGTCGCGTCCGCCGGGCCGTCCGACGCCGTGAGCCCCCACACGTCCGCGCCGTAGCCGCGCCACCCCATGGGGTTGTCGATCGCGTACTGCCGCTGGGCGAGCGTCGCCCGCCGCGAGTTCTCGAAGTAGTCCAACCCGCGCGCGCGCATGTACGCGTCCTGGATCCCGCGGAAATCGATGAATATGTGCGAGTACTGGTGCCCGAACAGCGGCGCGAAGCCGACGTGTTCCTGGCCGTAGTAGTCGCCCCATGCGTTCGTGCTCGTGTACGTCGTCCACACGTCCTCGGGCACCGGGTGCGTCGGCGAGCCGAGCGCCAGGATGAGGAGCACCATGGCCTCGTTGTAGCCGCGCCAGTCGTACGTGATGAACCCCCGGTCGGGGCGCCACCCCATCGAGATCCGGCCGTTCTCGTTCAGCATCCAGGCCCAGTCCACGCGGCGGTAGAGCGAATCCGCGAGTGCGCGGATCTCCGCCTCCACCGGGTCGGGCCCGTCGAAGTACTCCATGCAGAACAGCACGCCCGCCATGAGCAGCGCCGTGTCGATCGTGGACAGCTCGACCTGCTCGAAGCGGTGTCCCGTCCGCATGTCCAGGAAGTGGTAGAAGAAGCCCTGGTACCCGCTGACCCCGGCGGGCGCGTCGCCCTGCGGCGCGTTCCACAGGAAGCGCAGCGTGGTGCGGACGCGGTCCGCGCCTTCGGCACGCGTGATCCAGCCGCGTTCGATCCCGACGGCGTACGCCGGGAGCCCGAAGCCGACCGCCGCAATGCTCGAGAACGACGGCGTCGGCCAGCGGTCCGGGACCAGCCCGTTCTCCGGGTTCGCACGCTCCCAGAAGAAGCGGAACGTCCGGTGCTGGAGCGTGTCGAGGAACGCCAGGTCCGCCGGGGAGACCGCGCCGTCCGCCGGGTCCGCCGGGCCCGGGGATGCGCCGCACGCGGCGCACACCAGCACTATGGACAGCAAAATCGAAAGTTTCCGCATGACCTACTCGCGGTTGCGACCGCCCCGCTCCGGACGGGCGGCGCGCGGCCGCCCGCCCGGGGGGGCGCCTCAACGGGCGTCAGAATGAGAAGTCCAGGCCGATCTGGAGCCGGCGACCGGGGTCGGCCGTCCAGGTCTGCGGCTTGCCGAAATTCGGGTTCGACGTGCCGTCCGAGAACACGGCCAGCGGCTCGTATCCACGGAAATTGTCGTGGTTGAAGATGTTGATCGCATCGGCGACGATGCCGACGCGGCCGCCGGTCGGCAGCGTCACGTCCTTGCGCAGCCGGAAATCGACCTGCCGGAAATTCGGCGCATCCTGGCTCGCCCAATCCACCATCACCCGCCGCGGGCCCCAGCCGTTCGTCTCGTCACGCCGGTCGTAGGGGACGCCGGAGCCGAGCTGGATCAGCGTGCTCAACTGCACGTCGTACGGCAGGCCGACGATCGCGCTGGCCACGATCCGGTGCTTTTCGATCGCCTGGTCGATGACCGGCCAGTCGTCCGGGGCCACGCCCGGGAAGTCGAGCGTGAAGAAGTCGAAGCCCTTCCGCTCCGCATCGGCGAGGGTGTACGCGAAGGTGAAGCCCCACCGCGAATCCGGGGTGTACGGCTTCTCGATCGTCAGATCGAAGGCGTCGTACCACGACCGCCCCTCATCCGTGGAGAGCAGCACGCTGTACGGCAGGCCGACCTCGGCGCCGCCGCCGCCGCAGTACCCGTGCTCCGAGTGGGGCGTGGCGCAGTACCAGCTGAACAGGTTGTAGCCGCGGACGCCGCGGTACGTCGCGCCCACCATGATGTCGCCCACCGCCTGGCGCACGCCCAAGCTCCACTGGTGCGACTTCGACGGCTTCGTCTCGTTGTCGAGCAGGAACACCTCGGCGATGCCGGCGGGGTTGACGCCGCTGACGAGGGATTCGAGCCCCTCGCGGCTCAGGTACTCGTCCTGCCACGGGATCTTCGTCGGCTCCGCCGCGGGGTCCGTCGTGAACTGGAAGGTCCGGTGCAGCCACTGGAGCCGGAACCGCTCGTCGATGAGGTGGTTCCACACCTCGCGGTCATAGTAGACGCCGAAGCCGCCGTGCACCACCGTGCGGCCCGTCCCGAACACGTCGTACGAGAAGCCGACGCGCGGCTGGAACGCACCCAGGTACATCGGCCGGTCTTCCGTGCCGCGCGTGAAGTAGTTGTCCGGCACCACCCCGGACAGCCGCGCACGGATGCTGTCCGGCGTCACCCACTTGTTGTTGAACTGGTTCGTCTCCGCATCCCAGCGCACGCCGAGATTGAGCTGCAGCCGCGGCGTCACGTCCCAATCGTCCTGGACGTACACGCCGAACTGCACGTTCCCTTCGTCCATCCCCGGGTCGCCGCGCCCCCAGCGCGCCTCGATCGGCACCGTCATGCTCACGGCCGGGTCGAACACGAACACGGGGTTCCCCGAGAACCGCTTCTCGACATCGTAGTGCAGGAAGTCCACGTTGATGCCGGCCTTGAACGTGTGATTGCCGGCCCAACGGACTCCGGACCGCGTCAGATCGTCGCGGAACGAGAGCCGGTCCTGCACGAAACGCTGCTCCGTGTCCCGCGCGCCGATCCGGATGACGCCCCGGTACTCCAGGCCGATGTCCTGATCCTCGTTCACCACGGTCGGGTTCCACGTCGAGCGCTGCGCGCTGATGTGTGCCTGGTTGAACCAGGCGCCCGCCGACATCGAGTGCTGGAGCGTGAGGACGTTGTAACCGATCCGGACGTCCTCGGCCGACTCGTAGGACGTCTGCCCGCCGAAGCCGCGCTTGTCGCTCTCGAAGCGGCCGTGCCAGCTCAGGTCGAGCGTCTGGTTCTCCGCCGGCTGGTACGACAGCTTCGCCACGCCCAGGTGTGAACGGAACGGCTGGTCGAACGTCCCCTCGTACTGCGCGAACTGGTCCCGGAATTCCGGCCGCCCGACCGTGACCTGCGCCTGGCGGTTCTGGACGTTCGCCTCGTAGGCGAGGAAGTAGTGCATCCGATCCCGGATGATGGGGCCGCCCGCGCTCAGCCCGAACTGCAGCCGCTCGTACTCCGGCTCGGGCGCGCACGGATCGCCGCGCTCCTTCGCCTCATCGCACAGGATCACCGCCCCCGGGTCCGGCTCGACCAGGCCCTTGTTCTGGCCGTAGACGAACCCGTTCAGCTCGAAGTCGTTCGTTCCGGACCTCGTCGTGGCCGTGACGATCGCGCTCGCCGCGCGCTGGTACTCCGCCTTGAAGTTCTGCGTGAGTACGCGGAACTCCTGCACCGCGAGCTGCGGGAACGGGTTGCCGCGGCTCGCGTCCTGACCGTGGAGCCCGCCCTCGAGGATGTCGTTCTTGTAGCTCGCGCCGTCGACGAACAGGTTGACCTTGGACGAGGCGAGCCCGCCCGCCGAGATCTGGCGGTTCATCTGGTCCCGGCTGACCGTCAGCCCCGGCGCCAGCGCCGCCATGTTCAGGAAGTTGCGGTCCCGCTGCGGCAGCGACCGGATCTGCTCCGTCGTCACGTTCGTCGCGATCTCCGACGTCCGCAGCTCGATCGGACGGTTCCCGACGACCGTGATCCCCTCGAGCTCGATCGCCTCGGCTGCAGCGTGCAGGTCCATCATCAGCGTCTGCCCGATCAGCACCCGGACCGTACGGCTCGCCGCCGCGCGGCCGAGCGCCTCGACGCCGAGCTCGTAGACCCCGGGCGCGAGGCCGACGAGAAGGTACGCCCCATTGTCCGCGGAGAGCGTCGTGCGCTCCGCGCCCGTCGCGACGTTCCGCGCCCGCACCGTCGCGCCCGCCACGGGCGCGCCGGCCTCATCGAGCACGCGCCCGCGCAGCGTGCCCGTGCTCGTCTGCGCACCCGCGTCGGCCCACGCCATCAGGGCCAACACCCCCGCGACGAGCAGCCTCCTGAACACTGGACGTCTCCACCCTGTTGCGGTCATGATCCCGCCTCCTTCGCTTCAAGGACCGGTTGTTGCGCCCCACAGGAGCATCGGACCACCAGCTCGGTCGGGAGGAGCTCGTGGACCGGCTCCGCCCCGCCGCCCGCCTCGAGACTGTCGAACAATCGCGCCGCCGCCCGCATGCCCAGTTCCGCGATCGAGACCCGCACCGTCGTGAGCGGCGGCGTTACGTACCGCGCCATCGGAACATCGTCGAACCCCGTGAGCGCCACGTCCTCCGGCACGCGAAGCCCCGCCGCCCGGAGCGCGCTCAACGCGCCCAGCGCCATCGAGTCGTTCCCCGCGAAGATCGCCGTCGGCCGCGGGGCCAGCGCCAGCAGCCGCTTCGCCGCAGCGTGCCCCGACGACTCCGTGAACGCGCCCGGCGCGACCAGCTCCTCCCGGAATTCCACCCGCGCATCCGCCAGCGCCGCCCTGTAGCCGCGCAGCCGTTCCCGCGCATCGTGGTTGTGGTCCGCGCCCGAGATCATCCCGATGCGCCGGTGCCCCCGCCGCAGCAGATGGCGCGTCACCGCGTACGCACCGCCGAAGTTGTCGATGTTCAGGGAATCGTATTGGCCGTGGCCGAGGTCGGAATTCAACAGCACCACGGGGAGCCGCTCCGGCAGGTTCGCGACCAGCGTCGGCACATCCATGTCCGGCGCCATGATCACCACCCCGTCCACCCGACCCCGCATCGCTCGCAACGCCTTCGCGACCGCCGCCCGGTCGTTGTGCGAGCTCGACACCAGCACGTGACAGCCGCGCCGCTGGACCACCTGGTCGATCCCGCGGATCACCTCGGAGAAGAACTCGCCGTGCAGATCCGGCAGGACCACGCCGACCGCGTGCGTCCGCCGCGTGCTCAGACTCCGCGCCGCCGTGTTCGGCACGAAGCGCAGCCGCCGCGCCACCGTCATGATCCGACGCCGCGTCTCCGCCTTCACGGGACCGCTGTCGTTGAACACGCGCGAAACGGTGGCCACGGACACCCCGGCTTCTCGCGCTACGTCCCGTATCGTCGCCGGCATCGGTCGACCCCCCTGGTCGAGGGCGCGGCCCGTCATCGCCCGCGTCGCGTCCCCGCGATTGAAAACGGTTACATGACGTGGCGACGCGCAGGAACGGGCCGCGAGTGAAAACGGTTACATCCATACGACGCGAGCCTGGCCGCTGTCAAGGTTTCGATGACGCGCCGCTCCGCCGTGCCGCTCAGCCGTGCCGTGCCGCGCCACTCCGCCGGGCCGCGCCACTCGTCCGTACCGCGCCGCTCAGCCGGGCTGCGCCGGGGGCGGGCCCGCCACGGCGGCGGCCGGCGCCGGGGGCGCCGACGCGGCCAGGCCGAGGTAGGCGCGGGCGCGGTCCAGCGCGAGGTCGATGTTGCCGCAGATGTTCTCGTCGCCGATGTCGTCGAGCAGGCCGGCGCGGGCGAGGGCGGCCATGGGCTGGGCGTGGACGCCGGAGAGGACGAGGAGCGTGCCGTCGGCGCGGCTGCGGACCAGGACCTCGCGCAGCACGCGGATCCCGGTGGAATCGACGGCGGAGACGTGGCGCATGCGGAGGATGAGCACGCGCGGTTTCTTCGCGTAGCGTCCGAGCGTGTCGCGGAACCGTTCGGCGGCGCCGAAGAAGAACGGCCCGTGGATCTCGTAGACCTGGACGCCGTCCGGCACCTCGCGCCGCTGGAGCGAGTAGGGGTCGGCTTCGGGGTCTCCCTCGCCGGTTTCGCGGAACTCTCGGGTGAAGACGTGGATGTTTGTGACCTCGGCCATGCGGCGCATGAAGAGGAACGCCGCGAGGACCATCCCGACTTCGATGGCGATGACCAGGTCGAACAGCACGGTGAGCGAGAACGTCGTCAGCAGGACGAGGACGTCGCTGCGGGGCGCGCGCAGCTCGGAGCGGAACGTGCGCCATTCGCTCATGTG
>DASVDG010000017.1:0-4840 GCA_036381255.1 Longimicrobiales bacterium | reverse complement strand
GCGCTGCGCGCCGCGGGGCTGGACGCGGAGATCGCCGCCGTGCCCTCCGACGCGTTCCCCACGCCCGCGCGCCGGCCGCGGTACTCGGTCCTGGACTGTTCGGCCACGGAAGCGGTCGTCGGGCCGCTCGCGGACTGGCGGACGGCGCTCGGAGCCGCGCTTGCGGAAGGTGGGATGATTTGAGCGGAGAAGCACCGGCGAACGGATCCCGCGTGACGCGCGGGAAGGGACGG
Organism: Longimicrobiales bacterium; assembly: GCA_036381255.1. Classification (GTDB taxonomy): domain Bacteria; phylum Gemmatimonadota; class Gemmatimonadetes; order Longimicrobiales; family RSA9; genus CALBZE01. The sequence continues at coordinate 4,607 of DASVDG010000017.1, read as the reverse complement.
CTGGAAGGATTCCTGGCGCGACACCGCGCCCGGATGGCGAACCGGCTGATTCCGGACGAATTGCGCGGCGGCTGCATCGTCGACATCGGCTGCGGCAGCTACCCGTACTTCCTCAGCACGACCACCTTCGCGCACCGCTTCGGCCTCGACCGGTTGGCCTCCGTGGGCACGCCGGCGGCCGCGGAGGGACCGGCACCGTCGGGCGCGGCAGGATCCGCGCCGGACGTGGCGCCCCGGGTCCAGGGTCCGGACGGCATCACCCTGATCCACCACGACCTGGCGGAGCGAACCGCGCTCCCCTTCGACGATGGGTCCGTCGACGTGGTGACGATGCTCGCCGTCTTCGAGCACCTCGACCACGACGTGCTCCGGCACACGCTCGCGGGGATTCGCCGCATCCTGCGGCCCGGCGGCGTCTACGTGCTCACCACGCCCGCCGCCTGGACCGACCGCCTGCTCCGCGTGCTCGCGCGCCTCGGCCTCGTCAGCGCGGAGGAGATCGAGGAGCACAAGGACGCGTACACGCACGCGCGGATCGCCGACCTCCTCGAGCACGCCGGCTTCGACCGTGCGGCCATGCGATTCGGCACGTTCGAGCTCGGGATGAACCTCTGGGCGATGGTGCGGAGATAGACGACGCCATGGTACGGATGGACGGTCTGCTGTGGGACGCCCCCGGACGTGACGTTCCTTCCGAAGCCCGAACTGCCGATGCGGTCGACGTCTCGATCGTGATCCCGTGCCTCAACGAGGTGGAGACGATCGGCCAGTGCGTCCGGGACGCCTGGGCCGCGCTCGAGCGTTGCGGCTACACGGGCGAGGTCATTGTGTGCGACAACGGCTCGACGGACGGCTCCGTCGAGGACGCGGAACGGGCGGGCGCGATCGTCGTCCATCAGCCGATCCGCGGGTACGGCGCCGCTTGCCTGCGCGGGCTGGAGGCCGCCCGCGGCCGCTACCTCGTCCTCGTCGACGGCGACGGGACCTACGACCTCGCGCTCCTGCACCGCTTCGTCGAGCCGCTGCGCGCCGGCTACGAGATGGTCCTCGGCACGCGGCGCAACGGCCAGATCCTGCCCGGCGCGATGCGCCCCGCGCACCGGCACTTCCTCGAGCCGCTCCAGACGTACCTCTCGCGCCGCTTCTACCGCCTCACCGTCTCGGACGTGCGCTGCGGGATGCGCGGCATCGAGCGCTCCGCCCTCGACCGCCTCCGCCTCGGCTCGACCGGGATGGAGTTCGCCAGCGAGATGCTCGTCGAGGCCGCCCGCGCCGGCCTCGAGGCCGTCGAGGTCCCGGTGAATTTTCACCCGCGCCCGGATGGCGAGTCCCGCCGCAGCGTCGGCGACGGCTGGCGCGTGGCCCGGCACCTGCTCCTCCTGAGCCCGACCCGGCTCTTTCTCGTCCCGGGCCTGCTCTTCCTGGGGCTCGGCCTCGGCATGGAGCTCTCGCTCCTCTCCGGCCCGATCCGCGTCGGCCACTTCAACTTCGACTTCCATTTCATGTTCGTCGGCGGCGCGCTCGCGATCCTCGGCCTCCAGCTCGTGCTCCTCGGCGTCTACGCCAAGACCTACGCCCTCGTGCACGAGGCCGGACCGAGCGACCCGTGGATCCGGCGTTTCCACCTGCACTACACGCTCGAGCGCGGCGTCGCCCTCGGCGGCGTCCTCTTCGCCGCCGGCTTCCTCATCGACCTCTGGATCCTGGTCGACTGGATCCGCCAGGGCGCCGGCCTCCTCTTCGCCGTGCGCCCCGCCATGGTCGCGCTCACGCTGATGGTGCTCGGCGCCGAGATCGTCTTCGCCGCCATCTTCCTGAGCGTGCTGCGCGGGGCGGCGTTCGGGAGGGTGTGAGGATGACCGAGCACGCGTCGCCGGCGCGGGCAGGGGCATCGGCGGCCGGTCCGGGGCCCGACGGGGCCGAGACCGCGGCCGGCACACGCGCGGGCGCGGCGCGCACCGCACGCGGCCGGCGCATCTCCGTGGTCATCCCCACGCTGGACGCCGGCCCCGGCTTCCGGCATCTCTGCCGCCACCTGCAACGCGTCCGGGACCGCTACGACCTCGAGGTCCTCGTCATCGATTCCGGCTCTCGCGACGCGACGCCGGACGTGGCCGAAAGCACCGGCTTCCGCGTGCACCGCATCGACCCCGCCGAGTTCGGGCACGGCCGCACGCGCAACCTGGGCGTGCGGATGACGGCCGGCGATGTGATCTGCTTCCTCACCCAGGACGTGCTCCCCTGCACGCAGGACTGGCCCGAGCGCTTCGCCACGGCGCTCGCGGAGCCGGGAGTCGCCGGGGTGTACGGTAGGCAGGTGCCGCGCGATGCGACGACAATGGAGATGTTCTTCGTGGCCGTGAACTATCCGGCGGAGCGGTTGAGGTACGGGCCGGTGCCGGGCGTCGCCGGGGATGGCGGGGCGTGCCACCGTTCGGATGGCGCGCAACCCGACGGGAGCCGGCTGCCACGCGAGCTGGTGCGTGCCGCCACCCCGCGACCCGGCCGCGTCCTGTTCTCCAATGCGTTCAGCGCGGTGCGCCGGGACGTGGTATTGCGGATCCCGTTCCGCGAGGACGTTCCCGTGAGCGAGGACCAGGTTTGGGCGATCCGGGCGCTGGCGGCCGGATACACGATCGCGTACGAGCCGGCGGCGGAGGCGCTGCATGCGCACCGCTACAACCTGCGGGGATTGTTTCGCCGTACGTACCTGATCGCCCGGGCATTGCGCCAGGTCGGCCTCGACCGCGGCGCGTCGCTCCCCGAATCGGTTCGGTTCCTGGCGACCGAACTCCGGTACATCATCCGCCAGGGCCACGTCCATCGACTCCCCGGACTACTCGCGTACGAGTTCGTGCGTTGGGCCGGGTTCCGAGCCGGGAGGCGTGCGGCGTGACCGCCCGGCGGGACGTGATGCCGTCGGAGGTCGCACCGCCGCTGTCCCGGCAAGCGGTGAACGCCGGCGTTTGGGCGATCCGATTGCGTGCGGTCGAGCGGGGGTTGGCCGTCGTCCGGATCCTCGTCCTCGCGAGGCTCGTCGCGCCCGAGGATTTCGGGCTGTTCGGCGTCGCCACGCTCATGGTGGCGTCGCTCGAGGTCTTCACACAGACCGGATTCGCTGCGGCGCTGATCCAGCGGCGGGGCGAGATCAGAGAGTATCTCGATGTCGCGTGGACGGCTCAGGCGATTCGCGGCGCGCTTCTCGCCGGCGGCGCGTGGCTCCTGGCCGGACCGATCGCGGGGTTTTTCGACGTCACTGAGGCCGTGCCGCTATTGCGCGTGCTCGGGCTCGTCTTCCTGTTCCAGGGAGTGACGAACATCGGGATCGTGAACTTCCGTCGGGACCTGGAGCTCCACCGGCAGTGGGGGTACGTCGCGGCGGGCGCGGTGACGGAGGTCACGGTCGCCATTGGCATCGCCGCATTCGGTGGGGGGGCCTGGTCGCTCGTCATCGGCGTGGTGGCCGGGCACGGGTCGAGGGCGGTGGCATCGTACGTCGTCCATCCGTACCGCCCCCGGGTGCGGCTCGACCTCGGCAAGGCGCGGGAGCTCTACGCGTTCGGCCGCTGGGTATTCGCCTCGGGGATCCTGATCTTCCTCGTGACGCAGGGAGACGACGCCGTCGTCGGGAGGCTGCTCGGCGTCACTGCGCTCGGATGGTATCAGATGGCGTACCTGCTGTCGAACCTCCCGGCCACGCAGATCGCGCACGTCCTGAACGAAGTCACGCTCCCCGCGTTCGCGCGGCTCCAGGACGATCGGGTGCGGCTGACCACGGCATACCTCCTTTCCATGGAGACGGTCGCCACGGCATCGTTCCCACTGGCGGCCATGCTTCTGGTCGCCGCACCCGAGATCGCGCGCGGAGCGCTTGGCCCGGACTGGGTCCCCATTGCACCGTCGCTCCGCATACTCGCCATACTCGGCGTGCTGCGCGCGCTGGGGGCGTCCAACGGCGCGCTGGTCCAGGGCGCGGGGCGGCCGCGGGTCGATTCGGAGATCGCGCTGATCCACCTCGCGCTGATGGCGGCGTTCATCGTGCCCCTGACGCGCACCTGGGGCCTTGCCGGTGCGGCCAGTGCCGTGACGCTCCCGATGCTCGCATCGCAAGCCTACGGCTTCTGGCGTGTGCGGCAGGTCCTGGGGGTGACCGCCGCGGATCTGGCTGGCCGGATCGCGATCCCGGTGACCGCGTCGGCGCTCCTGGCGGTCGCATACGCGGCATGTCGCGTGGTGCTCGATTCTGCGGTGCCCACGCTCCTCGCGGGAGGGTTGCTCGGGGCATCCATCTACGCCGCTCTCATCTTCGCGGCGCACCGGCGCGCTGCTCGGCTGGGCCGCGAAACCGCAGTGAGCTTCCTCGTACGTGCGTTGCGAGATCGAGGATCATGACCGAGTACGAAACGGACACGTACCACTCCGACCGGTACTGGTCGGAGCGGCTCTCGCGCTACTGGTCGCTCCAGGGCGTCGGCTACATCGGCTACGGCGAGCGATACAACCGGTATCTCTACCGCGCGAAGGTCAGGGCGCTGCGTACGGCGGTGGAAGCCCACGGGATCGAGGTCCGGGGCCGCGCCGTCCTCGACCTCGGGCCCGGAATCGGG
>DASVDG010000016.1:0-2431 GCA_036381255.1 Longimicrobiales bacterium | reverse complement strand
CCTGCACACCACGTTCCCGCCGCCCGACATCTTCGGCGTGATCCCGTGGAGGGGCGAGCTGCTCGACGCGCTGCTGCACCTCGACCTGATCGGGTTCCACATCCCGTCGTACGCGCTGAACTTCGCGAACACGGCGGAGCGCTTCATGGGCGCGACCCCGACGGCGGTCGTCGGCACCGACCTGGTCGAGAAGGGGCCGGCGGTCTCGGTCTCGCGCTACCCGCTCTCGCTGCGCTACGGCGAGCGCGAGGTCGCGCTCGGCGTCTACCCGGTCGGCGTCGACGCCGAGTTCTTCGGCCATCACGCGCGCACGGCGGAAACGCGGGAGAAGAGCGACGAGATCCGGCGGCGCACTGGCGCGAAGAAGCTGATCCTGAGCGCCGAGCGGCTGGACTACGTGAAGGGCGCGATCGAGCGGCTCGAATGCTTCGAGCGCTACCTCGACCGGCACCCCGAGCGGCACGGCGAGGTGTCGTTCGTGCAGATCGCCGTGCCGACGCGGACCGGGATGGAGGAGTTCCAGGACATGCGCCGGCTGACCGAGGCGGCGGTCGGCCGCATCAACGGCCGCTTCGGCACGCTCGAGTGGCAGCCGGTCATCCACCTGTTCAATTCGTTCCCGCGCGAGGAGCTCGTCGCGTTCTACGCCGCCGCCGACGTGCTCTGGGTCACGCCGCTGCGCGACGGGCTGAACCTCGTCGCCAAGGAGTACATCGCGACGCGGCAGGGGAGCGACGGCGTCGTCATCCTGAGCGAGTTCGCCGGCGCCGCCGCCGAGCTCGAGGGCGTCGTGCTCACGAACCCGTACAGCCCGGACGACATGGACCGCGCGCTCGAGGCCGCGCTGACGATGCCCGGGAGCGAGCGGACGGCGCGCATGATGCGGCTGCGCGACCGCGTGCTCTACCACGACGTGCACCGCTGGTCGAACGGCTTCCTGCGCGACGTGGAGCGCGTCAGCCAGGCGCGGCGCCTCGCGCCGGCGACGTAGCGCGGGCGTTGTAGCGCCGGCGCCGCCCGTCGCCCGGCCCTGGCCGCGCCCCGGCACGCTCTGGCGCCGCGGCGAGAACGACCGCCACAGGAGAGGACAGCGAACCCGGAACCGTGAGACAACTCACCGCACTCGACTGGTCCATCGTCGTCGGATACCTGGCCCTCGCGCTCGCGGCCGGGATCCTGGTCTCCCGCCGTGCGAGCCGATCCATCGAATCCTACTTCATCGCGGACCGCGACCTCCCCTGGTGGTGGCTCGGCACGTCGATGGTCGCGACGACGTTCGCCGCCGACACGCCGCTCGTCGTGACCGGGATGGTCGCCGCCCACGGCATCGCCGGGAACTGGTTCTGGTGGTCGTGGGCGGTGTCGCACGTGTCGACGGCGGTCGTCTTCGCCGCACTCTGGCGCCGAAGCGGCGTGCTGACCGACGCCGAGCTGGTCGAGCTGCGCTACGCCGGCCGGAGCGCGACGCTGCTGCGCGGCTTCAAGGCGGTCTTCTTCGCCGTCCTGATCAACGGCATCGTGCTGGGGTGGGTGTTCCGGGCGATGTCGAAGATCGCCCGGCCGTTCGTGCACTGGGACGCGTGGCTGGGCGCGGGTCGCTTCGGCGCGCTGGATGCCGCCTGGCCCGACTGGCTGCTCTTCGGCACGCTCGGCGACACGCTGACCGTGCTCGCGCTCTTCGCGATGGTCGTGCTCTACTCGACGATGGGCGGGATCCGCGGCGTGATCCTGACCGACCTGCTCCAGTTCGCGATCGCGATGGTCGGCAGCATCCTCTTCGCGGTCTACGCCGTCGGCGCGGTCGGCGGGATCGACGGGCTGATGGCCGGGCTCGCCGAGCACTACGACGACCCGTCGCAGATCCTGGCGTTCGTGCCGGGCACCGACGCCGCGTGGCTGCCGGTCCAGGTCTTCCTCGTCTATCTGGCCGTGCAGTGGTGGGCGCAGTACTTCAGCGACGGCAGCGGCTACATCGCGCAGCGGCTCTTCACGGCGAAGAGCGACGCGCACGCCGAGGGCGGCGGGCTCTGGTTCTGCGTCGCGAACTACGGGCTGCGCACCTGGCCGTGGATCCTGATCGGGCTGGTCAGCCTGGTCCTCTTCCCGCTCGGCGCGGCGGGGGGCGGAAGCGCGGCCGGAGCCGCGGGAGCCGCGGACGCCGACGCGCTGGCGGGCATCGCGGGCGCGGCCGGCGCCGGCGGGTCGAGCGCGGCTGCCGCCGCCGCGATCGTCGCCGGCGACCGGGAGATGGCGTACCCCGCGCTGATGGCGCTGCTGCTCCCCGCCGGCGTGCTCGGCCTGCTCTTCGCCAGCCTGCTCGCCGCATTCATGAGCACGGTCGACACGCACATCAACTGGGCGTCGAGCTACCTGGTCAACGACCTGTACCGGCGGTTCGTGCGGCCCGCCGCATCGCAGCGGGAGCTGGTCG
>DASVDG010000015.1:0-56139 GCA_036381255.1 Longimicrobiales bacterium | reverse complement strand
AGGGCCCGCCGCCCCCGCGGCCGAAGGCCGCGCCCCCCGGGCGCCCCGCGCCCGCCCCCGGACCCGCCAGGGCCCGCCCCGGCCGGCGCAGCCGGCCGCTCCGGCCGGCCGCCAGGCCGGCGCTCCCGCGCCCGCCAGGGCGCGCTCCCGCCCCGCAGGGGCGCCCCCGCCCCGGTTCGGCGCCGCAGGCGCCGGACCGGGGCGGTCCCGCTACGCCGCCCGCTCCGCCTTGCGATGCACCCGCCGCAGGTACGCGATCGCGTCCGCCGCCTGCTTCGCGGTCATCCCCTCGTCCACCCGGGCGACGACCCGCTCGCGGATGTCCTCGCTCACGACCTCCGACGCCGCGAGCGCGCGCAGCTCGTCGAGCTGCTCCCGCGTGGCCGGTGCTCCCTCCTTCTCCGCCGCACCGCGCGTCGTCGGGAAGTTCAGGTTCGCCAGCGCCCGGCCGATCGCCGACGTCTCGCAGTTCTCGATGAAGCTCGTCTTGTTGACGTAGCCCACACCCTCCCGCTCGTACGCCCACCCCGTCGTCGGATGCGCATCCTCGCGGTCCCGGTAGACCGTCGCCCGGAAGACGACCATGTCGCCCTCCAGTCGCACCATCTCGGTCTGGATCGAGCCGTCCGGGTAGCGCTCGTAGAACGCCCGGATCCGCTCGGCGACGTCCACGTAATCCCTGACGTTGAAGTTGTCCCTGGCCATGCACCCTCTACAGACTCAAACGATTGTGGCACCCCCACTTAACACCTTTGTTGCTACCCTCGCCGCTGGAGCGCGTTCCCGAACAAAAACCGAAAACCGCCCGGGGACGCGGCGGCCGGCCGGTATGCCTCTTGCGCCCGGCGCCGGTGCGGACCGACCGAGGAGGCGCGATGGCCGAGTACGTGGCGGTACTGCGGACGCCCGAGCTGGGTCCCGGCGAGATGCGCGAGGTGGAGGCGCACGGGGAGACGCTGGTGGTGTTGAACGTGGGGCAGACGTATTACGCGCTGTCGGCACACTGTCCGACCGATGGGTTGAACCTGGCGCGGGAGGGGCGGTTGAAGGGGGAGCTGTTGATCTGCCCGGGCGACGACCGGGCGTACGACGTTCGGACGGGCGCGCCGGTGCGGCCTGCGGAGGGGCGGGGGCTTCGGCGGTACGCGATCCGGGTGGAGGAGAACGAAGTCCGGGTCGGGCCGGCGATTGACGGAGGGTAGCCGGGCTCAGCCGCGCTCGGCGTCCAGGGGTCGCGCGGTGCGCAGCAGCGCGGCGAGCTCGTCGTCGTAGAGGAGCTCGAAGCGGCCGCGGGGGATGAGCGCCTCACGGAGCGGTCGGTCGGGCTCGTCGGCGCGGTGGAACCGGACGGCGAGGAGCGCGGCGGAGGCGAAGGCGCCGGTGCCGACGATCGCTTCGCCGGCGATGCGGGCGATCCAGGTCTGTCCATCGGCCGTGAACGTCCGCCCCGGCGGCGCGGGCGGCGCGTCCTCGGCGGGTCGTTCGGCGGCGGTCTTGCGGATCAGGTCGCGGACGGCGTCCGTGACCGGGATCGGGCGGGGTCCGCGGCGGCGGTCGTGCCGCCTCATGGGTTCGGCTCCATTCCCCCTCCGAAGTAGTCGACGAAGAGCGTCGGGTCCTCGTAGAGGCGCAGGCGGTGGAGCGCGACGCCATCCGGGAGCGCCCCGGCGATGCGCGGCCAGAGGTAGGCGACGAGGTTCTCGCTCGTTGGCACGCGTGCGCCGTAGGCGAAGGCGTCGACGGCGTGATTGATGTGCCGGTGGTCGAACACCTGGACGACCTGTTCGTCCAGGATGCGGTCGAGCGCGGCGAGGTCGACGGAGAATCCGGTCACGGGGTCGATCTCGCCGCGGATCGTGGCTTCGAGCGTGTAGGTGTGGCCGTGGCCGTAGGGGTTGGCGCAGGCGCCGAAGACCCTGCGGTTCTCGTCGTCGCTCCACTCCGGGCGGTGATATCGGTGCGCGGCGGCGAAGCGGACGCTGCGGGTGAGGAAGGCGATGCTCATGAACTGATGTTAACCGCGGTGGGCCGGGGCGTCCAGGGAGGCGGGCGGAGGGGTGCGGGGGTGGCCGGGGATTTGCGGCGGCAGGGAGACGTTGGCGACCCTCCACGGAGGCGTCCCGGGATCTCGGGATCGAAGGGATTCGAACCCATGGTGCCTCACCGCGACGATGTCGAAGCGCTGTCGAGCGTGACCGGCCTGCTGCTGGAGCCTGGAGAGCCGAGCGAGCTGGCGGAGCGGTTCCTCGCGCACGTCGCGCGGTTGTTCCCATCGGATGCGGCGCTCTTCTACGTCCCGGCCGAAGACTCTCGCCCGGTGCATGCGCTCGGCATGTCGGCGTCCGAGGCGGCCCGGCTGGCGGCGGAGCTGGTCGAGGCGCTGGGCGTCGCGGAGCCGGTGCGGCACGCCGTCGAGGTGGCCGGCTGGCCGCAGGTGCTGGCCGCCGCCGCCAGCGATGGCGGCGAAGTGCGCGGACTGGTGGCGCTGTTTTCCTCGCGTCCGGGCGCGTACGACATCGAGCGGGACGGCCGCATCCTGCGGCACATGTCGCGGCACGGCGCGGCGGCGGTGGTCCGGGCGCGGCGGGACCGCCGGCTCGTGGAGCGGGCGGAGCGGCGTGCGGTCCGCGCGGAGCAGCTCGAGCGGATCCGGTCGGCGCTCGAGCGTCACAGCCGGGAGGTCGAGCGGACGATGGCGGCGCGCGGCCGGTTCTTCGCGCAGATGAGCCATGAGCTTCGGACGCCGGTCAACGCGATCGTCGGGTACGTCGACCTGATGCAGCAGGGCGTGGTGGGCCGGCTCACGGCGCGGCAGGCGGATGTGGTCGGCCGGGTCGCCGCGAGCGCGCAGCAGCTCCTGGGCCTGGTGAACGACATCCTCGACCTGTCGAAGCTGGAGTCCGGGCGCCTGACGGTCGAGCACCGGGAGGTGGATCTCCGGATGCTGGTGCGCGAGACGGCCGGAGTGGTGGAGCTGGAAGCGGCGCGCAAGGGGCTCGAGCTGCGGGTGAGCTGCCCCGACGCCGCGCCCGTGCTCCGCACCGATCCCGGCCGGCTTCGCCAGATCCTGCTGAACCTGCTGTCGAACGCGGTGAAGTTCACGGACGCCGGCTCCGTCTCCGTCTCGGTGGGTCACCTGCACGCGGCCGCGGAGCCCCCGGCCGCCGCGCCGCCGACGTGCCGCGCGGGGTCCGACGGCTGGATCGTCCTCACGGTCGAGGACACCGGCCCCGGCATCCCGGCGGAGGAGTTGGAGACCATCTTCGGCGAGTACGTCCAGCTCGCCGTCGGGCCGCGCGGCACGGGTCTCGGACTGGCCATCTCGAGGCGGCTCGCCCAGCTCCTCGGCGGCGAGCTGCTCGCGGACAGCGTCGTCGGCGCCCGGTCGACGTTCCTCCTGTACCTGCCGTGTCCCGCGCCGATCACGGAGGACGCGGCCGAAACGGCGGCCGACGTCCTCGGCCGGGGCGCGGTCGACGCCCGCACCTGACGAGAGCCGGAGTATGGGACTCTACGACGACATATCGCCCGAAGACCTGCGTGCCGACCTGCGACGCTTCGCGGAGCTGATCCTGAGTCTCGACGGGGAGGACCGGCTGCTCGAGGCGACGCCGCGCCTGCTCAAGGTGCTCGGCGACCTGCGCGCGAAGATCTTCGCTTACGAGGTGCGCGTCACCGGCCGGCTCTTCCCGCGCGAAGACGACGCAGCGCCCGGGGAGATCCAGGACGCGCGACGGATCGTCGAGGAGGCGATCGAACGGTTCGACGAGGCGGAAGACGAGTGGTCCAGACCGTGGGAGCCGGGCGATCCGCCGGACTGAGCCGGACACTCAAGCCTTGCGCGCTTCGGACGGAGTGGGTATCTAATCCCGTCTCCCCCAGGCGACGATGCCTCGAAACCGGACCGGAGCGATGATGCACGACGGGTCCATCCGACAGGCAACGCCGGACGCCGCCAGAATCCTGCTCGCCGAAGATCACTTCGACAGCCGGGAAGCCCTTCGCATCCTGCTGGAATCCTCCGGCTACCACGTCGCCGTGGCCGTGGACGGCCGCGCGGCGCTCGACCAGGCGCTGGTCGACCCGCCGGACCTCATCCTCATGGACGTGATGATGCCGGAGCTGGACGGGCTGGAAGTCACGCGCCGGCTCCGATCGAGCGAAACGACGCACGACGTGCCGATCATCGCGATCTCCGCCATGCAGGGCGCACGCGAGCTCGCCCTCGAGGCCGGCGCCGATGAAGTGCTGGCGAAGCCGATCGACATCGGCTCGCTCCTCGAGACAGTCCGAGACCGCCTCGCCCAGAAAGTCCCCGAATGACCGGATCCGGACTCCCGTCAGCGAGCGTCGAGGCGGGCGCCGACACCGACGCGCCCGCCGCGTTCCCCTGGCCGCCGGCCGCCGGCAGCTCCGCCCTCGGCGCGTTCTGCCGGACCTGGTGGGAGAGCGTCTTCAGGCCTGCCGAGTTCTTCCGGCGGATGCCCGGGACGACGGGGACCGGCGCCGCAGTGGGGTACTACTTCGCCGTCGGAATGCTGCTGGCGGTCGTCGAGCTGTTCTGGCAGCTCACCTTCACCCTGGCGGTCGGCGCCGTCTTCACGTACTTCACCCGCCTCCGCGAGGCGCTCGGCCTCGCCGTCGACGCCGTCTCGCCGATCCTCTCCTTCCTCTTCGCGCCGGCGGTCCTGACGCTGCTGCTGACGTTCGTCTTCGCGGTCGTCCATGCCACGCTCTGGCTCGCGGGCGGCGCCCGCGGCGGCGCGGCGACCACGCTGCGCGTGCTCTGCTACGCGTACGGCGCCCGCGGCTTCGCCGTCGTCCCGTTCATCGGCGGGCTGGTCGGCTCGGTCTGGATGGTCGTCGTGGCGATCATCGGGCTGCGCGAAGCGCACCGCACGGACGACTGGCGCGCCGCGCTCGCCGTGCTCGGCCCCGTCGCCGCACTCTTCGCGCTGGGCGTGGCGATCGCGCTGATCGTCGCGCTGCTGGTCGGGATCGGAATGGCCTGATCCGGAAACGCGCCGGCGGCTGGACGGCCGGCGGCCGCGACGCTCAGGCTGCGGCGCCGTCCGTCGCCTGGAGCGCCTTCAGCACATCCGCGCCGTAGAACATCCTGATGTACTTCGCCTGCACCGGCGTGACGCGGCGCACGGCCCAGACCAGCTCGACGTAGTTGGGCTCGGCCGGCGTCGAAAGCGGATGCAGCCCCGCTTCTTCCGGCAACCGGCTCCCCTTGCGGTTGTTGCAGGGCGAGCACGCGGTCAGGACGTTGTCCCAGGTGTTGCCGCCGCCGCGGGAGAGCGGGGTCACGTGGTCGCGGGTCAGGAATTCTCGCCCGCGCAGCTCGGTGCGGTGCCGGCCGCAGTACTGGCAGGTGTACCGGTCGCGGGCGAAGAGGAAAGTGTTCGTGACCTGGCGCCGGAACTTGCGCGGGACGTGGACGTAGCGGACCAGGCGGATCACGAGGGGTGAGGGCAGCTCCTCGCGCTCCGAGCGGAAGACGCGCGACTCGTCCACCTCCAGGATCTCGGCCTTCTGGTCGAGGACCAGCCGGAGCGCGCGCCGTACCGGCAGCATGGTGAGCGGCTCGAAGGATGCGTTCAGCGCCAGACAACCCATCGCGACCCGATGTCCTCCTCAGTTCCGGTCCAGGGTATGGTACGCCGCCGACCTTCCTTTTGTTCACGCGTGAGATCACGCGTTCACAATAGTTTACACCCTTCGTACCGTCTCGTGCAACGCTTTCGTTCAGAGCAGCGTGACGGGGTCGCGATCGAGCGCGAGCCGCAGCGCTCCCTTCCCTGACAGCGTCGCGCCGTACGCGTACAGGCGGCGCAGGATCGCGCCGAGCGGGGCCGCGCTCGCGCTGCGCAGCAGGAAGTGCCAGCGCCAGCGTCCCCGGATCCGGTCGACCGGGCACGGCGCCGGCCCCATCACCTCGACGGCGGGCGCCGCAGCCTCGGCGAGCATGCTCCGTACCGACGCGGCGACCTCCTCGGCGGCGCGGACGACGGCGTCCTCGTCCGTGCCGCTCACGATGACGTTCGCGAGGCGGCAGAACGGCGGGTAGCGCGGCGCCTCGCGCTCGGCGAGCTCGCGCTCGGCGAAGGCGCCGTAATCGTGGGTGACGGCGGCCCGTACCGCGTAATGGCCCGGCAGCGAGGTCTGGATGATCACCTCGCCGCCCTGCGGCCCCCGGCCGGCGCGCCCCGCCACCTGCGTCAGGAGCTGGAACGTCCGTTCGCTCGCGCGGAAGTCCGGCAGGTTGATCCCGACATCGGCGTTGACGACGCCGACCAGCGTGACGCGCGGGAAGTCGAGCCCCTTGGCGATCATCTGCGTGCCGAGCAGGATGTCGATCTCGCCGCGCTCGACGCGGCCGAGGATCTCGTGGTGCGCCCACTTGCCCGAGGTCGTGTCCACGTCCATCCGGGCGATGCGCGCGTAGGGGAACGCGTCGACGACGGTGCGCTCGACCTGCTCGGTGCCGATCCCGCGGAACGAGAGGTCGCCGGACGCACAGTCGTCGCAGGTGATCGGCGCGGGCTCCTCGTGGAAGCAGTAGTGGCAGACGAGCCGCCGCCGGGCGCGGTGGTAGGTCAGCGACACGTTGCACTGGCCGCAGTGCCAGACGCGGCCGCAGTCGCGGCACTGGACGAACGTCGCGTAGCCGCGGCGGTTGAGCAGCAGGATCGTCTGCTCGCGGCGCTCGAGCCGGTCGCGGATCGCGGCGACGAGCGGCGGCGAGAGGATCCGGTTGAACGCGGGGTCGGCGCCCGGCGCGCCGCGGGTCGGCGCTCCCGCCGCGCCCGCACCGGCGGTATCCCCGGCCCGTGCCATCCCGCGCGCGTCGTCCCGGCGCGGGCGCAGGTCCACGACGCGGACCGGCGGCAGGGGGCGCCCCTCGACGCGGTCGGGGAGCTCGAGCAGCCGGTACTTGCCGGCGAGTGCGTTGCGCCAGCTTTCGAGCGAGGGCGTCGCGCTGCCGAGCAGGCAGACGGCGCCGGCGAGGCCGGCGCGGACGATCGCGACCTCGCGGGCGTGGTAGCGCGGCGCGTCCGACTGCTTGTAGGTGGCCTCGTGCTCCTCGTCGACCACGATCGCGCCCAGCTCCGCGACGGGCGCGAAGACGGCGGACCGCGCGCCCACGGCGATCCGCCGCTCGCCGCTGCGGAGCGCGCGCCAGGCGTCGTAGCGTTCGCCGTCGGAGAGCGCCGAGTGCAGCACGGCGACGGTCTCGCCGAAGTGGGCGCGGAAGCGGGAGACGGTCTGCGGCGTGAGCGCGATCTCGGGGACGAGCACGATCGCGCCGCGCCCCTGCCGTTCGACGACCTCGTGGAGCAGCTCGATGTAGACCTGCGTCTTGCCGGAGCCGGTCACGCCGCGGAGCAGGAACGTGCCGCCGTCGTGCCGCGCCGCGGCGACGAGCGCATCGACCGCGGCCCGCTGGGCGGCGGTCAGCGTGAGCGCCGGCGGCGCCGGCGCCGGCACGGCGGCGAACGGGTCGCGCTCGACCTCCTCGTCGACGAACGTCGCGAGCCCCTTGTCGACGAGCCCCCGCAGCACGGCGGCCGAGAAGCCGACGTGCCCCGTGAGGTGTGCGACCTCGGCGCTGCCGCCGATCGTCTCGATCAGCTCGTAGAGCTCGCGCTGCCGCCGCGCCCGGCCGAAGACCTCCTCGCGGCGCGTCAGGCTCGGCAGCTCTCGGACGAGCCGCAGGACGCGGCGGGTCTTCACCGGCGGCGCCGGCCGGCCGGTGTCGGAGAGGACGGCGGGGAGCGCGGTCCGCAGGACCTGGCCGAGCGGCGCGACGTAGTAGTCGGCGACCCAGCGACAGAGGCGGAGCAGCTCGGCGGACAGGTTCGGCGCGGCGTCGAGGACTTCGGAGACCGCGCGGATCTTCACGCCCTCCCGCGCGCCGGCCGCGTGGCCGACGACCCAGCCGATCAGCCGGCGCCGGCCGAACGGCACGAGCACGCGGGCCCCGATCTCCGCCGCCCCCCGCTCCACCCGGTAGGTGAAGGTGCGGGGCACCGGCACCGGCAGTGCGACGTCGACCAGCATGGGTCAGAATACGAGCCGGACGAAATCGTAGGGCGGCCAGGGGCCGGTCACGTCGAGGGCGAGGCCGGCGTGCGCGGCGCCCAGGTCCTCGGCCCGCTCGACGAATTCGATCCACCCGGCGCGCTCGACGAGGAACGCCGCACTGAGCAGCAGCGACTCGGTCCGCGCGAACGGCACCGCCGCGCGGGCGAAGCGCCGCAGCTCGGCGTAGGTCTGCGTCGCCAGCCGTTCGAGCTCGTCGTCCTCCGTGTCCGGCTCGGCCGGCCCGATGTGGAGCCGAAGCTCCCAGTGACCCTCGAGGAAGCTCAGCCCCTCCTCCAGCGCGAGGTACTGGTCCTCCAGGAACCGGAGCAGCGGCCGGCGCCCCCGGAACACGACCCCGGGCGGCGCGGGCAGGATCGTGCCCCGACGCATGACGTGCTCGACCGCTCGCTGGTGCGCGACGAGGTCCGCCCTCTCGAGCGGCGGGACGTGAAACGCCGCGTGCCGGGCGAGCGCGGTCAGGTCCCGGTACGGCACGCGCAGGAACTCCGGGCCGAGCCCGCGCACGAGCTGCGCGCCGCGACGCCCCACGCCGCGGACCACGCCGAAGAGGTAGAAGCCCGACCCGCCGTCGGCGTCCTCCGGTGCGCCACTGCCCCCGGTGCGCCGGGTGCGCGCGGCCACCCGCGTCGCGGAACCGCCGGGGTCCTCACGCACGTCGCGCCCGGTCGTCGGGGCGACGGCGCGCGGTGTGCGCGTGGGGTCGGACTTCTCCATCTCAGTCGTCGAGCAGCGTGAAGACCTCGTGCTGGATCCCGGACGGCGTGACCTCCGGCCCGTCCGCGCCGATGTAGACGTTGATCTCGGTTCGCACGCCGAGCTCGCCCGGCAGGTAGATCCCCGGCTCGATCGAGAAGCCGACGCCGGGGATCAGCGATCGGACCTCGTGCGTCTCGAGGTTGTCCATGTTCGGGCCCATCCCGTGGGTCGAGCGGTCGATCGAGTGGCCGGTCCTGTGGATGAACCACTTGCCATACCCGTGCCGCTCGATCACCGCGCGGGTCACGTCGTCGACCTCGTACCCCTGGATCCGCTCGCCGGCGGCCCAGCGCTCGCGCAGGAACGCGATCGCCGCGTCCCGTGCATCGCGGACCGCGCCGAAGACTTCGGCGACCTTCGCGGGCGTCTCGGATCCGAGATAGCCCATCCAGGTCTGGTCGGCGTAGACGCTGTCCTCGGATTCCTTCGCCCAGAGGTCGATGAGCACCACGTCGCCGCGCTGGAACGTGGCGCCGCCCTCGACGGGGTGGTAGTGCGGATCCGCGGCGCTGACGCCGGTCGCGACGATCGCATCCGCACCCGCGCCGGCGCCGCGTTCCTCGAGCGCGCCGACGACCCAGCGCCGCATCTCGGCCTCCGTGACCGGTTCGCCCGCGGCGACGCGGCCGGCCAGGTGCGCGAACGCGTCCCGCGCGACCTGCGCGAGCGTCTCGGCCGCGCGCCGGTGCGACGCGAGCTGCGCCGGCGTCCAGCTCGAGTAGAAGCGGGTGATCAGGTCGCCGGACGAGACGACCTCGGGGCCGGCCTTGCGCACCAGCTCGACGACGCCGGCGGGCACCAGGTCCAGCGCCGGCACGGCGTCGCCGGGCGAGAGCTCCATCGCGATGCGCCGCGCACCGCCGAGCAGCTCGCGCAGCACGTCGTCCAGCTCCCGCCACGAGACATAGCGCCGGCGCGCCCACGGCCATCGGGCCCAGGGCCCCTCCTCGATCCCGTGCATCACCGCGACGGGCTCGCCGGTGGCGGGAATCCACGCGAAGTACCGGCGCTTCTGCTCGCCGAAGCCGAGCATCCCCATGGCGACCTTGTTGCGGGCGTAGACGTCGAACAGCAGCCAGCCGTCGAGCCCGGCCTCCCGCAGCGCCGCCTGGATCTCGTCGAGCTCGGCGCGCAGCCGTTCGAACGCCGGCGCCGTGTCCTCCATCGTGACCGACATTGTGATTCTCCCGATGCTAAAGCCAACCCCTCCACCACAGGTACGCGAGCAGCGCGCCCGTGATGACCGTCATGCCGCCGAGCGCGATCCAGAAGCCGTTCGCATCGTGGAGCCAGGGCATCCAGTCGAAGTTCATCCCGTAGATGCTCGCAACGAGCGTGGGCGGCAGCACGACCGTCGCGATGACCGAGAGCGCCTTGATGATCTCGTTCATCCGGTTCGAGATCATCGCGAGCTGTGCCTCGAGCGCGCCGGTCAACAGCTCGCGGTACGACTCGACCGCGTCGAGCTGCCGGATCACGTGGTCCTGGACGTCGCGAAAGTAGATCTGCGTCTCCGGCCGGAGGTACGGCGTCGGCCGGTTGGCGAGGGCGGCGACCGCCTCGCGCATCGGCGCCAGGTAGCGGCGCAGCGCCACCAGCGATCGCTTGAGGTCGAAGATCCGGCTCATCTGCTCCCCGGCGCCGTCGAAGATCTCGTGCTCGACCTCGTCGATGAACTCGTCGATGCGGTCGAGGATGGGAAAGTACAGGTCGACCAGCGCGTCGACCAGCGTGTACGCCGTGTGGTCGACGCCGCGGGCGAGGGTCTCCGCGCCGGCCTCGATCCGATCGATCACGGTCCGGACCGAAGCGAACGGGCCGGCGTGCACCGAGACCAGGAAGTGCGGACCCACGAAGATGTAGAGGTTGTGCGGATCGATGTCGTACGGATCGGGCGTCTCCTCCACGAAGTGGATCCCCCGCACGACGATGAAGAGGTAGCCGTCGTACTCCTCGACCTTGACGCGGCAGTCGGGCGAGCGCGTGTCCTCGATGGCCAGCGGGTGGAACCGGAACGGCTCGGCGAGCAGCGCCCACTCGTCGTCGTGCGTGGAGTCAACGTCGACCCAGAGCGTGCCGCGTCCGGACCGGTGCACCTCGGCCAGCTCGTCTCGGGACAAGCCGCGGTGGAGCCGGCCTTCGGGGTCGAGGTGGAACGTGAGCGGGGCCGGCGTCGGCCGGCTCATCGACCTCCGTCCTCCTGCGGCCGCCACTTCGTCCCCTTGATCAGCGAGAGCCCGAGGATGCGCTCGTTCAGGACGAGGTCGCGGACCTGGTCGCGGAACGCGAGCGCCTGCTGGAGTCCGCGCCACCCCCAGATCTTCCAGGCGCGCAGCAGCACCCCGAGCCGGTCGCCGAGCGTGCCGAAGCCGGTGAGCGCGCCGAGCGTCCACGGCTGACGCGGCGATGCGGCGGAATCGGACCAGTCCTCGACGTAGAGGTCGACGACGCCCGCCTCGCGCAGGAGCTGCTTCCATTCGACGAGGAGGAGCGGGCGGACGCCGAGCGATTCGACGAGCGCCTCGCGGCGGTCGGCGTTCGCGTCGCCGGTCCAGATGAGCTGGATCAGCACCACGCTCGCCATCGGCTTCGCGACGCGGACCAGCTCGCGCACCGCGCCGGCCGGATCGGCGATGGAACCCAGCGCGGGGTCCGCGATGACGACGTCGAAGACCTCGTCCTTGTACGGCAGCTCGACGAGCGGCCCGTGCTCGTAGTGGAGTCGGTCGGAGAGGCGGGCTTCGCGGGCGCGTGCCGCGGCCGCGGCGACGAGCTCGGCGTCCGGGTCCACGCCCGCGCCGGCCGCGCCCGTCGCCTCGGCCAGGAGCTGCGTCGTCGCGCCCGGCCCGCACGGCACGACCAGGAACTCCTGCTCCGGCCCGAGATCGAGCAGCCGCGTCAGGTGACGATACAGGTCGAGCCCGGCCGGGGCGAACGTCCGGCGGTGGCTGAGGCGGGCGAGGCCGAGCGCGGAGGGGCGGCGCGGGGGCCGCGTGCCGGCCGTGCCGATCGACGTGGGCGCCGGTGCGTCGGCGGTTCCCGTGGAACCGCCGCGCTGCGCCGCGTTCGCTTCCCGTGACGGCATGGATCGCAAGTTAGGGGTGCCGGGCGGGGCAGGTCAATCCTTCGGCGGCAACCCGCCCAGGGCGCGAAGCACCTGGACCACGCCGGCGCCGAGCAGCGGCGGCGCGTAGCCGCCCTCGAGAACGGCGACGACGCGGCCGCCGGCCGTCGCGCTCACGCGCTCGATGAGCCGGCGCGTCAGCGAGTGGAGGTCCCGCGGCTCGAGCCCGAGCCCGCCGAGCGGATCGCCGGCCAGGCAGTCGAAGCCGGCGGAGACCAGGACGAGCTCCGGCGCGAACTCCGCCAGCGTCGCGTCCAGCGCGTCGTCGAACGCCCGGTCGTACACGTCGGCCGACGTCCCGTGCGCCAGCGGGACGTTGCGCGTGGTCCCCGCGCCCGCGCCGGCGCCCCGCTCCTCCGCCGCGCCGGTGCCGGGGTAGTGCGGACTCAGGTGCAGCGAGAGGTAGTACACGGTCGGGTCCTCGTAGAAGATCTCCTGCGTCCCGTTCCCGTGGTGCACGTCCCAGTCGACGATCAGGACGCGCTCGACGCCGCGCGTCGCCTGCGCCCACCGCGCCGCGACCGCGACGTTGTTGAAGAGGCAGAACCCCATCGCCCGGTCGGCCGTCGCGTGGTGCCCCGGCGGGCGCGACGCCGCGAACGCCGTCTCGACCGCGCCGTCCAGCACCAGCGACGTCGCCGTCACGGCGCACCCGGCCGCGGCGACCGCGGCGTCCCACGACGCGTCGGAGACGATCGTGTCCGGGTCCAGCGGGATCGGGCCGCCGACTTCCGCCGCCTCCCGGACGGCCCGCCGGATCCGCTCCACGTGCGCCCCCGTGTGCACGCGCAGCAGGTCGTCCACGGAAGCCGGCTCCGCCTCGACCTGCCGCACCGCGCCCAGCAGCGCCGGCGTGTCCCGGTACAGCGCGTTCACCACCGCCGGCAGCCGGCCCTGGTGCTCCGGGTGTCCCCAGCCCGTGTCGTGCCGCGCACAGTCGGGGTGCATCACCAACGCCGTCGGATCGGCCATCCTCCTCTCCCGGTTCGGTCCACATGCGACCCGGGAAAGTGAGCGGGGCCAGCGCATCGCGCCAGCCCCGGCGGGGGAGTGGGCAGTAGTCAGTAGTCAGCAATCCGCATTCGGCATTCAGCCTTCAGCATTCAGCCGTCGGCACTCAGCAGTCAGCGTTCGGCATTCAGCGGTGCGTACCCATGACCCTGACTGCTGCCCCTGACCCCCGATCCCTGACCCCTGAACCTACCCCTGATCCCTGAATCCTGACCCCTGGATCCTGAATCCGGACGACTGACGACTGACGACTGACGACTGCCCCCCAACCCTCACACCAACGACGCGGCCGGGGCCGTGAGCATCTCCGCGCCCGTCTCGGTGATCGCGATGATGTCCTCCAGCCGGACGCCGAACTTGCCGTACTGGTAGATCCCCGGCTCGTCGCTGAACGTCATCCCCGGCTCGAGCACGACGTCGCTGTTCCCGACGAGGTACGGCCATTCGTGGCCCTCGAGGCCGATGCCGTGGCCGAGCCGGTGGGTGAACAGCTCGAAGCCCTGCCCGTACCCCGCGTCGGTCACGACCTTCCGCGCCACCGCGTCGACCTCGCCGCACGTCCGGCCGGGCGCGGCGAACTCGAGCGCCCGCGCCTGCGCCTCGCGCACGACGTCGAACACGGCGCGCACCTCGTCGGACGGCGTGCCGAACACCGTCGTGCGCGTGACGTCCGCCTGGTAGCCGTGCACCGACGTGCCCGCGTCGACGAGCACGACCGCGCCCGCGGCGAGCGGCTTCGGGTTGTCGGAGCCGTGCGGGTAGGCGGACGACTCGCCGATCAGCGGCAGCACCCAGCCGCCGCCGAAGCCGAGGCGCTCGAACCCGGCGCGCACGTTGCGCCCGAGCTCGCGCTGCGTCGTCCCCTCGCGCAGCGACGCGAACGCCGCCTCGATCGCCTCGAGCGTGATCCGGTTCGCGAAGCGCATGATCTCGATCTCGTGCGCGGACTTCACGCCCCGGCAGCGGTGGGTGATCGGGTCGCCGCCGACCACGTCGAGCGCGCCGGCATCGCGGGCGAGCCCCTGCGCGACGAAGAAGCGCGTCGTCTCCTCCAGCGCCAGGCGGCCCGTCGCGCGACCCCAGTCGCGCATCGTCCGGCCGATCAGCGCGAACGGGCTCTCGTTCTCCTGCCACACCCGGATCTCGAAGCGCCCGCCCGTCGCGTTCTCCGCCCGCTCCTCCTCGAACGCCGGGCAGATGATGACCGGCTCGCCGCGCCGCGGCAGCAGCAGCCCGAACGTCCGCTCGCTCCGGCCCCAGCGCACGTCGGCGAAGTACGTCAGCGACGCGCCCGGCTCGATGAACAGCGCGTCCACGCCCGCCGCGCCCATGAGCTCCTGCGCCCGCGCCCGGCGCACGGCGCGCTCCTCCTCCGTGATCGGCGGCGGCGCCTCGTCCCGGCGCGACCGCAGCGCCGCGATCGGCGCCGGCAATTCCTCCACATCCGCCTCCGGATTCGCGCCCGCCGCACACGCCCCCGCGCCGAGCACCGTGACCGCGCCGGCGCCGAGCACGCCGGCCTGAATGAACTGACGTCGTCTCATCGAAGCCCCCCGATCCTGATTCCGGTGGTGTCCCCGTACAATCTACGCGCGGCGCGGCGCGCTGTCGAAAACGCGCCGGCCGGTCGGCCCCGTTTCACCCGACCGGGTGCGCCGCGGCCGGCCCACGGCCGCCGACTCGCCGGCGCGCCGGGCCCGGCACCGCCTCGCGGCCACGCCCCGGCCGGTCCCGACGACGGCCCGCGGCCGCGACACCGTCGCGGCCCGGGTCGTGCATGCGACCGCACTTCGTCGCATGCACGTCGTCGCAGGAGGTCCGAGATGAAGTTGCGGCTGGCCGTCGCCGGCATTCTCGCTCTATTCGTCTATCCGCTCCCGCTCCACGCCCAGCGCGGCTTCGACGAGGAGCTGGACTGGTTCGCGGGGCGCCTCAAGATCAAGGGGCACCACATCTTCGACCGCTCCGCGTTCGCCGTGGAGGACGGCAGCATCCAGGAGCCGAAGTCCGGGTTCGGCGTCGGTCTCGAGTACGTCCTCCAGAACGGCTGGGGCTTCGGGATCGCCGGGTACACCGCGGGGCGCGTCTCCGAGTTCGACTCCGAATCCGCACTGATCGTGCTGATCGCCGAGGCGAACTACTTCCTGCGGATGCGCGCGCTGCGCCTCGCGCCGTACGTCGGCGTGCACACGGGGCTGGGCACGTACCGCAAGGGCGCCTCGGATTTCCCGTCGCTGCACGACAACATCGCCGAGCTCGGCTACCAGGTCGGCCTCCGCTTCCAGCCGTGGGTCTACCTGGGGTTCGACGCCCAGCTCCGCTGGATGAGCGACGCCGCGTTCCGCGACCAGGGGAGCGCGTTCGAGCGGACGCAGGTGCTGCTCGGGATCACGATCCTGTAGGCCGGCGCCGCCGCGGCGCCGGGGATCGCGGCTGCGGCACCCGGCCGGGCGCGCCGCACGGCCGCGCTGCAAACCGCACGGCCGGGCCACGCGGCGCCCGGCCGGGCGCCGTGCACGCCGTCCGCGCGCCCCGGCCTACCGTCCGCTCGCCGTGATGACGCCGCGCTGCCGTTTCTGCTCCTCGACCATCCGCGCCACATCCTCGAGGAGCTGGCGGGCGTCGTAGACGATGCCGTCCTTGATCACCCAGCGGATCCCGCCGACGCGCTCGACCTCGTTCCGCATGTTGACGCGCACGTGACCGGTGCCGTACAGCACCTTGAGGTTCTGGAGCGGGTTCTCGGGCACGATCACGAGGTCGGCGAGCAGCCCGGGGCGGAGGATGCCGAACTCGATCGGCCGGCCCTTCGGCTTGAAGAGCGTCTCTGCGCCGTACAGCGTCGCGGAGCGGATCACCTCGAGCGGGTGGAACCCCGCCTCCTGGAGCAGTTCCAGCTCGCGGATGTAGGCGAAGCCGTAGAGCTTGTAGATGAAGCCGGCGTCGGAGCCCGTGGTCACGCGGCCGCCCGCGTCCTTGTAGTCGTCGATGAACTGCATCCAGACGCGGTAGAAGTTCTTCCACGCGACCTCGTCGGCCGTCGTCCAATCGAACCAGTAGGAGCCGTGTGCGTCCCGGTCCGGCTGGTAAAAGTCCCACATCGACGGGAGCGTGTACTTCTCGTGCCAGTCCGCGTTCCGCACGCGCATCACGTCGCGGCTGGCCTCGTAGATCGTCATCGTCGGGTCGAGCGTGACGTCGTGCTCGAGGAACTCCTGGATCAGCGCGTTCCACTCGTCGCTGCCGGGCTCGTGGATCTGGTTCCAGAGCCGGGCGACCTGGCTGAAGCGGTGGTACTCGTTCGCGTAGTTGTAGTCGACCGGGAAGCTCTGGATGCTGCGGTCTTTCAGCAGGGACTCGAAGAGCCCGTAGAAGTGGGTCACCGTGCCGAGCCCGAGGCGGACGGCGTCCAACGCGGTCATCCGGACGACGCCGGTCTGCTGGAGGTGCGCCGTCGTGCCGAGGCCGTGCTGCTTCGCCTCATCGATGAGCGCGGCCATGATCTCGGGGTCGTAGGCGCCGAGCTTGAGGCCGTCGATCCCCCGCTCCGCGGCCCAGCGCACCCATTCGCGGGCCTTCTCGGGCGAATCGATCGAGCCGCGGTCCCACCCCGAACCCGGACGCTGGTAGTTGAAGATCCGGGGCGCGACGATCTCGTTCGCCGCGCTCCGCCGCTGTTCGCTCAGCGTCCAGTCGAACGGGCCGATCGGCACGCCGCGCACCGTGGTCACGCCGTGGGCGAGCCAGAGCTTGTAGGCGTATTCGGCGCCCGGGTTCTTCGGCGGGCCACCGGCGTGGACGTGCAGGTCGATGAATCCGGGGAGCACGTACATCCCGGTCGCGTCGATCTCCTTCGTCGCGCCCGTCGGCCGCCGCCGCTCCTCGATCGGCAGCCCGGGCGCGCCGACGCCCCGGATCTCGCGGATGCGGTTGCCCTCGATCACGATGTCGACCGGCCCACGCGGCGGCGCGCCGGTGCCATCGATCACGGTCGCGCCGCGGATGATCAGCCGTTCGAACGGCCCCTCGCCCTCGCCGGGCCGGCGGTCCGGCGCCGGCTCGATCCCGCGTCGCTGCTGGGCGAGCCCGGGGGCCGCCACGGCGACGGCCAACACCCCGGCCGCCAGGATCGTCATCCTTCGGGACAGCCGCATGCGTCTCCTCCTGGTTGTGGATGCGGTGCGGACGTCGCGCTCACGCGCCGACCGTCGCGAGCGCCTCGGCGATCTCGCGCTGGAAGTCCGGGCCGAGCGGGAGCGGCAGCGTGTCGGCCGCCGCGATGACCGCGCGCGCCTCGTCGTTGCGACCGTTCCCGGCGAGCAGCCGTGCCAGCTCGACGCGGGCCCGGCGGTGGTACGGGTTCATCTCGAGCGCCTCGCGGTACGCCCGCTCGGCGCGGTACGCGGAGCCGCGCCGGGCGGCGATCCAGCCGCGGGTGAAGGCGATCTCGGCGCGCTCGGCACGGGTGCGGCCGTCGTCGATGTCCGCCAGGTCGGCGGCCGCGCTCGCGGCGCCGCCGAGCGATGCGCGGACCCGGAGCCAGCCGAGCTCGCCGTCGTCGACGCGCACCCGGCCCTCCCGGATCGGCGCGACCGCGGCGCGGGCGGCCGCGGTGTCGCCGCGCGCGATCTCGATCTCGGCGATCGCGATCATGTAGTCCGCGCGCGGCCGGCCGGCGGCGTCGAGGATGCGCTGCGCCTCCTCGAGCGTCGCCACGGCATCGTCCGGCCGGCCCGCGACGACCAGCGCCTGCGCGTACTGGAGCCGGTGGTCGTACTGCTGCGGCTTCCGCGCGACGAGGTCGGCGAAGTAGGGGAGCGTCTCGTCCGCGTAGCCGATGCGCGCCCTCAGCGCCGCGGCGAACGCCGCCGCCTCGTCGCGGCGATCGCGCAGGTAGGTCGAGAGCGTCGGCGCGTTCGCCACGTACGCGCCGGCCACGCGAATCGCGTCCGGGATGCGGGCGTGCGCGAGGTAGAGCGTGCGCAGCGCCTCGTTCAGCCGCGCGCGCTCGGCCAGGTCGGTCTCGAGCGTCATTGCCCGTTCGTAGAGCGCGACCTGCTGCTCCAGCGCCTCGTCGGCGTCGAGTCCCCAGGCGCGGGCGCGCGCGCCGACGAGCTCCGCCCGCGCGCGGTACGTCGGCGCGTACGTCGAGTCGAGCGCGAGCGCGCGGTCGAGCCACCGCTCGGCCGCGCGGTAGCTCCCGCCGTCGCGCAGCAGCGCGGCGTAGCTCAGGTAGGCCGGGATGTACTCGGGATCCCGCATCATCGCGCTGTCCAGGTACATCCGCGCGAGCCACTGCCGCCCCGCCCACCCGGCCCGCCTCGAACGCGGCGTGTCCCCACGTCGCGCGAGCTCGGACAGCTCCGTGTAGACCTGCGCCCAGTTGCTCCGGAACGCGTCGCGGTCCCCCTCGAGGTACGCCCGCTGCCTCGCGACGAGCGAGTCGACGAACGCGTACGTCGCCGGGTCCTTGCGCCGCAGGTCTTCGCGGGTGTTCATCGACTTGTGGTTGAGCGGGTGCGCCTTGACCGGCGAGATGTACGCCTCGTACGCCTGGGCGAGGAACTCGCTCTCGTTGTTCGCCGCGTAGTAGTCCAGCGTCCGGCCGGACTGCACGGCGTCGTGGTAGAGCGCGCGGATCCGCCGGGACTCCGCGTCCGTCAGCACCGTGCCGTGGACGAGGTGCATGTACTCGTGCACCAGCACGTTCCGCTCCCAGTGCGCGCCGCGCTCCAGGTATTCGATCCCCGTCGCGCCGCCGCCGATCCCGCGGATGTCCATCCACTGCCGGTTGTCGAACGTCGTGATGCTGCGCAGCGACGGTCTCTCCATCGCCTCCGCCAGGTCGATGTGGAGCGGCGGGATCGTGAACGTCCGGCGCAGCCGGTGCAGCAACGGCACGTAGGCGATGCTCGGCCCGAGCTGCCGGCGCACCATCTTCTCCACCCGGTCGCCCGGGTAGGCCGCGACGTCGTCGAAGACCTCGTCGAAGATGCGGTCATCCGGCGCCGGCGTGGCCGCGATGGCGGCCTCGAGCGAGTCGTACGCCGCGAGGTACGCGAACTGCCGCTGCTTGATGACCGCCGCCAGCCCGTTGTGCGCCGGGCCGTAGTGCGGCTTCCGCTCCAGCACGGCGGTGAACGCCGCGGCCGCCGAGTCCAGCCGCTCGGCGACCGGCAGCTCGTACGCCATGTAGAACGCCGAGCCGCGCGTCAGCGTCGGAAGCACCGACTGCGGGTATTCGCGCTCGACCGCGCGCGTCAGCTCGATCGCGGCGGCCACGTCGTCCCGCGCGATCAGCCGGTCGGCCTCGCGCAGCGCCTCGCGCACGATGCTGTCGTTCGGGCTCGCGTAGTCGGCGTACGTCAGATTCGTGTGGCCGTTCCCCCAGTGCCAGTGGGTCAGCAGGTGGAGCGGATCGATCTCGAGCGCCAGCTCCCACTGCGCCGCCATGTCGTCCAGGCGGGTGGCATCGACCTGCCGCCAGATGGCGTAGCCGTACCAGAAGCGGGCGTCGGCGTCGAACGGATCCAGCGCGAGGGCGCGGACGAGCGCCGCCTCGGCCGCGGCGAGGTCCTGGTTCCAGAAGTGGATGTCGGCCTCGAGCACGTACGCACCCGCGCTGCGCCGGTCCCAGTCCCGCGCCCGCTCCGCCCACGCGAGCGCGTCGTCGAAGCGCTTCTCGAGCAGCGCGATCCGCCCGAGCAGCAGTGCGGCTCCCGCATCGCGCCGCTCGTCCACGAGCGAGTCCGCGATCGCGGCCGCCGTCTCCAGCTCCCACGACTGCACCTTCAGCCGCGCCCGGAGCAGCCGCGCGCGGCGGTCGTCCGGCTCCACGGCGAGCACGCGCCCGACGAGCGCCTCGGCGGCGTCGTAGCGATGCTGGCGGTATCGCAGCTCGGCCGCGGCGAGGAGCAGTTCGGGCGTCTCCGGCGCGGCCGTGATCACCGAGTCGGCCGCGGCCCACAACCCGAGCTCGACCATGCGCGCGACCCGCTCCGCCGCGTCCATGCCGCGGTCGGCCAGGACGCTCTCGCGTTCGTCCTCGAGGACCGTGCGCGCGCTCGCGACGTCGTCCGCAGGGATCGGCGGGCGGTCCGCGCCGCACGCCCAGGAGATCAGGAGGAGAAACGGCCAGGTCTTCGAGTACGGTCGAACCATCGGCTCTTCGATCCGCTGGGGTTCACTGCCGCGCCCCGGCTCGCCGTTCCGGCCGGGCGGCCGGCGGCGGCGGGGCCCCGTCGCGGGCAGGTGTGGCGGCGGCGCGCGGCGGCGTCAGCCGGCCCGCGCGACCGCCCGGGCCGGCCGGGCCTCGAACCGCTCCTGGATGCTCAGGACCTCGCGCACGCGCGAACGCAGCGCGATCACCGCGTCGCACGCGGCCGAGGTCGCGGACATCGTCGTGCAGTACGGGATCTTGTGCGCAATCGCGGCCCGCCGCATCGCGTAATCGTCGAACTGCGACTTCTTGCCGAGCGGCGTGTTGATCAGGAGCTGCACCTCGCCGCTGATCATCTTGTCCACGATGTTCGGCCGGCCCTCGCCCACCTTGAACACCCGCTCCGCCGGGATCCCCCGGGCGCGCAGGTACCGCCACGTGCCCTCCGTCGCCAGGATCCGGAAGCCCAGGTCGTGGAACCGCCGCAGGATCGGCGTGACCGTCGGCTTGTCGTGGTCGTTGACCGTGACCACGACCGTCCCTTCGAGCGGCGGCGCCGCGCCCGCCGAGATCTGCGCCTTCGCGAACGCCATCCCGAACGACTCGTCGAAGCCCATGACCTCGCCGGTCGAGCGCATCTCCGGGCCGAGGATCACGTCGACGTCGAACTTGTTGAACGGGAAGACCGCCTCCTTCACGGCGACGCCCGGCACGCCGAAGTCCGATGCCGCGCCGGGCTCCTCCGCCGTCGGCGGCAGATCCAGCTCGGCGAGCCGTTTCCCGGCCATGACCCGCGACGCGAGCTGCGCCAGCGGTACGCCGGTCGCCTTCGAGATGAACGGCACCGTCCGCGAAGCCCGCGGGTTCACCTCGAGCACGTAGACCACGCCGTCCTTGATCGCGTACTGCACGTTGATCAGCCCGACCACGCCGAGCCGCCGCGCGAACTCCCGCGTCAGCCGCCGGATCTCCTCGACCTCGCGGTCCTTCAGCAGGTAGGGCGGCAGCACGCACGCCGAATCGCCGGAGTGCACGCCCGCGTCCTCGATGTGCTGCATCACGCCGGCGATCACGGCGCGCTCGCCGTCGCAGAGCGCGTCGACGTCCGCCTCGAACGCGTCCTCCAGGAAGCGGTCGATCAGCACCGGGTGGTCCGGCGCCGCGCGCACGGCGCGCTCGAAGTAGTCGAGCAGCGACGCTTCGTCGTAGACGATCTCCATCGCCCGGCCGCCGAGCACGTACGACGGGCGCACCAGCACCGGGTAGCCGACCTCGGCGGCGACGCGCACCGCCTGCTCCGTGCTCGTCGCGATCCCGTTCGGCGGCACCGTCGCGCCGATCTCGCGGCAGAGCGCCGCGAAGCGGTCCCGGTCCTCGGCCCGGTCGATCGCGTCGACGCTCGTGCCCAGGATCGGCACGCCCAGCTCCGCGAGCGGGCCCGCCAGCTTGAGCGGCGTCTGCCCGCCGAGCTGCACAATCACGCCCTCCGGCCGCTCGCGGTCCACGATCTCGAGCACGTCTTCCAGCGTCAGCGGCTCGAAGAACAGCTTGTCCGAGATGTCGAAGTCGGTCGACACGGTCTCGGGGTTCGAGTTGATCATGATCGTCTCGAACCCGTCGCCGCGCAGCGCGAGCGCCGCCTGCACGCAGCAGTAGTCGAACTCGATCCCCTGCCCGATCCGGTTCGGCCCGCTGCCCAGGATCACGACCTTGCGCCGCTCCGACGGCGGCGCCTCCGTCTCGTCCTCGTACGCCGAGTACAGGTACGGCGTCGCCGCCGGGAACTCGCCCGCGCAGGTGTCGACCATGTGGTACGTCGGCCGCACGCCCAGCGCCCACCGCAGCTCCCGGATCTCGCGTTCGCTCGCCCCGCGCAGCCGCGCGAGCTGCCGGTCGGAAAAGCCGAGGCGCTTCATGGCGCGCAGTCCGGCGGCATCGAGGTCGGCGAGGGCCGGCGTCGCGGCGTCTGCGCCGCGAGGCGTCACGGCGTCCTGCTCGCCGGCGCCCGGCCGCTGGAACGACCGCTCCGCCTCGACGAGCTCGAGGAGCTGGTCGAGGAACCACGGATCGATCCCGGTCAGCTCGTAGATCTCGTCGATGCCGAGGCCCGCCTCGAGGGCGCGCTTGAGCTGGAACGGGCGTTCGGCCGTGGGGCGGCGCAGCGCGGCGCGCAGCGTGCCGAGCGAGTCGTCGGCGAGGCCGTCGTCCTGCGGCCGGGCGCCGGTCTCCCAGCCGGCGCGATCGATCTCCAGCCCGCGCATCGCCTTCTGCCACGCCTGCTTGAACGTGCGGCCGATCGCCATGGTCTCGCCCACGGCCTTCATCTGCACGCCGAGCGTGTCGTCGGCCTGCGGGAACTTCTCGAACGCGAAGCGCGGGACCTTGACGACGACGTAATCGAGCACCGGCTCGAACGACGCCGGCGTGCTGCGCGTGATCGCGTTCGGGATCTCGTCCAGCCGGTAGCCCACGGCGAGTTTGGCGCCGATCCGCGCGATCGGGAAACCCGTCGCCTTCGAGGCCAGCGCGGAGGAGCGGGAGACGCGGGGGTTCATCTCGACCACGAGCAGCTCGCCCGTCCCGGGGTGCACGGCGAACTGGATGTTGCACCCGCCGGCGTCGACGCCGATCTCGCGGATGATCGCGATCGCCGCATCGCGCATCCGCTGGTACTCGACGTCCGACAGCGTCTGCGCCGGCGCGACCGTGATCGAGTCGCCGGTGTGCACGCCCATCGGGTCGAAGTTCTCGATCGAGCAGACGACGACGACGTTGTCGGCGCCGTCGCGCATCATCTCGAGCTCGAACTCCTTCCAGCCGATGACGGAGCGGTCGATCAGGACCTCGTGGACCGGCGAGAGGTCGAGCCCGCGCTGGACCTTCTCCTTGAACTCCTCGAAGTTGTACGCCGTGCCGCCGCCGGTCCCACCCAGCGTGAACGAGGGTCGGATGATGGCGGGATAGCCGACGTCCTCGACGATGCGCAGCGCCTCATCGAGCGAGCGAGCGAATCCGCCGTGCGGGACCTGGAGCCCGATCCGCGCCATCGCCGCGGCGAACTCCTCGCGGTCCTCGGCCATGCGGATCGCGCGGGCGTCGGCGCCGATCAGCTCGACCCCGTACCGGTCGAGCACGCCCGCGTCGTAGAGCTCCAGCGCCACGTTCAGCGCCGTCTGGCCGCCCATGGTCGGGAGCAGCGCGTCCGGCCGCTCCTTCGCGATGATCCGCTCGACCCATTCTGCGGTGATCGGCTCGATGTACGTGCGGTCGGCCAGCTCCGGGTCGGTCATGATGGTCGCCGGGTTGCTGTTCACCAGCACGACCCGGTACCCTTCTTCCTTCAGGGCGCGCGCGGCCTGCGTCCCGGAGTAGTCGAATTCGCACGCCTGGCCGATGACGATCGGGCCCGAGCCGATCAGAAGGACCGTCCGGATGTCATCGCGTCTCGGCACGGTGTCTACTCGAGTGAAATGAAAGTTGTCGCAGTGGCCGGAAACTTGGCGCATCCATGGGACTTGCGCAAGGACCCGGCGCCTGCGAAGATGGGCCTCCCACACCCAATTCGCTCCCGATGCCGGGTACCGCCATGCGTGTTCAGCGCCCGAGTCGCCGCAGGTTCCTGACCCGCGTTTGGGATCGCGGCCACGGGCCGCTCCTCACGCTCGGGATCGCGGTCGTCGCGGCCCGGCTCGCCGCCACGCCCATCGGCTTCGCCGCGTCGGGCGCGCTCCTGCCGCTCGCCGTCCTCTACTCGACGCTCGCGGGCGGGACCGTGCCGGGGCTGCTCGGCGCCGGCATCGCGTTCGGCGCTCTCGCCGCGGCCCGCTCGGCACCCGACGCGCCGTTCACGTACACGGCCGGCGACGCCTACGCACTCCTCGCCGCCGGGATCGGCCTGGTCGCGGCGGTCCTGCTCGCGGCTCGCTACAGGGCGCGGCTCGATCGGGCCATCGATCGCGAGCGCGCGGCCCGGGACGATGCGGAGTCCGCCCGCCGCGAGGCCGCCGCGATCTTCGAGCGCATCACCGATGGGTTCCTCGCATTCGACCGCGACTGGCGGGTGACGTACGTCAATGCCCGTGGCGAGGAGTTCCTCGGCAGGGCGCGTGACGAGCTGCTCGGCGCGAACTACTGGGATGCGTTCCCCGAGCTCGTCGGCTCGCGCTTCTACGTCGAATACTATCGCGCGGTCGCCGACCGGGTGCCCGTCCGGTTCGAGGCGGAGTCCCGGGTCAACCCCGGCCAGGTGCTCGAGGTCCACGCGTACCCGTCCGAAGACGGCCTGTCCGTCTACTTCCAGAACATCACGGAACGCAAGCGCGCGGTCGAGGCGCTCCGCGCCAGCGAAGACCATTTCCGCGCACTGATCGACAACGCGGCGGACATCATCGCGATCCTCGACCCGGAGCACAGGATCCGGTTCATCGGCCCCGCCGTGGAGCGGATCCTCGGGTACGCGCCGGCCGAGTTGATCGGTCGACGGCTGATCGACCTGGTGCACCCGCACGATCTGAACGCCGCGGACGACGTCTTCGAGCGCGTCGTGTTGACGCCCAAAGAGACCACTCGCGCCGAGCTGCGGTTCCGGCACCGCGACGGCGCGTGGCGCGTGATCGAGTACGCGCTGCGGAACCTGCTGCACGACCCCTCGATCCGCGGGATCGTGATCAACGCCCGCGACGTGACGGAGCGCAAGGAGGCGGAGCTCGCCAGCCGGGCGAGCGAGGAGCGGTACCGCAGCCTGGTCAACGGCATCCCCATCGGCCTCTACCGCACGCTGCCGGACGGCACGATCCTCGACGCGAACGACGCGCTGGTCGAGCTGCTCGGCTACCCGGACCGGCAGACCCTGCTCGATGTGAAGGCGGTCGACCTGTACGTCGACCCGCGGGACCGCCGTCGCTTCCAGGAGCTGATGGAGCAGGACGGCAGCGTCCGCGACTTCGAGGCGAGGCTCGTACGCATGGACGGCTCGACCGTACCCGTCCGCCTGAACGCCCGCGCGGTCGTGAATGCCGCGGGCGAGGTCGTCCACTTCGAAGGCGCGATGGAGGACATCACCGAGCGCCTCGAGGCCGAGCAAACGGCGCGCGAGACGCTCGAGCTGTACCGCCTCCTGCAGCGCGCGACGAACGACCCGATCTACGACTGGGACATCGCCGGCGCCGTCCTGCACTGGAACGAGGCGGCGTGCGCCGTCTTCGACTACGCGCCGGAGGACATCCGTCCCGATCTCGGCTGGTGGACGGAGCGGCTCCACCCGGACGACCGCGAGCGCATCATCGCCGGGCTCCAGGCGGCGATCGACGGCGGCGAGGAGGTCTGGGCCGACGAGTACCGCTTCCGCCGCGGCGACGGCAGCTACGCGAGCGTCTTCGACCGCGGCCACATCGTCCGCGCCGAAGACGGCGAGCCCGTCCGCATGATCGGCTCGATGATCGACGTGACCGAGCGCCGCCGCGCGGAAGACGCACTGCGCCAGAGCGAGGAACGGTACCGCACCATCTTCGAGTACGCCGGCGACGGCATCCTCATCACCGACCACGACGGCGATCTCGTCCAGGTGAACGAGCGGGCGTGCCGCCTGACCGGTTTCGACCGCGACGAGCTGCTTCGCATGAACATCGCCGACCTCGTCGCCGGCGACCGCGCGCAGAACCTCGAGGACTACCGCCAGCTCGTGCGCGACATCGGCGACGGCGGCCACTTCACCGCCGCCGACCGCTTCATGCGCCGCAAGGACGGCTCCTCGTTCCAGTTCGACGTCAACGCCGTCGCCCTCGAATCCGGCCTGATCATGGCCGTCGTCCGCGACATCTCCGAACGCGCCCGCGCCGAAGAGGAACGCCGCCGCCTCGAGGAGCAGCTCCGCCAGGCGCAGAAGATGGAGGCCGTCGGCCGCCTGGCGGGCGGCATCGCCCACGACTTCAACAACCTGCTCACCGCGATCCAGGGGCACGCCGAGGTGCTCCTCGACGGCACCGACCCGGAGGATGCGGTCCGGCAAGGCCTCGACCAGATCCGTCGCGCGGCCGAACGCGCCGCGATCCTCACGCACCAGCTCCTCGCCTTCAGCCGCAGGCAGGTGCTCCAGCCCCGCATCATCGACCTCAATCGCGCCGTTCGCGACGTCGAGTCGATGCTCGTGCGCGTGATCGGCGAGGACATCGAGCTCGTCACCGGCCTCGACCCCGGGATCGGCCCGGTCCGCGCAGATCCGGGCCAGATCGAGCAGGTGATCATGAATCTGGTCATGAACGCCCGGGACGCCATGCCCACCGGAGGCCGCATCACGATCGAGACGATGAACGCGACGCTCACCGCCGACGACGTGCAGCACCACGACTACGCGGTGCAGCCCGGCGACTACGTGCTCCTCACCGTGACCGATACGGGCGAAGGGATGAGCGAGGACGTACAGGCGCACATCTTCGAGCCGTTCTTCACGACCAAGGAGTTGGGCAAGGGGACCGGGCTCGGGCTATCGACCGTCTACGGCATCGTCAAGCAGAGCGGCGGCTACATCTGGGTCCGGAGCGAGGTGGGCGCCGGCACGTGTTTCCGGGTGTACCTGCCCCGTGCCGGCGCGTGCGAGGCGCTGGACGCCGCCGTCGATGACGGCCGCGACGAGCCGTCGGATGCGTTGCCGTCCGGGACCGAGACCGTGCTGCTGGTCGAGGACGAGGAGGCCGTGCGGTCGCTCGTGCGCAAGATCCTCGAACAGCGCGGCTACTGCGTCCTGGAAGCGCGGAGCGGCTCGGAGGCGCTCGCCCTCAGTGCGAAGCACCCCGGGCCGATCGACCTCCTGCTCACCGACGTCGTGATGCCGGAGATGAGCGGCCGCGAGCTCGCCGAACGACTCCTCCCGGATCGGCCCGGCACCCGCGTCCTGTTCATCTCCGGCTACACCGAGGACGCCGTGGTCCGGCACGGCATCCAGAACACGCGCATCAGCTTCCTGGAAAAGCCGTTCTCCCCCGGCGCGCTGGCCCGCAAGGTCCGGGAGGTGCTCGATATGCAAAACGCGCCGGCCTGAGGCCGGCGCGCCGCGCTTCCGTCGTCGGGTCCGCAGCCCCGCCTACGAGGCCGCGTCCGGCGCCTGCCCCGCTTCCGCGCCCAGCTCGTCCGGGTCCACGACCGCAGGCCGGATCGGATCGCCGAGCTCATCCATCGCCGACCGCCCCTCCGGCGTAATCACCACCTCCGGATTCTCCAGCGGCGCCTTCGTGTAACCGCGCCGGTCGTTCGTCTCGGCATCGCCGCAGGCGCCGAGGCCCACGACCGCGATGAACAGGGCGCTCGCCGCGCCGCGCAACCGCATCATCTCCATCGACCTCCAATCGGGGTTCGCACGTCCGGGAAAACCGGGAATATGGGGGAACGGCCGAAACTTCGCCACCCTGCACCGCGCCGCCGCGCTCGCCCGCTGCGGCACAGCGAGCCTCCGGGCCGCGGCCCGGCGTGCGGTCGCGAGATATCGTGACGGACCACCTTGACATTCCGAGCGGAGTACGTCATATACGACCGCAATATCTCATTGAC
The DNA here is from genome assembly GCA_036381255.1 of Longimicrobiales bacterium. Taxonomy (GTDB): domain Bacteria; phylum Gemmatimonadota; class Gemmatimonadetes; order Longimicrobiales; family RSA9; genus CALBZE01. The sequence continues at coordinate 28,435 of DASVDG010000015.1, read as the reverse complement.
TCGCCGATAATTCGACCAAGGAGCCAGAGATGCCCGAGGTGAATCCCAAGGTCATGGCCATGGTGGAGGAGGAGCTTCGGAAGGACCCGAAGACCTCGAACAAGGAGCTGAAGCAGAAGGCCGAGAAGATCGACAAGGGGATCGAGAAGCTCGATGCCCGGGCGTTCAACGCGCGCTACCCGCTTCAAGTGAAGCGCCGGCTTGCGCCTTCACGCCCACGGCCGGCGGCGCGCGCGGGGCGCAGGCGCGCGAGGGCCGCGGCCGGCCCGGACCGCAACGCGATCCGCGGCGTGCTCCTCGACTTCGCCCGGGCAATCGCCGCGGCCGAGGGGAAGGCGGACGTCGTGGACGTGATCGGCGGCGTCGACCGGTACGTGGACCGTGTGGTGCAGGCCGCGGGCGCGGCCTGAGCCTGGAGCAGGGACGGGGTCGCGCCGGCGCTATGCGTGGCCGGCGCGCACCTGCTCGCCGGTGAGGCCGAGCTCGCTCGCGATGCCCTGCATCGCCTCGATCACGTTGCGGATGTGTTCGTCCAGCTCGACGCCGAGCAGTTCGGTGCCGCGCCGGACCTCCTCGCGGTCGACGCCCCGCGCGAACGCCGCGTCCTTGAACTTCTTCTTCACCGACTTCGGCGTCAGGTCATCGATCCCGTTCGGCCGCATGAGCGCGGTGGCGGTGATCAGGCCGGTCAGCTCGTCGCACGCGTAGAGCGCCCGGTCGAGCAGCGTTTCCGGCTCGACGCCCGTGAAATCGGCGCGATGCGCGAGGATCGCGTGCAGGATCTCCTCCGGGTAGCCCCGGCGGCGTAGCTCCTCGACCGCCTTCAGCGGGTGCGACTCCGGGTATTTCTCCCAATCGAGGTCGTGGAGCAGGCCCGCGAGCCCCCACGCCTCCTCGTCCTCGCCGAACTTCCGGGCGTACGCCCGCACGGCCACCTCGACCGCCTTCATGTGGTTGCGCAGCGATGGGCTGTCCACCCACTCCTCGAGCAACGACAGGGCTTCTTCGCGCGTCGGCACGGTCAACCTCCGATCGGTTCGGGGCGATCCCGTTCGCGGTCCACGATGCGGAGGAACCCGAACGGCTCGGTGTGCGGATTCAGGAACTGGTGCGGCTCGTCCGGCGCCACGTAGATGACGTCGCCGTAGCCGACGTCGTGGAGCGCATCGCCGAGCCGAACGCGGCCGCGGCCGCGGTAGCAGACGACGACGTGCACGTGGGCGTGCCGCTCGAGCGCGCTGTGCCCGTCCGGATCGATCTCGAAGTAGCGCACGTCGAACGCGGCCGCGGCCGGCGCCGCCAGCACGCGCCGCGTGATCCCGCGGAAGGCGACGGCGCCCCCCTCCACCGGCTCCCGGTACGGCAGCGCGCGCACCCCGACCCACCCGGCGCCATCGTGCCGGAGGATCCGGCTACGGTCCAGGACCGGCACGGCGGGCCCACCGCACGCGGCGCTCCGCGCCTCGACCGCGCCCTCGGATTCGACCCCGGCGGCGCCGGTGGACCCGGTGCCCGCCGCCGATCGCTCGTCGCTCAACGTTCACCTCCAGCATGCGGCAGGGGATGCGGCCGCCATTGTAGCCCGGGCGCCCCGCGCCGGCAAGCGATTCCGCGCCGGTCGACCCACGCACCCCGCCGCGCCGGCTCGATCCGCACGGGCACGCACGCGCCCCGCCGCGTGCACCCGGGGTCCTCACGCCCCCGGCAGAATCACCGTCTTCATCCCCGCCGCCTTCCCGGCCGCCCGCTCGAGCGCCGCGGCCACCCCGTCCAGCCCGGCCCGATGCGTGACCAACGTCGCGACCTCCACCGCGCCCGCGACCAGCAGCTCCAGCGCCTCACGCGTCTCGTCCGGCCCGCAGGAGTAGCTCTGCAGCAACGCGACCTCCCGGAAATAGAGCGCCGAGAGATCCATTTCCACCGGCGCGCCCGGCGCCAGCGGCGTGAAGCAGACGACCCGCCCGCCCGGCGCTGCCGCCTCCAGGCCGGCACGAACCGCCGCGCCATCACCCGGGCACACGACCACCACGTCCGCGCCGCGCCCCGCCGTCGCCGCTCGCACCGCCGCCGCCGCGCCCCCGCCCGCAGGGTCCACCACCACGTCCGCGCCACGCCGCAACGCGCGCTCCCGCCGCTCCGCCACGAAATCGCTCCCCACCACCACCCCGGCACCGTACGCCCGCGCCAGCGACACCAGCAGCTGCCCCATCACCCCCAACCCCACCACCAGCACCGCGTCGCCGGGCGCCACCCGCCCCTGACGCCTCAGCGCCCGGACACACGTCGCCAGCGGCTCGATGAACACCCCGGCCTCCCAGTCCAGCACGTCCGGCAGCACCAGCGTGTCCCGCGCCACGCTCTCCGCCCGCACCAAAGCGTACTCCGCGAACCCGCCCGGCTCCAGCTGCGGCCGCTTCCACGTCTCGCAGTTCGACCACAACCCCCGCCGACACTCCTCGCACGCCATGCACGGCGCATGATGATGCGCGAATACCCGGTCGCCGAGCCGGAATTGGCGCACCCCCTCCCCCACCGCCACCACCTCCCCCACCGGCTCGTGACCCAGCACCGCCGGCGCCTTCCGCTCCACGTACCAGACCAGCGCGTCCGAACCGCACACCCCACACGCCGCCACCCGCACCAGCACCTCCCCGGGCCCCGGGACCGGCACCGACGCCTCCTCCACCCGGACATCGCCCCAACCGTACAGCCGCGCCACTCGCATGCGCTCCGGTACTTTCATCCGCCTCTCTCCATCACGGCCGCGCCCGCGGGTACGAATCTCGCAGCCCGCGCCTCCGACGGCACTCGCCGGCGCCCGGGAGGTGTAACGTGTCCCCTCGTCTCCGGAGCTCGATCGCCCTCGCCTTCTTCATCGGCCTCTGCCTCGCCGTCGGCGCTCTCGGATCCTTCTTCACCGAAATGTCCCGCGAATCCTGGTACACCCGGATCGCCAAACCCGCCTGGACGCCCCCGGACCGCGTCTTCGGCATCGTCTGGACGCTCCTCTACGTCCTCATGGGCATCGCCGCCTGGCTCGTCTGGCGCACCACCGGCCTCGCCCGCGGCATCACTCCCCTCAGCCTCTTCGCCGTCCAGCTCGCGCTCAACCTCGCCTGGTCCGCCATCTTCTTCGGCCTGCGCGCTCCCGGCGCCGCCTTCATCCAGGTCCTCGTCCTCTGGTCCCTCGTCCTCGCCACCGTCATCGTCTTCTGGCGCGTCCGCCCCCTCGCCGGCGCACTCCTCCTCCCCTACCTCCTCTGGACCACCTTCGCCGCCGCCCTCAACCTCGCCATCTGGCGCATGAACTAATCGTGGTTCATGGCAGCCGCGACCACGCTCCGCGCATCACGGCGCCACGGCGACCTTGATGGCCTCGCGGTCGAGCGCGAGCGAGAGCGCGTCCTCGAGGCGGGCGAGCGGCGTGCGGTGCGTGATGAGGGGCGCGGCGAGGACGCGGCCGTCGGCGAGCAGCGCGTGAGCGTCGCGGACGTCAGCGGGCCGGTAGTGGAACGCGCCCTTGAGGTCGACTTCGTCGTAGTGGACGCGGAGCGTGTCGAACGCGGCGCGGGTCCCGGCGGCGCACCCGCCGTAGAGCAGCACCTCGCCGCCGGCGGCCGCGAGCGCGGGCGCGGCCTCCCAGACCTCGGGCCGGCCGACGCACTCGACGACGACATCGGCGCCGACGCCGCCGGTGCGTTCGAGCACGGCGTCGCGGAGCGCGTCGGCGCCCGGGTCGCGGAGCGTGTCGGCGCCGAGTCGGCGTGCCACATCGAGTCGCCGGTCGTGCCGGCCGACGACGAGGATCGAGCCGGCGCCGCGGAGGCGTGCCACCTGGATGAAGAGGAGGGTGATCGCCCCGTCGCCGAGGAAGACGACGTGCTCCGCCTCGTGGAACGCGACGCGGTCCGCGCCGTGGACGACGCAGGAGAGCGGCTCGAGCGCGGCCGCCTCCCCGGCGGTGAGCGACGCGGGCCGCGGGAAGACGTGGCGTTCGACGACGTGGCGCGGCAGCAGCACGTATTCGGCGAACGCGCCGAACACCATGCGACCGACGGCGTCGGGGCACAGGTTCTCGCGCCCGCGCCGGCACGCGCGGCACCGGCCGCACGGCGCAGTCGGCACGCAGGCGATGGCGTCGCCTTCCCGGAACCGCCCCGCGCCGGCCCCCGCCGCGGCGACGGTCCCGGCGAATTCGTGCCCCATCGGTGTGGGCAGCGGGATCCTGGGGTGGCCGCGCCGGAACGTCTTGAGGTCGGTCCCGCAGGTGAGCGCGGCGTCGACGCGCACGAGCAGCTCGCCCGGCCCGGGCGCGGGGACGTCCGCCTCGCGCAGTTCGACGCGGCCGGGCTCGACCAGCACGGCCGCGAGCATCCGGCCGGCGATCGCACCGGCGCCGGTCGTCACGGCTCCGCTCCGCGGGACGAGGGGAGCGCGGGCGCTTCGGCGGGCGGCGCGTCGGTACCGGCGGCGAGCGCCGCCGCCTCGCGCCGGAGCGCCTCGAGCCGGTCCGCGATCTCGCGCTGGCGCGAGCGCAGGCGTTCGTACACCCCGTTGCGGCCGCGGAGCAGGAGGTACCGTCGGGCGTCGGCGCGGGCGTCCTCCCACCGGTCGCGCACGGCGACGGTCAGGAGCGCGAGCGCCGGCAGCCCGATCGCCGCGGCCAGCCCCGCGCGCCACCCACCCGCTCGGGCGGCCGCGCCGCTCAGCGCGCCGATCCAGGCGAGATGGAGGAGGGCGCCGTAGAGGAGCTTGTAGGTCGAGCGGCGGTCGAGGTCGGGGCTCGCCCACTGCTCGACGCGGCTCGTCAGCCGGTACGGCGGCCAGAACACGACGCTGCCGGCGGCGCCGAGCGGCGCGCCGAGCAGAAACCACGCGAGCTGTCGCAGCGTCCACGTGACCGCCCGGGACCACCGCGGCGCGCGGCGCAGGTCGGCGGGTCGGAGCCCGAGCTTCGCGAGCATCCGGCCGTGGCGCGCGACGTCCCGGGCGACGGCGGTCCACGCCCCGTCGCCGGCGCGCCGGAGCCGGGCCAGCGCCTCGGCCGCCTCGCGTCTCCGTGCGACGCGCCGGCCGGGCGCGTCCTCCGCCTCGAACGCCGCGGCGTAAACCGCTTCCGCGCACTCCACGAGCGGCTCGTCCTCCCAGCGTTCGAGGTTGATCGTGGTCTCGTGCAGCGCCGCCTCGATTCGCCGCGTCAACTCGCGGACCGCCGCGGGCTCGCCCGTGCCGGCGTCGGCCAGGTCGTCCCACCGGACCGGCGCGCCGACCAGCGCCAGCGCCTCGCTCCGGAACCGATCCTTGCGCCGGTAGCAGAGCCCGACCGGCACGACCGGGAACGCGCCCCCGACCGCGGGCGCCGCGCCCAGCGCGATCCGGGCCGCGCCCGTCTTGAGCGGCGCCAGCGACGACGCGCTGTGACTGATCCCCTCCGGGAAGATCCCGACCGCGGCGCCCGCCGCGAGCGCCGCGTGCACCGCCCGGAACATCTCTTCGTTCCGGCCGACGGCCGCGGGGTCGTCCGCCCGGCGGTAGACCGGGATCGAGCCGGCGCCACGGACAAGCCACCCGATCTTGGGGTCCGAGAACAGCGGCGCCTTGGCCAGGAACCGCACCGGCCGCCGCGCCGCCGCGGCGACGAGCGCCGGGTCGAGCAGCGAATTCGGATGGTTCGCCACCAGCAGGACCGGCCCCGCCGCCGGCACGCTGCCGCCCGCCAGCTCGAGGCGGTAGAACGTCCGTGCCGCGAAGCGGGACAGCCAGGACATCGCCGGAAGCATCCACATGCCGCGCCCTACCCCCTGAACGTCCGCAACGTTTCGGCGAGCGCGGCCGGCTCGGCCACCGGCGCCGCGCACGTCCGCCCCGCGCACACGTACGCCCGCGGCGCCGCGCCCGTCACCATCGCGGCCAGCGCCGGCGGCAGCTCCTCCGTCGCCACCGCGGCCGGTGCGAACCGCCGCACGACCGTCCGCGGCCGGTACGTCGCGAGCGCGGTCCGGAGCAGCGCGTCGGCGACGTCATCGCCGTCCGCGCCCACGACCACGACGGTCGTCACCGGCGCCGTCGCCCACCCGACGGCGCGCACGTACGTCGCGACCGCGGTCGGGATCTGCGCCGCCGAGCCCGCGAACGCGCGCAGCAGCGCCAGCGCACGCTCGCCGTACCCCGCGCCGTGCACCAGCGCCTCCAGCCGGAGCAGCGTCAGTGCGACGACGGCGTTCCCCGACGGCGCGGGCGCATCGACGATCGGCACGAACGGCTCGCCGAGCAGCGCCTCCCCGCCCTCCGCCGGCGGCCGGTCCGCCAGCGCGCCCGAGTCCGGCGCCCGGAACCGCTCGAGCGTGAGATCGATCAGCCGCCGCGCCCGCTCCAGGTACTCCGGCCGCTGGCTCCACTCGAACGCGTCGAGCAGCGCCTGCGCGACGTACGCCTGGTCCTCCAGGTACCCGCCGACGCCCTCGTCGCCCGACCGGTGCGCGACGCCGTCCGTCGCATCGAACGCCTCGTCCCAGATCCGGTCCAGCACGCGCAGCGCCGTCCGGCCCGCCTCCTCCGCGTCGAGGTGCCGCGCGGCCGCCACGTGCCCCGACGCGACGAGCGCCGCCCAGCCGCTGTACAGCGTCTCGTCGACGAACGGCCGCGGCCGCGCATCCCGCGTCGCCTTCAACCGCCGCTCGACCTCGGCGACGAGCCGCGCCGCCTCGTCACCGTCGACGCTCACCTCCGCCGCGACCTCGTCGACCGCCTTCGCGATGAAGAGCACGTGCCGGTCCCGGTCCGTCGGCATCGTTGCGTCGATGTCCTCGAGCCCGTAGCGCAGCACCGCGACGCGCTCGAGCCGGTCGTCGCCGCCCAGCGCGTCGTGGATCTCCTCGCGCGTCCACGTCCAGTGGTCGCCATCGTCGTGCGGGCCGATGTCCGCGTCCTGCGATGCCGGGAACCCGCCCGCCGCGACCTGCTCCGGCGAGACGTCGCGGTAGTAGCCCACGATCCCCTCCGCCGCCGCACGGTACAGCGGATCGTGGAAAACGGCGTACGCCCGGGCGTACGTCTCGAGCAGCACGCCGTTGTCGTACGCCATCTTCTCGAAGTGCGGCACCAGCCACCGCTCGTCCGTCGCGTAGCGGTGGAAGCCGCCGCCGAGCTGGTCGTGGATCCCGCCGCGCGCCATCGCCGTGAGCGTCGTCGTCACGATCCGCCGCGCCAGCTCGACGCCCGCGTCCAGGTAGCGGTCGAGCAGCAGGTTCAGCGCGCCGGCGTTCGGGAACTTCGGCGCGCCGCCGAAGCCGCCGTTCCGCGCGTCGAACGCCTGCGAGAACGCGGCGACCGCGCCGTCGACGATCCGCGGCGCCACCTCCCCCGCCGCGCCCTCCGCCTGGTCGTACGCCGACACGTGCACCCGGATCGAGCGCGCCGACTCCACGGCCCGCTCCGGCTGCTCCCGCCACACCCGCGCGACCTCCCGCAGCACTCGCCGGAACGACGGGCGCCCGAACCGATCCTCCGGCGGGAAGTACGTGCCGCCGTAGAACACCTCGCCATCCGGCGTCAGGAACGCCGTGAGCGGCCAGCCGCCCTGCCCGCTCACCGCCTGCACCGCCCGCTGGTAGCGCGCGTCCACGTCCGGCCGCTCGTCCCGGTCGACCTTGACCGGCACGAAAAGCTCGTTGATCAGCCGCGCCGTCTCCGGGTCCTCGTAGCTCTCGCGGTCCATGACGTGGCACCAGTGGCACCACACGGCGCCGATGTCGAGCAGGATCGGCCGATCCTCACGCCGCGCGCGGTCGAACGCCTCCGCGCACCACGGCATCCACCCCACCGGCTGCTCGGCACCGTGGCGGAGGAACGGACTGCGGGCATCGGCCAAAGTGGGTGGGCTCCGATTCGCCATGAGACTCCGGGTGAGGGGAACGCGCGACGCTGTGGACCGTCCGGCCTACGGCCGGGCGCCCGCGCGGCGGATTCCGTGCCAGCCGTGTCAGCAGGGTCCGGGCGGCCCGGAACGTCCGGCCGGCTCGAGCGCGGGCGGCGCGGCTCACCGCGCCGCCCGGGCTACCCAGCGTACGTGAACCCCGCGGCCTCGATCGTGAGCGGCTCGCCCTCCCGGCAGACGCCCGCCTCCACCACCTCGCCCACGAACAGCGTATGGTCCCCCGTCGCGACCTCGGCGACGATGCGGCACTCGACGTACCCGAGCGCATCGGTCAGGACCGGCACGCCCGTCGCGCCCTCGCGGTAGCCGAATTCGTCGATCTTCTGCGGCGCGCGCGCGTACGGCCGCGCCAGCCGCCCGGCCTCCCGGCGCTGGCCCGCCTCGAACACGTTCACGCTGAACGCCTTCGTCTCCCGCATCATCCCGACCGACGCGCCGTCGTTTTCCACCGCGACCGCGACCATCGGCGGCTCGAACGACGTCTGCGTGACCCAGTTCGCGGTGAACGCATTGAATTCGTCGCCCCGGCGCACGCCGATCGCGTACAGTCCGTAGGTGAACCACTCGAGGACCCGCTTCTTCGAGATTTCGTCCATGATCGCCCCTTTCCCGCGGCCCGTCGTCACATCCGCCCGGGCAGTTCGAGCCCGAGCGGGCCGGCCGGTCGAGCACGTCGCGGCCCGCTCACTGCCGGCCCGGGCACAGATCCGCCACCGCGCAGCGCTCGCACCGCGGCCGCCGCGCGTCGCAGACCTGCCGGCCGTGCCAGATCAGCAGGTGCTCCACGTCGCCCCAGTGCTCGCGCGGCAGCAACGCCATGAGGTCTTGCTCGACCTTGACCGGATCCGTGTTGCGCGTCAGCCCGAGCCGCCCCGACAGCCGCTTGACGTGCGTGTCGACGACCACGCCCTCGGCCCTGCCGAACGCGTTGCTCAGCACCACGTTCGCCGTCTTGCGACCCACGCCGGGCAGCTTCACCAGCGCGTCCATCTCCGCCGGCACCGCGCCGCCGTGCCGCTCGACCAGCGCGTTCGCCATGCCGATCAGGTTCTTCGCCTTGCTCCGGAAGAAGCCGGTCGAGCGGATGATCGCCTCCAGCTCCTCCTGTCGCGCGGCCGCGAGGTCCGCCGCCGTCGGGTACCGCGCGAATAGCGCCGGCGTGACCTGGTTCACCCGCTCGTCCGTGCACTGCGCCGACAGGATCGTCGCCGCGAGCAGCTCGAACGCGTTGCGGTGGTGCAGCGCGCACTCCGCGTCCGGGTACTCCCGCTTCAGCCGCGCGACGATCGCCAGCGCCCGCTCGCGCTTCGCCACACGGCTCTCCCGGATCCGCGCCGGGCCCCGCTTCGCCGGCGCCCGCTTCGTCGCTTTCGTCATCGTTCTCCCATGCACCACGTGGCCGCTTTCCGGTACGACGGCGGCCGGGATTCGAAGAACGCCCACGCCGCGTCCGCCGTCGCGTGCGGCGCGTCGAGCCGCGCACGAAACGCCTCGGGCGTGGCGAAGTGGTCGACGTCCACGGTCCTCACCTCCGCCGCCGGAAATACCCCTTCACCGCTTCGACGTCCCACGCGTTCACCACGTCCTCCGCCCCGAGCCACCCCTTGCGCGCCACGGCGACGCCGTAGCGGACGTGGTCGAGCCCGTCGGTGTCGTGCGCGTCCGGGTTGATCGCGGTCCGCACGCCCTTCTCCCGCGCCGCGCGCCAGTAGCGCCAGTCCAGGTCGAGACGCCACGGGTTCGCGTTGATCTCGATCGCCGCGCCGTGCGCCGCCGCCGCATCGATGACCGCGTCCAGGTCGATGGCGAACCCGCGCCGCGAGAGGAGCAGCCGCCCCGTCGGGTGGCCGAGGAACGTGAGGTACGGGTTCGACACCGCGCGCACCACGCGCTTCGTTTGCTCCGCCTCGCTCAGCCCGAACGACGAGTGTACGGAGCCGACGACGTAGTCGAAGCTCGCCAGCACCTCCTCGTCGCCGTCCTCGTAGTCCAGCCGGCCGTCCGGCAGGATGTCCGCCTCGATCCCCTTGAACAGCCAGAGCTCGTGCCCGCGCTCCTCGTTCCAGGCGTCGATCTCCTCGTGCTGGCGGCGGATCTCGTCGGGCGACAGCCCGCCCGCGTACGCCGCCGCCCGCGAGTGGTCCGCGATGCCCAGGTAGCGCCAGCCGCGCGCTCGCGCGGCCTCCGCCATCTCCCGGACCGATGCCCGGCCGTCGCTGTACGTCGTGTGGCAGTGGAAACACCCGCGCAGGTCGTCGTAGGCGACGAGGCGCGGCAGCGCGCCGGCGCGCGCCGCCTCCACCTCGCCCCGCCCCTCCCGCAGCTCCGGCGGCACGTACGCCAGCCCGAGCGCGGCGTACAGCGCGGCCTCGTCGGCGAGGTCGACCGGGGCGCCGTCGCGCAGCAGCGCGGCGTCCGTCAGCTCGAGGCCGAGCCCGGCGGCGTGCGCGACCAGCGCGCCCCAGTGCTCGTCGCTCCCCGTCGCGTGCGCCAGCGCGGCCGCGAACGATCCCGGCGCGACGCAGCGCAGCCGTGCCCACACGCCATCCGAAAGCCGCACCCGCGCCGCGCCTTCGCCTTCGCGCTCAACGCTCCCCACGCCCGGCAGTTCCTCGAACGCGCGGAGCACGGCCGCCGCATCCTCCGCGGCGGCGATGAGCTCGACCCCGTCGACCGTCTCCAGCAGGCGGCGCACGGCGCCCGCCACGCCCAGCCGCGCGATCGAGGGGTGGCCCCGCAACTGCTCGCACACCCACTCGGCGATGCCGTTCCCCTCCGGCCACCGCCGCCGCCCCGCCATGCTGCGCAGGAACGCGACGCCCTCGAGGATCTTCTCCTGCGTCTTCGCGCCGAAGCCCGACAGCGCCGCGATCCGCCCGTCCCGCGCCGCGCGCTCGAGGTCGTCCAGCGACGCGATGCCGAGCTCGCGGTGCAGCGTGTGGATCCGCTTCGCGCCGAGCCCCGGCACGCCCAGGACGTCGAACAGCCCGTCGGGCGTCGCCTCGCGCAGCTCGCGGTGCACCGTCGAGATGCCGGTCTCGACCAGCTCCCGCGCGACCTCCGCCGTCGCCGGGCCGACGCCCCTGACCGCCGCCAGCTCGCCCGACCGCGCCAGCGCCGCCACGTCGCCGTCGAGCGACTCGACCGCGCGCGCCGCGCTGTAGAACGCCCGCGCCCGGAACGGGTTCTGCCCCTGCAACTCCATCAGCGTGCCGATCTCGTTCAGCACCGCCGCGATCGCGTGCTTATCCATCGCCCACCGGCAGGATCATCTGGTATGCAAGCGCGCTCGGCGGGAAGCGGTGCGGCCCCGGCGGCGGGCCCGCCGGCGCCCGTTGCTCCGCGCTCAGCGCGTCCGGGTTCGACGCCAGGTGCCAGAACGTCCGCGACGCCAGCTTCAGCGCTTCCTGCTCCGTGACCAGCGCGTACCAGTCCTGGAGCTCGCCGCCCGGCAGCACGTTCGAGAAGTCGCCGCCCTCCGGCCGCGCCTCCCCGTCCGCCCAGTGGCCGACCGGCGCGCCGTGCAGCGCCGCCGCGACCGGCACCGTCCCGAACCCCGCCCGGTCCGGCCGCATCCCCAGCACGAACAGCAGGTCGATCCGCTCGTACGGCGGGCTCTCCGCGTCGCCGCTCCCGAGCATCGTCCAGAACCACCCGTCCACCGGCTCCGGCGGCGCCGATGCATCGGTCCGCGCCCAGAACAGGTGCCGCGGGAGCTGCACGTACCCCGCCGGGTACGGCGGCGTCAGCTCCCACGCGCCGACCTCCGGGAACCGCGCGTCGACCAGCCGCCGCGCCTGCTCCGGATCCAGCACCAGGAGCCGCCGGCCGAACCGCCAGAAATGCCACGCCTGGTACAGCAGCGCGCCGTACCGCCCGTAGACGTCCGCGCCCGCCTCGTCCGGCGCGAGCTCGCGCAGCAGCGACTGCACCGCTTCGAGCACCAGGAACCGCTCCGGCGCCCCCGTGTCCACGCCACGCGCCTCGACCTCGCTCCCGATCGCCGGGAACCGGTCGCCCTCGAACGCTTCGTAGCCGAAGACCAGCTCGTACGGCGTCAGCCGCACGGCCGCGCCCGGACCTTCCCGCATCCCCTCTCCCATGCGCTCCATCATAGCCGCCGCGCCCGCCCGCGTCCACTCGCCGCGCGCCGCGCCTCACGCCGACCTTGATCGCCCGGACCCGGCATGGCATCTTGGGGCACGCCGTCGCCCGGCCCGCGCGGCCCGGCGACCTCGGCAACTCCTCCGGTCCGGCGCTGGGCCGGGCTCCGGCACCCTCGAGCCGCTCCGCTCGTCGGTCGGCGGGCTCCGGTTCGGCGCTTCATCGCCTCCGGCGTCCGGCGCGGATCCCGGCCCTCCGCCGACCCCCGATCCCCACAATCCAGGAGGTGCGTTCATGGAGCGCCATCCCCGTATCCTCCCCGGGGCGTTCCTCGCGGCACTCGGCCTCGTCGTGACGGCGTGCGCCGACACCGCCGCCCCGCCGACCGGGCCCGATGCGACCGCGCCGTCGTTTTCAGCGGTCGCAGCCGGCTCCGACTACCTCGTGATCGCCACGACCGAGGCGCTGCCCGCGGACTTCGAGGCGCGGATGCGCGCGGCGGGCGGCGCCGTGCGGCAGGTCTATCCGCAGATCGGCGTGGCGGTCGTCCGGTCCGACGATCCCGCGTTCGACGCGCGTGCGGCCGGCCTCCCGGGGATCGACGCGGTCGTCCCCAACCTGCGGATCCAGTGGCACGAGCCGGTCGAAGAGTCGCCCGTGCTGGAGGCGGCGGGCGATGCGGCGGAGTCCGCGAGCTTCGGCGATGACGAGACGTTCTACGCGCTCCAGTGGGCGCCCGGAGCGATCCACGCACCCGAGGCCTGGGCGGCCGGCTACACCGGCGCCGGGGTGCGGGTCGCCGTCCTCGACGGCGGGATCCACGACCGGCACGTGGACCTGGACGACAACCTCGACGTCGCCGCATCGACGTCGTTCGTCCCCGGCACCGCGTTCAACGAGGACCTCGGCACGTTCTGGCACGGCACGCACGTGGCCGGGATCATCGCCGCGGAGGACAACGGGATCGGCACGATCGGCATCGCCCCGGACGCGACGATCATCGGCGTGAAAGTCCTGCACGGCGGCTCCGGCGACTTCGACTGGATCCTCGGAGGGATCCTCTACGCCGCGACCCCGCGCGCCGAGGGCGGCGCCGGCGCCGACATCATCAACATGAGCCTCGGCGCGCTCCTCGACGAGAAGCTGAAGCCGTTCAAACAGGCGATCGACGCCTTCATGAAGGCGATCGATCGGGCCACCGCGTACGCGCACAAGCGCGGCGTCCTGGTCATCGCCGCGGCGGGGAACGACGCGATCGACACCGACTCGCTGAAGACGTTGACCTTCACGCCCGCGGCGAACCGCCACGTCGTCTCCGTCGCCGCGACCGCGCCGCTCGGGTGGGCGCTCGGCGCCACCGATTTCGACCGCCCGGCGTCCTACACGAACTTCGGCCGCGCGCTGATCGACATCGCCGGCCCCGGCGGCGACTTCGCGCTCCCCGGCGACGACCTCTGCGCGGTCGATACGACGATCGGCCCGATCGTCCAGCCCTGCTGGGTCTTCGACATGGTGGTCAGCACCGTGCGCGGCGGGCCGACCAGCACCGCCTCCTACTCCTGGTCGGCCGGCACGAGCATGGCCGCGCCCGCCGTCGCGGGCGTCGCGGCGCTGATCCTCCAGCGCCACAGCGACATCCCGCCCGCCGAGCTCCGGTCCCGGCTCCTCGAGTCCGCGGCCGGCGCCGGAAAGGACCCGTACTCCGGACGCGGCTTCGTGGACGCGTTGAACGGCGTCCTCTAGCGGATCGGCCGGGCCCGCGGGTGTCGCGCGCGTGCCGTCACTCCGCGGGCTCGGCCCGCCCCGCCGCCTCCACCACCGCGGCCGCACGGCGGCGAAACAGCGAGGCCAGCGCCTCACGCAGCGGCTGCCGCCGCACCAGCACCAGACAGACCTCGCCGTCCGGCGGCTCGTCCAGCCCGTCCTCGATCGTGATGAAGCAGACGTCGCCGAGCGACTCCGGCACGGCGACGCGGTAGGCCCGGCCGTGCCACACGAACCGCGCCGCACCCGCCGGCGCGGCCCCGGGCGCGTACTCCCGCTCGAGGAAATAGTCGCGCTCGACCTTCCACACCCCCTCCGCCGCGACCTCGCCCGACCGGTAGAAGAACGGATCGAACGGCTCGCCCTCCACGCGCTTGAAATTCTCGTCGACCGCGAAGTCCAGCGCCTCCAGCGCATCCTCGTCCGCCAGCCACTCGAGGTGGTGCTTCAACTCGTGCGTCAGCGTCTCCCACAGCTCGTCCTCCCAGTCGAACTCCGGGTCCAGCCGCGACAGGCGCCGGAACGAGCCGTAATACAGCACGACGGCGGACCGGATCGTTTCCGGCCCGCCGTACTCGGACGGGTACGCCTCCGTCACGCATTCGCCGAGCGTGTAGATGTCGGCCAGCGTCGGGTGCGGCAGCGCGCGCCGCTCCACGACCAATCCGTCCACACCCTCCTTGTACGCGTCCGGGATCTCGCCCCAATACCGCCGGGCGAGTCGGTCGAAAGCTTCGAACGTCATCCGGACCCGCTACGGGATCGACGCCGGCACCTCGCCCTCGGGCACCGTCGTCCCGGCCCCGCGTGCCTCGAGCCGCCGGACCAGCCAGCCGTTCAGCGCGATGAACGCCGCCAGCGCGACGCCCCACTGCACCAGCGCCCAGCCGATGCCGTAGGTGCCGAACAGCGCACCCCAGTTGCCGTCCATCGCCTGCTGGATCCCACCCTCTTCCCAGAACCACCAGACGACGAGCGCCGCGGCCTCCACGATCGCCAGGCGGATCGCCCACTCCCACCACCGGCCGATCTTGAGGTCCGCGTCCTCCGTGTTGACCAGCTTCTCCCGGAACCGCGCGACGCCGTACTTGAGCACGGCGTACGCGAAGAACAGCCCGGACACCATCAGCGCGACGCCCCAGATGAAGTCCTGGTTGTTGAACACGTCCTCGGAGAGCGCCGACGGCACGCCGAGCGCGAAGCCGGCGACGCCGACCACCGCGAGCGCGCGGCCGCGCGACATGCCGGTATCCTCGAGCACCCGCGCAGCCAGCTCGACCATCGAGATCAGCGACGTGATCGCCGCGAACGCGAGCGCGAGGAAGAACAGCACCATGAAGAAGCCACCGGCCGGCATCTGCGAGAACAGCTGCGGCGCCCAGATGAACGTCAGGCCCGTGTTCCCGGCGCCCACGATCTCCGAGGCCGCATTCGGCAGGATCGAGAAGATCGTGCACAACACCATGATCCCCGCGATCAGCCCGGCCACGTTGTTGCCCACGCCGAGCGCGAACGCGTTGAGGACCGTGTCCTCGTTCTTCCGCAGGTAGATCGCGTACGCCGTGATCATCCCCCACCCGGCGCCCGTCGACCACGCGTTCTGCGTCAGCGCCGCCAGCCAGACCTCGTAGTTCGTCAGCGCCTCGACGTCCACGGAGAACAGGAACGCCAGCCCGCTCCCCGCGCCGTCCAGCGTCACCGCGCGGATCGCCAGGATGATGAGCAGCACGAACAACGACGGGATCATGATGTTGTTCGCCGTCTCGATCCCCTTCACGCCTTTCGCCACCACCAGCACCGCGAGGAGCATCGCCGCGGCGTGATACCACAGCGCGTCGCCCGAGAACGCGAACGCGTTCCACAGCGCGCCCGGGTCCGCGCCCGACAGCTCGCCGGTCAGCGACGCCGCCAGGTAGCGCAGCGACCACCCCGTGACGACCGAGTAGTAGAACATGATCGCCGTCGACGTCCACGCGATGAACGCGCCCATCCACGCGTACTTCTTCCCGATCAGCCGCGCGAACGCGCCGACCGGCCCCGACCGCGTCTCCTTGCCGACCGTGAACTCCACGAGGATCAGGGGGATGGACCAGAGGACCAGGAAGATGACCCACGGGATCAGGAAGGAACCGCCGCCGTTCGTCGCGGCGACGCGGGGGAACCTCCAGATGTTCCCCGTCCCCACGGCCATGCCGAGCATGGTCGCGAGCATGACCCACCGGTTCGAGAACTGCTGGACCCGCTCGGCCACTCTGCCTCCTTGTCGCTATGGGTGAAACGGTGATTCGATGCTGGCGGCCGCAGGCCGCGTGGCCGGGCCCGCCGCTAAACGATCGCCTCTTCGAGCTGGACGCGGACGCGGTCGAACGTCAGCCGCTCCTCGCCCAGCCGCTTCGCCAGGGCATCGCCGTCCTCGGCCTGGCCGCGGGCGAACAGATCCTCGAGGAACGGCGCGCTCCTCGGGTTCCGGTACCAGTCCTCGTCGAACGTCTCGCGCAGTCGCTCCGCCAGGAGCGCGGAGAGCGCCCAGGCGCGCAGGTAGCGGGCGCAGTAGAAGTGCGGATCGACGTCGTCCAGGTAGGCGGCCGGGTCGTGCGGCAGCAGCGTGGCCTCGGCCATGCGCTCGGCGTAGAGCTCGGGCATGCCGTCGAAACGTCCTGCGCCGTGCAGCTCGGTCTCGTACAGCAGCTTCCCGGCCTGGCGGCGGAGCTGGAGCAGGTCGAGCAGCGCGGCGAGTCGGATGAACTCGGCGAGCTCGTCGCCGGCGAAGCCGAGATAGCGTCTGAGCCAGGCCGCGTGCGCGGGGAGCCGGTCGAAGAGGCGGGCGTACCCTTCGGTGACCGAGGTGTCGCCGAGTGCGCGGTCCTCGAACGGCAGCGCGGCGTCGACGCGTGCGAAGTGCTGCGCGTGGCCCAGCTCGTGGAAGAACGCGTACCAGTCGCGCCACCCGCCCGACCGCGACACCACGAGCACGACCTCGTCGGGCACGCGGATCACCGAGCAGAACGCGCGTGACGCCTTCGCCGGGCGCGCCTCGAGGTCGAGCGCGATGCGGCCGCCGGCCTCGACGTCCCACCCGAGCTCCCGGAGCTGCCGCCGCGCGACGGCGACGGGGTCCGCGGCGCCGAACCGCGCATCGAGCCACGGCGCGCGCTCGAGCCGCAGCCGGTCCGCCGCGATCGCCTCGCCCAGCGTGACGCCCAGGCGTCGCGGCAGCTCGTACGTCAGCAGGTCGCGGTAGATGGCCTCGGTCTCGTCGAGCAGCGTGCGCGCGGCCGCCGCGAGCGCGCCGAGGTCGATCCCCGTCAGCGACTCCCACGCCTCGCGCGGCCCGCCGCCGGCCAGGCGGAACGTGTCCCAGTCCCGCTCGAAGCGGTCCCGGTCGATCGGCTCGACCTCGCGGAGCGCCGCCAGCCGCGCGGCCTCGATCGCGCGGCGCACGTTGGGATCCGACGCGTTCGCCAGCGCCCGGGCCGCCTGGCGCAGCGGGATCCGCTCGCCGCCGACCTCGAGATGCGTCGCCGCCTCCCACGCCAGCCGGCGGTCGATCACGTCCGCCGCCGCGCGCTCCGCCGCGCTCGTGATCAGGAACTCGCGCAGCGCGCGCAAGCGCCGCCGCGCATCTCCCGCCGCCGCGCGCTCGGCGTCCGCCAGCGCCGAGAGCGTGTCCGTCCGGAACAGGTCGCCGTAGCGCTCGTAGACGGCGGCCAGCGCCGGCCGCGCCGTCAGCCCCGCGAGCGCGTGGTACTGCTCGCGGCCGAGCACGGCCCAGAACTCCTCGACCCGACGAACGAACCCCGGATCCATCTCCCTCAGCCGATGCGTTCCCGGACGTACGCCAGCACCCGGTCCAGGCCGACCCGCTCCTGCCGCAGCGTGTCGCGGTCGCGGACCGTGACCGTGTCATCCTCGAGCGTCTGGCCGTCCACGGTCACCGCGAACGGCGTTCCGGCCTCGTCCTGCCGGCGGTAGCGCTTGCCGATCGAACCGCTGTCGTCGTACTGCGACGGGACGCCGGCCTCGCGGAACTCCCGGTGCAGCCGCTCGGCGACCTCCGGCAGTCCATCCTTCCGGACCAGCGGCAGGATCGCCGCCTTGATCGGCGCCAGCCGCGGGTGCAGCCCGAGCACGACCCGCGACTCGCCCTCGACCTCCTCCTCGCGGTACGCGTCCGCGAGCACGACCAGCGTCGTGCGGTCCGCGCCCGCCGATGTCTCGATCACGTACGGAATGTATCGCTTGTCGCGGTCGATCGGGTCGATGTATTCGAGCCGCTTCCCCGAGTACTCCTGGTGCCGGCCCAGGTCGAAGTCGGTCCGGTTGTGGATCCCCTCGAACTCCTGCCAGCCGAACGGGAACGCGTACTCGATGTCGAACGCCGCCTTCGCGTAGTGCGCCAGCTCCTCGGGCGAGTGCTGGTGGAACCGGACCCTGTCGCCCCGGATCCCCAGCGACAGAACCCACTCCATCCGCCGCGCCTTCCAGTATTCGAACCACTCCTCGTCCGTGCCGGGCTCGACGAAGAACTGCATCTCCATCTGCTCGAACTCGCGTGTTCGAAAGATGAAATTTCCCGGTGTGATCTCGTTACGGAACGCCTTGCCGATCTGCGCAATGCCGAAGGGCACCTTCTGGCGCGTCGACTGCTGGACGTTCAGGAAGTTCACGTAGATGCCCTGCGCCGTTTCCGGGCGCAGGTAGACCACGGACGCGCTGTCCTCCACCGGCCCCATGAACGTCTTGAACATGAGGTTGAACATGCGCGCTTCCGACAACGTGCCTTTCATGCCGCAGGCGGGGCATTGGGCGTCAGGCGTGCCGGGCGTGCCCTTGATCTTCGGGTCGTCGGCGCGAAAGCGCTTCTTGCAGTTGCGGCAGTCGACGAGCGGGTCGGTGAAGCCGGCGACGTGGCCGCTGGCCTCCCACACGCGCGGGTGCATGAGGATGGCGGCGTCGAGCCCCTCGATGTCGTCGCGGGCGCGCACCATGGCGTGCCACCAACGGTCCTTCAGGTTCTTCTTGAGCTCCACCCCAAGCGGGCCGTAATCCCACACGGACCCGGTGCCGCCATAGATCTCGGATGATTGAAAGATGAAGCCGCGCCGCTTGCAGAGCGACACGAGCTTTTCCATGACGTCTGGCTGTGGCATGTGGAGCTCTTGGGTAAGTGCTGCAGTCGGCTATACCGCAGTCGGCTAGTTCGCTAGTCGGCTAGTTCGCTAGCGGGGCACCGGCAGTTGCTAGCAACAGCAGGTTGACCCGCTAGCAGACTAGCACACTAGCAGACTGGCTGACTGAATTTATCAGGTATCGAGTTCCGCGCTCAGCCGCGGTTCCGGCGGTCGCTCCTTGCCGAGCAGCCGCGCGACGATCTTGTCGCCGTGATACCGGCCGTTCTCGATGAACACCTTGTTGGCGTCGAAACCCGCAACGACCACGCCGGCGATGAACAATCCCGGAACCGAAGTTTCCAGCGTGTCGGGATTGTGGGCGGGAATGCCCGTCTTCTCATCGATGGGGACGCCGGCCGCGCGCAGGAGCTCCATGTTCGGCGCGAAGCCGGTCATCACGTAGACGAAGCTCGCCTTCAGGCGCTCCTCACCGCGTGGCCCGGCAATGAACACGGCGTCGCGCTCGATGCGGGTGACGCGGCTGTCCCAACGCGCCCCGATGCTCCCCTCCTTCTCGCGATTGACGAAGTCGGGCAACACCCACGGCTTGATCTTCTTGTCGAACGTGGGACCGAAGTGCACGAGCGTGACGCGAGCGCCCGAACGCCAGAGGTCGAGCGCCGCCTCGGCCGCCGAGTTTCCGCCGCCGATGACGACCACGTCCTGGTCGAAGGCCTCGTGGCCCTCGCGATAGACGTGCGTCACGTGCGGCAACGCTTCACCGGGAACGCCGAGTCGATTCGGCGAACCGAAGTAGCCCGTGGCGACGACCACGCCGCGCGCACTCGTGCTGCGTTCGCCTTCGGCGCGCGAGTTCGAGCGCACGAGAAAGCCCTCCCCGTCGCGCTCGATGGCGGTCACGCGCTCGTACTGCCGCACGGGGATGTCGAAGTGCTTCACCACGCCGCGATAGTAGGCGAGCGCGTCACGCCGCGAGGGCTTCTCCGTCGCGACGATGAACGGGAGTCCGCCCAGCGAAAGCTTCTCGGCCGTCGAGAAGAATCGGACGTACGTCGGATAGTGCGCGATGGTGCTCACCACCGCTTCTCCCTCGAGCACGAGCGACCGCAGCCCGGCGCGCTGGGCCGAGATCGCCGTCGCGAGCCCGCACGGGCCGCCGCCGACGATGAGCAGGTCGACGTCGGTCACAACCCGATGATCTGGTCGCGACGCGTGCCGACGCTCACGTACGTGATCCGGGTCTCGATGAGCTCCTGCATGCGGTCGAGGTAACGGCGCGCGGCCTTCGGAAGGTCCTCGAGCCGGCGGGCGTTGGCGGTGGACTCCAGCCAGCCGTCCAGCCACTCATACCGCGGCTTGACCTGATCGAGGGCCGCGATGTCGCCCGGGAATTCGGTGTGAAGCTCCCCTTCCACCTCGTAGCCCGTGCAGATCGCGAGGCGATCGAGCGTGTCGAGCACGTCCAGCTTCGTAACCGCGAGGTCGGTGAGGCCGTTGATGCGGCTCGCATAGCGAACGACGAGCGCGTCGAACCAGCCGCAGCGGCGCGCCCGCCCGGTGGTGGCGCCGAACTCGTTGCCGAGCGACCGGACGCGCTCCTCCATGGGGCCGTCCATCAACGTCGGCAGCGGGCCCGTGCCGACGCGCGTCGTATATGCCTTCACCACGCCGAGCACCGCGTCGATGGCCGTGGGCGGCAGTCCCGAGCCGATGCACGCGCCGCCGGCCGTCGTGCTGCTGGACGTCACGAACGGGTACGTGCCGTGATCGACGTCGAGCAGCGATCCCTGCGCGCCCTCGAGGAGAATCGCGGCGCTCGTCTTCTGCGCGCGATGCACCATCAGGCCCACGTCCTCGGCGAGCGGCATCAGGCGCTCGGCGAGTGAGTCGAGCAGCGCGATGGTCGAATCGGCGTCCACGCGCTTGTCCGACTTGAAGCGCATGAGCTGCGCGTTGGCGTGATCGCAGCCGCGCGACACGAGCTCGCGCAGACGGTCGCGATGACGCAGGTCCACCACGCGCACGCCGCGGCGCGCGACCTTGTCCTCGTAGGCGGGACCGATGCCGCGGCCCGTCGTCCCCAGTTCCTTGCTGTGCGAGCTCTCCGAATCGATGAGCTTGTGGTACGGCAGCACGAGATGTGCGCGGTCGCTCACGTACAGCCGGCCCTCGACGTCGATGCCGTCCTTCACCAGGCCGTCGATTTCGGTGAAGAGCGTGTCCGGATCGAGCACCACGCCGTTACCGATCGCGCAACGCACGCCTTCGTGCAGGATGCCGCTGGGGATCTGGTGGAGAATGAAGGACTTGTCGCCGAGCACCACCGTGTGCCCGGCGTTGGCTCCCCCTTGATATCGCACGACCCAGTCGGCCCGCTCGGCGAGAACGTCCACGAGCTTCCCCTTGCCCTCGTCGCCCCATTGAGCCCCGACGACGACGACCGTGCGATTCGACTGAGTGAACATTCGTGCGTATTCCCGAGTTCGCGCGCAAAAAAATACGCCCCGACGGGTCCGTGGGGGCGTTGTTTGAATCTACCGCTGAGAGGGGGAGAGTCAACTCGACGGGCTACGTGAACGCCGCGAACATCGCCCATACCACGATCACGAACCCGAGCGCCACCTTCACCGCGGCGCCCGTGACGCGCCCGATCAGCGCCCCCCACGCGACGCGCGTGGACGCGCCGGTGCCGCTGCCGCGACTGAATTCGGCGACCAGTGCCCCGGCGAACGCGCCGATGAATGCGCCGACGACGGAACCCAGAATGGGAATCGGCACGCCGAAGAACGCGCCGATCATGCCGCCGATCACGGCGCCCCAGCTGGCGCGCCGCGAGCCGCCGTACTTTCGCGTGAAGCGGCTGGTGAGCACCCACTCGAGTCCCTCGGCGGCGAGCATCAGCGCGCCGGTGATGACGACCGTGGCCCAGCCGATTCCACCCGTGGGAACCAGCAGCTTGTAGCAGAGCACGGCAGCGAACATCACGAGGGTGCCGGGCATGCCGAACGGGATCATGATCAAGCCGAGCAGGAGCGCGGCTCCGAGCAGCAGTTGGTTCATTGGCAAAGCTCCTGTGCGGCGCGGGCGAGCACCCGCGCCACTTCGTCGATTCCCGCGCCGCTCAGGTGCGCGAGGTCGTCGGACATGGTGTGGATTCGCTGAAGCGTACGAAGCGAACCCTTGCTGAGTGTCACGCTCCGCCAGCCGGCGGAGGTGAAGGCGACATTGTCGGCGAGCACGCCCGGAATCATGGGCATGATGCGTACGCACGCGCCGCCGGCCCCGTGCCGAATCGCCGCCGTGAGCGACTCGGGCCGTCTACCGTTGTACATCACGCTCAGGACTCCCGTGTCGTCCACGCCGTCGCAGTTGAGCGCGATGCCGGGCTCGCGGCGCGCCGCCCACGCGCGCGCTCCGGCCAGGCCAAGCTCCTCGGCGTCCGTGATCAGCACCCCGACCGGCGCGACGTGCGGGAGCGCCGAGGCCGCCGCCAGCACGGCCGCCACGCCGCTCGCGTTGTCCAGCGCCCCCGGTCCACGCGCGCCGACAACCGACAGTAGCACCGGCAACGCGCCGATCCAGCCAACGACGGTCAGCCAATGCCAGGCGCCTGTCGCGGAGACGCCCGCGATGGCGAGCGCCAGCGCGGCCAGAGCGCACAACACGAGCGTGGTGATCCCCGCCGCCCGCGCCAGCATCGGGATCGGCTGCCACTTGGAGTCGATGTGCGCCACGAGCCAAACATGCGGCGCCATCCCCGGCCGCGTGGCCTCGAGGTTCACGCCAGTTTCGCGCATGACGCCGAGACTGACCACCCCGCGCGACGCGAGCAGACCGCCGACGATGCCGAGGAGCGCTGTCGCGGCGACCAGACTGCAGGCCGCCATCATCGGGTGACCAGTCACGGCGAGGTGCGCCGCCAGGGTCAACGCAATCGCGAGCCACGCACCGCCGATCGGCGTGCCAAGCCGGCCCGGGAACCCCGAGAACTGGAATGGCGCCTCCGCGGTTCCGAAACCAGCCGCCTGCAGGACCTCGGCGCAGTACCGGCGCGCGTCCGCCACAGCCGCGCTGCCCGTGGGGCGTGGGCGCGCCGCCAGATGCTCGAGGTGGCGCGCCGCGGCGCTCACATCACCCGATAGGGGACAGCTCGGCGGCGCGCATCAATTGCTCCACGTCGCCCCGCTGGGCGTCGGTGAGTGGCATGAGCGGCGAGCGCACCGGTCCGCCAACGAGGCCGACGTAATCGAGAGCGGCCTTCACCCCCGCGATGCCAAGCTCGCCGACGATCCGGGCGCCGAGCGGCGCGAGACGCTCCTGCGCCGCGCCGGCCGCGGCGGAGTCGCCGCGACGCTGCGACTCGTACACGTCGAGGGCGAGCGCCGGCGCGAACAATCCGACGGCGAGAATGCCGCCGCGCGCTCCCGCCTGCAGCGAGTACTGGAAGATCTGGGCGTTGCCGGTCAGGATCGCGAACGACTCCGACGCGCAGTTGAGGTACGACGACATGAGCTCGCGGTTGCCCGAGCTGTCCTTGATGCCGACGATGTTCTCGTGCATCGAGAGCTCGTGGACCAGCTCCGGCCCGAGCGAGAAGTGCATGTACTTCGGAATGTTGTACAGCAGCACCGGCACCGGGCTCTGGTCGGCGAGGCGCCAGTAGTGCTGCTTGAGTGCGGGCGCCGTCATGTTCGCGCCGTAGTAGTGCGGCGACACCACGAGCACCGCGTCGGCGCCGCGCTCGGCGGCGTCGCGCGTCAGTTGAATGGCCGTGCGCGTGGACTCCGCGCCGGTGCCGACGAGCAGCGCCTTGTCCGACGGAAGCACCTCGCGCGCCGCGTTGACCAGCTCGCGACGCTCGTTCGCGTCGAGCAGCGCCGCTTCGCCGGTCGACCCGGCGACGACGACGCCGTGCAGCCCGGCGGCGACGTGCGACAGCACGTTGGCCGCGAACGACGCCAGATCGAGCTCGCCACCTTCACGGTAGAACGTCGTGACGACCGGCCCGAAGACGCCCTCGAGTCGCTTCTTCATTGGCCGAGAAAATCCAGGCCGCCCGCCTGCATGCCTTCCAGCTGCCCGCTGGGCGTCCCGCTGCCCTCCGGCGGCGTTTCGGCGGACGTGACGATGCCCTCCGATGGCGTGTTCGAGAACATGCGCATCTTGAGCTCGAAATCCGACGGATTGCTGGCCGCGGCCTTGGCGACGTCGAACGTCACGTCCCCGCGCGCCACGAGGTCGGCCAGGCACTGGTCGAACGTCTGCATGCCGTACTGCTCGCGTCCTTCCTCGATGAAATCCTTGATCTCACCGATGCGCGAACCCTCGGCGATGAGGTCGCGAATGGACGGCGTGTTGATCATGACCTCGGCGGCAACCGCGCGTCCCTTGCCGTCGCGCTTGGGCAGGAGCCGCTGGGATATCACCGCCGTCAGCGACTCGGCGAGGCGGATGCGCACGACGTCCTGCTCCTCGGGCGGAAACATCGCCATCATGCGCATGATCGTGCTCGACGCATCCGGCGTATGCAGCGTCGACATGAGGACGTGGCCGGTCTCCGCCGCCTTCATGGCGGTGTCGATCGTCTCCGCGTCGCGGAGCTCGCCGATCATGATCACGTCCGGATCCTGACGCAGCGCGGCGCGCAACCCCATCTTGAAGTCTTCCGTGTCCGAGCCGATCTCGCGCTGCGTCACGGAGCAGTTCTTGTCCTTGTGCAGGAACTCAATGGGGTTCTCCAGCGTGAGGATGTGCCCCGACTCGCGCTGGTTGATGTAGTCGATCAGCGCCGCCATCGTGCTCGACTTGCCCGAGCCCGTCACGCCGGTCACCAGCACCATGCCACGCTCCGCTTCGGCGATCTTCGCCATGACGGGAGGCAGCCCGAGCTTTTCGAAGGTCGGCACCTCCCACGGAATCACGCGCATGATGATCGAGAACGAGCCGCGCTGGCGCATGATGTTGACGCGGAAGCGTCCGATGCCGGACGCCGCCCACGAACAGTCGTAGTCGAGGATCTTGTCGATGCGCGCCTTGTCGTCCTCGTTGTGCATGAGGTGCAGCGCGATGGCGCGGGTCTGCTCCGGCGTCAGCGCCTGACGCGTGAGCGGGACGAGGTCGCCATTGATGCGCGCGCGGAAGACGTCGCCCGCCTTGATGTGCAGGTCGGACGCGCCCCGGTCGACGGCGGCTTTGATGATCTTTTCCATACCTTCTCAGTATCCGGCGTTCTTGTCGACCACGTTCAGCATCGCGTCGCCACGGACATAGCGGCGCCAATTCTCGAGAAAGAGATCGAGCTGCCTTGGCCAGAACCGGCCGGGGGACACGGGAGAGATGTGCGGGCTGACCAGCACCGAACGAAGCTGCCACAGCGGGCTGTCCGCTGCCAGTGGCTCGTGGCGGAAGACGTCCAGCACCGCGCCGCGAATGCGGCCGTCGCGCAGACGTTCGGCGATCGCGTCCTCATCGATCAGCGCCCCGCGCGCGACATTCACCACGACGGCCGACTTCGGAAGACGATCCAGGCGCTCCGCCGTCAGCAAGCCGCGCGTCTCGGCGGTCATCGGCACCGCGAGCACGATGACGTCGTGCTCGGGGAGGGCCGCGTCGAACTGATCGAGGCCGATCACGCGCTCGAAACCGTCGGGCACGCCCGCGGCGACGCGGCGCCGCACGCCCGTGCACCGGGCCCCGAGCGCCGAGAGGCGCTTGGCCGCCTCGCCGCCGATCCCGCCCACTCCAACGATGAGGGCGCGGACGCTGTCCATCTCGCGCAGCGGCGCGTCGAGCGAGACGAACGGGGCCTTGCTCCATTCCCCGCGTCGCTGCTGATCGACCACGAAGTCGAGCCCGCGAAGAAAGTGCAGCACGCCGGCGACGACGTACTCCGCGATGGGGATGGCGTGAATGCCCGCCGAGTTGGTGAGAATGACCGGACTCGCGAGCATCTCCGGGTACAGCGCGCTGCCGACGCCGGCCGCCGCCGAGTGCACCCACGCGAGCTTCTTCGCCTCGAGAAAGAGGAGCCGGGGAATGCCGAAGCCGAAGTAGGCCTCGGCGCCGGCCACCGCCGCCATCACCTCGTCGCTGGGCCGCGGCGGTCCGTCGCCATCCGAGCTCGTCGTCGATCGCACGACGTGAATGCGCCAGCCCGGCGGCGCTTCGCGCCGGAGTCGCGCCTCTCCGTCGGGCGGGAGCGCCCAGTTGCGCGAGCTCGCGTTGAGGTCGGCGACGAGCAGGCGTTCCGTCATTCGACGTTGACGCTGATCACGTCCTCGTTCACGCGCGCCTTGCCGAGCGCGCGCTCCAGCGCGCTGGACGCGCCGATCAGCTCGAGCTCGAAGGTGCGATCCGTATCGTGCTCGAACGTGCGCCGCGAGAAGACGTGCACGCCCTCTCGTTGGATGACCCGCTCGATCGAGTCGAAGCCGACGCCAGGCTTCACGCGCAGCGTGGCGCGTACGCGGCGACGCTTGGCGAGCAGATAGCCTTCGAACGGCCGCAGCCCGACGAGCACGAGCATGATGAGCAGCGTGCCGCCCACGGCGTCGACGTAGAAGCCGGCCCCGACCGCCGCGCCGATGGCCGCGACCACCCAGACGGTCGCGGCGGACGTCAGCCCGACCACCGCGCCCTCGCTGTGCAGGATCGCACCGGCTCCGAGAAAGCCGATGCCCGAGACGATCTGCGCGGCGATGCGCGTCGTGTCGCCGTAGGGATGGCCGTCGGGCGAGAACCCGATCTCGGCGACGTCGATGGAGAGCTGCATGAACAGCGCGGCGCCCACACAGATCAGGATGTTCGTGCGCAGGCCGCTGGGCTTGCCCGCCAGCTCGCGTTCCAGACCGATGGCGCCGCCGAGCAGGGTGGCGAGCAGCAGCTTGCTGAGTACGGTCAGGCGGAAGGCCTCAGCGAGGCCGGCGATGGTCTTCGCGTCGTTGGCGACGGCAGCCAGATCGAGAATTATACGATTGCTCCTGCCGGCGAGACGCCGTTACCGACCGCGATTCACCTTGCGGATCACCGCGTATCGAGATCGCGCACATCACCCGGCGCGGTGTCCGGCGACGCGTCGCCGTACTGGATGCTGCGCGCCTGGTCTTCGAGCTGCGCGATCGAGGCTTCGTCGGGCTCGGTTGGGGTGGCAAAATTCCGGAACACCGTGCCGCCGCACCGGTCACAGGTGACGGCGTTCGGCACCGCCTGGTCGTAGAACTTCTCGTTTCCACACGTCAAGCACACCAGCGTCACGATGCCGCGCGGTCCGCTCTGATCAGCCATGTCGCCTCTACGGGTTGAGTGCGACGGCCGAACCTTGCAAGAGACATGCGGCGCATGGCCAACGTCGCCGGCGGGCTCGGCTTCAAGATGCCGATCATGGGGCCGGCGGGCAACGGCGGGGATCAGCCTCCGGCCCGTGCCAGCGCAAGAAAGCCGATCTGCATGCCCGCCAGACCGGCGGGAATCATCCACCCGGCCGTCCGCTTCCGCTCGTCTGCCGTCAGCGAGCGCTGGTAGGCGAGCCAGCACGCGACCACCACGATCATCTCGATCAGAAAATCCCAAAACGGATGCCCATACAGACCGAGACCCACATGGGGACCGCCCGGCCAGGTCGCCTTGGTCGTTCCCGTGAGGAAATCGGCGGCCCAGTGCGACATGTACAGCAGCCAGAGCACCAGCGCATTGCCGGTCGCCCCGGACGAGCGAACCAGGCAGCGGTACGCGACCGCGACGACCACGGCGCCCGCGGTCACCGTGAGCAGCGCGTGCGATAGTGCCGGCCGCGTCCATCCGAAGCCGTAGAGCACCCACTGGATCCAGTCTGGCGCGAAGGCCACTGGCACGAGAAGGGCGAGCGAGAGTCGCTGCCGGCGGCTCTTGGCGAAGAGCGCCAGCGCGGCGTGGCCGACGTACACTCAGCGCGCCCGTTTCAGCAGCCGATCCAGCGCAACCAACCAGGCCCAGGGAAGCACGAGCGCGACGCCGACGAGCACCCAATCGAGGTGCGGCCGGTTCAGCGCGGGAGGAGTCGCTAGGATCACGACTGCAATGTACGTCAGAACGGGCGTGCCGGCCGACTTTGCTTCTGTGCGCACTCGTCGCACAAGGTGGCGCTGGCGTTGAGGCGCGCGCCGCAGCAGCCGCACAGGCTGTAGACGCGAATGCCGTTCGAGGTGACGTCCCGGTGGATCGTCGTCGCGGCGTCCGCGAGAATGGCGATGGCCGGAATGCGAGCGCTCCGCCGATCGAGATGCCAGGCGCGGAGACGAGCGAGAAAACGGCGGATGAACTGCATGGCAAACTGGGATCGAGCCGCACGGCGCCTCTCGTGCTGCCGGCAGCGCGCGGCACCTTGCCGGCATTGAGAACTGCCGGCACCAAGTGCACGACCCGCGCCACATCGGTTCCAATGCGGACCGGCCGCGCGGGCCGGTGATCCAGCCCACATGCGGCGGCGTTGGCCGGTCTATCCGGGACTCACCATCGGCTCGAA
>DASVDG010000014.1:0-23687 GCA_036381255.1 Longimicrobiales bacterium | reverse complement strand
TGTACGCGATGTGGGCGCTCGTCACCACCTTCTTCCACGATTTCTTCGCCGCACGGGGCACCGACCCGCTCGCCGCCGGCACGCTGGCCGGCTTCGTGGGGTTCGGCGCGATCGGGATGGGCGCGCTCGGCTCCGTCTTCGCCGGCGCCTGGGCGGACCGGCTCGGCCGCGAGCGCGTGACGATCACGGCCATGGCGGTGAGCGGCGCCTGCGCCCTCGTCATCGGGTGGATGACGTCCGCGCCGGCGATCGCCGTCGTAATCGTCGCCCTGGTCTGGGGCTTCGCGATCGTCGCGGACTCGGCGCAGTTCAGCGCGGTGGTCACCGAAGTCGCGCCGCAGCACGCGGTCGGCACCGCGCTCACCCTCCAGACGTCGCTCGGATTCGGGCTCACCGCCGTCTCGATCTGGCTGGCCGTCGAGGCCTCGGGCCGGTTCGGATGGGGGCCGGCGTTCTCCCTGCTGGCGATCGGCCCGGCGCTCGGGATCGCGTCGATGGCGCGGCTGAAACGCGCACGTTTCAATGCCGCCTCGGAAATCCTCGTCGGCCAGTCATCGCAGGCTCCGTGACAACAGGGTAGTGACGGCGACTCTCGCCGACCATCGCCGTCTCGCCCCTCCACATCCCCTCCCCCGAACCCGAGCGGATGCTTGCCGTCCCGAAGCAACCTCACCGTTGGGGCTTGACATGCAACCTATCAGTTGCATATTGGGGCCGTGGATGACGTGTTCAAGGCCCTGGCCGATGCGACGCGCCGCGAGCTGCTCGACCGCTTGAGGGCGGAGAACGGCCAGACGCTCCGCGAGCTGTGCGAGCGGATGGCGATGAGCCGGCAGGCGGTGAGCAAACACCTCGCGATCCTCGAGGCGGCGAACCTCGTGGCGACCGTGTGGCGAGGTCGGGAGAAGCTGCATTTCCTGAATCCGGTGCCGATCCACGAGATCGCCGAGCGGTGGATCGCGAAATTCGAGCGAGGGCGTCTCGACGCCCTCGCGGAGCTCAAACGGAACCTGGAGATGAAGGATGAGTGATGCGTCGAGGCCGGAACTGGTCTACGTCACCGAAATCCGTGCGACGCCGGAGCAGGTCTGGCAGGCGCTGACCGACCCGGCGTTCACGGAGCGTTACTGGTACGGCACGCGGCTCGAATCCGAATGGCAGACCGGCTCGCGGATCGTCTTCAACAAGCCCAGGGGCGAGCCGGACGAGGGCACGGTGATCCTCGCCGATCCCCCGCGGAAGCTCGTCTTCGCGTGGCAGGTGAACTGGGGGCCGCTCGCGGGCGAGCGTGCCTCGCGTGTCACGTTCACGATCGAGCCGGCGGGCGACGGCGTGAAATTGACGCTGGTCCACGACGAATTCGACGAGGGCAGCAAGGTGTTCGAGGCGTTGAAGGGCGGCTGGCCGGGCATTCTCGCCGGGCTCAAGAAGTCTCTCGAGGGGTGACGGAGACCCGATGAGCACGGTCACGAGGACCGACCCGCAGTCGCCTGCGCGGCACGTTGCCGACAGCCACGACCGGATCCGCGTGCACGGCGCGCGCGTGAACAACCTCAAGAACGTCAGCGTCGAGATCCCGAAGCGTCGGCTGACGGTGTTCACCGGCGTCTCCGGCTCGGGGAAGAGCTCGCTGGTGTTCGGCACGATCGCCGCGGAGTCGCAGCGGTTGATCAACGAGACCTACAGCGCGTTCGTGCAGGGCTTCATGCCGACGCTGGCCCGGCCGGAGGTCGATCTGCTGGAGGGGCTGACGCCGGCGATCGTCGTCGACCAGGAACGGATGGGTGCCAACGCCCGCTCCACGGTCGGCACCGTCACCGATGCCAACGCGATGCTGCGCATACTCTTCAGCCGGCTCGGGGAGCCGCGCATCGGGCCACCCGCCGCCTACTCGTTCAACGTCCCGATGCGGAAAGCGAGCGGGGCGATGACCGTCGACAAGGGCAAGGGCGAGCGGATCGTGGTGCGCGACGTCGTCTACCACGGCGGCATGTGTCCGCGCTGCGAGGGGATGGGCTCGGTGAGCGACATCGACCTGACCCAGCTGTACGACGACCGCAAGTCGCTGAGCGAGGGCGCGCTCACGATCCCGGGGTACAACGCCGGCGGCTGGAACGTGCGGATGTATTCGGAGTCCGGATTCCTGGACCCGGACAAGCCGATCCGCGAGTACACCGAGGCCGAGCTGCACGACTTCCTCTACAAGGAGCCGGTGAAAGTCAAGTTCAACGGCATCAACATCACCTATGAGGGGCTGATCCCGCGGATCCAGAAATCGTTCCTCTCCAAGGACGTCGACGCGTTGCAGCCGCACATCCGCGCGTTCGTGGAGCGGGCGGTGACGTTCACCGCCTGCCCCGAGTGCGGCGGCACGCGGCTCAACGAGGCGGCCCGGTCGTCGAAGATCAAGGGGCTCAGCATCGCGGATGCGTGCGCGATGCAGGTCAGCGACCTGGCCGAGTGGGTCCGCGGCCTCGACGAGCCGTCGGTGGCGCCGCTGGCCGCCAAGCTGCGGCACCTGCTCGAGTCGTTCGTCGAGATCGGGCTGGGCTACCTCTCGCTCGACCGGCCGTCGGGCACGCTGTCGGGGGGCGAGGCGCAGCGCGTCAAGATGATCCGCCACCTCGGCTCCTCGCTCACCGACGTCACCTACGTCTTCGACGAGCCCACCGCGGGCCTGCACCCCCACGACGTCCAGCGGATGAACGCCCTGCTGCTGCGGCTGCGGGACAAGGGCAACACGGTGCTCGTCGTGGAGCACGAGCCGGAGACGATCCAGGTCGCCGACCACGTCATCGATCTCGGCCCCGGCGCCGGCGCGGCGGGCGGCACCGTCTGCTTCGCGGGGACCGTCGAGGGGCTGCGGGCCAGCGGCACGCTGACCGGGCGCCACCTCGAATACCGTGCCGCCCTCAAGGAGACGGTGCGGACGCCCACCGGCACCCTCGAAATCCGCGGCGCGACGACGAACAACCTGCGCGACGTCGACGTCGACATCCCGCTCGGGGTGCTGGTCGTCGTCACGGGCGTCGCCGGTTCCGGCAAGAGCTCGCTCGTGGAGTCGATCCCCGCCGGCGCGGGCGTCGTCTCGATCGACCAGAGCGCGATCCGTGGTTCGCGGCGCAGCAACCCGGCGACGTACACGGGACTGCTCGACCCGATCCGCAAGGCGTTCGCGAAGGCGAACGGCGTGAAGCCGTCGCTGTTCAGCGCCAACTCCGAGGGCGCGTGCCCCACCTGCAACGGCGCCGGCGTCATCTACATCGACCTGGCGATGATGGCCGGCGTCGCGACCCCCTGCGAGGAGTGCGAGGGGAGGCGGTTCCAGGCCTCGGTGCTGGAATACACCTTCGGCGGGCGCAACATCGCCGAGGTCCTCGCGATGTCGGTCACCGAGGCCGAGGCGTTCTTCGGCGCGGGCGGGGGGCGCACGCCCGCCGCCCACAAGATCCTGAAGCGGCTCGCCGATGTCGGGCTCGGCTACCTCTCGCTGGGGCAGCCGCTCACGACGCTGTCCGGCGGTGAGCGGCAGCGCCTCAAGCTGGCCACCCACATGGGCGAGAAGGGCGGGATCTACGTCCTCGACGAGCCGACGACCGGCCTCCACCTCGCCGACGTGGAGCAGTTGCTCGACCTGCTCGACCGGCTCGTCGACTCCGGCAAGTCGGTCATCGTCATCGAGCACAACCAGGCGGTGATGGCGCACGCGGACTGGATCATCGACCTCGGCCCCGGCGCCGGCCACGACGGCGGCCGGATCGTGTTCGAAGGCACCCCGGCCGAGCTCGTGGCGGCGCGGTCGACGCGGACCGGCGAGCACCTGGCGGCCTACGTCGGCGTCTGACGGAGCCGGCGTCGGTTCCGAGCGGTCGCCTCCCCGCCCCGCGGCCCGGACCCTGGCGGGGCGGAAAGCGCGAGGGGCCTCCCGCCGGCCGGCGGGAGGCCCCTCGCTCACTTCACGACTGTGCGGGCTCTCAGTACTGGATCGAGATCCCGATGTTGAAGGTCCGCGGCAGCCCGATGTACACCTCGGCATCGTCCGCCGAGTGGGTGTACCCGTTGTCGCGGAACGCGTTGAAGCTCGAGTTGTCCACCGCGTCCTGGACGTAGAGCTCGTCCAGCACGTTGAACACGTTCGCGAAGATCCGCGCCTGCACCGGGGAGTTGCCCAGCGGCAGGTCGTAGCCGGCGTGCAGGTCGAAGACCGTGTACCCGGGCACCTTCCAGCTCTGCGCGCGGTCGTCCGGATCGGTACGGCTCACCGGGTTGAAGTACGCGTAGTGGTTCGCGAACGTCTTGCCGACCGCCTGGAGGTAGAGCCCCTCGACCGGGTACAGCGAAGCCGTGTACGAGAGCTGCGTCTGCGGCTGGTCGCCGACCTTCAGGTCCTTCACGTAAAAGGTGTACGGCGTGACGTTGTCCGGGTCGTCGTCCGGCCGGAACGTGCCGTTCGGATCGTTCGTGTACGCCCAGTCGCCGAACGAAGCCGCCACGTCGAAGCGGACCAGGTCGATCGGCTGGTACGCGAGTTCGAGCTCCACGCCCTGGTGGACCGCGTCCACGCCGAGCAGCGTGGCCAGGCCGTCGGTCCCGTCCGGCAGCCGGCTGCCTTCCGTGATGGTGCGGTTCGTCCACGTCGTCCGGTACAGGTTCAGCTTCCCGGCGAAGCGGCCGTCCCGGCTCCGGAAGTTCGTGCCGGCCTCGAACGCGACGAAGATCTCGTTGTCGTAGTCGGGGACCAGCTCGCCCGTGCCGTCGTCGATCACGCCGTCGAAGATCGGGACCTTCGAGACGTAGCCGGCATTGGCGAAGACATCCACCTGGTCGGACACGTTGTAGAGGCCGCCGCCCTTCACCTGGAAGCCCCAGATGTTGTCCGTCTCAATGAAGTACTCGTCGTCGTACGCGGGGTCGGCCGGGTTGTCGCTCGCCCTGCGGAAGTGGTCCGTGTACGAGTACTTGATGGTGGAGATGCCGCCCATCCCGTAGGCCGTGAACTTGCCGGTCGTGTACTCGCCCTGGGCGAAGCCGCCGAACCAATCCACGGTGTTCGTGTTGAAGTAGTTGAACTTGTCGCCGAGCCCGAGCTGCACGCCCGCCGCCGGCCAGAAGTCGTTGTCGCCGCTGGCGAGGTAGTAATCGCCGCCGAGCAGGTCGCGGACCTCGTAGTAGTGCTCGATCTCGGCCGTGCGCCAGTCCAGCCCGAACTGGACCGACAGCGGCTCGGAGACGTCGATGCGCAGCTTCGAGATCGCGCCGACCGTCCACTGGTTGTTGCGGCTGTTGCGCAGGATGCCGCGCGAGCCGGTCGCGCTCGCCTGGTTCTGGGCGATGGTCGCGTCGTAGTCCACGACGCGCGACGGGCCGGAGTAGTCCCAGACCATGCTGCCGGCCGTGCCGGTGCCGCCGCCCTCGCCGCCCGAGTAGTACGCGACGGTCGAGAGGAACAGCCGGTCGCTGAGTTGCGAGTACCAGTTCAGGCTGACCTGCGGCTTGTGGTAGAAGTTCTCGCGCTCGTTCAGGAACCCGCACTCGTGACGCTCGAAGGTGTCATCGCCCACGGCCTGCTCGCCGGCGTAGTCGCAAGAGACCTCGCTCACGTTCTCGTTCCAGCGGAGCCCCGCCTCGGGGAACGCGTCGAGCGCCGCCTGGGAGTAGCCCAGCTCACGCGCCAGCTCGTGGCTGTACGCCGCGATGTTCTGCTTGTACAGGTTCTGCCCGTGCCGCTGCGTCGCGCCGAGCGCGAAGAACTCGAGGCGGTTGGCGTCGTCGATGACGTAGCTCGCGGCGACGTGGTACGCCCAGGCATCGAGCCAGGTGCCGTCGTAGTAGCCGTCGCCGCTCTTGCGGGCGACCAGCCCGGAGAGCGCGAACTTGTCGCCCAGCAGGCCGGTCGCGCCGTGCACCGTGGTCTTGAGGAAGCCGTCGTTGCCGAACTCCTGCTTCAGCGAAACGCCGGGGTCCATGGCCGCCGCCTCGGTCACGACGTTCATCGTGCCGCCGATCGAGGGCGTCGCCAGGTTCACGGCGGAGAGGCCGCGCTGGACCTGGACCGACTCGGCCGCGTCACCGACGCCGTCCCAGTTCGACCAGTAGACCCAGCCGTTCTCCATGTCGTTGACCGGCACGCCGTTGATCATGATGGCGATGTTGCGCTGGTCGAAGCCGCGCACGTTGATCCGGGCGTCGCCCGCGCCGCCGCCCTGCGCCGTCGCGTACACGCTGGGCGTGGTCGCGAGCACGAGCGGGATGTCGCGCGAACCGAGCTGCCGGTCCAGCTGCGTCGCGCGGACGTCCGTGTAGGCGACGGGCGTGCGGCGCTCGATCGCGCGCTCGGCGAAGACCTCGATCGCGTCGAGCGCGACCGCCTGGTTGCCGAGCGTGAAGTCGACCGTCCGCTCCTCGCCCGCGCCGAGCGCCACGCCCTCGGCGACCCCCGTGCCGAAGCCGATCATCTGGACTTCGATCCGGTACGTCACGCCGGCGCGCAGCCCGGCGACCGTGTAGCGGCCATCGTCCTGCGTGAACACGCCGCGCTGGAGCCCGGTCATCTGATCCGTGACCACGACCTGGGCGCCGGCGACGGGCGCGCCGGCTTCGTCGGTCACCCGGCCGGAGACCGTCGCGGTCGACTGGGCCGCGAGGTCGCCGGCGAGGAAAAACGTCAAGGCAAGCAAGCCGGCGAGCCGGCCGGGACTCGACAACGAACGCAATATCATTGAACCCTCCTCGGTAGAGGTTTGGCGACGCACCCCCGAGGCAGCAGGGGTTGCGGGCACCAAGGTAGGGTGCCGGGTTCACCGGAACAAGAGCCGTCCGTGACGTCGTCGCAACGGGTCGCTGGACCCCGGCCGGTTCGGACGCATCCACCGCCGCACGATCGTGAACCTCGAGCGCGCGAAGGACGTCCGGACCGATCGCGGGGGGGGACGGCACCGTGGTCCTGGAGGATGGATCGCGGCGCAGGATGACCCGCGGCTACCGCGAGGCGGTCCTCGCCCGCCGACAATAGCCGGCCGGCGATCCGCGAGCGCGCCCCCCGGCCGGCCGGACCGCATGGCCGCGGCGCACGCCGGGCTGCGGACGCCGGCGTGCGGACGCGGGCGCCCGACCTCAGGCTTCCTGCCCCTCGTACTCTCTCTTCAGCCGCGCCACGACCGCCGGGTCGGCGAGCGTCGTCGTGTCCCCGAGGGCGCGCCCCTCCGCCACGTCCCGGAGCAGCCGCCGCATGATCTTCCCCGACCGCGTCTTCGGCAGGTCCGCGGCGAAGAGGATGTCGTCCGGCCGGGCGATCGCGCCGATCTTCTCGACGACGTGCTCCTTCAACTCCTCCTTCAGCTCGTCGGTCGGCTCGTTCCCCTCCTTCAGCGTGACGAACGCCGCGATCGCCTGCCCCTTCAGCTCGTGCGCCTTCCCGACGACGGCCGCCTCAGCGACCGCCGCGTGGTCGACCAGCGCGCTCTCGACCTCCATCGTGCCGATGCGGTGCCCGGCCACGTTCAGCACGTCGTCGACGCGGCCGAGGATCCAGTAGTAGCCGTCGTCGTCGCGCTTCGCGCCGTCGCCCGGAAAGTACGTGTCCGGCCACTTCGACCAGTAGGTCTCGCGGTAGCGCTCGTCATCGCCGTAGATCGTGCGCATCATCCCCGGCCAC
Organism: Longimicrobiales bacterium; assembly: GCA_036381255.1. GTDB lineage: Bacteria > Gemmatimonadota > Gemmatimonadetes > Longimicrobiales > RSA9 > CALBZE01. The sequence goes on along the minus strand of DASVDG010000014.1, from coordinate 16,033 downwards.
GGGCGCTTGATGGCCAGGTACCCCGCCGGCACCGCCTCCCCGTCGTTGTTCAACACATCGGCCTCGATCCCCGGGAACGGCACGGTCGCGCTGCCGGGCTTCGTCTCCGTCAGCCCCGGCAGCGGCGTGATCATGATCCCGCCCGTCTCCGTCTGCCACCACGTGTCGACGATCGGGCAGCGGCCCCGCCCGATGTTCTCGTGGTACCACATCCACGCCTCGGGGTTGATCGGCTCGCCGACCGTGCCCAGCAGGCGCAGCATCGAGAGGTCGTACTTCGCCGGCCACTCCGTGCCCCAGCGCATGAACGCCCGGATCGCCGTCGGCGCCGTGTAGAAGATCGTGACGCCGTACTTCTCGACCAGCTCCCAGAAGCGCCCCCGGTGCGGCCAGTCCGGCGCACCCTCGTACATGACGACCGTCGCTCCGTTCGCGAGCGGCCCGTAGACGATGTAGCTGTGCCCCGTCACCCAGCCGATGTCCGCCGTGCACCAGTAGCAGTCCTCCTCCTTCAGGTCGAAGACCAGCTTCGTGGTCGCGTGCACGTGCGTCAGGTACCCGCCCGTCGTGTGCACCACACCCTTCGGCTTCCCCGTCGTCCCCGAGGTGTAGAGGATGTACAGCAGGTCCTCCGCGTCCATCGACTCGGGCGGGCAATCCGGCGACGCATCCGCCATCAGCTCGTGGTACCAGCGGTCGCGCCCCTCGCGCATCTGCACGGGCGCCTCCCCGCCCGTCCCCCGCTCCACCACGACCACGTGCTCGATCGACGGCGCACCCTCCAGCGCCTCGTCCGCCTCGCTCTTCAGCGCCACGACGCGCCCGCGCCGGTACCCACCATCCGCCGTGATCAGCACCTTCGCCTGCGCGTCGTTGATCCGGTCCCGCAGACTGTCCGCCGAGAAGCCGCCGAACACCACCGAATGCGGCGCGCCGATCCGCGCGCACGCCAGCATCGCGACCGCCGCCTCCGGGATCATCGGCAGGTAGACCGCGACCCGGTCGCCCTTCCCCACGCCCAGCCCCTTCAACACGTTCGCGAACTTGCACACCTCCCGGTACAGATCCCAGTACGTCAGGACCCGCGTGTCCCCCGGCTCCCCCTCCCAGACCAACGCCGCCTTGTTCCGCCGCGGCCCCGACAGGTGCCGGTCCAGGCAGTTGTACGACGCGTTCAGCTTCCCGCCCACGAACCACTGCGCATGCGGCGGCTGCCAGTCCAGCACCCGATCCCACGGCTCGAACCAGTCCAGCTCCCGCGCGCACTGCGCCCAGAACGCCTCCGGATCCGCAGACGCCCGCTCGTATATCCCGGGGTCCGGCGCGTTCGCCCGCATCTGAAACTCCTTCGGCGGCGCGAACCGACGCTCCTCGCTCAACAGCGCTTCCAACGCCCTCTCGCCTGCGGCCATGGAGCCCTCCCTTGTCGGCATGGGTGTAGGACCATCCATCATAGGTGCGGAACGATGCCCCGGGCAATGCCGCCGTGCCGCGCCGACGCCGCCGCGACCTCCGCCCGCCTCGACCACCGTCCCCTCCGCCCCCGCCCCCGCCACGGGCCGCGCCGCCAGCGACGTCGGAATCGGCGCGATTTCGACACGGCCGACACCGGCACGGACCGAGCCCCCGGCGCCCCAACGCCAGGACCCACATCCACAAGTTACGTGTATACAACCAGTTGCGCGACCGACGCCGCGCGGCAGGACGTGCGAACAACCTTGTTTTCTCTCCCCCGTTCCAGTAAATTTGTCGGGTTGCCGTCCTCGACGGCGCTGGGCGCTGGGGCCCCTCCGGTCCGCGTTTCGCGGGTCGGCGGCATTGACCTGTAGGAGAGGCGATTGCAGATGGCCAACAAGCTGTCCAAGGAGAAGATCCAGCACCTCCAGAAGCGTCTGCTCCGCGAACGCGACCGGGCGCTCCGCTCGCTCGGCCAGTTCGACGAGCTTGCGAAGAACGCGGCCGAGCAGGCGGATTCGGACCTCTACTCCTACTCGGATCATATCGCCGATCTCGGCACCGATGCGATGGAGCGGGAGAAGATGCTGCTCTTCGCCAGCAAGGAGGGGCGGTACCTGTACCGGATCGAGGAGGCGCTGCGCCGGCTCTACAAGGACCCGGACAACTTCGGCAAGTGCCACAACTGCGGGAACCTGATCAACTTCGACCGCCTCGACGCACTGCCTCACGCCCGGTACTGCATCGACTGCAAGCTCAAGGAGGAGGCGGACGCGGCCTGAACCCGCGAGCCGCCGCACGGGAACGGCGCCCGGGGAGTCCTCGCTCCCCGGGCGCTGGTGCATCCGGGCGCCTACGTCGAGGGTTCGGCTGGATCCGCCCCACGCAACAGCGCGGGGAGGTCCCGCACGAACGCGGAGCGCGCCAGCACGCGGTCGGCACCCGCGTCGCGTGCCGCGCGCAGCGCATCGCCGCGGACGTGGGCGCCGAACACGACCACCGGAACGCCGGCCAGCGACGGCTCGGCCTTCAGCTCCCTCACGAGGGAGGGAACATCGGCGCCCCGGGCGTCCAGGTCCAGCAGGATCAGCCGAGGCATCTCCTCCTTCGCGGCGTCGAGCAGCTCGCCCACCGAGCGGACCGTCTTCACGCGCACGCCCGCGGCCTCGGCGGCACCGCGCACCCGGGAGGCGAACAGCAGGTCGGCGACGAGCGCGAGCGTGGGCGCCGTGCCCCGCTCTGGACCGGCGCCCTCCCGACGTTGCTCGCTCCGTTCGATGTCCTTCGACACGCGCGACCCTCCTTTCACTGTATCTCTCAGTCGGTCCAGCGGATAGGTGCGATCCGGACCGAGAATTCCTATTGACAGCGCGCGACCGCCCTGGTAATGTTAAGTGCTTGAATGGTAACGTGCGAGCCGGCACTGCGAGAGATCGATGCGTACAGTGACCGCCCCTCAGAACCGAGCCCCGGTGCACCCGGACGCGGCGGAAGCCGTCCTGCGCCGGGCGCTGGAATCGAGCGGCCAGCGTTTCACGGAGCAGCGTGCGGCCGTCTACCGCCACCTGCTGGGGACGGAGCGCCATCCCACGGCGGATGACGTGTTCACGGCGGTGCGCGCGGAGATCCCGGACATCTCGCTGGCCACGGTCTACAAGTCGCTGGAGACGCTGGTGGGCTGCGGGCTCGCGGTCAAGCTGACGTACGGCGATGGCTCGGCGAGGTACGACGGCCGGACGGACCCGCACCCGCACGCGCGCTGTCTGACGTGCGGCGCAGTGCTGGACGTGCCGGGCAAGCTGGAGCCTGAAGCGCTGGAGCGGCTCGGTCCGGTGGACGGCTTCGCGGTGGAGGGCTACCGCCTCGAGCTGGTCGGCCACTGCTCCGGCTGCGCGGGCCACTGAGCCCGGCCGCCGCGCTCGGCGCCCGAAGCGCCGGCCCCGCGTCCTCGCGGGGCCGGCGCTTTCCGCATCCGGAGCCGCTCGCTCCCACCGAACGCGACACCACGATGCGGCACGGTCCGCGCGCGCCGCGATACCCGGAGCGCGCCCCACTCGCCCGCCGCGGCTGCGGCGCAGGCGAGCCTCCGCTCACCCGATGATCACGTCCTCGCTGGCGTAGCGGTATTGCACGCGCGCCCGTTCCGCGGCGACGGTCATGGACGCCGCGAGGGTCAGCGGCCCGACGCGTCCGATGAACATGAGGAACGCGATGAGCAGCTTGCCGGCCGGGCTGAGGTCGGGGGTGATGCCCATCGAGAGCCCGACGGTATCGAAGGCGCTGACGACCTCGAAGGCGAGTTGGAGGAACTGGCCTTCGGCGAGGGGGAACGGGATCCCGCCCAGCTCGGTCACCTGGAGGACGAGCAGCACGGAGGCGAGGAGAGCGACGACGAAGACGACGAGGCCGATGGCGCGCTGGATCGTGGTATCGGGGATCGTGCGCCCGAACGCCGCGGCGGTGGTGCGGCCGCGGATGCGGGCGAGGGCGAGCACGGCCAGCGCGGCGACGGTCGTCGTCTTGAGCCCGCCGGCGGTCGAGCCCGGCGAGCCGCCGACCAGCATGAGCAGCATCGTGAGAACGAGCGAGGCGCTGGTCAGCTCCGCGTAGTCGACGGTGTTGTACCCGGCCGTGCGCGGGGTAACGCTGAGCATGAGCGCTTCGAACGGCTTGACGTACCAGGGGAACGGCGCGAGCGCGTTCGTCCATTCGAAGGCGACGAAGAGCGCGGCGCCGACGACGATCAGGATGCCGGTGGTCAGGAGGGCGAGCCGCGAGTGGAGCGAGAGCCGGTGACGCGCGCGACCGCGGCGCCAGAGCACGAGCTCCTCGAGGACGAGGAAGCCGATGCCGCCGATCACGATCAGCGCCATGATGACGGTCAGGGTGAGCGGCCGCCCCGCGAGGCCGACGAGGTTGTCGCTGAAGATGGAGAAGCCGGCGTTACAGAACGCGCTGATGGCGTGGAACACGGCGGGCCAGATGGCGCCGAGCGTGCCGAGGTCCCGTCCCCAGGCGAGCCAGAGGACGAATGCGCCCGATGCCTCGATCACCAGCGTGTAGCGCAGGATCGCCCACACGAGCCGGCGGGCGTCGATCTGCGGCAGGATCTCGCCGCCCGCGCCGACGACCGCCTGGCTGCGGAGCGTGATCCGTCCGCCGAGGAGCAGGATCACGACGGTGGTGAACGTGAGGATCCCGAGCCCGCCGAGCTGGATCATGCCGAGGACGACGGCCTGGCCGAACGTCGTGAAGTAGGTCGCCGTGTCGACCACGATCAGGCCGGTCACGCACACGGCGCTGGTCGCGGTGAACAGCGCGTCGATGAAGGAGAGTCGTTCGCCGGTGTAGAGTCCGGGCAGCGTCAGCAGCGCGAGCGTGCCGAGGGCGACGAGGACGAGGAAGCTGCCGACGAGGAGTTGGGGGCCGGTGAGGCGCCGCCAGAGCGAGAGCGAGCGGGCCGCCTCCCGCTCGAGGGCATCGAGCAGCTCACCGGGCGCGGGCATCGAGGCCGAGGAACGCGCAGATCTGCTCCTCGAGGGATCCGAGGTCGACCGAGGTGTTCTTGCAGGGGCCTTCGGGGAGCCCGAGCGTGGTGCCGAGGACGGGCAGCTTCACCGCCACGTCGTGCACGCCGCTCACCAGGTCTCGCTCGCACGCGACGGCGACCACGGCGCGGGGGCGCACGCGGCCGATCATCTCCCGCGCGTAGCGGCCACGCGCCGCGACGAACAGCGGGACGCCGTAGCGCGCCGAGACGTCCATCGCCCCCTGCATGCTCTGCTTGTCGAGACAGCGCGGGAGCAGGACGAGGAGCTGGTCCGGCCGGATGCCGCCGGGGCGGGCGCGCGCGGCGGCGAGCCCGTTGTACACCCGCAGCGCGGCGTTGCCGGCCCGGTCGCGCGAGATCCCGAACCAGCGGCCGGCCCGCTCGGCCAGCGGCATCACGCGCGGCAGCAGCCCGCGCTCGGCCAAGCGCGGCGGCAGGAGGTTCCGGCCGAGCCGGAGCGAGAGCGCGAGCAGCGCCAGCCACACGGCGGCCGCTGCCACGGCAGCGGCGAAGCCGAACCAGACGAGGCGCGGCAGCGGCGCCCACAGCGCGCCCAGCCGCGGCGCCGTGAGCCAGAGCGCCACGCCCGCGCCGATCGCAATCGCCCCGAACCACGCACCGATCAGACGGAAGAAGAGGCCCGGCCGCTCGTGGTAGATGCCGTCGTTCGGGAGCGGCTCGCCATCCCAGTCATCCCACTCGTGGCCGAGCCGGCGGTCCGGCCGGAGCTGTAGGAGCTGCGGGCCCGCCGGCTCACAACCGCGATGTGGATCTGCTCGCCGTTGCTCTTCCATGGTCGCCACGATATCCTGTCCCCCCCACAACGTCAAGCACACCCGGACACGGGCACGCCACACACCCGGAGAGACGCGGAAGCGATGACCACGCACGACCGTAGTCGCGAGACGAGAGCCGGCGAGCCGACGAAGGGCACGCCCAGCGCCCGCCTCACGCCCCGGCCGCTGACCGCGCCGCGGCCGGACATTCCGGTGGCGGGCCGCACGACCGGCGCCACCCCGGGCGATCTGCTCGAGCTGCTCCGCAAAAACGAGATCCGGTTCCTGCGCCTCCAGTTCACGGACATCACCGGGATCACGAAGAACGTCGAGGTGCCGCAGAGCCAGTTCGAAAAGGCCCTGGCCGGCGACATCATGTTCGATGGCTCGTCGATCGAGGGGTTCGTTCGGATCGAGGAATCGGACATGATCCTCAAGCCCGACCTCGACACGTTCGCCATCTTCCCGTGGGGCGACCCGTACAATCGCGTCGCACGCCTGATCTGCGACGTGCACACCGCCGACGGCAACCCGTTCGAAGGCGACCCGCGACACGTGCTCCGACGCCAGATCGCGGCCGCACAGCGGCTCGGCTACCGCATGATGGCCGGCGTCGAGGCCGAATTCTTCCTCTTCCTGCGGGCCGAGGACGGGACCCCGACGCGCGTCACGCACGATTCCGGCGGTTACTTCGACCTCACGCCCGTCGACCTGGGGGAGGTCGCGCGGCGCGACATCGTGAACATCCTCGAGCTGATGGGTTTCGAAGTCGAGGCAAGTCACCACGAGGTCGCGCCGGGGCAGCACGAGATCGATTTCCGCTACGAGGACGCACTCGTCACCGCGGACAACCTGTCGACCTTCCGCTTCGTGGTGCGGAACGTCGCGCTCCAGCACGGCCTGCACGCCACGTTCATGCCGAAGCCGATCTACGGCCAGGCGGGCTCGGGGCTGCACACCCATCAATCGCTGTTCAAGGACGGCCAGAACGCGTTCCACGACCCGAAGGCGCCGGACCAGATCTCGAGGGTCATGCGCTGGTACGTCGGCGGGCTGCTTGCGCACGGCCGCGGCTTCTGCGCGATCACCAACCCGCTCGTGAACAGCTACAAACGCCTCGTCCCGGGGTACGAGGCGCCGGTCCACGTAGCGTGGTCGCACCACAACCGCTCGCCGATGGTCCGCGTCCCCGCCCGGCGCGGGAAAGGGACCCGGCTCGAGCTGCGCATGCCGGACCCCTCCGCCAATCCGTACCTCGCCCTCGCCGTCCAGCTCGGCGCCGGGCTGGAAGGGATCCGGGAGAAGATCCAGCCGCCCGACCCCGTCGACAAGAACATCTTCGAGCTGACCGTGCGCGAGCGCCGCAGGTACCGGATCCAGGAACTTCCCCGCGACCTCGGCGAGGCGATCGCGCTCATGAAGAAGGACCCCGTCGTCCGCAAGATCCTCGGCGATCACGTGTTCAACCACTTCATCGCGGCCAAGGAGCAGGAGTGGCAGGACTACATCGCGCAGGTGCACGACTGGGAGATCGAGCGGTACCTGTCGACGTATTGATGCGCCGGCGCGGTGTCGCGAGCCGCCGGCACGGCCGATCCGGCGGCGCGCACGGTGAAGCGGGCGGCCGCGACGGCGCGCGGCGCTAGCGTGCCGCTTCGGCCGCGCGGGGGAACCGCAGCCGCAGGTGGGTCCCCCGCTCGCTCGGGATCCGCTCGACCCGGCCGCCCAGGTCGCCGCGGACCAGTGCATCCACGATCGAGCGGCCGCTGCCGACCACCTCCCCGCTCTCCGACGCCGCCATCCCGACGCCGTCGTCGGCAATCTCGACGACCACCTCCCCGCCGGCATCTCCGACGGTGATGCGGACCCACCCGGTCCGCCCGTCGGGGAACGCATGCTCAAGCGCATTGGTGATCAGCTCGTTCATGGCCAGGGCGAGCGCGAAGCCCTGCCGTTCGTTCAGCGCCGGCGCGTCGCCTTCGAACTCGAGGCGCACGCGCCCGTCGACGGCCATGGAATTCCGCAGCCGCTGCGCCAGCCGCTCGGCGATCTCGCGGACCGGCACCGATCGGTAGTTCTGACGCCGCAACGCCTCGTGCACGGTCAGGAACGAGCGCAGCCGGTTCTCGAGGCTGGCCAGCGCTTCCGCGGCCGGGCGCGCCGGGCGCCGGTTCCGCTCCATGCTCACCAGCCCCATGATCACCGACAGGTTGTTTCGCACCCGGTGATCGAGCTCCCGCAGCAGCAGCGCACGTTCGTCGGCATCCGCACGCGCCTTCTCGTAGAGCTGGTAGTTCTGGTTCGCCAGCTCGGCCAGGCGCCGGTTCATCTGCTGGAGCGCGCGCTCCGCACGGTGCACCCGCAGACGCGATTCGATCCGCGCCGTGAGCTCGGCCGCGTGAAACGGCTTGGCCACGTAGTCGTCGGCGCCGGCCTCGAACGTCCGCACCACGTCCTCCGGCGTCGTGCGGGCGGTCACCATGATGACCGGCAGCAGCGGATCGTACCGCTCCTTCAGCTCCTTGCACACGGCCCAGCCGTCGCGCCCGGGGAGCATCGCGTCGAGCAGGACGAGGTCGACGACGCCGACCCACGACGACGCCTCCTCGCCTCGCGCGACCGACACGACCCGGAACCCCTGCGCCTCGAGAAGGTCCGTCAACAGCTGGCGAGCGTACGGCTCGTCATCGACGACCAGGATCGTCGCCGGCTCCTCATCCGTGCCGGCGGACGTCGCCGGCACGGATGATGGCCGGTCCTCGAGATCCCGTTCCGTTTCCGACTCCAATTTCATCGGCTGTCTCGAACGATCGCGCGCCGCGCCGCACGGAGGGAGAGCGATCCCGCGCCGCCGGTCAGTCCCGCTGTAGCAACGGCGCGGCCAGGAGGATCTTCTTGGCGAGCTCCACCATCGGCGTGTTCTTGTCCTGGCTGGTCTTCTGGAGGAAACGATACGCCTCGCGCTCCGACAGGCCGCGCGTGTCCATGAGCAGCCCCTTCGCACGCTCGATGATCTTGCGCTCCTCCAGCTTGACCTCGAGCTGGTCCCGCTGGCGCTTGGCGTCGATCCAGTCGTCGAAGCGCGCCCGCGCCACCGCGATCGCCGGACCCAGGTCGTCCGGGTCGACCGGCTTCACCAGATAGTGGAACACCGGCGAGCGCGTGGCTTCGTCGACGGTGCGACCGTCGCTGTACGCCGACAGGATGATGATCGGGATCGGCCGCTCCGCGGCGATCTGGTGCGCGGCCTCCGGGCCGGTCATGTGCGGCATCCGGATGTCCAGGAATGCGAGGTCGGGCTTCGCCTCCCGGGCGAGGTCCACGGCTTCCCGTCCGTTGGTCGCCGTGGCGACCACCTGGTGGCCCAGGGTCTCGAGCTGGCTCGTCAGCGCGAGGTTGTGCAGCGCCTCGTCATCTGCGATGAGGATGCGAAGCGACTCGGCCATGGGGCATGCTCCTTCCCTTCGGAGGTGGACGATACGGAGTTCATGGCGTATCACGAACTCGCCACACCTGCGCGCCTGGTGCCCCCCAGATACGGAACGGGCGCACCTTCCCGAGCATGGGAGGCGCGCCGTGACCTCGTTCCGCAGATCCTGCCGAGCGGTCGTCGAATCCCAAATGTAGGTCGAACGCGCGGATGCGCAAGGGGCTCCGCCAAGCCGACGGCGGCGGCCGGGGCGGTGCACGAAGGGTGCCAGGCGGAGGTGGCCTCGCTCTTGCACCTGCTGGCGCCCAAACGTACGTTTTTCAACGTCTTGACATCGCCGTCGAAGCCGCTGACTCGCCATGATACAGCCGATCCTCCTGGTCCTTCTCCTTGCCTCCGGCGCGAGCTCCGCGCCGCTGGCGGCGACCGCGCCACAGGCGCGGCCGGCGGTGCCGCTGGCGGTGCGCGCCGCGGCGCCGGCGGCATCGGCGCCCGCCCAATCGATCGCGGCGCTCCACGCAGACCTACTGCGGTTGATCGACGGGACGGGGTGGAGCGATGCGCGCTGGAGCGTCATGGCGATCTCGCTGGATCGTGGGGACACGATCTTCGCCCACCACCCGGACATGGCGCTGGCGCCGGCCTCGAACATGAAGCTGTTCACCTCCGCGGCCGCACTGTACTACCTGGGTCCGGATTACCGGTACGGCACGTACCTGATGACGGAGGGCGCGATCCGCGACGGGGTGCTGGAAGGCGACCTGATCCTGTACGGCACGGGGGACCCGACGCTGTCCGACCGCTTCTACGAGAGCAAGACCGCGGTGTGGGAGGCGTTCGCGGACACGCTGGCGGCGCTGGGGATCCGGGAGGTGCAGGGCGACGTGGTGGGCGATGCGTCGTACTTCGACGGCGACGGGACGGGCGTGGGGTGGCAGCAGGACTACATGAACGCCTGGTACGCGGCGCCGGCGAGTGCGTTGTCGTTCAACGAGAACATCGTGACGCTGCACATCCGGCCGGGCGACGAGGCGGGGTGGCGGCCGACGGTCCGGATGATCCCGGGCGGCGAGGGGATCGCGATCGTGAACCAGGCCACGACCGTGCGCGGCGGCCGGACGTGGATCGACGTCAACCGCGCGGCGTACGACGGCCCGATCGTGATCCGTGGGCGGATCGGCACCGGGAGCTCCGGCGTGTGGCGAGCGGTGCCGGTGGCCGACCCCGCGCGTTTCGCTGCGGCCGTGCTCCGGGAGGTGCTGGAGTCGCGGGGGATCGTGGTGCGGGGCGCGATCCGCTCGATCCATGCACCGGAGGCGTCGCCGGTGACGCGCCGAACGGTCTTCGCGCCCGCGTTCGACAAGCGCCCGCCGCTGCGGGTGCTGGCGGTCCACCAGTCGCCGTCGATGCTGGACATCCTCACGGTGATCAACAAGAAGAGCCACAACCTGTACGCGGAGGCGGTCCTGCGGACGGTCGGGCGGGTCGCGACGGGGTCGGGGAGCGTGAGTGGCGGCTCGCGCGCCGTCCACAACCTGCTGGAATGCGAGCTCGGGCTCGACTCGCTCGCGCTGAGGATCTTCGACGGCTCGGGGCTCTCCGTGCTGAACCGCGTCAGTGCCAGGACGGTCACGCACCTGCTGGCCTACATGGCGAGCTCGCCCGTGTGGCCGAGCTACTGGGCGACGCTCCCGGAGGCTGGCGACCCGCGCGGGCTGCGCCGGATGCACCAGACGCCCGCCGCCGGCAACCTGCGCGCGAAGACGGGGACGATCGACCACGTCTCCGCGCTCTCCGGCTACGTCCGCGCGGCCAACGGCGAGCGCCTCGCGTTCAGCATCATCAGCAACGACGTACCGTCGACGTGGCGCGCCAAGCGGGTCGAAGATGCGATCGGCGCGCGGCTCGCCCGGTTCGACCGGCCGTTGCCGGCGCCGGCCGTCGCCGGCGCGACCGCGCGACGCACCGGCATCCTGCCGACGGCCGCATCGAACGCGCCGGGCCCGGCCGCTCCGAACCCGGTCGCGTCGGATTCGGTCATCGCGCCGGCGACGCCGGTCGCGTGGCCGGCGCCGCCGCCACGGGACGGCCCGGCGTTCCACGTGATCCGCAAGGGCGACACGCTGGAGTCGATCGCGAAGCGGTTCGGCACCACCGTGGCCGCGCTGCGCGACGCCAACCCCGGCGTCGACCCGCGGCGGCTGCTGCCGGGCAAGCGGCTCCGGCTGCCGTGATCAGTCGGGGAGGACGCGCCGCGCGCAGGTGAAGAGCGGCCTCAGCCGCCGCTCGAGCTCGAGCCAGCCGCGAAGGTCGTTCTCGGCCACGCCGCCGTTGCTCAGCGCGGAGTGGATGATGCGGCTCGCGCCGAGCGAGATCGCCACGTGTGTGATGCGCCCCGGCCGCTCGGAGAAGAAGAGCAGGTCGCCCGCGCGCAGCGCCTCGAAGTCGTCGCCCGCGTCGATCGCGGTGCCCACCCGTGCCTGCTGGTCCGAGTCCCTCGGCAGCGCGATCCCGTGCATCCAGTAGATCGACTGCACGAAGCCGGAGCAGTCCGCGCCCGCGGGCGTCACGCCGCCCCAGAGGTAGGGTGTGCCGTACCAGCGGCGCGCCGTGCGGATCACACTCTCGCCGCGAGGCGGGAACCAGTCGGCTAGACGATCGACTTCGACCAGCTCGCCCGCGCCCGGCTCGGCGTGGCGCCCGTCCGGGAGCCGGATCCGGCGCGGCCCGTCGCGGATCACGCGAGCGCCCCACGGCAGGCGGCCGAGGTGCCGGCCGTGCTCGTCGACCAGCTCGGCGCCGAGCGAGACGAGCGGCTCGCCGTCGAGGCCGCGCTCCCACGCCTGCGCCCACGCCGACTCCCCGACCGCGACATAGCCGTGGTGGACCCACCCGATGTAGCCGTCCTCGCCGCGCGTCCGCCACCACGCGTCGTGCCGCGACAGCAGCTCGAGGCGGTGCCCGAGCACGTACTGCGACACCTGCGGCGCCGACACCCGCGCCTCGCCGTGGACCGGCGCGACCGCGGCGCTCACGACCGCGTGGGCCGCGTCGCCGAGCGCGGGGTCCGGCAGCCGCACGACCTCATCCCCGACGTCGCCGCCGTACGTTTCGGCCAGGCGCGCCGCGACCTCGACGACCGCGTCCGGGACGGTCGTCTCGCCGACGAGCACGACGCGGCCGTCGCGCTCCTCGACGCCCACGTCGAACACGACGGCGCGCGGATCGAGCGCCCGCAACTCCGCCACCTCACCGATGATTCGCTGGACCGGGCTCATTTCCGATTTCCTGGTACCGCCGCCCCGCCGCGTGGCGCCGGGCGCCGCGGCCCGCGGCGGGATCGGCCGGTATTGCGTCCCCGGCCCGGGCGCCTCGCGAACGGTCAATGGGCGCCGGCGCGGCCGACCGGCCGCGGCGCGACGCCCTGGACCCGGCAATTTACCGAAAGTCCCCGCCCCGGGCAACGCGGGCTGCGCCGGTATCCAAGGCGCTGGCGGACCGGGCTCGGCCCGGAACGGCACACGGCGGGCCGGGCGCGGCCCTGCGTCGGTCAGGCGCGGAGCACGGCCGCCGCCAGCCGTCGCAGTCTAAGGAAGTACAGGGATTCCGCCGTGTGCCGGATCCGGGGGTGGAACCTGCGGCAGGCCCGGCAGTCGAGGTCGAAGCCGCTGGCGCCGGGAGGCAGGATGGCGGCGAGGCGAGTGGTCGGCTGCGCCTCGAGCGGTCCGCCGCAGTGGGGGCAGTCGAGGTGGAGGCCTCGTCGGAGCTGGAGCCGGATGGAGGACCGGTCCCGAGGGCCGAACTGCCGCCACGTCCGCGAACGCATGCCCGATCGCATGCCATGCCTCCTGCCAAGGGGGTGCCATGCCAGAGGCGATCGGGTGCAAGGTGCGTTCCCGTCAGCCGGCCTTGCGGAGGGCGGCGTCGTGGGAGGGCGCGCGGCCGCGGGCGGTGTGGAGCCGGCGTCGCAGCTCGGTCTCGGACATGGTCTTCACGGTGCGCTCGGCCGTGGCGCGGGACTGCCACCGGACCTCCGGGAGCGGCAGCACCGACTCCGTCGCGCCCGCGGGGTGGAACACGAGAACCCAGCGGCCGTGGTGCCGCGGCGTCTCCTCCTCGTGCGCCGTGGCGACCCACTCCTGTCCGGACTCGTCCTTGAAGTTTCTCATGGTGGTGAGGTTGGGTTGTAGGTACCAGGTATCCGGGATCAGGTTTCAGAATCCCCCCTGACCCCTGACCCTTCACCCGGGAAAACCTGGGCCCGGAATCGGTCTTGCGCAACCGGTGGACGGGCGCGCAGCAAGTCCGGCACACGGAGCGGAGGCGGTCATGCCCGGGGATCTCGAGCAGCGGCTCGAAGAAGGAATCGCACAGATCTTCGCGTTCGTGCCCCAGCTCCTCGCGGCGCTGGGGATTCTGCTGGCCGGCTTCGCGATCGCGAAGATGATCGAGCACGGCACCGACGCGGCGCTGCACCGGATCGGCTTCGACCGTTGGATGCGCGAGGGCGGCGTGACGGAGGCGCTCGCTCGGGCCGGGACGGAGCTGGACCCGTCGAGCGTGATCGCGAAGCTGGTCTTCTGGACCGTGATGGTCCTGGTGATCCTGCTCGCGGCGAGCGCGCTGGGGCTCGCCGTCGTGAGCTCGCTCTTCTACGAGCTGCTCGCGTACATCCCGAATGTGATCGCGGCGGTCATCGTGCTCGTGCTGGGGATCGTGCTCGGCGAGTTCACGAAGGACCTGATCCTGGCGTCCGCCGGCGCGTTGCCGGGCGGCGTGACGCTGGCCCGCGCGGCCAAGGCGGCGGTCATCGTGCTCGCCGTGTTCATGGCGCTGGAGCAGCTCGAGATCGCCGAGGACATTGTGCTGGTCGCGTTCATCGCGGTGGTCGGCGCCGGCGCGCTCGCGGCGGGGATCGCCTTCGGACTGGGCGGGCGGGAGGTCGCCGCGGAGATCACCCGGGCGTGGTACGAGCGGAGCCGCGAGCTGGAGCGTCGGACGCGCGCGGTGCGGATGACGGCCCAGGCGCCGACCCGCCCGCCTTCGCCGGGCGGCGGTGCCGCGCCGGCAGCGGACGCGGGGCCGGAGGCGACGGAGCCGTCGCGTCCCCCCGGGGGCGCGGAGGACGATCCGCCCCGCGGCCGCACGGCGTGACGTGCGCGGCCACCTCGCTTCGATCGATCTCGCCGATCCGCGCGGCGCCCACGCGGCGCGCGCCGCGTCTGCGCCGCCCGCCTGCGCCCCCGTTTGCGCCCTCCGTCTGCGCCCGCCCATCTGCGCCCGGCGACCGCCCCCCGCGCGAACGGCGACGCATTGGGGGCCCCCGGCGCGCGTGGGCAGGCGGGCGCCCGTGAAATGCCGGACCGTCCGCGGGCCGCCGAACCGGCCGTGCCCTCGTGGACGGAGGTTCAGCCGCCGGCCTGCTGGCGTTCCGTGCCCCAGCGGGCGCGCACCGCTTCCGACTGCTCGAGCGCGGCCCGCAGCTCCTCGACCGTCGCGCCGGCGAGCCAGCCGGCCGGGCGGTAGGCCAGGCGCTGCGTCCTGTCGTCGGCCGCCTCGAAGAGTACCGCCTCCCAACCCACGCCCGGCGCCCCGATCCTGTCGTCCTGCGAACCATCGTAGACCCGGGCGCTCCAGCTCCGTCCATCGGCGGACGTGAAGATGCGCATCGTTGCCCCCGTGTGATGGGTGACGGATCGAAGATACCGCCGTCGCACGGGCAAGGCCAGAGCGGTCGATCGCCCGTGCAGAGCCGTGCAGACCGGCCCGGGCGGCGCAGGCTGAGCAGCCGTTGCCGAGATGGAGCGTGACGAGCCGCGTCGCGCGCCGCCAGGATCCCCTCGAACCTGAGCGACGACGACCCGGCGCTCAGCACCCGCACGTTCATGGATCGCTTCGCTCAGCGGGCGACGGCCAGGACGAGGAAAGCCAGCACGGCGAGCGAGACGCCGCCGTACTCCGCCCCCGTCAGCCGCTCCTGGAGCAGGAGCAGCCCCGCAAGGTTCGACAGCACGATCGCGATCGCCCCGAACATCGCCATCGACTTGCCCAGCTCGACGTTGGCGAAGATGTAGAGCTGCCCCACCGTGGCCAGGCTCCGCGTCGCGATGTAGACCAGGAACCAGCGGGACCAGAACGCGCCAGCCGTGAACCCGTCCGCCCGGAGGTTGGCGCGCGCGATCAGGTCGCCGGTCGTGAAGAGGACCTGCGTCGCGATGATCGCCAGCCGGATCAGGAGCGGGCTCGTCATGCGTCGGGATCCTGCATCCCGCGCGCCAGGGGTTGGGTGCGGCGAGATAGGGAGAGGGATAGGAAACGGAAAAGCCGAAGGGGAAAGTTCAGGTTGTTTGCGGGAGCGTTCGAGGGGTGGCGGAGGGCCGGGCGGCGCGGTTCGCCGGGCGACGTTTCGCCTGGACAGCGTGCCGGACCACGTCACGGCGGCCGTGCGGCTCCCTCTCCCGCCCGCCGGCGGCGGCGAGATCGCGGGCAGGCAGTAGACCAAGCCCGTCGCCCTCTGCGTCGGCGGTGCCGGCCCGCGGCTCGGACTCGACTTGACCTGACCCCCGTGGTCTGATCCAGTTATAATGGGAGTCCATCACCGCCCGAGAGGGCAGGAGGACTCTGAATGAAGCGAAAGCGACACACGCCCGAGCAGATCATCCGCAAGCTGCGCGACGCCGCTGCCCGGCTGGCCGGCGGCGCCACGACCGCCGACGTCGCCCGGGAGCTGGGCGTGAGCGAGACGACGTTCCACCGCTGGCGCGCCCAGTACGGCGGCATGAAGGCGGACGAGGCCAAGCGGCTCCGGGAGCTGGAGCGCGA
>DASVDG010000013.1:0-38840 GCA_036381255.1 Longimicrobiales bacterium | reverse complement strand
GCGCGTCGACCGCACCGGCCGGCACAAGGATGCGCTCATGACGATCGAGGCCGACGAGCCGATCTCCGACCGCGCGCTCGAGGAGATCCGCGCGTTCCCCTGGCTGCGCTGGGCGCGGCGGATCGAGAAGATCGCGTAGGCCGGCGGCGCCACGCGGCCCGGCCACGGTCGACGGGCGCCTGCGGACTAGGCCGGTCGCCGAAAATCAGAACGGGGGCGCGCCGCGCGGCGCGCCCCCGTTTCTCCAACCGTAGAAGCAGTGCTTACATTCCCAGACGCATCGAATAGCCGACGCTCAGCGAGATGAGCCGGTTCTTCATGTCGAGCGACTCCTCCGAGTCATCGACCGAGGTCAGACCCAACCCGTAGCGCGCGTCCAGGTGGAGCGTGCCGGGGCCGACGCCCATCCCCGCGCCGGCACCGAACATCAGGCCGATGTCCGTGCTCTTCAGCTCCTGTTCGGATTCATCGCAGTCCGTGGCAAACGAGATGCCGTCCAGCTCACCGGTCACCTCGCACCCGGCGCGGAAGCTGACGACCGGGCCCGCCATCAGCGCCGGCCGGATCGGAGACGCACCCGACAGCGGCGGCGAGTACACCGCGAGGACCGGCACGTCGACGTACGACACGTCGAACCCGAACGTCGCGCCCTCGTCCTCGTACTCGGTGCCCTTCTGCGAGTAAAGCAGCTCCGGCTGGATCGAGAAGGACGGCGCCAGGCCGAAGCGGGCGAATCCGCCGATCGAGAGGCCCGTGCGGTTCGACGGCTCCACCTCGCTGATCGCCGCGTCGTCGCCGCCGATCTTGGCGAAGTTCATCCCCGCCCGAACGCCGACCTCGACGCCCTGCGCGTACGCCGGGCTCGAGAGGGCCGCCGCCAGTGCGGCAGCCGCCAGCACACCCGTGATCGTTCTCATGTCCCGATTCTCCTGAGCTGAGGTTGGTACGGGCCCGCACGGCGGAATGACGTGCTGGGCGGAGAACGACGGTGTCCCGGGGAGCGACGCCGCGGCGCGGATCGGCCGCGGCGAATACCGGTCGGCGTAGTACTCGCCCCCGAGCACGGAAGATCCACGGCGCCGAAAACCCGCGTGGATCCCGCGCCCGGCCGGCTTCAACTTCCACGCCCCGACGCCGTATCGGGCGGGCCACGCGGCATCGCCGCGGGCGCCGATGGCACGGGCGCCGGCCCACGATGCCGCCGCCGATCCAATGATCTTCCCGCGCCCCACCGACGGCCCACCTGCCCTCGGCCGCCACTGCGCCCGCGGCGACCGCCCGGTAGTTCGCGTCCAGCCGCGGCTCCATCAGTCGGCGGCGACGAGCGCGTCATCGCCCTTCTCGCGGAGCGTGCGGGCGATGCGGTCGAGGACGCCGACGAGGAACGCGCCGGCCCCGCACGCGGGGTCGCGGTCGACGCGGTTCAGCGCGTCGCCGGAACCGGGCCACGTCGCGCGGCTCGGCGAGCGGCGCGCGGTGCAGCAGCACGCGCTCCAGGAAGTCGAGCAGCCGGTCGCCCTCGCGGCGCGCGAGCGTGCGCGGCGCCGTCGCCCAGAAGTCCGCCGTGGACGGCGCCAGCCGTACCCGGTCCAGGATCCGGCGCCGCGTCGCCCTCCAGCGCCGGCACCCCGTCGCCCGGGAGCTGGTCCTCCGTGAATAGCCCGCCGTCCGGCAGCCCCGCGCCCTGCTGCCGGATCTGCATCACGCAGTGCACGCGCGGGCGCAACGTCTCGCCCACGGCGTTCAGCAGCGCGCGCAGCGGGCCGTAGTACGAGGTCTCGTCCGTCCCCGCGCCCGTGGCGCGGATCCGGTGCGGCTCTGCCAGGCAGGTCTCGACGGGCGTCATGGCGCTCGGAACGTGCGGGAAACCGCGGGTGCGTACCGAAGCGCGGAATCGGCGGGCGGGCGGCGCTGGGCAAGGGATGGGCACTCGAAACGGCCTTGACAGGAGAAGACCCGGAGCGCAGGTGTGCCGATCGCTCCCGACGGACGATGCGACTCGTACGCCTTCCGGCCACGATCACGTGCGGTCACGGATCCGTGATGTCACGGGTGGAGGCCCTGCTCCGCCGCGTGGCGCGTCGGCGATGCGCACGAATCCGTGATGTCGCGGGCGGAGGTCTGCACGACGAATCCAGGGGGGCGTGAGCGTTCGCCCGCACCGTATCCCGGGTTCGTAAGGGCCCGACGTTCACAACGGCCGTCTGCGCGACCGTCCCCCTACCCGACCCGGCCGTACTCCCGCCGGAAATAGATCAGCGCCCCCCGGTCCGGGCCGGTCTCGAGCCGCTCGACTTCCCCGATCACGAGCGTGTGGTCGCCCTCGGGGTGGCGGCGGACGACGCGGCAGGTGAAGCCGGCGAGCGCGTCGGGGAGCACCGGGTCGCCGTCGCGCGGGAAGTGCATCTGCGCGAGCGGGCCGGTGTCGGCGAAGATGCTGGCGAGGCGGCGTTGGTCCTCGGCCAGGAGGCTGACGCCGAACTCCGCGCCCTCCTGGAGGAACGGCAGCACCGTCGCATTGGGGCCGACGGAGACGAGGACGAGCGGCGGGTCGACGGAGGCGGGGAGGAACGCCGTCGCCGTGATCGCGTAGACCGTCGCCTCGTCCCGCACGGCGACGACGGTCACGCCCGACGCCCAGCGCGAGAACGCTTCGCGCAGTGCGGCGCCGGAGGGCGCCGCCGCCCCCGGCTCCTCCCCCGTGGCCCGGATCCGGGCCGTGATCGGTCGACGCGTCCTCCGCTGGTCGCTCATCGCTGCCTCACTCTCCGGCGCCCCGCCCGCGACGCCTCGATCGGTTCCGCCACATGCCGTACGCCGCCCGCGCGCAAGTTATGGCCCGGCGATGCGTCTGGCCACCATGCGGGATGGCGCCCGGATCGATCGGTCGGGGTATGCCCGTCGACGTCCGCTCGCCGTCGCATCGCGGCCCGCTCGGTCTCCCAACCCGGACTCGCCGACGGCGTCGGGCTGCGGCGCCTGACCCGCCCGTCCGGGGTCCGCGCTCCGCCCGGTCGCCTCGTCGTTCCCGTCGCGACACGGGGCGGCGTCGCCGAACCGCGCCACCGGATCACGCGGCCGCCGGCCGCCCGACTGACCCTCCGCCGCGCACGTCGGGCACCGCGATTGCGTCGACCCGGCGGCCCGCTCCGGCCGGACCGCGCGGGCGTCGCCGGATGGACGCGGCGCTCCCGCCGATCGCCGACGCGGCACTTCCCCCCATCCGGTCACCGGTACCACGAGGAGGCACGGCATGTTCTTCCGCGATCGTCGGCTCCAGTTCGACGCGAAGCCCGACCGCCCGGACCCCGTCTACGCCCGCAAGCTCCAGGAGGTGCTCGGCGGGCAGTGGGGCGAGATCAGCGTGATGATGAGCTACCTGTTCCAGGGGTGGAACTGCCGCGCGCCCGCCAAGTACCGCGACATGATCCTCGACATCGGGACCGAGGAGATGGCGCACGTCGAGATGCTCGCGACGATGATCGCGCGACTCCTCGAGAAGGGGCCCGTCGACGCGCAGGAACAGGCGGCGCAGGATCCGATGGTCGCCGCGGTGATGGGCGGGATGAACCCGCAGCACGTAATCGTGAACGGGCTCGGCGCGGCGCCGACCGACAGCGTCGGCTACCCGTGGAACGCGCGCTACACCATCGCGAGCGGCAACCTGCTCGCCGACTTCCGCTACAACGTCACGGCCGAGTCGCAGGGGCGGCTCCAGGTCTGCCGGCTCTACAACATGACCGGCGACCCGGGCGTGCGGCGGATGCTCTCGTTCCTCATCGCCCGCGACACCATGCACCAGAACCAGTGGCTCGCCGCGATCGAGGAGCTGAAGACCGACGGCCTCGAAGAGACGCCCGTGCCGAACGCGTTCCCCCAGGAGCTGGAGTACTCCGACGTCGCGTACCAGTTCTGGAACGTCTCCGAAGGCCTCGAGAGCGAGGCCGGCCGCTGGGCGAGCGGCGCCGCGCCCGACGGCAAGGGCGAGTTCCAGTACCTCGCCGAACCCGAGCCGCTGGGCGAGGAGATCCACGAGCTCGGCGACGCGGACCCGCTCGCGCTCGGGACAATGAAGCGGATGATGAAGGTGCCGCCGCCTGAGATGGGGATGGGCGGCGGCGAGCTGCGCGCCGCGGACTGACCCGACGAACGCGTGCTCGGCTTCGCGCTCCGGGAGCCGTCGGAACGTGTTCGGATCCGGCTCCGTCCCGAGCGCGGCGAACGGATGCGGTCCGGGAACCGGCTCCCGAGCGCGATCACGCATCGGCGTCGTCATGCCCCGCCGCGCGGCCCCCACCCTGGGTGGCCATCCACCACGCCGCCTCGCGGATCGCCTCGAGGTCGAGCCGCTCCTCCACGTGCCGCTCCGCCTCCCGCAGGATCGCCGCGCCCTGCGCCTCGAGCGGCGGCCGGCGCTCCGCCGGCAGACACCGCCAGGCCCGGCCGAGCGCCTCGAGCAGCCGCCGCAGCACGCTCGGGTCCTCCCGCCCGTAGTGCCGGATCGGGCCGAACGCGATCGAGACGATCCGCTCGAACTCCGTCTGCCGCGCGATCAGCCACACGCGGCCGTCGCGACCGAGGCGCACCGGCGGCGGAAAGTCGCGCCGGCCCAGCGCGACCAGCGCCTCGCTCATCCGGTCGAGGCAGATCGTCGCCGTCGTCGGGTCGTTGATCGCCGGCGACATCGCCTTCACCGCGATGTCGCTCAGCTCGATGAAGCCGTGCTCCACATCGTGGTGGATCGTCCGCTCCCGACCCAGCACGAACGCGTCGCGCAACGCCGCGCCGAGCGTCGGATCCACCCGCTCCGCCGGCCACACCGAGGCCAGCGGCTCGCCCGGCACAACGAACGCCCCCACGCCGACCTCCATCCGGATCAGCAGGCGGCCATCCGCGTGGCCGAACAGCTTCGCCTCGTCCACCTCGGTCACGTACCCCGCGACCCGCGCCCGCACCACCGCCGGGGGCGCCGACGGCACCGACACCGCCTCGCCCCGCGGCACCACCGCGCGGCCGACCTCCTCCGGGAACAGGTGCTCGATCCGCACGTGGATCCCCTTCACCACCCGATCCACTACCGAACCCGCCTGGATCTCCCGCGCAAGGTACCCGATGAAGTAGATCAGGAAGCCGATGCTCACCAGCGACAGCCCGAACACGACCGTCACCGTCAGCGCCGGGACGAACGGCCCGTCCCACTCCTCCTCCGACCGCACCGAGCGCAGCGCGACCAGCGAGTATACGAACGTCGCCGTGAACACGCCCAGCGTCGCCTGGCTCCGCACGTCCGACGTGAACTCCCGGAGCAGCCGCGGCGAGAACTGCTCCGACGCCGCCCGCAGCGTGACCAGCGTGATCGAGAACACCACGCCCGCGACCGTGATGATCCCGCCCGCCACCGCCGCCAGCACCGCCCGCGCCTCGCCCGGTCCGCCCCGGAAGATCAGGCCGACCGGCCCGCCGCCCTCCGGCCGCTCGATCCAGCGCAGGTCCGCCTCCACCGTCAGCAGCGCCAGCCCCATCGCCACCGCCGTCATGATCGCCGGCAGGAACCACAGATGGTCCTGCGCCTCCTCCAGCCACGCGCCCAGCTTCGTGACCACGGACCCCTCCTTCGACGCGACCTCGCACGCACGGCCGCCGGATGTACGACGCCCGGGCCCCTGCGTCCGGCTGCCGCATGCCGGCGCCGGACCCGCGGACCGCCGACCGTCGCACGGCATGCTCCGCCCCGGGTCGGCGCCGGGCGCGCACGTCGCGTGCCCCGAAAGCCACGCCCCCGCGAGCCATCGCGACGCGACCATCCCCACCGAAGCTCCACCGCCGTCCTCCGGCCGCAGCGCGCGGAGCCGCGGGCGACCGAGCCGCCGAGGAATCCTTCGCGCCCGCCGCGTGTACCTGCATCGCGGCGCGAGGCCGGGCCGCCGCCGCGGACTGGCACCGGACGCGATTTCCTGCGAGATTGGTCGCGCCGCCCGCTGGACCGCCGTGGAGGCCCGAAAGGATGACGAGCAAGCGCACCGCCGACGAGTACACCGCCCCGGTCGAGGACTACCTCAAGACCATCTACGAGCTGGAGCTGGCCTCCGGCGCCGCCTCGACCAACGACATCGCCGGCCGGCTCTCCGTCGCGCCGGCCTCCGTCAGCGGCATGGTCCGCCGCCTCGCGGACCAGGGCCTGCTCGAACACGAGAAGTACCGCGGCGTCCGCCTCACTGATGAAGGCCGCCGCGTCGCGCTCGGCACCATCCGTCGCCACCGCGTCATCGAGACGTACCTGACCGAACGCCTCGGCTACCCCTGGGACCTCGTCCACGACGAGGCCGAACGCCTCGAGCACGCCGCGTCCGACGCGCTCATCGACCGCATGGCCGCCGCCCTCGGCGAGCCGACCGTCGACCCCCACGGCGCGCCGATCCCGACCCGCGAAGGCGAGATCCACGAAGGCGACACCACGACCCTCGCCGACCTCGAAGCCGGCGAGTCCGCCCGCATCGTCCGCGTCGGCGACGACAACCCCGACCTGCTCCGCTACCTCGACGAGCTCGGCCTCACGCTCGGCACCGTCGCCACGATCCTCGACCACGCCCCGTTCGACGGACCGATCTCCCTCCGCCTCTGCGGCAGCGACGGCGACGACGCGGCCGGAACACGCGTCATCGGACGCAACGTCGCCGCCGCGCTGCGCGTCGAGCGCGTGGCTCAGGCGTAAACGCG
Source organism: Longimicrobiales bacterium (assembly GCA_036381255.1). Taxonomy (GTDB): domain Bacteria; phylum Gemmatimonadota; class Gemmatimonadetes; order Longimicrobiales; family RSA9; genus CALBZE01. The sequence goes on along the minus strand of DASVDG010000013.1, from coordinate 32,123 downwards.
CCCGACGACCGGCCGCGCTCGGCGCCTGCGTAGAACGGCTTCGCGCCACCACCGCCCCGGCACGGCACGGCACCCCCCGGCACGGCACGCGCCGGATCCCTCGCCGCGCTCGGCGTTCACCCCGGCACCCGGCGACGCCGGCCGTCGCGACGCCCGAACCCGGGTCCCAGGGGTGGGCGCGTGCTCGTCCCTGGCTGGCACCGTGCTGGCACCGTACTGGGCCCATGTTAGCCCCGGGCGGCCCCTTGGTGGCGCCAGATGTTCCCTCGCTGCTCCCCAGCTGTATCTCAGCTGCTCCGCAGCTGTCTCCTAGCTGCTCCCACCGCTGATGCCCCACGCCCGCGCCCGCCATGCAAACTCCCACGCCCCTCCCACGCCCTTCCCGCCACGCTCCAAGCTGCTGCCCTCGCTGCCCTCGCTGCCATCGGCGCCGCCGCAGCCCCCGAAGCCCCGCAGCCCCCGAAGCCTCTGCAGCCCAATGCAGCATGCGCAGCCACGGCCGCCTCCGCCACGCCCGCCCGCCCTGCGCCGCGCGTTCACATCGCCTCGCACGATACTTGCCGCTTGCCCTCATCAGATTTTCAGGTTAGACTAAAAACCGAGGCCGGGCGGTGGCGACGGGTGAGGGATCCGGGGAGCGCCGCCCGGGACGGATCCGGGAGGGGCACGTGGTACGACCGGAAGTGGCGCTTCTCGTCTTCTTCGCGGTGACGATCGCGGCCGCGGGCGCGTTCTGGCCGCGCCGGGGCGTGATCCCGCGTGTGCGGGCGCTGCGCCGGTATACCGATCGGGTCCGGACGGAGGACGCGCTGAAGCACCTGTACCACTGCGAGTACGCGGGCCGTCCGTGCGGCGTGGAGAGTCTGGCGGGCGTGCTGGAGGTGTCGCGGCACGTGGCAGTCCGGCTGTTCGCACGCATGGAGGCGCGCGGGCTGTGTGAATGGGCGGGCGAGGATCTGCGGCTGACGGAGGCGGGACGCGCGCACGCGCTGCACGTCATCCGGAGCCATCGGCTGTGGGAGCGGTATCTGGCGGACCGTACGGGCGTGCACCCCACGGACTGGCACGAGCAGGCGGAGCTGCGCGAGCACACGATGACGCCGGAGGAGGCGGCGGCGCTGTCCGCGCGGCTGGGGCATCCGCGCTACGACCCGCACGGCGATCCGATTCCGGGTGCGGATGGTGCGATGCCGCCGGCGGCGGGCGTGCCGTTGACGGAGCTGGCGCCGGGCGATCTGGCGGTGATCGTGCACCTGGAGGACGAGCCGCGGGAGGTGTACGACCGACTGGTGCGTACGGGGCTCGGCCCGCGCATGCGGCTGGAGGTGCTGGAGCCGGCGCCGGGCGCGGTGCGGCTGCGCGCGGGTGGCCGCGAGCACGCGCTGGAGCCGATGGTCGCGCGGAGCGTGACGGTCGAGCGGCTCCCGGCGGGGAGCGCGCGGGACGCGGGCGTGGAGACGCTAGCGGTGCTGGCGCCGGGCGAAGCGGCGCGGGTGGTGCGGCTCTCGGCGACGTGCCGGGGCCCGCAGCGTCGGCGGCTGCTGGACCTCGGCGTGGTGCCGGGCACGCGGATCACGGCGGCGCTGCGGAGCGCATCGGGCGACCCCGTCGCCTACGAGATCCGCGGCGCGCTGATCGCGCTGCGGCGGGAGCAGGCGGAGTGGATCCAGGTGCGCCGCGAGACGGCGGGAGGGGCGTGAGATGGCCAGGACGACGGCGGCCTGCCACGTGCCGGCGGGCGGGCGGGCGGGCGCGCGGACGCAGAACCTGGTGCGGCTCGGGCTGGACCCGAAGCACGGCTGGGACAGCCTTGTCGCGCTGGCGGGGAACCCGAACACAGGGAAGAGCACGGTCTTCAACGCGCTGACGGGGCTGCGTCAGCACACGGGGAACTGGCCGGGGAAGACGGTCGCGCGGGCGGAGGGGGTCTTCGCGTACGAGGGTCGGCGGGTCAAGGTCGTGGACCTGCCGGGCACGTATTCGCTCCAGGCCGGGAGCGCGGACGAGGAGGTCGCGCGCGACTTCGTGCTCTTCGGCCGCCCGGACGTGACGGTCGTCGTCGTCGATGCGACGCGTCTCGAGCGCAACCTGAACCTGGTGATCCAGGTCCTGGAGATCACGGACCGCGTCGTCGTGTGCCTGAACCTGATGGACGAGGCGAAGCGGCGCGGGATCGCGGTCGACGCGGCGAAGCTCGAGGCGGAGCTGGGCGTGCCGGTCGTGCCGGCGGCCGCGCGCCGCGGCGAGGGCGTCGACGCGCTGCTCCGCGCGGTCCGCGCCGTCGCCGATGGCGAGATCCGGACCCGGCCGTTCCGCATCGCCGAGCATCCGCCGGAGGTCGAAACCGCGCTTTCCGAGCTGACGCCGCTCGTCCGCGAGGCGTTCCCCGCCCTCGACAACGCCCGCTGGGTCGCGGTCCGGCTGCTGAACGCGGACGAGCGCGTCGAGCAGGCGGTCCGCACCGGCGAGCTGGGCCAGCTCGCGGCGTCGGGGCGGCTCGCGGTCGCCGGGGCGGGCGCGGTGGCGGGGCTCGGGTCCGGTGCGTCGATGAGCGGCACGGCCGAAGCCGGCGCGGGCGCGGGGACCGTCGGGGACCCGAAGGACGTGGCCGGCGCGGGCGCGGGTGGAGCTGCCGCCGCATCGTCCACGGCCCACACCGGCGCGCTGCCGCTCGCCGGCGACGCCGCGCTCCGGGCCGGGGCCGACGGCGTGCCCGCGGGGGGTGCGCGGGCGGGCGCACCGGATCCGGACCGCCCGGCGGCCGCGCGCTTCGCGCAGGACGGCGACGGGCTCGCGGCGGCCATCGAGCGCGACCGGCTGCTCGAACGCGCGGCGTCGCTGCGCCGGGACCTGCCGCCGGGCTTCGACGACGCGTTGATGGAGAGCATCTACACGGCGGCGCACACGATCGCGGAGCGCTCCGTGGCGACGGGGCTGAAGAAGGCGCGCTTCGACCTGGACCGCACGCTCGACCGGCTGCTGACCAGCCGCTGGACCGGGTTTCCGGTCATGCTGCTGATCCTGACCGTCGTCTTCTGGCTCACGATCGCGGGCGCGAACGTGCCGTCGGGGCTGCTCGCCGACCTGCTGGTCGGGACGGTGCACCCGCTGCTGAAGTCCTTCGGCGCCGCGGTGTCGCTGCCGTGGTGGCTGAGTGGCTTCCTCTTCGACGGCGTCTACCTGGCGACGGCGTGGGTCGTCAGCGTGATGCTGCCGCCGATGGCGATCTTCTTCCCGCTCTTCACGCTGCTCGAGGACTTCGGCTACCTGCCGCGCGTCGCGTTCAACCTGGACGCGCTCTTCCGCCGCGCCGGCGCGCACGGCAAGCAGGCGCTGACCATGTGCATGGGCTTCGGGTGCAACGCGGCGGGCGTGGTGTCCGCGCGGGTCATCGACAGCCCGCGCGAGCGGCTGATCGCCATCATCACGAACAACTTCTCGCTGTGCAACGGCCGCTGGCCGACGCAGATCCTGATCGCGTCCGTCTTCATCGGCGCGCTCGCGCCCGCGCACCTGGCCGGGCTGGTCTCGGCCGGCGCCGTCGTCGCGATCGCGCTGCTCGGCGTCGGCTTCATGTTCTTCGCCTCGTGGCTGCTGTCGCGCACCGTGCTGCGCGGCGAGGCGAGCACGTTCAGCCTGGAGCTGCCGCCGTACCGGCCGCCGCGCGTGCTCCAGACGCTCTACACCTCCGTGATCGATCGCACGCTGATCGTGTTGTGGCGCGCCGTCGTCTTCGCGATGCCCGCCGGCGCGGTGATCTGGCTGGTCTCGAACATCGAGGTCGGCGGCAAGAGTCTGGCCGAGCACTTCGTCGCCGCCGCCGACCCGCTCGCGTGGATCGTCGGGCTCAACGGTGTCATCCTCCTCGCCTACATCGTCGCGATCCCGGCCAACGAGATCGTGATCCCGACCGTGCTCATGCTCACCGTGCTGACCGCCGGGATCGACGGCGTCGGCGCCGGCGCGGGCGTCATGTTCGAGCTCGACTCGGCCGCCGAAGTCGGCGCGCTGCTCCACGCCGGCGGCTGGACCCTGCTCACCGCCATCTGCCTGATGCTCTTCAGCCTGCTCCACAACCCTTGCTCGACCACGATCTACACGATCTACAAGGAGACGGGGAGCGCGAAGTGGACCGCCGTCGCGGCGCTCATGCCGCTGGCGATGGGGTTCACGGTGTGCTTCCTCGTGGCGCAGGTGTGGCGGCTGATGGCGGGGTAGTCCTGCGGACCACGTTTCCGTTTTCCGCTTTGGCCCGATACGCCATGCGTTGTCCACAGATCACTTCCCGACACCGCTGGGATCGGTAGCAAAAAAGCGCGCCGTGGGTGTGAGGGGCGATCGCCTGCGCGCCAAGTGCATAGCACGTTGGAGCAAAACGGAAAACGGAAACGTGGTCCGGCGAGTAGGTGGTCCGGCGAGTAGGGAAGGGAGCAGGTGAACGGATCTTGCGTCCACCCGCGCCCACCATGCTCCCATCCTCCCTGACCGTGCTCCTCGCCGGCGTCGCGCTCGGCATCATCGCGCTGCTCTGCTTCGCGTGGGCGTGGCGGCGCGGGCAGTTCGATGACATGGACACGCAGGCGCACCTGGTGTTCGAGGCGCGGGACCTGCGGCTGAAGCGGCCGTGGGAGACGCTCCAGCAGCGAGCCGATCGGCTGCGGTACGGCCGCCCGCTCGATCCGGAACCGGGCGAGTGGGGAGGGGCCGAGTGAAAGTGCCGGCCGCGATGGTCCCGCTGCACGACGACGTGGGGGTCCGGCTGCGGGCGGACGAATCGAGCCGAGCGCCGGTGCTGTTCTGCTTCTGGACCGCGATCTTCTGGCTGCTGGTCGGCTCCCTCTTCGGCGACCTGGCGAGCCTCAAGCTCCACATCCCCGACCTGCTGCCGAGCCCGGCGTGGCAGACGTTCGGGCGGGCGCGCACCGCGCACCTGAACGCCATGATCTACGGCTGGGCCTCACTCGCGATGCTGGGCGTCGCGCTGTGGATCGTGCCGCGGCTCGTGCATCGGGAGCTGAGCTGGCCGAAGCTAGCGATGGCGGGCGCCGTCCTCTGGAACATCGGGGTGGCGATCGGCATCCTCCTGCTGCTCGGCGGGCGCAACGACGGCCTCGAGTGGCTCGAGATGGACCGCCTCTTCGCCGACCCGCTGCTCGTCGTGGCCGGCGCGATGGTCGGCATCCCGATCCTGGCGACGATCCTGAAGCGAGACGTCGACCACCTCTACGTCTCGGTCTGGTACGCGATGGGCGCGTTCGTCTGGTTCCCGGTCATCTTCGTGATCGGCAACTGGCCGACGTTCCTCGGCGTCGAGAGCGCGGCGGTCAACTGGTTCTACGCCCACAACGCGCTCGGGCTCTGGCTGACCGCCATCTCCCTCGCCGCCGCGTACTACTTCATCCCCAAGGTGCTGGGCCGGCCGATCTACAGCTACCAGCTCTCGCTGCTCGGGTTCTGGGCGCTCGCGTTCTTCTACGCGCTGAACGGGCTGCACCATGTCGTCGGCGGGCCGCTGCCGACGTGGATGATCACGACGTCCATCGTCGCGAGCGTGCTCATGGTCATCCCCGTGCTCGCCGTGGCCGTCAACCACCACATGACCATGGTCGGGCGGTTCAAGGCGCTGCGCTACAGCCCGACGCTGCGCTTCGTCGTGATCGGCGCGATCTCCTACACGGCTGTGTCGCTCCAGGGAACGTTCACGGCGCTGCGCGAAGTGAACCGGACGACGCACTTCACACACTGGACGATCGCGCACTCGCACGTCGGCGTGTACGCCTTCGTGACGTTCGTGCTGTTCGGCTCGATGTACTACATCGTGCCCCGGCTCGTGCACCGCGAGTGGCCGAGCGCGCGGCTGATCCGCTGGCACTTCTGGCTCGTGCTCGCCGGGATCGCCGTGTACGTGATCGCGCTCACGATCTTCGGCGTGCTCCAGGGGCTCGCGCTGCTCGATCCCCAGGTGCCGTTCCAGCGGTCGGTCGAAGTGGCGATGCCGGGGCTCGTGATCCGCTCCATCGCGGGCCTCGCGCTCACGGTGGGCCACGTCATCTTCGCGTACCATTACTGGCGCATGGTGGGCGGGCCGGTGCCGAAACGCGAGGTGCCGGCGCTGCACGAGGTGCGGCCGGTCGTCGTCCGCGCCGACGGGGGTGAATCGTGACGCGGATGTGGCTGCTGATCCTGGGCGTCATTGCGACGGTCGGCTTCGCGGCCATCGTGCTGGTCGGGATCCCGCACGCGCTGTTCCTGAACGTGGCCGTGCCGGAACAGCTCGAGCCGTACACGGAATCGCAGCTTCGGGGGCGTGAGGTCTACATCGCCAATGGCTGCGTGTACTGCCATTCCCAGCAGATCCGCGATGCCGCGTTCACGACCGACGTGCTCCGCGGCTGGGGCGACCGCCCGACCGTGCCCTCCGACTACGTCTACGACCGGCCGCACCTGCTGGGGACGATGCGTACCGGCCCCGACCTGATCAACGTCGGCGCGCGGCTCCCCGATCCGAACTGGCACCTGATCCACCTGTACGACCCGCGCGCCGTCGTCGAGTGGTCGATCATGCCGGCGTTCCCGTTCCTGTTCGAGCTGAAGGACCCGGGCGAGGTCACGCCCGACGACCGCCTCGTGCCGATCCGCGGCGACCGGGCGCCCGAGGGGAAGGTCGTCGTCGCGACGCCCGATGCGCTCGCGCTCGTCGACTACCTGCTCTCGCTCCGCCGGAACTACCCGATCCGGCCGCCGCAAGGCGGGCGCGGCGACGGCACGGCCGACGCCGCCGTCGAAGGCGGACGCGGGCGCGGCGCGGTAGGATCGGACCCCGGCGGCCGCAGCGCCGGGGCCGACACGCCGGCCGGCGACGCGGACGCCGCCGCATCGGGGGCGGCGCCGTGAACGACGACGACCGGATCCCGGGCTTCCGCGACGCCACCCGCGGGGACCGCGCCGTTCCGGGCGAAGAGGTCGAGGCGCACGAGCAATCGCTCCCCGAAGCCGGCGAACACGACTTCGAACCCGACGTCGAGCGGCTCCACCGCCCCATCTTCCGTGAGCCGCGCGACCCGATCGAAGGCCGCGAGCCCGTGCCCTGGTGGGTCTGGGCCGCCGCCGCCGTCGCGCTCTTCTGGGGCGGCTGGTACCTCGGCCGCCTGGGCGGCAACTTCGGCCTCGACACCCATCTGGCCTACGGCGAGCTGGAGGGGTACGTCGAGGAGGAGGCGGCCTCCCGCTTCGGCGGCGCAGTGGCCGACCCGATCGCCGCCGGCCAGCGGGTCTACACCTCCCGCTGCCAGTCCTGCCACCAGGCGTCCGGCCTCGGCGTGCCCGGCACGTTCCCGCCGCTGATCGGCTCCGAATGGGTCGTCGGCCCGCCCGAGATCCCGGTGCTGATCGTGCTCAACGGGCTCCAGGGCCCGATCCGCGTCGCCGGCAACCTCTATGTGGGCGCCATGCCGTCCTGGCGCGACGCCCTCTCCGACGCCGAGATCGCCGCCGTCGTCTCGTACATCCGCCAGTGGGACGCGAACGACGCGCCGCCCGTCGACGCCGCCGTCGTCGCCCGGCTGCGCGAAGCCACCGCGACGCGGCAACAACCCTGGACGATCGAGGAGCTCACCGCCGCCGTCGAGGGCGGGGCCTTCGGCGGAGGCGCCGGAGGCGCGGGCGGGGGCGCGGACGCCGATGGCGGGCCGGCGGGCGCGGGAGCGGCGAGGAACGCGGGCGCGGCAACGACCAGCGGCGGCACCGACGCCGACGCGGCGCTGGAGGGCGCGCAATGAGCGCGCCCGCCCGCGGCTCGCGTTTCCACGAACGCACCGCCGTCTCCGCGCTCTACGACGATCCGCGCGAGGTCGACCACGTCGTCGGACGCCTCGTCCGCTACGGCGTGCCACGCGACCTCATCGACGTCGTCGTCTCGCCCGAGGCCGCCGCCCGGTTCTACCCCGATCGCGCGCGGCCCCCCGGCCGCGACGCCATGCGCTACGCCGGCGCGGGCGGGCTCATCGGCCTCATCGCCGGGACCCTCGTCTCCCTCGCCCTCGTCGTATGGCCCGGTTTTCAACCGCCGGGGATGGCCATCATCGCCCAGCTCCTCGGCCCGAACTTCGGGACCGTCCTCGGCGCCGTCGTCGGCGCGCTCATCGGCCTCTTCGTCCACCGCCGCGCCGAACGCCGGCACGTGCGCGCCCGCGAGGCGCCCGACTCCATCGTCATCGTCGTCACCGCACGCAGCACCGAGGAAGAGTCCGCGCTCCTCCGACTCCTCGCCGAGACCGGCAAGGATCCGCGCGTGGAGGCGTAGCCGCAATGCGCGACGGGTCCGCGCGTCACGCCTTCACGGCAGTGATCAACGGCAGCTCCGGCTCGTCTCCCCACGTCGGCAGCTCCCAGCGCTCGACGCTCGGTGCGAGCCCTGCCTTCCGGATCGCGCCCAGGAAGTCGTGCAGCTCGAAGGCGCCGACGCGGTGCCGGTCCACTTCGACCCGCAGGTCGTCGCCCTCCCGGATCAGGAACACGTACACGTTTTCGAACCAGTCGTCGTCCGGGTCCGGGTCGTGATGCGTCGTCATCACGTGCAGCTCGGTGCCGCCGACGCGTCGCGCCTCCACCGAAGGCTGGAGCGCCGGAACCCGCTCCTTCAGCTCCTCGGGGATCGTCACGAGGAGCCCGCCCGGGCTCAGGTGCCGGGCGGCCGTATCGTAGGCGGCCTCGAGCTCGCCGACCGAGGTCATGTAGGCGATGGCGTCGTGGACGAGGACGACGTCGAAGGTCCGATCGAGCCGGACGTCGCGGATGTCGCCCTGCACGTACTCCACCTCGGGGTTCAGCCGCCGCGCCTGTTCGATCATGCCCGGGCTGATGTCCACGCCCACCACGCGGTACCACCGCTTCAGGTGGAAGTCGATCGACCCGCCGCCCGATCCCAGGTGGAGCACCGAGGCGCCGTCGGCGACGCCGTGGCGGATGAAGCGCCGGCGAAACGTCTCGACCTCCTCGACGTACTCGTCCGGCGGGCTGAAGACGGGCCAGTAGGCGGCCAGGCTGTCGTAGAGCAAGGGTGCGGTCATGATCCGTCCATTGAATTGATCACCTCACCGCTCGCCGAATTCGCGAATCATGCCGTTTGTGACGCACGCCGCGCGGTGGACGCGCGGGCGCGACGCGAGCCCGGCGGGGTGCCGCCGATGCGGAGCGGCGCCCGCGGCACACCGCCGGCGCCCGGGGGTTCGCACGGCATCGAGACGCGGCGCGGCGCACGACGCGACGTCGCGACACGGGGAGCTCGATGTCGCGGGGGGCAACGCCCGTCCCGCCGCAGACGCGAGCGGCGCTACTCGCCGCCCGGCGGCCCTTCCCGGCCGGAGCGCCGCTCCGCCGACGCGCGCGGCCGCAACAGCCCCACACCGAGCGTCACGAGCGCCGCCGCGAGCACGACCGCACCGACGTAGGCAAGGTAGATCAGTGCGTTCGGCTCCGTCGCCCGCGGCGAGACGATCGACAGGAAGAACGCAGCGGGGAGCAGGATCGCGGCCGACGGGATCGCGCTGCGCACCCACGCCTTCAGCCGCGGCGCGAGCGCGGCCTCGTCCACGTAGCGGAGCGCGATCAGCGACAGGATCAGGATCACGCCCGCATGCGCGTGCCCCGCGCGGAACAGGTTCTGCCGCAGCGGGTTGTCCATGTAGCCCGACCCGGGGTCGAGCAGGAAGCCGAGCAGGCTGACCCCGCCGTAGATCACGGTCGGGAACACCACCAGCAGGATCCCCGCCAGCCGGCGGGATTCGTGACTCATCATCCGCTCCCTTCATCGCTCGGGCTCATCGGTCGGGGTCGACCGGCGGCAGGCCGCGGCCCTCGAACCAAGCGGAAGCCTCGCGCCCCGGAGGTCAGGGCCCGGCGCACGGCGTCCGCTCCGCAGGCGCACGTCGCGCCCACGGCCGCGGCGAGGATGGGCCGGCGCTCCGCCGCTTCCGCGCCGAGCCGCGCTACATCCTGTCCCAATCCCAGATCGCGTACTGCGTGTGGGTGTCCACCTTGTGCCCGGACTGCTTCAGCGTGAGCAGGATATTGCCCCGGTGGTGACTCTCGTGCGCGATCAGGTAACTCACGCTCACGACCACCCCCTTCTTCCACCCCTGCTTCGTGCGTACGCCCGTTGCACACTCCTCGACGAAGCGCTCGACCGCTCCACTCGATCCCTCCAGCGCGGCCTTCAGCGACGCCTTCTCCGGTCGATCGTACGTGTCGAACTTGACCAGCCCCGCCGCCAGATCCTTCGCCCAGAGCTCCAGCTTCCCCACGCGGATGTTGTGCATGTGCGCGAACTGACGCACCACGTCGCGCCCGCCGCGCTTGGAGAGCGTCGCCCGCATCCCCTCGTCGCTGATCCGGTCGATGAGAAACAGGTTGATCCGGTGGTTCGTCCGCCACGCTTCCAGAAGTTGCTCGATCAAGATCGTCTCCTCGGTTCCCACGTGCTTCCGCCGTGCCCCGACGCCGCGCGAGCCGGCACACCGTGAGTCTGTCGTGATCTGCGGTTTGCCCTGCTGATACGGAATTCGTCGGAACCGTTTCCCTCATTGGACTCACCGGGGCGCGACTCGCCGCCGGGACCGCGAAGGGTTCACGCGAAGTCCGTATCACCCCGGCCGAGCGCCGGACACTCGTCGCTGGCGCTCGGCCTGCCGCCGGGCCCTCCGCCTCCAGCTCCAACCGTCCTGCCGAGGGGTGCGGACGGCGGTTCGGGCGCGCCGGCTCAGCGTGCCCCGGCCGTCGCCGCGTCCGCCGCCGGTGCCTCGCGGGCTTCGGCGCCGGCGACGTGCCGCGCGACGGTCGCCAGCTCGTCGCCGCGGGCCTTGAGCCCGAGCGACAGCGCGGTGAGCACGAGCATCGCGCCGCCGACGACGCGGAACGCGAGCGCGTAGCCGTCGAGGCCGCCGCCGTGGGAGGCGACGAGGGCGCCGACGAGCGCGGCGCCGACGAGCCGGCCAATGCTGGTGAAGAGCGTCAGGACGCCCTGCGCGGAGCCGCGTTCGGCGGGCGGCGCCTCGTTCAGCAGGACGTAGCGGAGCGAGGAGCCGACGAGCGCCGCGAGGCCGAGGCCGATGACGATGCCGGCGGCATAGAACGTCGCCAGCGTGGGCCGGGCGACGCCGACGGCGAGCATCCCGGCGCCGGCGAGCGCGGTGCCGGCGGCGATGACGACGCGGGAGCCGAAGCGGTCGAGCATGCGACCCGACACCGGCGCGCCGACGGCCAGGGCGAGGACGACGGGGACGAGCATGAACGACGCCCGGGACGTCGTCACGCCGAACGCGGCGACGAGGAGTGCGGGGACGAAGACGATGGACGCCTCGCTCAGCCCGGCGCCGAGCGCGATGGCGCTGGCGATCGCGACCTGCCGGGCGCGGAACAGCCCGGGGCGGAGCAGCGGGTCGGCGGCGCGGCGCTCGCGCAGCCAGAAGACGGGCGCGAGCACGAGCGCGGCGGCGAGGAACGGCCAGACGCCGGGCGACGCGAGGCTGGCGGCGACGCTTGCGGCGTCGAGGCGGTTCAGCCCGAACGCGAGCGCGAACAGGAGCGCGGAGAGGAGGAGCATCCCCGGCGCGTCGAGTGCGCGCTCGCGCTCCGCGCGCGTCGCCGGGAGCAGGCGCAGCGCGCCGAAGATCACGAGCGCGGCGATCGGGAGGTTGACCAGGAACAGCAGCGGCCAGCCGAACATGAGCAGCACGCCGCCGAGGATCGGGCCAATGAGGAACGCGATCCCGAAGACGGCGCCGATCAGGCCGAGCGCGCGCCCGCGCTTCTCGACCGGGAAGATGTCGCCGATCACGGCGCTGGCGACGGGGAAGATCCCGCCGGCGCCGAACCCCTGGACGGCGCGGCCGACGATGAGCAGCGGGAAGCTGCGCGCGAGCGCGACGCCGAGCGAGCCCGCGGCGAAGACGGCGACGGCGAGGACGTAGATCGGGCGCCGCCCGCGCGCGTCCGAGAGCTTCGCCATCAGCGGCGTGCCGATCAGGTTGAACAGCACGAAGACGGTCAGCGTCCAGGCGGCGGCGCGTTCGTCGACGCCGAACGCCTCGCGGATCGCCGGGAGCGCCGGTCCGATGATCGCGATGTCGAGCGCGCCCATCAGGACGCCGAGGAAGAGCAGGCCCAGGATTCTGCGCCGGGCGCGTGCGTCGCCGTTCGTCATTCTCTCGCCGTGTGAGCCCCGGAAACGGACCGGGCCGGCCGGCATTTCGCGCCGGCCGGCCGCCGCAGGATCACCCGCGCGTCCTCTCCTGTCAAGCGGGCGGTCCCGGTCGTCGGGATCCGTACCCCGGAGCGGGCAGAATGCGCCGTGGGGCGGGCGGGATGCGCCGCTCGGCTGGCAGCGGCGCCGGTACGCGCCCGCCCCCTTGGACCCGCCTCGCGCGCCGCCGCGCCTCGACTCCGCCCGGAGCGCACTCTCCGGGTCCACGCGCGTCGCGCGCCAGGCGGGCACGCCGGCGGCCGCAACCGCGACGACGCCGAGCAGCGCGGCGACGGCCACGAATCTCAGCGGGTCGCGGCGCGAGGTGTGGAAGCGGAGCGGCTCTAGCCGCGGCGCGGCGAGGAGTGCGGCGTCGCGGCCGAGCGCGAGCGCGAGCCCGAGCCCGAGCCCGACCACTGCAGGGCGCGCCCGAGGACGAGGCGGACGAGCGCGGCGACGGCCGGCGCCCAGCGCCGAGAGGATCCCGAGCTCCTGCAGTCGCTGCGCGACGCCGAACGCCAGGACGCCGTACAGCCCGATCGCGGCGGCGAGCAGCGCGCTGCCCGAACGTCCGCGCCCTCCGCATCAGCATGTCGACCGTGCCCTGAACGAGGTTCAGTCCGGCATCGCGCACGCCGCCCTCCCCTGAAATGTCCAGGGGAGATGTATGCGACTGCGACGGGCGGGGTTAATGGGAGACGTTCGCGGGGGGCGGCGGGGTGGGCGGGCGTGGGGCGTGGGCGTGGGGGTGGGCTTGCTCGTGGGCTTGCCCGTGGGCTTGCTCGTGGGCTTGCCCGTGGGCTTGCCCGTGGGCTTGCCCGTGGGCTTGCTCGTGGGCTTGCTCGTGGGCTTGCTCGTGGGCTCGCTCGTGGGCTCGCTCGTGGGCTCGCTGGTGAGGGCGGGTGTGGGGGCGGGCGTGGAGGTGGGGGTGGCCGTCGGGGTGGGCTTGCTCGCGGGCTTGCTCGTGGGGGCGGGCGCTGCAGGGGATCCGGCGCGATGGGCCGATGGGCGGTCCTGAAAGCGGTTCGCACGTGCGCGCCCGGTGAAGGGATCCGGCGGGGATTGGACATCGTCCTAACCGCGCCCCGGCGCCCCAGGCGCGGGTTCGCGTCCGCCGCGGGTCGTGATACGGAATTCGCCGGAACCGTTTCCCTCATCGGACTCGACCGGGGCGGGACTCGCCGCCGGGACCGCGAAGGGTTCACGCGAGGTCCGTATGAATCCGGCACGCATGCATGTCCGGATGGGTCTGTGCGAGGTTTGCACCACAATAGGGGGTGAATCCAGCACGCGTCCGCGGCCCGGCGCCGGTGCGTGCGGAGTTGACCCCAAATAATGGTGTGGATGTAGCGCGGACCCCGCTAGACATGCATGCGTGCGGAGTTGACCTCCCGCCGCGGCTCCCGGCTTGGCTCCCGGCTTGGCTCCCGGCTTGGCTCGCGGCGGGACTCCCGGCGCGGCTCCCGGCGCGGCTCCCACCGTAACTCCCACCGTAACTCCCACCGTAACTCCCACCGTAACTCCCGCCGTAACTCCCACCGTAACTCCCACCCTGGCCGCCGGCCTGGCTCCCACCCTGATACTCCGTCGCGCTCCACCGCCGCACGCCCGGGGATGGCCGCGGCGCGGCCGGCCACGCGGAATCGCCGGGCGAGTTCGGTACGAGTCCGGCGGTCCGCGCCGTTCGGTACGAGCCCGACGGTCCGCGCCGTTCGGTACGAACCCGGCGGTCCGCGCCAGTTCGGTACGAACCCGGTGGTCCGAGCAGGCCGCCCCGGCGGACTTGTGCCGCGCCGGGGGTCCGGGTGAGTTCCGGCGGCCTACCCTGCGCCTTCCCCGTCTTCGTCCGTCGCGTAGAGCTCGGTGCTCAGGTACCGCGCCCCGGAGTCGGGCGCGATGCACGCCACGCGTTTGCCGGGCCCGAGCTCGCGGGCGACCTTGAGTGCCGCCCAGGCGATGGCGCCGCTGCTCATCCCGACGAAGAGGCCCTCCTCGGCGGCGAGGCGGCGGGCGAGCGGGAACGCGTCCTCCTCCCAGACCGGGATGACGCGGTCGATGACGGAACGGTCGAGGTTCGGCGGGATGAAGCCCGGGCCCATCCCCTGGAACTTGTGCGGGCCGCGGGGCTTGCCGGAGAGTACGGCGGAGCGGGCGGGCTCGACGGCGATGACCGGGACTCGCGGGTCGCGCTCCTTCAGGAACCGGCCGACGCCGGAGATCGTGCCGCCGGTGCCGGTACCGTAGACGAAGGCGTCGATGCGGCCGTCGAGGTCGCGCCAGAGCTCGGGCCCCGTCGTCTCGTAGTGGATGCGCGGGTTCGCGGGGTTCGCGAACTGGTGGGGCAGGAAGGCGCCGGTCGCGTCGCGGATGCGCTCGGCCTCCTCGATCGCCGCGAGCATGCGGCGTTCGGGGTCCGTCAGCACGAGCTCGGCGCCGTACGCGCGCAGCGTGCGCTTGCGCTCGATGCTCATGGAGGCGGGCAGGCAGAGGATCAGGCGGTAGCCGCGCGCGGCGGCGACCTGCGCCAGCCCGATCCCCGTGTTCCCCGACGTCGGCTCGACGATGGTCCCGCCCGGCGGCAGCACCCCACGCTCCTCGCCGTCGCGGACGAGTGCGAGCGCGGTGCGGTCCTTGATCGAGCCGCCGGGGTTCAGCCCCTCGAGCTTGACCCAGACCTCGGCCATCCCGGGCTCGACGACGCGCTCGAGGCGGACCGTCGGCGTGTTGCCGATGAATTCGTCGATCATCCCGGTCTCCGTGTGGTTGTCGACGACGGTTGCGCAAACCGTGCACTGCGATATGGGACAACGCGCGGCGGGATGGCGACGTTCCCGCGCAAGGTCGCGCGACGCGAAGGTGACGGCAGCCGGTGCGATGGCGGACCGGCCGTCGCCGGGACGGGCAGCCCGGCCATCGCCGGGACGGGCAGCCCGGCCGAAAGGTGGGCGCGCAGTGGTGAAGGGCCGAACACGGACCGCCGGAGGCTGCCGGATGCTGCGCCTGAAGCTGCGGGATGATGTGCCGGAGGCTGCCGGACGCGGCGCCTGAGGCTGCCGGCCGGGGCGCCGGAGCCTGATGGCCGCGACGCCGGGGCCTGACCGCCGGCGCGCCGCCCGCGGCGACTGCCGCAGATGGCCGGGGCGCCGCCGGCATCACATGATCGGCGCCAGCTCCGTCTCGGTGAAGTGTCGGCGGCGCGGGAGGAACCAGGCGAGCGACAGCGCGCAGAACGCGATCCCGGCGCCCGCGAGGAGCGGCGGCAGCGCGCCCGTCCACGCGAGCGCGGCGCATGCGCCGGCGAGCACGACGAGCCGGGCCGACTCGATCGGCACGGCCCACTTCGCCGCCTCGAACACGCCGGCGACGCCGGCGAGCGAGATCATGATCCAGAACCCCGCGGCGGCCGTGTGGTGCAGCGGCAGGCTCCCGGCGCTTCGGAGCAGCGCGAGCGTCGCCGCGACCGCGACGACGAACTGCGCGAAGCCGTACCCGGCGAGGGCGGCCGGGACCGCCGGGTCGTACGGCTCCACGGTCTCCCGGCTCACCTCCGGCGGCGCGACGCGGCCGCCTTCCGACTCCGGCCGCCAGCCGGGTGGGCCGAACGCGTACATCCAGCGGTCGCGCCAGCTCCGGGCGCGCGCCACGTTCCGCGCGATCTCCCAGAACACGTGCACGTTCGCCCAGAGCGGGTTCCAGCTCCGCAGCGGCTTCGTGATCCCGTAGACCGGCTCCTCCTCCTCCGGCTGGAACGTGCCGAACATGCGATCCCAGAGGATGAAGACGCCGGCGTGGTTCCGGTCCAGGTATTTCGGGTTCACGCCGTGGTGCACCCGGTGGTGCGACGGCGTGTTCAGCACCAGCTCCGTCAGCCGTCCCATCCTCCCGACCGCCCGCGTGTGGATCCAGAACTGGTAGACCAGGTTCAGCGCGTAGCAGGAAACGTACATCGCCCACGGGATCCCGAGCAGCGCGAGCGGCACGTAGAAGACCCAGGTGAACAGCCCGTGCAGCGAGCTCTGCCGCAGCGCGACGGCGAGGTTGTACTCCTCGCTCGAGTGGTGCACCACGTGCCCCGCCCACAGCAGGTTGACACGGTGCGACAGCCGGTGGCTCCAGTAGTAGGCGAGGTCGACGAGGAGGAAAACCGCGGCCCAGCTCGCCAGCTCCGCGCCCCGCGCCTGGAAGCCCGGGAAGCCGTCGTACGCGACGAACGGCGCGCCCGACGGCCACGCGGGGATGAACGGGAGCCAGTTCTGGACGGCCAGGTTCCGTTCGACCGCGATGTAGATCCCGACCGTGACCAGTTTGCTGAACACGCCCGAGATCTGGCTCAGCGTCCCGCAGCTCAGGTCGGCGACGGAGTCGTTCAACCGCAGCAGCCGTCGCCCGGACCACGCGCTGTACGCCAGCTCGAGCCCGATCAGCAGGAAGAAGAACGGGATGGAGAACAGGATGATGCCCATGGCTTCGATCCCGGCGGTGGAGTAGAGGCGTGCACGCAGGAAGGATACGCGACGCGGGTGGCGGGCGAAAGAACGGTGTTCGGCGGGGGCGAGCGCCAGCGCGAGGGCACCGGCGCGAAGGCGGGGCGCGAAGGCGGGGCGCGAAAGCCGGGTGCGAGGGCCGGGTGCGAGTGAGGGACGCGAGGGCGGGCGCGAGGGCGGGCGCGGGCGCGAGGGCGGGGCGCTCGGCGCCGCCCCGCCCGACGGGCGCGGGTCAGTGCCAGGCGCCGAGGATCGCGCCCATGATCGTGAACGAGACGACCATGTAGCCCGCGTTCACGGCCCAGTGCGCGAGCGGGCGCTGCTCGAAGAGGTAGACGACGTCGAGCGCGCCGGCGACCCAGAACAGCCCCGTCGCCAGCCCGGCGAACAGGCCGAACACGGCGTCGGCCTCGGCGCCGATGAACATCGCCAGCACGGTGGCGGCGACGAACTCGATCAAGAACGTGACGCCGAAGATCATCCCCGTGTTGCCCTGGCGCGCCCGTTCTTCGGTCATCCCGGACGCGCCCATCCACGCCTTGCCGAAGACGGGGCCGTACCAGACGGCGCCGAGCGCGAACGTCGAGAGCGTCGCCCCGATGACCGCCAGCCAGTTGATGCCGCCCAGGACCGTTTGCATGTCCATCGTCAGACACCTCGTGAAGGGGGTGGGTGCGGGAGCGCGGCGGAGGTGCCGCACGGATCCGGCCCCAAGATAACGTCCGCGGCGCCGGATGTCCCGCGCGTCGTTCGCGGCCGCGCTCAGGCGAGACGCCGACTGCAGCCCGGGTCCTCGCGGCCGTCCACGCGCACCGTGGCGGTGAGCGGGAGCCGCTCGCCGCTCATCATGTCAGTGCAGCTCCGGTCGAGGAGCACGACGCTCAGGCGACGACCCTCGGCCCTCACGTCGTAGACCGTCCGCCCGCCCGCGGGGCCGACGGGATCGAGGGCGCGGCGTCCGGTTTCCGGCGTCGCTTGACGACAGGGGCAGCCGCGGTGTATTCATCGGGCATGCAGCGAGCGACGCGTTTCTTCGGCCTCTCGTTTACGTTCGCGACCCGCCCCGCGGGCCGCGGCCGGAGGCGTTCGCGCGACTGAAGCGCGCGCTGCACCGAGTCTCGGCGGCCCGTGGGCGACCACGGGCCGCTTTTTTGTTGCCCATTCCGGAGCGGGAACGATGGAGCGATCGAAGACGAGTGCGCCGCGGGTGGCGTTCCAGGGCGAGCCGGGCGCGTTCAGCGAGGACGCGGCGCTGGCGTATTTCGGCGGCGCCGCCGTGACGGTGCCGTGCCGGGACTTCGCGGGCGTCGGCGCGGCGGTGGCGCGGGGCGCCGTCGCCTACGGGGTCCTCCCGGTCGAGAACACGCTGGCGGGGAGCGTCGTCGGCGCGTACGACGTGCTGCTGCGCGAGGCGCTGACGATCGTCGGCGAGATCGTGCGCCCGATCCGGCACTGCCTGCTCGGCGTACCGGGCGCGCGGGCGGAGGGACTCCGGCGCATCCTCTCGCACCCCGTCGCGCTGGCGCAGTGCACGCGTTACCTGGCGGCGCACCCGGCGGAGGCGGTCGCGGTCTACGACACGGCGGGCGCGGCGAAGGAGGTCGCGGCCGTCGGCGACCCGTCGCAGGCGGCCGTGGCCGGGCGGATCGCGGCGGAGCGGTACGGGCTGGAGGTCCTGGCCGAGGATCTCCAGGACCGGACGGACAACCAGACGAGGTTCTACGTGGTGGAGCGGGCGCAAGGGGCCGCGGGGCCGGGCCCGAACCACCACCCGGGCCTGGAACACCGGTGGGGTTCGGACGACCGGCCGGGCGGCGGTGCGCCGGCGCTCACCGGGGCGGGGCCGGGCGCGGTGTGGCGTGTAGCGCCGAGGGAGCCAGCGGCCGCCGGGGCCGCAACGCCCCCGACGCCGGCGCCCGGCGCCGCCCGGCACAAGACCGCGATCGTGCTGGAGACGGAGGACCGGCCGGGCGCGCTGGTCGCGGTGCTCGCGCCGTTCGCGGAGCACGGGATCAACCTGACGAAGCTGGAGTCGCGGCCGGCGGCCGATCCGTGGCGGTACCGCTTCTTCCTCGAGCTGGCGGCGGACGCCGCGGAGCCGGCGGCCGCGCGGGCGATCGAGGCGGTGCGTGGGCGGACCGTGATGCTGCGGCTGCTCGGGAGCTTCCCGTGCCGGGCGGCCGAGGGGTAACGCGTGGCGGGCGTCGCGTCCGGGGGTCGGCCATGCCGTCGTCGCGTGGTGGGCGCCCGCCTCAGGCCGCCGGGCGCTCGGGCGGCAGCGGCGGGCGCGGGCGCTCCGGCCGCCCGGCCCCGGGCGACGGCGCCTCGCGCGGTTCTCCGCCGACCGGCGGCACCTCGGCCGGCGGCTCCCCGGCGCCCGCCCCGTCGCCGCGGATCCAGATGCGGTCGATCACGGGCAGCGTTCCCGCAAGGGGGATCGCGATGATGACGCCGATGACGCCGAGCACGGCGCCGCCGACGAGGATCGCGACGAGGGTGAGGACGGGCGAGATTTCGAGCTTCTCGCCGAGCACGCGGGGCGAGACGACGTTGTTCTCGACCTGCTGGTAGACCATGAACACCCCCACGACGATGAGCGCGTCGACGATCCCTTCGGACGCGAAGGCGACGAGCGCGGGCACGATGGTGGCGAGCGTCGCGCCGATGTTGGGGATCGCGTCGAGGAAGAACGCGATCGCCGCGAGGACGGTGGCGTACGGCACGCCGAGGATCGTGAGGACGAGGAAGGTCAGGACGGCGAAGATCGTGGAGACGATCGCCTGGCCGGTGAAGTAGCCGCGGACGGCGCGGGCGACGCCGGTGATCGTGCGATCCGCGCGTTCGCGGTGCCGGGCCGGCAGGTGGTCGAGCACCGCCGCCCGGACCCGCTCCTGGTCGATGAGCAGGTAGAGCGCGAGCGTGAGTACGATCACCGCGCTGAACACGGCGTTGACGGCGCTCGCGCCGGCCCGCAGGAAACCGGTGAAGAAGCGGGCCGGGTCCTGGCGGATGCGCATCGCCGTCCGCTGGAGCCCCTCGAAGACCGTCGGATAGGCGGTCGACAGGCGACGCAGCCGTTCGAGCTGGTTCGGCAGGTCCTCGGCGAACTCGATCCCCTCGATGATGAGCGGCGGGAGGATGAGCCCGAACAGCGCGAGCACGACGAGCACCGCGGCGGCGACGGAGAGCAGCGCGGCCATCCCGCGCCCCGCGCCGCGGCGCTGGATCCAGTCGGCGAGCGGACTCAGCACGGCCGTGAGGAACAGCGCGAGCGTGATGATGACGACGACGGCCGTGACCTGCTGGAAGAAGCGGAACAGGCCGAGCGTGAGCAGCATCGCGACGATCGCCTTGGCGAACACGGACCAGGGGACGTCGATCCGGATCCGGGGCGCGGCGTCGGCGGGCGAGTCGGCGACGGCCGGGTCCGGCGCATCGTCGCCGTAGGGGGCGGGGGCTCGGTCGGCGCTCACGGTCGGCGGCTCGCGCAGGTGCACGGCGCGCCCGCACCGCGCGGGCGCGCCGGAGCGGAGCTGCGCAAGTCGGGGACCAGGGCGCGCCGCGCTCAGTGGCCGTGCGGCGCGTCCCCCGTGGCGATCATGAGGTGGTGCCGCGTGTGGTGGCCGCCGAGCGCCATGATCCCGGCGTATCCGAGTCCGCGGATCATCGCCTCATCCTCGGGGCGTGACGAGACGACGGCGACGTGGTAGCCATCCTCGCGCGTGGCGACCTCGAGCGCCCACCCGCGCTCCGCACGGAGCATCGTCGCGTGGTCGTCGAGCGCCCGTCCGATCGACGCGTGTGCGGGCCGGTCGATGCCGCGGACGACGAATCGGACGCCGCCGGGGATCGCCTCGCTCGAGAGCACCTCCGCCCGCAGCATCATGTTCTGCATATCGACCAGGTGCCGGCGCAGCGCCTCGAGGTCGACCGCCGTCCAGTCGGTGTCCGGCCGGCGCTCGAGGAGCCGGACGACCTCCTGGATCGCGGCGAATGCGCCGTTGCCCGCCTCGGAGAGCGGCGTCGCGGGCCGGTCCGGTGCGGCGGCCGCGCCGTGGATCGCGTGATGGGCGTGCCCCTGTTGCTGCGCCGCGAGCGGCGGCGCGAAAGCCAGCCCCGCGCCGAGCAGGGCGGCGGCGAAAGCTGCGCGCACGGGTTCCTCCGATGTCGCTTCGTTCCTGGCGTGGCGGGGCCCGGCGGCGCACCGCGCACCGCGGGCCGTCGCCGGAAGATTGCGCCGGGACGGTGCGGAAGTCGAGCGCCGGTGCCGGACGCGCCCCGGCGCGGGTCTGGCGCACCTCGACGCGCACCGAGTCCTGCCGCCCGGACGCCCACTCGGCGCGGATCCGGTGGACGCCGGGCTCGAGCCGCCAGCGAGGCGCGTGGCGCGGCCGGCCGTCGACCGCCTCGACCCACCGGACCGACCGCCACACGCCGCCGTTCGCGAGCCCACGGTACGCGTCGGCCAGCTCCAGCAGCGTGACTTCGGCGTGGCCGAGCGCGAGGCCGGGCTGGCGTCGGGAGACGACCCGGTCGCCCTGCCCGGCCGTGTCGGCCGAGACGTCGGGCGAGCCGACCCGCGCCCGGATCGCGCCGGTGTGGCTTGACGAGCCGGGTGAGGCCCCGCGATCTTTGGTGCACCCGCCGGCGGCGCCCCGAGCGCGAGGCGCCGGACCGGGCCGGGCGTCCTCGACCGTTGCTCAGAGGTCTGCATGCGGATGGTTCTGATCGGTGTCCACCTCACGCGAACCGACGGGACCGGAGTGCATCCGCATGTCAACCACGACTCACGCGAGCGACGGGCGCATCGTCGCCGACCGGCTGGCCTACGCGCTGGCTGACGGCCGCGCGCTTTTCAACGATCTCACCCTCTCGTTCGGCCGGGAACGCACCGGCCTGATCGGGCCGAACGGGTCCGGCAAGACCACGCTCGTCCGCCTGCTGGCCGGCGAGCTGACGCCGGTGTCCGGTACGGTGCGCCGCGCCTGTGCGGTGGCCGTGCTCCCCCAGGACTTCAGGCCGGCGCCGGAGGCGACGCTGGCGGCCGTTCTCCGGATCGACGAGCGGCTGGCCGCGCTCCGGCGGCTGGAAGCCGGAACGGGCACGGCGGCCGATGTCGAGCTCGTCGGCGAGGACTGGGACCTGCCGGAGCGTGCCGCCGCCGTGCTGGCCCGCTTCGGGCTCGGCCACCTCCCGCTGGACCGCCCGGTCGGCGCGGTGAGCGGCGGCGAGGGTACGCGCGTGGCGCTGGCCGGCCTGGCGCTCGGGCGGCCGGACTTCCTCCTCCTGGACGAGCCCACGAACCACCTCGACGCCGCCAGCCGCGAGGCGCTGTACGCCTTCGTGGAGGAGTGGACGGGCGGCCTCCTCTGCGTGAGCCACGACCGAGCGCTGCTCCGGCGGATGGACCGGATCGTGGAGCTGTCGTCGCTCGGCGTGCGGGTGTACGGCGGCAACTACGACGACTACCGCGCCGTGCGGGACGCCGACGCCGCGGCCGCCGCGCGCGAGTTCGACAGCGCCCGTGCCGCGCTGCGGCAGGCCGAGCGCAGGGCGCGCGAGCTGCACGAGCGCCAGTCCCGCCGCGAGGCGCGGGGCCGGCGCGAGCGGGCGCACGCGAACATGCCGAAGATCCTCCTGAACGGCCGGAAGGCGAAGGCGCAGGCGACCGCCGGCCGCGTCCGCGCCGTGATCGAGCGCGAGGTCGACGAGCGGAGCGCCCGTGTCGCGACCGCCCGGCGCCGCGTCGACGAGCGGGAACGCCCGCGCTTCGACCTGCCCTCGACCGGCCTCCCCGCGGGACGCACGGTCCTCGAGATGGAGGGCGTGACGGTGCGCTTCCCCGGGATGGAGCGCCCCGCGATCGCCGGCGTCTCGCTGCGGATCGTCGGACCCGAACGCGTGGCCGTCGTCGGCCCGAACGGCAGCGGGAAGACGACGCTGCTTCACGTGGCCACCGGCCGAATCGCGCCGGACGCCGGCACGGTGCGTCGCCTGCCCGCCGAGGAGACGGCGTACCTGGACCAGTCCGGCGCGGCGCTCGACCCGGCGCGATCCGTCCTCGACAACTTCCACGCGCTCCATCCCCGCGTGGAGCCGACGGCCGCGCGGTACGCGCTGGCGCGTTTCCTCTTCTCGCACGAGGCGGCGCTCCGGACGGTGGGGACGCTGAGCGGCGGCGAGCGGCTGCGCGCGTCGCTCGCGTGCGCGCTGGGCGGCGAGCGCCCGCCGTCGCTGCTCGTGCTCGACGAGCCCACGAACCACCTCGACCTCGACGCGCTGGAGGCGCTGGAAAGCGCGCTCCGCGCCTACGACGGCGCCGTGCTCGCGGTCAGCCACGACGCGGCGTTCCTCGAGGCGATCGGCGTGCAGCGGTACGTGCGGCTCGGATAGCGCCCGCCTGGCCCGGCCGGCCCCCCAGGCGGATGTCCGCAGCGGCCGGGGCCGGCACGGCGGGCGCGTCGGCCGCGTCGGCCGCAGCGGGGCCGGTTCCCGCGGCGACCGGCCGTTCGGCAAGACTCCTGCATCGCCTCGATGCGGCGGTGGAACGGAGTACGCCGGAACGCCAATGCCACGTGTACACGGCGGCACGCTCCGGCGGAACGGGAAACGCCCCCCTTTACTCGCCGCCCTGCGCGGGCCTATCTTGGGAGGACTCACCGCGCCCCGCCGCCGGGGCGCCATCGGCCGGTCCCGCGGGCGCTTCACCCGCGCCGGCCGTCTCTCGCGCGTGCGCGTCCGGCCGGGCGATGCCGCCCGGTGCCCGGTGTCCGTTCCATTTCGACCGCCGACCCGTTCCCCTTCGGGGAGGGCCCGTCCCCCTCGAACGCCCGGGAGGTGCCGAAAATGGAGAAACGCATCGCGTTCTGCTCGGCCTGCGATCGCAACGTCCCCGTGCTCGTCGAGGCGCCTGACTGGACGGACCGACGCCCGTCGATCCACGATGTCGAGGAGGCCGTCGTCTGCCTGGACTACGGCGTCCGCTGCACCGGCGCGCTCTGTCCGATGTTCCGCGCGCCGCCCGCGCCGCCCGGCACGCCGACCGCGACGCCCGACCGCGCACGATCCTCGCCCTGACCGCCGAGGCGCCATGGATCCGACCGACGTCCGCGACCCGCGCCACTACCACCGCGTGGTCGACTGCCAGTGGGCCTGCCCCGCGCACACCGACGTGCCCGAGTACATCCGCCTGATCGCCCAGGGCCGCTACGCCGACGCCTACCTGCTGAACCGCGCGTCGAACGTGTTTCCCGGCATCCTCGGCCGGACGTGCGACCGGCCGTGCGAGCCCGCGTGCCGACGCGGCCGCATCGATGGCGAGCCGGTCGCGATCTGCCGGCTCAAGCGCGTCGCCGCGGACCTCAAGGGCGACATCGCCGGCCGGCTGCCGAGGGCGCCCGAGGCGAAGAACGGCAAGCGCGTGCTCTGCATCGGCGCGGGACCGGCGTCGCTCACCGTCGCCAACGACCTGCTGCCGCTCGGCTACGCGGTGACGATCTACGAGCGGCACGCGAAGCCCGGCGGGCTCATGTGGAACAACATCCCCCAGTTCCGCCTGCCGCCCGAGGTGCTGGACGAGGAGATCGGCGTCATCCTCGACATGGGCGTCGACCTGCGCTGCAACCATCCGGTCACGAGCCTGAAGGCGGTGCTCCGCGAAGGGTGGGACGCCGTCTTCATCGGCTCCGGCGCGCCGCGCGGGAAGGAGCTCGACCTGCCCGGCCGCCGCGAGACCGACCGCATCCACATCGGGATCGACTGGCTCCAGTCCGTCGCGTTCGGGCACATCGACGCGATCGAGCCGCGCGTGCTCGTCATCGGCGTCGGCAACACGGCCATGGACTGCTGCCGCACCGCGAAGCGCCTGGGCGGGTCGGACGTGAAGGTCATGGCGCGCAAGCCCCGCAAGTACTTCAAGGCCTCGCCCTGGGAGCTGGAGGACGCCGAGGAGGAGGGGATCGAGATCCTGGAGGACCACTCGCCCGTCCGCTTCGTCGTCGAGGACGGCACGCTGACCGGGATGGAGTTCGAGGTGCTGCGCTCGTGGGAAGACGAGGGCGGGAAGCTGCGCCAGGAGGTCACGGGCACGACGATCCTCCCCTGCGACGCCGTGATCCTCGCGATCGGCCAGGAGCAGGCGTTCCCCTGGATCGAGGACGACCTCGGCCTGGAACGCGACCGGTGGGGCAACCCCGTCGTCGACCGGACGACGTTCCAGACGACGATCCCCGGCGTCTTCTGCGGCGGCGACGCGGCGTGGGGCCCCGAGAACATCATCTGGGCCGTCGAGCACGGCCACCAGGCCGCGATCTCGATCGACCTGCACTGCCGCGGCGAGCCGCTGGACGCCCGCCCGCCGTACGGGATGAACCTGCTGAGCCGGAAGATGGGGCTCCACGAGTGGAGCTACAGCAACGACTACGACGCCGCGGCGCGCGCGAAGATGCGGCACGTCGAGCTGCGCGAGCGGCTCGCGAGCGTCGCCGTCGAGGTCGAGCTCGGCTTCGACCTCGAGCAGACGCTCCGCGAGGCCGAACGCTGCCTCAACTGCGACGTCCAGACCCACTTCACCGACGCGCTCTGCATCGAGTGCGACGCGTGCGTCGACATCTGCCCCGTCGACTGCCTCACCATCGCCGCGAACGGCGACGAGCCCGAGCTGCGCGCCCGGCTCAGCGCGCCCGCCGAGAACCTCGACCAGCCGCTCTTCGTCTCCGGCCCGCTGCCGCAGACCGCGCGCATCATGGTCAAGGACGAGGACCTCTGCATCCACTGCGGCCTCTGCGCCGAACGCTGCCCCACCGCGGCGTGGGACATGAGGAAGTTCGAGCTCGTCGTTCCTTATGCGGGGAGGTCCGCGCCCCGGATGGTGCCCGCGTGAGGTCGGGGGACGCCGCTCGCAAGGGGACGAGCGCGAGGAGCGCGGCCGTTGGCCGCAGGGGCCGCGGCGATGCCACCGGGCGCGCCGCCGTCGGCGGCGGCGGCGCGGGGGCCGCTGAGTCGCCCGGGACCGCGTCGACGGCCGGAAGCGTGGATTCGGCCCCGCGCCTCGCGCCTGCTCCCGGACCCGCACCCGGACCCGCAGGGTCCGCTCCCGGCCGCGCAGCGGCCGCTCCCGGGCCCACCGGGCCCGCCCCCGGCCGGGCGAAGCCCGGCCGCAACGCCTTCGCCCTCAAGATCGCCACCGTCAACGGCACCGGCTCCGCGAGCGCGAACGGGCTGCTGCGCCAGGCGATCTTCCGCATGGGGATCCCGGTCTCGGGGAAGAACCTGTTCCCGTCCAACATCCAGGGGCTGTCGACGTGGTACGAGATCCGGGTGAACGGCGACGGGCACACGGCGCGCACGCCGGTCTTCGACCTCGTCGTCGCCGTGAACCCGGCGACGTACGCGCGGGACGTGGCCGAGCTGCGGCCCGGCGGGTGGCTGATCCACGACTCCACCTGGCCCTGGCCCCGCGACCATGCCCGCGACGACGTCGCCTTCCTGGGCGTGCCGATGGCGCGGCTGTGCAACGAGCACTTCACCGGCGCGCGCGAGCGGATCCTGATGAAGAACATCGTCTACGTCGGCGTCCTGGCCGCGCTCCTCGACCTCGAGGTCGAGGTCGTGACCGGGCTGCTCGAGGAGACGTTCGCGCGCAAGAGAAAGCTGCTCGACTCGAACTTCCTCGCGTTCCGGCTCGGGTACGACTACGCGAAGGCGCACTTCGACTGCCCGCTGCCGACTCGCCTCGAGCGGCTCGACGCGCTCGACGATCACATCCTGATCGACGGCAACACCGCGGCCGCGCTCGGGTGCGTCTACGCCGGCGCGACCGTCGCCGCGTGGTACCCGATCACGCCGTCGACCTCGCTGATCGACGCGTTCACCGCCTTCTGCGAGCGGTACCGCAAGGATCCCGAGACCGGGCGCAACCTCTACGCGATCCTCCAGGCGGAGGACGAGCTGGCGGCCGCCGGGATGGTCGTCGGCGCCGGCTGGGTCGGCGCGCGCGGCTTCACGGCGACGAGCGGCCCCGGCATCTCGCTCATGAGCGAATTCATCGGGCTCGCGTACTACGCCGAGATCCCCGCCGTCCTCTTCGACATCCAGAGGACCGGCCCGTCGACCGGGATGCCGACGCGAACGCAGCAGGGCGACCTGCTCTCCGTCGTCTACGCGTCCCACGGCGACACGAAGCACATCGCGCTCTTCCCCGCCGACCCGCGCGAGTGCTTCGACTTCGCCGTCGCCGCGTTCGATCTGGCCGAGCGCTTCCAGACGCCGGTCTTCGTCGTCTCGGACCTGGACATCGGCATGAACGACTGGGTCGTGCCGCGCCTCGCCTGGGACGACGCGTACCGCCCCGACCGCGGCAAGGTGCTCGGCGCGGAAGACCTCGAGCGCATCGCGACGTTCCACCGCTACCTCGACGCCGAAGGCGACGGCATCGCGGCGCGCACGGTGCCGGGCGTGCACCCGAAAGGCGCCTTCTTCACCCGCGGCTCCGGCCACGACCGCTACGGCCGCTACACCGAGGACGCCGACGCGTACACGGACGTGATGGACCGGCTCGCGCGCAAGATCGACGGCGCCGCGGCCCGCGTCCCCGCGCCGGAGCTCCACACGCGGCCGGACGCGCGGTACGGCATCGTCTCGATCGGCGGCTGCCACCGCGCCGTGCTCGAGGCGGTCGACCTCCTGGCCGGGGACGGCGTCCCCCTCGACTACCTGCGCGTCCGCGGCTTCCCCTTCGGCGACGAGGTCCGTGACTTCCTCGAGGCGCACCCGCTCACGTTCATCGTCGAGCAGAACCGCGACGCGCAGCTGCTGAAGCTGCTCAGCATCGAAACCGGCGTGCCGCAGGATCGCATGCGGTCGGTGCGGCACTACGGCGGCGTGCCGATGAGCGCCGCGTATGTCGTGGAAGGCGTGCTCGCAGGCGTGGACGCGGCGGGGACGGCGGGGCCGCCGGGCGCGGGCGCTGCGCGCCCGGCAGCGCCTGCGGCGGGAGCGGGCGCTACGCATCCGGGGGTGCCTGCGGCGGGAGCAGGCCCGGGTGGGCCCGGGGCGGACCCTGCGGGTCCGGGCGCGGCCGCTGCGCGGCCGGGGGCCGCGGGGGCGGCGGGGGCGGCGGCGGAGCCGCCGGCCGGGGGGTGAGGCGGCGCGATTGGCGGCACCGGGGGAGGTGCCGGCGGCCGGACGCGGTCGCGCGACCCGCCCCGATGGCCAGGTGCATTGCCCGGAGCGGAGAGGTGGGTGCCCCGCGGAGGGATCGAGCACTCCCCGGCGAAGGCGTGGGTGCCCCGCGAAGCAATCGAGCACGGCCTGAAGTGGAGGCGTGGGCGCCTCGCGGAGGGATCGGGCGCTGCCCAAAGCGGAGGCGTGGCTGTCCCGCGGAGAGGGATCGCACACGGCCCGGAGCGAAGGCGTGGGTGCCCCGTGGAGGGATCGGCAACTGTCTGAGCGAGCGAAGCGAGCGAGTTTTGCCGATCCCGGAGCGGGGCACCCACATCGTAGCGGCGCACCCATGCCGTAGCGGCGCACCCACGCCGTAGCGGCGCACCCATGGCGGAGCGGGGCACCCGCGCCGGAGCGGGGCACCCACATCGTAGCGGCGCACCCATGCCGGAGCGTTCCCGGCAACGCAC
Source organism: Longimicrobiales bacterium (assembly GCA_036381255.1). GTDB lineage: Bacteria > Gemmatimonadota > Gemmatimonadetes > Longimicrobiales > RSA9 > CALBZE01. The sequence continues at coordinate 3,768 of DASVDG010000013.1, read as the reverse complement.
CAACGCGGAGCGATTCACCATGACCTTCATCGCCAAGCCGCCGGTCCGGCACCCACGACTGCCGACGAACGCCATCGGCCTCACCCGGCGCGACTACGAAGGCGCGATGTCCACGCTGTGCGCGGGGTGCGGCCACGACTCGATCACGGCGGCGATCATCGAGGCGTTCTTCGAGCTGGGCATCCCGCCGCACCGGGTCGCCAAACTGAGCGGGATCGGCTGCTCGTCCAAGACACCGACCTACTTCCTCGGACAGGCGCACGGCTTCAACGCGGTGCACGGGCGCATGCCCTCGATCGCGACGGGCGCGGCGGCCGGCAACCGCGACCTCGTCTACATCGGCGTCTCGGGCGACGGCGACTCGCTCTCGATCGGACTCGGCCAGCTCTGCCACGCGATCCGCCGCAACGTAAACATGCTCTACGTCATCGAGAACAACGGCGTCTACGGCTTGACGAAGGGGCAGTTCTCCGCGTCGGCGGACGTGGGCAGCCGCTCGAAGCGCGGCGAGGCGAACCGGCAGCCGCCGATCGATCCCGTGTTCCTCGCCCTGAGCCTCGGCGCGACGTTCGTCGCCCGCAGCTTCTCGGGCGACAAGGCACAGCTCGTCCCGATCCTGAAGGCCGGGCTCGCACACCGCGGCTTCGCACTCGTCGACGTCGTCTCGCCCTGCGTCACCTTCAACGACCACGAGGGCTCGACCCGGAGCTACCGGTACACCCGCGCGCACGTCGACGAGGCCGTCGCCGCCGACTTCGTGCCGCCGACGATCGAGATCACCGCCTCGTACCGTGACGGCGCCGCCCACGCCGTCCGCATGCACGACGGCAGCATCATCCGCTTCCGGAAGGTCCCCGACGGGTACGACCCCACCGACCGCGACGCCGTCCACGCATACCTGCGCGGGCGGCAGGAGGCCGGCGAGGTCGTGACCGGGCTGCTCTACCTGGATCCGTCGGCCGAGGACATGCATGCGACGGCCGGCACGGTCGAGACGCCGCTCGTCGACGTCCCGTTCGAACGGCTCTGCCCGGGGAGCGCGGCGCTCGACGCGCTGATGGCCGAGTTCAGGTGAGGCTAAGGGGCGCGGTCGGCCGGTGGGCGACAAGGATCCGTCGGCCGGTGAGAACGCGATGCCATCCGGTGCCATGAGCCGGCGTCCGCGGGCTACGATCCGTTGCCCACGACCGGGTCGTGGCGACCGCGCGCAATGTGTCGGTCGACCGCGCGACGTATGTCTAGCCGTCCGCGGGACGTGTGTCGAGCCGTCCGCGCGACGCGTGTCGGTCGACCGCACGCCACGTGTCGGGCGACCCCGCGACGCGTGTCGGGCGTCCGCGGGATGTGTGTCGGGCCACCGCGCGACGCGTGTTCGGCGGCCGCGCGACGCGTGTCGGGCGACTGCGCGCCACGTGTGGAGACGTCGGAACCTCATCGGGTCGCGCGGAAGCCTGTCGCTTGCGCCGCTCCGTTGGTGGCGACCGGTCCCCGCCGGTGCGAATCGACGGCGCCCCCGGTCATACGGACCTCGCGTGAACCCTTCGCGGTACCGGCGGCGAGTCGCGCCCCGGTCGAGTCCAATGAGGGAAACGGTTCCGGCGAATTCCGTATCACTTCACCAAGACCCGGCCCGCCCCGGTCGACGCGACATCGCTTCGCCGGGCTCAGGATCGCCCGCCCTGGCCAGCATTTGCGCCAGCCGGACCAGCACCGCCTCCGGCTCTCTGTCCATCTGTTTCCAGGTCACGCGCAGCACGTGGAAACCACGGGCGCCGAGCACGGCGTCCCGGCGGCGGTCTCGCTCGAACGCCTGCGGCGACGCGTGGTATGCAAAACCATCCACCTCGACGATCAAGCGTTCCGTACGCCAGAGAAAATCCACCTCGTACCCATCGACGACGACGTTCGCCTCGGGCAGGCGGAGCTGCCCCTTTCGCACGAGCCCAAGAAATCGCTCTTCCGCTTCGGACCGGGTCAACGCGAGCGGGGTGCCGCCGTCCAGGAGCGCGGCCAGCGCGCCCGTGCCCTGACGTCGTGGGTAGCGAGCCAGCAGCGCCCGCGCCTGCGCGCGGTCCACCAGGCCACGGCGTTCCGCCCGGGCCGCCGCGCGCTCCAGCTCGCGTACGCCGGCAACGCCCGCCAGGTCGAGCAGCGTCCGCGCGGGCGTCGTGATCGGGACACCTTCGAATCGCGTCACCTCATCCGGCGGCAACGCCCGGACGCGATGCACCCGGATCCCGGGTCGTCGCCGCTCCCGATACCGCACGGTGACGTCCACCGGCTCGCGCACCCCCGTTGCCGGCAGCAACTCCCAGAGCCGTGATGCGCTCCGGTGACTCACGACCGCCCCATCGCCGCACGCAAGGACGGCCGCCATCTCGAGTGCGCGCGGTGCGACCAGCGGGCCCGCCCGGTACACCCCGCGGTGGATCGGACGCAACCGCCCGGTCGCGACTCGATGATCCACGACACGCGCCGCCACACCGGCGCGAAGCAATTGGGCCCGCGTGACGACGCCGTGCTGGCGCTCGGCCAGCTCCCCAAGGACCACCTCCAGCGACGCCGGTCCACTCATGCGAACTCCATCGTTCGATCCGGAGCCGAACCGGTTGGCGAACATCGGAGCCATGGCTCCACCGCGCAACCGGGCACGGCACGAGGGGCCGGTCGCCGCCGACGCATCGAACGCCGTCGCCGGGCCGGCGCCCCACGCGTGGAGCGATCAAAACTCCGCATGCATCCATGCCTCCTCGGGTCCGTGCTGATTTTGCTCCACATATTGTGGTCAATATCGCACGGACGCCGCTCGACCGCGCAGCGTGTGCTGGTTTGCCCCCATATACGGTGGTGAATCCCGCACAGACCCATTCCGACAGCCACGTGCGCTGACTTCCCTCACGGTTTGCCCCCGCCCACGCGCCCCGTTACCGTTACTGCCCGCCGACTCTGCCCGCCGACTCTGCCCGCCGACTCTGCCCGCCGACTCTGCCCGCCGACTCTGCCCGCATACTCCGCCCGTCGACCCTGCCCGTCGACCCTGCCCGTCGACCCTGCCCAGACTCTGCCGCGACACTGCCCGACCCTGCCCCCGCCTCAACTTCAGCTTCAATCTCAGCCTCAGCCCTGCCGACTCCACCGGCTCCACCGGCTCCACCGGCTCCACCGGCTCCACCGGCTCCACCGGCTCCGCCGACTCCGCCGACTCCGCCGACTCCGCCGACTCCGCCGACTCCGCCGACTCCGCCGACTCCACCGACTCCGCCCCGACTCCACCCCGACTCCGCCTCCACCCCCGCCTCCCCCTGCTCCGCCTGCTCCCCTGCGTCCGTGGTCGATCCCGCGCCCACCCCACCTTCGCGTCCGGTTCCGCGTCCGCCTCGACGTCTACGCTCACACCCACGCTCACCCCCACATCCCTCTCTCCATCGCGCACTCCCGATCCGCACCCCGCCCCATCCCCTCCCCTCCCCGTCCGCGGCTCACGCCCTCACACGGCGCCACCTGCGCCGCGAGATCGGCCGCATCGCCGGGCGCGAAGTGCAGCCCAGTCCGCACACCCCCCGTCCCCAGTGCCCACGACCACGGAATGCGCCTGCCGGATCGATCATTCTGCGCCGTGAAGCGATGGTGACTCTCTGTGCGGGGCAGTGCCATGGGAAAAACGGTCAGGCACAGCCGCTCGAAGTCGCGGTCCGCACTGCCGCCCCGCGAATCAACCGCGCGATATATCCGCGCGATATATCCGCGTGACCCATTCGCGTGATTCAT
>DASVDG010000012.1:0-2655 GCA_036381255.1 Longimicrobiales bacterium | reverse complement strand
CGACACCGAGGAGATCCGCGCGGCGCTCGCGGCGGCCGGCATCCACGTCCAGCCGCGCGAAGCGGAAAGGCAGGTGGCGTGATGACGACGCGCAATGGGCAGACCGCAATCGAGGTCGCCCGCCAGAACGGTGCGGCGATCGTGCAGGCGGACGACGACGCTCGGCTGATGGAGATCATGGCGCGCGCGGTCGAAATGGACAAGGTGGAGGCGCTGGAGCGGATCGTCGCGCTGAAGGAGCGCATGGACGACCGCCGGGCACGGGCGGCGTTCTTCGAGGCGCTCGCCGCGGTGCAAGAGGCGCTGCCGGAGATCCCGAAGAAGCGCCAGGCAACGATCACGACCCGGAGCGGCGGGAGCTACGCCTACACGTACGCCGGCCTGGAGGACATCACGCGCACGATCCGGCCGGTGCTCCGGGATCACGGGCTGTCGTACTCGTGGGACGTGACGCAGCAGGGCGAGGGCGGCGCGCTGATCGTGACGTGCATCCTGCGCCACGTCGAGGGCCACGAGGAGCGCGCGGCGTTCCCCGTGCCGGTAGACACCAAGGCCGCGATGAGCGACGCGCAGAAGAACGGCGCGGCGCTGACCTACGGCCGGCGCCAGTCGCTCGTGGCGGTGCTCGGGCTCACGACCGCGGATGACGACATCGACGGCGCGGCCGTGGGTCGGTCGTCGGGCGCCATCACAGCGAGGCAGGCCGCCGATCTGGATGCGCTGATCGACGAGGTCGGAGCGGACCGGGGGAAGTTCCTGCGGTGGGCCGGCGTCGAGCGGCTGGCGGACCTACCGGCCGAGAGGTACGAGCCGGCGGTGCGGATGCTCGAGCGGAAGCGGGGTGCGCGATGAGGATCATCGACTGCGTGCAGGGCACGGAGGAATGGCTGCGCGCCCGGCTCGGCATCCCGACGTGCAGCCAGGCGGACCGGATCCTGACGCCGAAGACGCTGAAGCCGAGCGGCCAGCGGGAGCAGTACCGTAACCAGCTCCTCGCGGAATGGATCCTCGGCTACCCGATCGACTGGGGCGCGTCGTCGGCGTGGATGGAGCGCGGGACGGACCTCGAGGCGGAGGCGCGGGCCGCGTACGAGCTGGAGACCGGCACGGATGTTCAGCAGGTTGGATTCATCCGCCACGACGATATTGCGTTCGGTGGCTCGCCGGACGGTTTGATCGGTGACGACGGCGGTGTCGAAATCAAGTGCCCGGCGATCCACACGCACATCGGCTACATGCTGGCGCCCGACACCCTGGCCGACGAGTATCGCGGCCAGGTGCAGACGCTCCTCGCGCTGACGGGCCGGCAGTGGTGGGACCTGTGGGCGTACAACCCCGAGCTCCCGCCGGTGCGCGTCCGTGTCGAGCGCGACGCCGAGTACATCAAGGCGTTCGGCAAGGCGCTCCTGGAGTTCGTCCGGTCGCTCGAGGAGGCGCAGGAAAAGCTCCGCGAATACAAGCGCATCCCGCCGACCGTCGAGGCCGTGCTTGCCGCCGAGACCGAAGCGGAGAAGGCCGCACCGGAAGACCCGGAGCCGGAAGTCGCGCCGTGGGACCGGGTGCTCGCCGCCCGCGGCGCCGACGTGTCCGGCGACCTCGGCGCGCTGGCGGAGCAGGCGGGGAGGCGGACGGGGCGCAGTGCGCAGGCGCAGGGGAGGTGAGCCATGACGACCGCGACGCAGATACGTGAGCGTGAGGTGGGAGCCACGATCGCCCGCATTCGCATCGCAGTCACCTACGACCCCCGCCTGCTCCGCCGGATGGTGATCCACGCCGCGCTGATCGCGGCGGGTCTTCTCGGCGTCGCGGTCGGCTGCGGCTGGGTGCTGGCGGGATGAGGACCACGAGAGACGGAGGCGAGAGATGAGCGAGACCGCGGTAATGAAGCGGACCAGTGCGGCCGATCGCGCGTTCGTGCGCTACAACCTGCTGACGCCCTCTGAGGTCGCGCGCCGGCTCCAGGAGCAGGGCGGCGGCCGGTCCGCGAAGGAGCGGATCACGGCCGACACGATCCGGAGCTGGATTGAGGAACCGCGCGAGGAGTTGCGGCTGCGGGCGGTGGATGCCCGGAGCGCGGGCGCGGACCGGCCCCGCTGGTTCACCCAGTGGGAGTGGGTCGAGGAGTGCCTGGCGCGGCGGATGAACGTGCCCGCGGAGCAGGCGGATGCCGCGTAGGAAGCGCCCCGCCCGCTCGCCTGTGCCGGGGCTCCAGCGCCGGGGATCGCGGGCCTACTACGTCCGGACGCTCCCGAGGGCGGTCAGTGTGGACCGGGAGCGGGGCGACCGGATCAGCAAGTCGCTCGAGGCCGAGTGGGGCAGCGAGGCCGCCGTCTCGCGCGCGGGCGCGGTCAACACCTTGTGGGAGCGCGGCGACTGGCCCGTTCTGCGGCGCTGGGCGGCGGGCGAGGTCCACGTCACCGAGCTGGTGCGTGCGGTCCGCGAGGGCGACTACGACCGCCTGAAGCGGCTCAACGCCGACGGCTACCTGCTCGGCCGCGCCGTCGAGGAGCACCTGCGGCGCACGGAGGCGACGCGGAGCGTGCGCACGCACGAGATCCACCGCACGGCGTGCGAGGCGCTCGTCGCCCACTTCGGCGCGGACCGGCCGATGCACACGGTGACGACGGCGGAGGCGGAGGCGTTCCTGCACGCGCC
>DASVDG010000011.1:0-16270 GCA_036381255.1 Longimicrobiales bacterium | reverse complement strand
CCGGGGGTCCCGGTCCATGGCCGATTTCTTCGTCTCCGGCCGGTCGCTCCCCTGGTGGCTCGCCGGTACCTCCATGGCCGCGACGACCTTCAGCATCGACACGCCGCTGTACGTCGCCGGCGTCGTCGCGCGGCAGGGCGTTGCCGGGAACTGGCAATGGTGGTCCTTCGCCATCAGCCACGTCCTCATGGTCTTCGTCTTCGCCCGACTCTGGAGACGCGCCGAGGTCATCACGGACGCCGAGCTCATCGAGATCCGCTACGGCGGCCGCCCGGCCGCCCTGCTGCGCGCGCTCCGCGCATTCATCTTCGCCGTGCCGATCAACGTCATCGCCATGGGCTACGCGATGCTCGCCGCCCGCAAGGTCGTCGTCGCGCTCGGCTTCGGCGCGGTGCTCCCCGCCACGCTCCCCGGCGATGTCCAGCTCTGGGCCGTCGTCGCGATCGCGGTGTTCACGCTCGTTTACGCCGGGCTCGCCGGGCTGTGGGGCGTCGTCGCAACCGACTTCTTCCAGTTCTTCCTCGGGCTGGTGGGCGCGCTCGTGGTCGCGATCGTCGCGGTCGTGGACGTGGGCGGGCTCGCGGCGCTGCGCGACGGGCTGGTCGAGCGCGGGCTCGGCGACCGGCTCGCGTTCCTGCCGCTCGCGGACGTCGCGCAGCTCTCGATCGGGACGTTCCTGGCGTACATCGGGATCCAGTGGTGGGCGTTCCGCCGGTCGGACGGCGGCGGCGAATTCATCCAGCGGCTGTCGGCGTCGAAGGACGAGGCGGAGGCGGAGCGTGCGGCGTGGTTCTTCAACATCCTGAACTACGTGATCCGGACGTGGCCGTGGGTCCTGGTGGGGCTGGTCGCGCTGGTGCTGTACCCGGACGCGCTGGCGCCGGGCGGCGATCCGGAGACGAGCTACCCGCGGCTGATGCTGGACTACCTGCCGGCCGGGATGCTCGGCCTGGTCGTGGCGTCGTTGATCGCGGCGTTCATGTCGACGGTCTCGACGCAGATCAACTGGGGTGCGAGCTACATCACGAACGACCTCTACCAGCGCTTCGTGCACTCGGGCGCATCGCAGCGGGAGCTGGTCTGGGTCGGGCGGATCTCGTCGGTCGTCCTCACGGCGCTGGCCGGCTGGGTGGCGTTCAACGCGCAGGACGTGGGCACGATCTTCACGTTCATCATCGCGATCGGGACGGGCCCGGGCGCGGTGCTGATCCTGCGCTGGTTCTGGTGGCGGATCAACGCGTGGGCAGAGATCGCGAGCATGGTCGCGGGGCTCGTGATCGCGCTGTTCCTCTACATCCCGACGATCGACTGGAGTGGCGCCGGGCCATTGGCGAGCCCGCTGACGGCGCTGGCCGCGATTGCGGAGCCGATCGCCGCCTACGGCCCGGCGGGCGTGCTCACCGTCACCGCCCTCGGCACGGCGGTGATCTGGCTGGTCGTGATGCTGCTCACCGCGCCCGAGCCGGATGCGGTGCTCGACCGCTTCTACCTGCGCGCCCGCCCGGGGGGGCCGGGATGGCGGCGCCAACGCCAGCGGACCGGCGTCGAACCGCTCCAGGACCTGTCGCGCGACCTGTGGAGCACGCTGTTCGGGATCGGCTTCATCTTCGGCGCGATGTTCACGCTCGGCGGCGCGATGCTGCTCCGCTGGGACGCGGCCGCGCTCTCGTTCCTCGTCACCCTCGTCTCGGGGATCCTGCTGCGTCGGGTCCACCGTGACACGGCCGATGCCCGCGCGCCGGGCACGTGACGGGAAGGCAAACCACGGAGAGGGAGGAGCATGAGGTCCGAAGCACCGGCCGCCGGATCGGCCGACCGCGCACCGCATCTCGTTCGTTCGCGCACGGCCGCGGTTCGCCGACGCGTCAGCGCCATCGCGACCCCGTCGCGCGCGCCGGTGGACGCAACCCGGCTTCGGCGCGTCGCCGTCGCCGCGGCGGTCGGGGCGCTCGCCGCCTGCGCGCCGGAGCGCCCCGCGCCCGTGGCCCCGGCGCCGACCGGCGAGGTCCGGGGGGCGCTCCCGCCGATCCCGTTCCGCGACGGTCCGCTCACGCTCGACCTGGTCCACCCCGAAGAGGGCGGCGCCCTCGGCGTCCGCGACTCGACCTTCGTGTTCGGCTCGACCGGGACCGGCGCGGCCTCGCTCACGATCAACGGCACCCCGGTCGACGTCCGGCCGAACGGCGCGTTCCTCGCCTTCCTCCCCGTCCCGCCCGACGGCGTCTACCGCCTCGAGGCGCGGGCCGACGGCGAGACCGCGAGCCTCGTGCGCAACGTCGCCGTCCCGCCGCCGCCGCCGCCGATCCCGCCCGGCGCCGCCGTCATCCTCGAGGACTCGATCGAGCCCCGCGGCGCTTGGGCCGCGCTCCCCGGCGAGCGCATCGAGGTCCGGTTCCGCGGCTCGCCCGGCGGCGATGCCGCGCTCCTCCTCCCCGACGGCACCCGCATCCACCTCGTCGAACGTGCCGCCGAGGAAGAGGCGGCCTGGGGACGCGCCGCCTTCGGCCGCGAAGCCGATGCCGCCCGCGAACGCACGCTCCGCGGCGTCTCCGAGTACCGCGGCTCCTTCCAGGCCGTCCCGCTCGCGGTCGCGGACACCGCCATTGCCCGGCCGCGCCTGGCGCCGCTCCCGGTCGCCGCGCCCGGTACACGCGCCGCCGTGCTCGAGCTCGTCGCCGGGACCGACACCGCCCGTGCGACGCTCCCGCTCAACCTCGCGGTCCTCGATCCGGACCGCCTCCCCGTCGGCGCGACGTACGACCCGACCGACCCGCCGCGCGCCGTGGGCGGCGAATCCCGCGGCCTGCCGGCGCCCGGCGCCGTCTACCACTACTTCTGGCCCGACGGCACCCGCCTCGCCCTCACCGGCGAGCGGGACGGGATGCTCCGCGCCCGCCTGACCGATGACCTCTCCGCCTGGATCTCCGACGACGAGGTGCTCCTGCTCCCCACCGGCACACCGCCGCCCGCCAGCCGCGTCGGCACCGTCCGGATGACGCCTCAGCCCGGCTGGATCGACGTCCGCTTCCTCCTCGACGAACGGCTCCCGTTCCGCGTCGACGAGGGCGCCCGCTCCCTCGCCATCACCATCTTCGGCGGCACCAGCGACACCGACTGGATCCAGTACGGCGGCCTCGACCCGCTCATCGACCGCGCCGTCTGGAGCCAGCCCCGGGACGACGCCTACCGCATGACGCTCCACCTCACCCGCGCACCCTGGGGGTACCGCGCCTTCTGGGACGGCGACGACCTCGTCCTGCGCGTCCGACGGCCGCCGAACATCGATCCGGACCACCCGCTCCGCGGACTCCTGATCGCCCTCGATCCAGGGCATCCGCCCCTCGGCGCCATCGGGCCGACCCGCCTCACCGAGCCGGTGGCCAATCTCGCCATCGCCCGCGCGCTCCGGCCGCTCCTCGAAGAGGCCGGCGCTCGCGTACTCCTCACCCGCACCGACACCACGCCCGTCGGGCTCTACGAACGCACCCGCGCGGCGGCGGCGGCCGACGCGCATCTCTTCATCTCGATCCACAACAACGCGTTCCCCGACGGCGTCAACCCGTTTGTGAACAACGGGACCAGCACCTATTATTTCTATCCGCAGTCCGTCGACCTCGCGCGGGCGCTCCAGCGCGAGCTCGTCCGCGAGCTCCGGCTCCGCGACCTCGGCGTCGGCCGCGGCGACCTCGCCGTCGTCCGGCAGACCTGGATGCCCGCCGCCCTGACCGAGACCATGTTCCTCATGGTCCCCGAGCAGGAGGCCGCGCTCCGCGACCCCGACGTGCTCGACCGCATCGCCCGCGCGCACTACCGCGCGATCGTCGACTTCCTGCGCGGGCGCGTTGACGAGCGTTGACCGGCGCGCGGGCGACCGCCGACAGATTCCCGAACGCACCCCGACGACGCGGCGTCGCTCGGGGGGCGGGTCAACAGCCGTGAACCGCCGATGAAATGGATTCCGATCGCCCTGCTCGCGTTCCTCGCGGCGCCGGGCGCCGCCGCGGCGCAGGTGCCGCCCGATGCCGACTGGCGCACGCTCGAGACCGAGCACTTCCGGGTGACGTTCCCGGCCGGGCTGGCGGCGCTGGCGAGCCACGCCGCCGACCGGGCCGAGGCGGCGCACGCGCGACTCTCCGCGGAGTTCGAAGCCGCGCCGCGCGGCAAGATCGACATCCTGCTCACGGATTTCGTCGACGTGTCCAACGGCAGCGCGACGCCGTTCCCGTCGAACCGGATCATCCTGTACGCGCGTCCCCCGGTCGACGTCCCCGAGCTGGCGTACTTCGACGACTGGATCGACCTCGTCGTGACGCACGAGCTCACGCACGTCTACCACCTCGATGCGACGGGCGGCCTCGGGAGCGTGCTGCGCGCGATCTTCGGGCGTGTCCCGGTCGGCTGGCCGTTCTTCCCGGCCGCCGGCGCGCCGGGCTGGGCGGTCGAGGGTCTGGCGACCTACATCGAGTCCGCGCACACGGGCGCGGGGCGGGTCAACGGCAGTTATCACGAGATGGTGTTGCGGACCGCGGTGCTCGAGGATGCGTTCGACCCGATCGACCGCGTTACGGGGCATGATCCGCGGTGGCCGGGCGCATCGCGGGCGTACATCTACGGCTCGAAGTTCACGGCGTACCTCGCGGAAGAGCACGGGCCGGAGGTGCCGAAGGATCTGGTCGAGCGGACGGCGGGGGCGTGGAGCCCGCCGTCGCTGGCGTACGACCGGGTGGCGAAAGGGGTGATCGGCCGGTCGTTCACGGACGCGTACGACGCGTGGCGCGCGGGGCTGGAGGCGCGGTACGGGCGACTGGCGGATTCGTTGCGAGCGGAGGGGCTGACGGAGCCGGAGCGGTTGACGGGCGCGGGGTACGTGGTGGAGGGTCCGCGCGTCGGACCGGACGGCCGTGTGGCGTACGCCGCGTACGACGGCCGGAGCTCGCCGGCGACGCGGGTGCTGGACCCGGAGACGGGCCGCGTGTGGGAGCTGGCGCGACGCAACGGCCTGGACGCGGTGGGGTGGCTGCCGGACGGGTCGATCCTGACCGCCCAGCTCGAGCGGGATGGCGCCTACCGGCTGTACGGCGACCTGTACCGGGTGGCGCCGGACGGCCGGGAGCGGAGGCTGACGTGGGGCGCGCGGCTGACGAATCCGGACGTGGCGCGGGACGGCCGGCGCGTGGTGGCGGTGCAGGCGGCGGACGGGACGAACCGGCTCGCGGTCTACGACCTCGCGACGGGCGAGACGGTCGGGCTGACGCGGGCGGCGCCGGGCGAGCACTGGGCGTACCCGCGCTGGGCGCCGTCGGGCGGGTGGATCGCCGCGGCGCGCTGGCGGAACGGGCTGTACGACGTCGTCGTTCTGGACGCCGAGGGGCGGGTCGTGCGCGAGCTGACGCGGGACCGTGCGGTGGATGCGATGCCCACCTGGTCGCCGGACGGGCGCTACGTCCTCTTCTCGTCGGACCGCAGCGGGATCCCGAACCTCTACGCGTACGACCTGGCCGCGGGTGTGCCGGCGTCGGATCGGCTGCGGCAGGTGACGAACCTCCTGACCGGCGCGTTCGACCCCGAGGTCTCGCCGGATGGACGCTGGATCTACTTCTCCGGCTACCACGCGGATGGCTTCCACGTCGAGCGTATCCCGTTCGACCCCGCACGCTGGCGCGCGCCGGCACCGCTCCGGCCGGAGCTGCGCGTGGCGGAGCGCGCGGCGCCCGTGGGCGGTGCGGCCGTGCCGGACGCCGCGACAGCGGGCGACACCGTCGCATCGCGACGTGGCGCGGCGCCGCACGCTCCGGTCGACGCCGCGCGGGCGAAGGCGGCGAACGGCGCGGACGCCGGCGCGACGGGGGGCGTAGCGGCGCGTCGCTATTCGCCGCTCCCCACGCTGCTCCCGCGGGCCTGGCTCCCGGAGGCGTTCGACGAGGGCGGGCTGTTCCTCGGCGCGGCCGTGGCGGGCCGGGACCTGGTGGGGCGCCATGCATACGCGCTGTCGGCCGCGTACCAGCACCGCCATCGCCTCGTCGATGCGGAGCTGGCCTACACCTACGCCGGCCTCGGGAACCCGATCCTCGGGCTGGAGGTGTGGCGCGAATGGGAGGACCTCCTGAACGCGCAGCTGGTGGACGCGCCGGATGCCGCCCTCATGCGGCGCGAGGACGGGGTCGCGCTGTCCGCCACGCTGATCCGGCGCCGCGCGCGCTCGAGCGCCTTCATCGCCGCGGGCGGCGAGCACGTGATCGACTCGCGCCGGCTCCTGGACGCACCCGGCTACACGTTGGGCTACCCGGGGACGTCGCTGGCGGGTGCCTTCCTCCAGGCGGGCTACGCCAACTACCAGGTCCACCCGTTCTCGATCAGCCGCGAGGACGGCGTCTCGATCGTGGCGAGCGCGCGTCGGCGCTGGGATCTCGAGCCCGTCGCCGTCGACGGCCGCGTACTGGACGGCTCCTACGACGAGGCCGAAGTCGACGCGTCGGCGTACCTGTCCGTGCCCGGCCCCGGCTTCGCCCACCACGTCCTCGCCGTTCGCTTGCGTGGCCGACGGCGCGCGGGCCCGGGCGCCAATGCGTTCGGGATCGGCGGCGCGTCCGGCGACGAGATCCAGCTCCTCGGCCGGCGCGTCGCCGGCGAGAGCCGCGACCTGTCCGTTCGGGGCTTCCGCGACGGCGCGCGCATCGGCACGCACGCGTGGACGGCGTCGCTCGAATACCGCGTCCCTCTCGCGCTCATCGGCCGCGGCTACCGACTCTGGCCGTTCTTCCTCGACCGCGTCTCCGCCGCCGCGTTCGTCGACGCCGGCGACGCCTGGTGCCCGGCGGCGGTCGCCGAGACGCCGCTCTCCGCCTGCAACGGGCCCGGCCAGGCCGCCATCGTGGGCGCCGGCGCCGAGCTCGCGGTCGACCTCGAGCTCGGCTACGGCCTCGGGATGCGCGTTCGCGCCGGGATCGGCCACCCGCTCCGCGGTGCCGGGCCCGACCCGGAGCCCGTGGCGTACATCCAGTTCGGCCCGAGCTTCTGACCCTGGTACGGAACCTGATACGTCCGTGTATCGGGCGGCCGATCCGGCCGCACGTGCCGCCCGGGCGGGCGGCACCGAGCCCGCGATGCGCCGGCGCCGGCCGCGCGTCGCACCATCCGCCGGAACCGGGGGGACCATGGGGGGCAAGCGACCCGACCAGTACCGCATCGACTACGACGAAGCGGGCACCACCGACTACAAGTTCTACCCCGATCAACCGGACGAGGCCCGGCGCGATGCCGGGTTGTACGGCCGGGTCATGAAAGGCAGCGCCCGGCGCAAGCAGCCGGTCCCCGCCGAAGCGCCGGAGCCCACCGCCGAAAAGGCCCGCCTCGCCGAGTGGGAACGCCAGCGCCACGTCCACGAGAAGGAACAGGAGCGCGGCCGCGAGGCCAGGCACGGCGAGCCCGAGCCGCCCGGCTGCTGACACGCGCGCTCGCCGTCCGCTGGCGCGCGCCGTCCGGCCGTGCTCCATCCGGTCGTGCTCCGTCCGGTCGCGCGTCGCCCTGGTGGTGGCTCGCGCGCCGCCGGGACCGCCGCCGCCGCGCCGCCGGACGCGCGCCCGTCTCGCCCCGAAGCGCCGCCACGCCGTCACCGATGCTCCGTCACGCCCACCTGCCGGCAGTACTCCAGGACCGGGCACGTTGAGCAGTGCGGACGCGTGCGCGTGCAGATGTGCTTGCCGAACGGCACCAGCAGCCGGTTGATCTCCACCCGGTATCGGGCGGGGAGCTTCTCTTCGAGCGCCGCCGTCGTCCGCTCCGGCGTCCGCGTCCGGACGTACCCCCAGCGGTTCGTCACCCGGTGCACGTGGACGTCGACGCTCACCCGCGCCTGCCCGCACGCAATCCCCAGCACCAGGTTCGCGCACTTCGGGCCCACGCCCGGCAACGCCTCCAGCACCGCCGCATCGCACGGCACCCGCCCGCCGTGCTCCCGCTCGACTCGCCGCGCGATCTCCCGGATCTGTCGCGCCTTCCGTTCGTGGAACGACGACGCGCGGATCAGCCCATCGATCGCCCGCACCGACAACGCCGCCATCCGCTCCGGCGTGCGGGCCCGCTCCAACAGCCGCTTCGCCGTCGGTAGCGTCACCTCGTCCCGCGTCCGGATCGACACGATGCACGCCACGAGCTGCTCGAACGGCGAGCCGTAGCCGGCGTCCGCCAGCTCGAACAGCGCCGCCTTCGGATACGGCTTCACCGCTTCACGGATCCGCCGCATCATCGCGTCGATGTCGTGCGGCCGCTTGCCCATGCCCACCCCCGCGTCCCCGCGCGTGGCCGGCCTCCGCCGGCGCTCGACTCAGCCCGGCGCCGTCCGCTCGCCCTGCGCCGGGTTATCGCGCACCGCCGGAGGCTCGCCCGCCGCCGGCTCCTCGCCAGCCCCCGGAGTCCGCCCCGCCCGGGCCGTCCGCCGTCGCGCACCAGCCTCGAATCGCCCGCCGCACGAGCGGTGCCGCCGCGGGCGCACCGGAGCGTCCGGCACGCCGCCCCCCACGCGCTCGCGTTCGCCCGCAGCGTCGCTCCGAAGCCCGTGCTCCTTGGTGATTTATGCGAATTTCCCCGCCGCCGGCGGAGCCTCTCGGGGTGCTCCGGGGTATGATCCTTGCACCCGCGGACAGGCCCCTTGACCCCAAGATGTCGGGGTGTTATCATGGGCTCCCCACAACATATTGGGTGGCCCGCGGCAGGGCACCAGGCGTTGGAGGGGCGGTCGCCCCGTCCAGAGAGATAAATCCAAGCGCTTTCGCTTTTTGTCGTCTTTCACCTTTGGCCGTGTTGTTCCCCTACGTTCCCGTTCCAGTCCGAGGAGACCATGGATCGTAACCAGAGCCGACCGGCGGATCCGGAGTTGTTTGCCATGCCCGGGCCCGATGAGCTGCCCGAGGATCTCGCGCCGGCGGCGTTGTCGGACAACGCGCGGATCATCCTCGCGCGCCGGTATCTGAAGAAGGATGAGCAGGGTCAGCCGCTGGAGGAGCCGGAGCGGATGTTCTGGCGCGTCGCGCGGGTGATCGCGGGGCAGGACGCGAAGTACGGCGCGAGCGACGGCGCGGTGGATGCGCTGGCGCGCGAGTTCTACCGCATGATGACGCAGCGGGTCTTCGAGCCGAACTCGCCGACGCTGATGAACGCGGGGCGGCCGCTGGGCCAGCTCAGCGCGTGCTTCGTGCTGCCGGTCGAGGACGAGCTGTCGAACGGACGGGACGGGATCTACGACACGCTGCGCGCGATGGCGCTGGTGCACCAGTCGGGTGGCGGGACGGGGTTCGCGTTCAGCCGGCTGCGGCCGTCGGGGGACTTCGTGCGGTCGACGTCGGGTGTGGCGAGCGGACCGGTGTCGTTCATGCGCCTGTACGACTCGTCGACGGAGGTGGTGAAGCAGGGCGGCACGCGTCGGGGCGCGAACATGGGGATCCTGCGGGTCGACCACCCGGACATCCGGGAGTTCATCGCCTGCAAGAGCGACGTCACGCAGATCACGAATTTCAACATCTCCGTGGCGGTGACGGACGCGTTCATGGCGGCGGTGAAGAAGGGGGAGAAGTACCCGCTCCGCAACCCGCGGACGGGCGAGGTGGTCGGGCACGAGGACGCGCGGGAGATCTTCGACCTGATCATCGAGGGCGCGTGGAGCACGGGCGAGCCGGGCGTCTTCTTCATCGACCGGGCGAACCACTACAACCCGGTGCCGAAGCTGGGCAGCTACGAGGCGACGAACCCGTGCGGCGAGCAGCCGCTGCTGCCGTACGACGTGTGCAACCTCGGCTCGGTGAACGTCGGCGCCTTCGCGAAGCTGGACGCGCCGTCGGGCGCGCCGGTCGAGGAGAAGATCGACTGGGACGGCCTGCGCCAGGCGGTGCACCTGGCGACGCACTTCCTGGACAACGTGATCGACGCGAACCAGTACCCGCTCCCGGAGATCCACGAGCTGGCGCACAACATCCGGCGGATCGGGCTCGGGATCATGGGGTGGGCGGACCTCCTCGTGCGCGTGGGCGTTCCGTACGACAGCGACGAGGGCGTCGCGCTGGGCCGCAAGCTGATGGCGTTCATCGACGACGAGTCGAAGAACGCGTCCGAGAAGCTGGCGGAGCAGCGCGGCGCGTTCCCGGCGTGGGAGGAGAGCATCTGGGGCCCGGACGAGACCTGCGCCCGCGATGCCGACGGCAACCGCATCCGTCCGATGCGGAAGCTGCGCAACTGCAACACGACGACGGTCGCGCCGACCGGCACGATCTCGATCATCGCCGGGTGCTCGGGCGGGATCGAGCCGCTCTTCGCCGTCGCGTTCATGCGCAACCAGGCGGGCGTGCTGATGCCGGACGTGAACGAGGACTTCGTGCGGATCGCGAAGGCGCAGGGCTGGTACTCCGACGACCTCATGCGTCGGATCGCCGAGGAGGGCCACATCCACTTCAACGAGGTGCCGGCGGAGGTGCAGCGCGTGTTCGTGACGGCGCACGACGTGACGCCCGAGTGGCACATCCGCATGCAGGCGGCCTTCCAGGAGCACGTCGACTCGGCGATCTCGAAGACGTGCAACTTCCCGGAGCACGCCACGAAGGAGGATGTGCGCAAGATCTACATCCAGGCGTACGACCTGAACTGCAAGGGCGTGACGGTCTACCGCGACGGCAGCCGCCCGATGCAGGTGCTGTCGACCGGGAAGACGGCCAAGCAGGTCGCGGGTTCGGAGGCGACGTCGCCGGACACGGAGGCGGCGCTCGCCGATGCGCGCGAGCGGATCCACACGCTCGAGCACGAGGTCGAGCAGCTTCGCGCGCAGCTCCACGAGGCGGAGGAGCGCAACCAGAAGCGGCGCCACAAGCGGACGCGCCCGCAGGCGCTGGCCGGGAAGACGTTCCGCATGAACTCCCCGCTCGGCGACCTGTACGTCACGATCAACCAGGACGAGCAGGGCAAGCCGTTCGAGGTCTTCGCGACGCTCGGCAAGGCGGGCGGCGCGGCGATGGCCGACGCCGAGGCGATCGGCCGACTGATCTCGATGGCGCTGCGCAGCGGGATCTCGATGGCGGACATCATCCAGCAGCTTCGCGGCATTTCCTGCGACCGCGCCGTCGGCTTCGGGCCGAACAAGGTCCTGTCGATGCCGGACGCCGTCGCCCAGGCGCTCGCGCTCTACGAGGCGCAGCGCGAGGGGATCCAGCAGGAGCTCCTCCCGGCGGCCCAGCGCCCCGTGGCCGCGCCCGCCGCCGCCGCCGCGCCCGCGCCGCAGCTCGAGCTCGGCGGCTACGACTCGGGCGTGGCGTTCCTCGGCACCTGCCCGGAGTGCTCTTCCGACCTCCAGTTCATGGAAGGGTGCGTGAAGTGCTACTCGTGCGGGTACAGCGAGTGCGGGTGAGGCGCTGAGGCCCTCGGCGGGTCCGTTCCCCGTGAACGCGGGCCGAACCGGTCCCGATTCGGAGGGCGCTCCGCATCGGGGCCGGTCGCTTGAGGCCCCGGACGTCGGGGGCCGGTGTTTCCCGGACGCCGGGCCCGGGGGCCGGGGCCCCTCGGATCCCGAGCCGCGTCCGATCCGTGGCGACGGGGCCGGCGGATCGAACTCCGGGCCAACACGGCTCGCGCCGTTCGAGCCGCCCGGTCCGGACCCGCTCCAGCGCCGCATCGCGTCGCGCGCCGCAAGATCGTGGACGTGGCCGGCGTCACGAAATCGCTGCGCGGTGCGTTCCCGTTCGGCGCCGCCGGCGTTCCCGGCGGCGGAGTCCGCGTGAGCGCGCACACGCTGCGCCGAGCACCGGCCCCGCACCCGGAGACGCGTTCCGCATGACGCGACACGTCACGGCATCCCTCCTCCTCCTCCTCGCCCTCGCCCGGACCGACGCCCGCGCCCAGGGCTACGGCCCGTGCCTCGCCATCTACCGGTGCCCGCCCCCGGCGGAAGCGCCGGACGACCGCCCCGATGCCCGCTACGCCGCGATCAACGCCGCGCTCGGCGCGCTCACCACCGGGATCGCCTCGCTCGTCCGCGGGCGGCTGCCCGACGTCGAGACCGTCCTCACCGGCGCGATCGGCGGAGCGATCATCTACGGCGGGAAGCGGCTGGTCGCGGAGCCCGGCGATGGCAACGGCCTGCTCGGCCGCGAGGTGGCCGCGTTCGGCGGCTCGCTCGTCCGCAACGCCGCCGCCGGCAGGCCGGCGCTGTCGTCGCTCACGTTCCCCGTGGGACCGCTTCGGTTCGAGATCGAGCCGGGCGAGTCCGGCCGCGTTCAGGTCAACCTCGCCGCGGTCATCGCCGCGGGGTACTTCCTGTTCGAGCGCGACGGCGCGGCCGTCGACCTCGGCGCGACGCTGTCCACCGGCGCGCTGGTCCTGGTCGGCCGCGGCGACCGGCCCGGCGGGATGGGCAGGCACGTGGCCGGCGTGGTATGGCTGGCGGGCCCGCAAGCGTTCGACGCCCCGGTCGTTCTCCGCCACGAGCTCGTGCACGTCCTCCAGTCGGACCAGGCCTTCGCGCTCGTCGGGGATCCGCTGGAGCGCTGGCTGGCGGCGTCGCACCCCGCGATCGAGCGGGTCGGCCGGCACGTGGACTTCGGGTTGGAATCGCTCCTCACTATGACGATGAACGGCCTCGTGCCGTACTACGATCGGCCGTGGGAGATCGAGGCGTATCGGATCACGGGGGAGCCGGATTAAGTATTATCCCGTATGCGCACCTTCTGCCCGCTCGTCCTGCTGGCCGTCGTCGCCGCCACCGCCTGCACCCGCAACCTCGACATCCTTCAGCACCCGCCGGAGCAGACCGCCATCCTCACCGGCGGCCCCTGGGCGAGCATGATCTACGCGGCGCGCGTGGACGGCGGCGTGATCCTGGTCGACCTCGGCTGGGACGGCGACGGCGACGCGCTGCGCGAAGCGCTAGGCCGCCTCGGCGCCGCGCTCGAGGACGTCGTCGCGGTGTTCCTGACCCACGGCCACCGCGACCACATCGCCGCGTGGCCGTCGGTCGCGCACGCCCGCTTCTACCTGGGCGCCGAGGAGGTCCCGGGCTTCCTGGGCGAGAGGGGGTACCGCGGCTTCATCCCCAGGCTCGTCCGACGGCTCTGGACGCCCGAGCGGCCGGACCCCGGCGAGCTCGACCTCCACGCGCTCGACGGCGACACGCTCGTCGCATTCGGCGGCGACACGGTGCGCGTCTTCTCGCTCTCCGGGCACACGCCCGGCAGCACTGCATACCTGTTCCGCGGCATCCTCTTTCTCGGCGACGCCGTGACCTGGACGCCGTTGCGCGGGTTCCACTCGGCGCGCCGCGAATATTCCGACGACGTCGCCCTCGGCCGCCGCAGCCTCGCCGCGCTCTGGGAGCGGATCAAGGGGCTGGAGGTACGCTACGCGTGCACGGCGCACGGCAAGTGCGCGCCCATGGATTCGACGTTCCGGCGAGACGCGCTGCGGTAGGGCGGGCGCACAGCCTGTACGCCGCGCACGCTGCGTGAACCGCACGGTGGCGGCGCCGTCGTTCCGCGGCGGCGTGCGTTGTGCACCCCGGTGACAGCCTCCGCCCGATCGGTACCGGTTCGACGGCTTCCTAGATCGCGTGGTCCGGCAATGGCCGGTATCCACCGTCTTGTCCCACCCGACTGTCAGCCGTCGCCCCTCGTCTGTACCCGTTCGCACCCCATCCCCAGTCGCTCCGTAGCGACTCACGGCCGCTTGCAATCGATTCGTAGCCATTCGCACGGATTCGCACGGATTCGCACGGATTCGCACCGCGTGCACTCGTTAGGCGACGTCGTGCCGCAAAATGATCCGGTCTTCATGCGTTCAGGGCCGAATCTGCGCCCCTGATCCCCGACCACGGCGGCTTCCATTCGCATCGGATTCGCGCGAATTCGCATTCCATTCGCGCGAATGGGTGCGAATCGCCCATCGGGTGTTTCCGCTATGTGTGTGGTGTAGCGCAGCTTACGCGGTTCGCACGTTCGGCACGCCGCGTGCCCCTATTGCCGGTGCGGACATTCGCAGCCGGCCCGGCTCCGGGCCGCACCTCCAGACGACACCGTACCCGCTTCAGGAGGCCGACGTGATCGCGAAGTTGCGCTTCGTCTCGTCTTGCCGTACGGCGACGAGCGTCACGGGCTCGTTGGGAGTGAGGGGCACCATGGGCTCGATCCTCCTGGCCGCCGTGCTTCTGTTCGGGAACGGGGCGGCGGAGGCCTCTGCCGCGCCCACGTGTGCTCGAGACGGGGCCGACTGCCGGACCGCTACCGATGCGGCGCCGGTCGTCTCGATCAGTCCTTCGGGCGGCACGTACACGAGCGCGCAGCTTCCGGTCACGATCTCCTGGGCATCGGAGGCGGGGCTCGATGCGGGCACCCGGCAGATCCTGTTGAACGGCGTCGATGTGACGGCGAGCTTCTCGTACGGCGGCAGTGCGAGTGACCTGACCCCCGGAACCTGATCCAGTTATAATGGGACTCCTTCACGCGAGAGGAGTCATGAAGAAGAGCAGCTTCACGGAAGAGCAGATCATCGCCATCCTGACGGAATCCGATGCCGGCGCACAGACGAGCGAGCTGTGCCGCCGGCATGGCATCAGTGCGAATACGTTCTATCGCTGGCGCAAGAAGTACGGCGGCATGGACGTCTCCGAGGCGCGCCGCCTCAAGCAGCTGGAGGATGAGAACGCCTGGCTCACGCGTATCGTCGCCGATCAGGCGTTGAACCTCCAGGTGCTAAAGGATCTCCTGGGAAACAAGTCGTGACGGCTCGCGAGCGGCGGCGCGTCGTCGAGAAGATCCAAGCCGCATACGGTGTCTCGGAGCGCCGGGCGATCCGCTTCACTGGCTTTCCTCGCTCGACCATGCGCTAGCGGTGCGTGCGCGAGCCGCAGGAGGCCCTCCGCTCGCGCATTCGGGAGTTCGCCGCCCAGCGACCGCGCTGGGGCTATCGGCGTATCCACCTGCTGCTTCGGCGCGAGGGGTGGTCGGTGAACCGCAAGCGCGTGCAGCGAATCTACCGCGAGGAGGGGCTCGCCGTGCGCTGGAAGGGCAAGCGACGCAGGAGCCAAGTGCCCCGACCTGTCCGGGAGCCTCTGGGCCGGGTGAACGAGCGCTGGAGCCTGGACTTCGTGAACGATACGCTCTCGACTGGCCGGACCTTCCGGTGCCTGACCGTAGTCGACGAGTTCAGCCGCGAGTGTCTGGCGATCCACGTGGCGCATTCGATCCCGGCGGTGCGGGTGATCGAAGTCCTCGAGCAGCTCCGGGCAGAGCGCGGCCTGCCCGAGAGTGAAGATCAGCTACATTCAGCCGGGCAAGCCCGTACAGAACGGCTACATCGAGAGCTTCAACGGGACGCTTCGGGACGAGTGCCTGACCTGCACTGGTTCGTCTCCCTGGCCGGTGCCCGACGCACGATCGAGGCGTGGCGGACCGACTACAATCGCGTCCGGCCGCATAGCTCGCTGGGCGACCTCACCCCCGAGGAGTTTGTACAGGTTCAATCACGGAGCGAGGAGGCCCTCGCCACCACGATCAACGCGGCTGTCCCAGAATAGCTGGACCAGCTTTTGGGGGTCAGCTCATCACCAAGCGACACGGTCCGGTGGAATGGGAGCCGGCCGGGTCGGAATTCCCCGCCTTTTATGCGCATATTGCCCAGGAATTCGCACGCATGGCCGAAAGGACTGCTGTGGAGCCGGCATGTGGGAACTTCGCGCCCGGCGCCGCTGAGACGCTCCGGGAGTGGGCCGCACGTGCGGACTCGATCGCGAGGTCGGGTGCGATGTAGGCAATCCGGGTCGTACATCTCCAGCCCGGATCGGCTCCCGGTGGAACTTGCTTCTCCGTCGGTGCCGCAGCGGACAGTTCGGCCGGTGCTCGTGCACGAGGCCAAGGGCGCCTCGCAGGGGGCCGCGCCATCCAGTCGATGGCAGGTCGGTTCGGCTGCTCGGCGGAAACGCTACGCAACTGGGAGCGTCAGGCCGAGCGTGACGGACTCCGGATCGCGCCGACCCGCTTTGGGTTTCGGACTTCACGTAGGTTGCGACCTGGCGTGGCTTCGTCTACGTGGCCTTCGCGATCGACGTCTTCAGCCGCGGGATCGTGGGCTGGAGAGGATCGAGCTCGCTCAGAACCGCCTCCTCGGGCCGATCGGCTCCGTCCCTCCGGTCGAGTACGAGGAGGCTTACTACCGCCGGCAGGAGACTCCCTCCTCCGCGTTGGCACCCACGTAACGAGCTCGCCGCAGAGGCCGGCGCGGTCCGAGGAGCCCCTCGCCGTCACCA
>DASVDG010000010.1:0-23342 GCA_036381255.1 Longimicrobiales bacterium | reverse complement strand
GTCGTTCGCGCTGTCGCAGGTGGTCAGCATCGCCGGGCAGCGCGCGATCGCGGAGCTGCGCAAGGAGGTGCAGGCGCACGTGCTGCGGCTGCCGGTGCGCTACTTCGACACGACGCAGACGGGCGTGCTGATCACGCGGGTGATGCGCGACGCGGAGGGGGTGCGCAACCTGGTGGGCACCGGGATCCTCCAGCTCGTCGGCGGGCTGTTCACCGCGCTGCTCGCCATGGCGTACCTCTTCTACGTGCACTGGCGGCTGACGCTTTTCACGCTGGTGGTCCTCGTCGGCTTCGCCTCGATGATGGCGTACGCGTTCAAGAAGCTGCGGCCGATCTTCCGCGAGCGGAACCGGATCGAGTCGGAGGTGACCGGGCGGCTGGGCGAGTCGCTGGGCGGGATCCGGACGGTGAAGGTCTACACGGCGGAGCGTCGGGAACGGATCGCGTTCGCCCGCGGCGTACACCGGCTGCTGCGCAACATCGCGAGCACGATCACGGGGACGTCCGCGGTGTCGGCGGCGTCGTCGGCGATCGTCGGGCTGATCGGCGTGATCACGATCGTGATCGGCGGCCGGGCGATGCTGGCGGGGGAGATGACGGTCGGCGAGTACACGAGCTACGTCGCGTTCATCGGGATCATGGTCGTGCCGCTGGTGCAGATCGGCTCGATCGGGACGCAGGTCACGGAGGCGTTCGCCGGGCTCGACCGGATCCGCGAGCTGCGTCGCATGGCCACGGAGGACGGCGACGACGCGGATAAGGTGCCGGTCGAGGAGGTCGGCGGCGACGTCGTCTTCGAGGACGTGCACTTCGCCTACGAGGAGGGCGAGCCGGTGCTGAACGGGATCGACTTCCACGCGCCGGCCGGCTCAACGACGGCGCTGGTCGGCTCGAGCGGCTCGGGGAAGAGCACGACGATCGGGCTGATCATGGCGTTCCACCGGCCGACCCGGGGTCGCATCCTCGTCGACGGCCGCGACCTCGCGTCGCTGCGGCTGAAGGAGTACCGCGCGAAGCTGGGGGTCGTGATGCAGGACAACTTCCTGTTCGACGGCACGATCCGCGAGAACATCGCGTTCGGCCGCCCGGGCGCGACGGACGACGAGGTCCGGGCCGCCGCGCGCGTCGCCCACTGCGACGAGTTCATCGACCGCTTCGAGCACGGGCTGGACACGATCGTCGGCGAGCGGGGCGTGAAGCTGTCCGGCGGCCAGCGGCAGCGCGTCGCCATCGCGCGCGCGATCCTCGCCGATCCGAGCATCCTGATCCTGGACGAGGCGACGTCGAGCCTGGACAGCGAAAGCGAGGCGCTGATCCAGGATGCGCTGCGGGCGCTGCGCGCGGGGCGCACGACGTTCGTCATCGCGCACCGGTTGTCGACGATCCGCAACGCGGACCAGATCCTGGTGCTCGAGGACGGCGAGATCGTCGAGCGCGGCACGCACGCGGAGCTGATCGCGCTCGGCGGGCGCTACAAGGAGCTGCACGACCGCCAGCACCGCATCGAGAGCGATCGGTTCGTGAATCCGGGAGAGGAGTTGGCGCCGGCGGACGCGGGGGCGGGGGAGGCGCGTGGCGCCTGACGGCGGGGGAGCGCGCCCTGGCGGGCGCGGGAGCGCCGGCCTGTCGGCCGGCGGGAGCGGGCCCTGCGGGCCCGGGAGCGGCGCTTCGCGCCGGGGCGGCCGCTGCGCGGCCGGGAGCGCCGGCGGCGCCGGCGGGGGCGGCGGCGCCTGCGGCGCCGGCCGGGGGGCGGCGCGCTTCGCGCGCCGGGGCGGCGAGCGGGCGTGGTCTTTGCGCGGTGAGAGATGGGCCGGGGGTACGGTTTGCGGGCCCCGGATGGAGGACCTGCGCGGCGGTCGTCGTGAAGCTCACATTCCTCGGCACCCGCGGCTACATCGAGCCGCGCACGCGCCGGCACCGCATGCACGCCGCACTTCGCGTGGGGTACCGCGGCCGGTGGGTCATGGTGGACTGCGGCGAGGACTGGCGGGGGCGGCTGGACGCGCTGCGGCCGCGGGCCATCGTGTTGACGCACGCGCACCCGGACCATGCGGGCGGGCTGAAGGATGGCGCGCCGTGTCCGGTCTACGCGCCCGCCGCGGTGTGGCAGGGTGAGCCGGGCCGGTACTCGATCGAGGCCCGGCGTGAGCTGCGGCCGCACGAGCCGGCCGGGATCCGCGGGATCACGTTCGAGGCGTTCCCCGTCGAGCACTCGACGCGCGCGCCGGCGGTCGGCTACCGGATCACGGCCGGGCGCGCGGCCGTCTTCTACGCGCCGGACCTGGTGTACATCCGGGAACGACGCGAGGCGCTCCAGGGCGTCCGGCTCTACATCGGCGACGGCGCGACGGTCGAACGCCCGCTGGTGCGCCGCAGGGGCGACGCGCTGATCGGCCACACGCCGATCCGCACGCAGCTCACGTGGTGTCGGAAGGAGGGCGTGCGGCGCGCGATCATCACGCACTGCGGAAAGCAGATCGTGGGCGGCGATGAGAAGGCCGTGGCGGCGCGGGTGCGCGAACTGGCCGAGGAGCGGGGCGTCGAGGTGGAGATCGCGTACGACGGGCTCGAGGTGGTGGTGCGCTGAGGCAGAACACTTCGATCGCCACGCAGAGTCGCGGAGCGGGTGGGGCGGGTCCCGTACAGGTGGGCGACGGCGTGGCGGCGGCAGGCATGCGGAGCGTTCTCGCTCGTCCGATCCGGCGCGCCCCCCCGGGATGCCGGCGGACGGGCGGGCAGGGGGGCGGCGCCGGATCCGACCACAGGATGCCGGGATCAGTTTCCGGCGATCCGGACCACGCCGCGCACGTCGCGGTGACTCACGTCGCCGCTGCCGTCGCGCTCGATCACGAAGTCGCCCTCGACGCCGGCGACCCGGATCGAGCCCGAGCCGTCGCGGCGGACGAGCACGCCGCCGACCACGCCTTCGACGCGGATCGGGCCGGACCCGTCCTCCAGCGTGACGGAGCCCTGGACGTCGTGGACCTCGATCTCGCCCGAGCCGTCCTCGATCTCGACATCGCCGTTCACGCCCGCCACGTAGAGCTCGCCCGAGTTGTCGTCGACATGGACCGGCCCGGCGATGTCCTCGATCCGCACCTCGCCCGAGCCGTCATCCACGCGCAGACCGCCCACGCCACGCACCTCCATCTCCCCGCTCGAGTCCCGGATCTCCGCGGCGATCCCCGCGGGCGCTTCGATCACCAGGTCCAGCCGCGCGTAGGCGTCGTCCCAGCCGCCCGTCTCCGGCAGCACCGCCTCGACGAGCGCTTCGGCGCCGTCGCGCCCGGCGTCCAGCCGGATCGCCTCCAGCAGCTCCGGATCGGAGGCGCAGGCGCGCCCGCGAACGCGGACTTCGGTCGCCCCGCGCCGCCCCTCCACGACGAGCGCGCCGGAACGGGCGAGGACCCGGAGCAGCGTGGCGCCATCGGCGTCGACGACGGCGGCGCGCTCCGCCTCGTAGTCGCATGCGGCGACCGGCACGGGCCATCCGACCGCCGCCGCGAGGACCAGCGAGAACAACGGAATCATTTTCGACCTCCCGGTTCGTGAACGCCGCGACACGGCCCCGCCGGATCGGTTCCGGCGAAGACCTCCGTTCCCCTTGGATCGCCGCTTCGCCCGGATGGTTGCAACGCCCGCCGGGGACGCCCGGCACGGCGGGCGGGCAAGTCGGATCCCGACGCTCCAGCGCCGACGCGGCGACGGAGCCAGGGCGAGATGGGGCGTCGGGCGCCGCGAGACTCGAGCCCGTGGCGAACAGGCGGGCGATCCACATCCGGGGCGAGATGCGACGTCGGACGCCGTGAGACGGCGGCGTGCGGCGATGCGGCGCCGCCGCGCCGCCACGCGTGCGTCCCTCGACCGCCGCCCCCCTTGCGCGCGCGCCGCTCCCTCGTTATGTGATCCCTCACACTGTGAGGGTACGACGGGCACGCTGCAGACGTGGATGGTGCCGACGGGAGGGCGCGATGGGCGATGAGCCGATGGAGCTGGTCAAGGGGACGCTGGACGTGCTGATCCTGCGTACGCTGGCGCGGGAGCCGATGCACGGGTACGGCGTTTCGCGGTGGATCCGGGAGCGGACGGGCGGGACGCTGGCGGTGCAGGACGCGGCGTTGTACCAGGCGCTCCGGCGGCTGGAGTCGCGGGGGTGGGTGGAGGCGGAGTGGGGGGTGACGGAGACGAACCGGCGTGCGCGGTACTATGCGTTGACGGCCGCGGGTCGAGAGCGGCTGCGGTCGGAGTCGGCGGCGTGGCGGCGGTACGCGGCGGCGGTGTCGCGGGTGCTCGAGCCCTTGCCGGGGGAGGTGTAGATGGCGGCGCGGGGCGGGTCGCCGCGGGGTTTCCGCTGGCCGCGGCGGGACCGGGAGCAGCTTGCGCGGGAGGTGGACGAGGAGATCGCGTTCCACCTGGAAATGCGAGCGGCGGAGCTGGAGGCGGCGGGGTTGTCGCCGGAGGCGGCGCGGGAGCGGGCGTCGAGAGAGTTCGGCGACGTGGCCGCGCTGCGTCGGGCGCTGCTGCGCGCGGATGGGCGGGTGGAGCGGCGGCGGCGGTGGTGGGCGTGGCTGGCGGATGCGCGGCAGGATGCGCGGTTCGCGGTCCGGTCGTTCCGGCGGAGTCCGGGCTTCGCGGCGGCGGCGGTGGCGACGCTGGCGTTGGGGATCGGCGCGTCGGTCGCGGTGTTCGCGGTGGTGAACGCGGTGGTGCTGCGGCCGCTGCCGTACCCGGAACCGGACGAGCTGGTCCGGATCTCACCGGGGCAGGTCTTCAACATCACGCTGGCGGATGCGGTGGTGGCGGAAGCGCCGTCGATCGTGGCGTCGACGGGGCTGTCGCTGTGGGGGCTGACGCTGACGGGTCGAGGCGACGCGACGCGGTTGCGCGCGCAGTTCGTGGATGCGGGCTTCTTCGAGGTGTTCGGCGTGCGGCCGCTGCTGGGCCGTGCGTTCGGCCCGGAGCACCGCGACCCGGCGCGGTCGGGCGTCGTCGTGCTGAGTCACGCGCTATGGCAGGCCCGGTTCGGCGGCGATCCGGGGATCGTGGGTGAGGTGATCGAGCTGGACGGCGGCGGCCACGAGCGGCGGGAGGTGATCGGTGTAATGCCGCCGGGGTTCGAGGCGCCGCTCGTGCCCGAGGGCGTGCGCGTCGACGTGTGGGCGCCGCTGAGTCTCGCGCCGGGGCGTACGTTCGCGACGGACAGCACCTGGTACGTGGGTGCGGTGGTCGGCCGGCTCGCGCCCGGCGCGACGGTGGAGCGTGCGGCGCGCGAGGTCCGCGCGGGGATGGAGCGAATCCGCGACCGCGTTCGTGCCGAGTACGGCCCGTTGATCGGCGAGGACCGCGTGCGCACGGCGGGTGCGTCGGGGCTGCTCGACTCGATGGTGGGCGACGTGCGCGGCCCGCTCTGGATGCTCCTCGCGGCGGTGGGGCTGGTCCTGCTCCTCGCCTGCGCGAATCTGGCGAACCTGTTGCTGGCGCGCGGCGACGGCCGCCGGCGGGAGCTGGCGCTGCGGACGGCGCTGGGTGCGCGGCGCGGGCGGCTGCTGCGCGAGCTGCTGACGGAGAGCGTGCTGCTCTCGCTGGGCGGCGGTGCGGCGGGCGTGGCGCTGGCGTGGGTGATGCTGGGCGTGCTGGAGGTGGGCGCCGCGTCCGGGCTGCCGCGCGCCGGCGGGCTGGAGATCGACGGCGTCGTGCTCGCGTTCGCACTGGCGGCGAGCCTGGCGTCCGTGCTGGCGTTCGGCCTGCTGCCGGCGCTGCGTGCGAGCGGCGGCGACCTGCGCGGGGAGCTGGGATCGGGCGGCCGCGCGGCGGGCGGCACACGCGCGGGTCGGCGGCTCGGCGCGACGCTCATCGCGGGCGAGGTCGCGCTGGCGATGGTGCTGGTCACGGCCGCGGCGCTGCTGTTGAACAGCCTGCGCGCACTGCGCGCCGTCGACCCCGGTCTGGACGCCGCCGACGTGCTCGTGCTCTCGCTGGCGCCGCCGCCGGCGGCGTACGCGGGCGATCGCGCGTCGCTCTACTACGACGCGGTGCGCGCCCGGCTCGCGGCGCTCCCCGGAGTGCGCGGCGTCGGCGCGATCCAGGTGCTGCCGTTCACGAACGCCGACTGGGCGTTCCCGTACCTGGCCGAGGGGCACGCGCCGCCGGCGGACGGCCCGCTGCCGAGCGCGAGCTTCCGCGTGGTCACGCCGGGCTATTTCGACGCCGTCGACGTCCCGCTCCTCGCCGGGCGGCACCTGGACGCCGGCGACCGGGCCGGCGGCGAGGCGGTGGGCGTGATCAACCGAACGCTGGCCGAGCGGCTGTGGCCGGGCGGCGAGGCCGTCGGCCGCACGATCCGGCTGTTCGGCAGCGACCCGTTCCGGGTGGTCGGCGTCGTGGGCGACGTGCGCCAGTTCGGGCCGGGTGCGCCGTCCGAGCCGGCGATCTACCTCCCGCTGGCCCAGTGGCCGGTCGCGTCGATGGTCGTGATGGTCGAGACCGCCGGCGACCCGGAATCGCTCGCGGCGGCGGCGCGGGCGGCGGTCCGGTCGATCGACCCGAACGTGCCGGTGGCCTCGATCCGGTCGCTCGACGATGTGCTGGGCGGCTCGATCCGCGAGCAGCGCTTCTTCGCGGGCGTGCTCACCTTCTTCGGCGCGCTCGCGCTGGGGCTCGGCGCCGTCGGCGTCTACGGCGTGATGGCGTACACGATCGGCGCCCGGCTGCGCGAGTTCGGCGTGCGGATCGCGCTCGGCGCGACGCCGCGGCAGGTGGTGCGGGGCGCGCTGGCATCCGGGCTCGCGCCCGTCGCCGTCGGGCTCGCGGCCGGCGCCGGCGGCGCGCTCGCGGCGACGCGCCTCCTCGAGGGGCTGCTGTTCGGCGTGGGCGCGCGCGATCCGGCGACGTTCGCCGTGGCCGCCGCCGTGCTCGCCGGCGTCGCCGCGGCCGCGACGTGGCTGCCGGCGTACCGCGCGGGGCGGGTGGATCCGGCGGGCGTGTTGAAGGGGGAGTAGGCCCCGGCGCTCCGCCGCCCCGGGCGCTTTCGCGCCCGTGCACGGCGGCGCAAGCGGTCGTAGGAGCGCCCGGAACGTTTACGGAAGCCGCTTCCAGGGCCCGGTATCAGCGCGCGGCAACCGCGCACTCCGCTCCGCAGTGCGCCTGGACCAGCAGCGCGACGACCTCCAGGAACTGCTCGTGCCGGACGCGCCGCCCCTGGCCCGGGCGGGTCTTGTGCGCGACGACCAGGTCGAGCGCCGGCATGACGAGGATGTGCTGGCCGTACGCGCCGAGCCCGGTGTACGCGCCTTCATACGCCGGTCCCAGCGACGGATCGTCGAAGACCCACCACAGGTAGCCGTAGCCGAACGGCCCATCGCGGCGCTCCGGCGGGTTCATCTCCGAGCGCGGCGTGATCGCGCGGGTGCTCTCGCGGACCCAGTCGCGCGGCACGATCTGCCGGCCGTTCCAGTTCCCCTCGCGCAGCATCAGGTAGCCGATGCGCGCCATGTCGCGCGTCGAGAGATGCATGTGGTACGCGAGGTGGATCGAGCGCTCCTCGTTCCCGGTGCGGCGGTGGCGCGAGCGGTCGAAATCGCGCATCCCGAGCGGGCGGACGAGCTCGGCCTCGAGCGCGTCGTAGATGCTGAGCCCCGTCTCCTGCTCGAAGATCGTGCCCAGCGCGTTGAAGTCCCAGTTGTTGTAGAGGAAGTATTCGCCGGGCCTCTTGGAGCCGCGCGGCGGCGCGCTGGCCAGGTCGTCGCCGCCGTTGGATGCGGCGTGGTAGATCCCGGAGCGCGCGGAGAGGAGCTGGCGCACCGTCGCCTGCTTCTCCTGGTCCGTGAGCCCGCCCACGTCGTCGATCCCCAGCTCGGCGAGCGTCGCATCGAGGTCGATCACGCCGCGGTCGACGTAGATCCCGTAGAGCATCGAGAGCACGCTCTTGCGCACGGAGGCGAGGTAGCTGACCGCCTCGACGTCGCCGTACTCGAAGAGGACGCGTCCGCCGACGACGGCCATCATCCCCGTGGTCGCGAGCGTGGACAGCCGCTCCTCGACGCGCTCGAGCCCCGCGCTCGACCAGCCGACGGACTCGGGGCGGTCGATGCGCTCCCATTCGGCGCCGGGGAAGACGGGCGCGGCACGCGTCGCGATCGCGGCCGCCGCGGCGGACGGCGCGGGTGCATCGGCGTCCGTCCGCGTCGTGACGCCGGTCGGCGCGCACGCGGGGGCGAGGACGAGCGCGAGGGCGACCGCGAGCGACAGCGCGTGCGCGAGCGTGCTTCGCCCGGCGCGGCGACGCAGGTCGGTGGGCTGGGTCGTCATCTCGGGTCTCCGGAAGTCGTGGAGGATCGGCGGAGCGAATCCGTTTACCCCGGCAGCCGGATCTCCGGTTCCTCGGGGTGCGGCCGGTAGAGGACGACGGTCCGGCCGATGACCTGCACCAGCTCGGCGCCCTCGATACGACCCGCCAGCGCGGCGCCCGTCTCGCGGGCGCTCGCGGGTGCGGCCTCGAGGACCTTGACCTTCAGCAGCTCGCGGGTGTTGAACGCGTCCTCGACCGTGTCGACGACGGCGTCGGTCACGCCTTCCTTGCCGATCTGGAGAATCGGCTTCAGCGGGTGCGCGAGCGACTTCAGGTGCGCGCGCTGCTTCGACGTCAGGGCCATGGCGTCGGCTCCAGGGTTCACGCCAGCCCGACGATCGTGCCGTCGGGCTCGATCGTCATGCGCTCGGCGGCGGGGCTCTCGGGCAGGCCGGGCATCGTCATGATGTCGCCGGTCTGGACGACGACGAAGCCGGCGCCGGCGGACGGCCGCACTTCCCGGACCGTGATGCGGAAGCCGCGCGGCCGGCCGAGGAGCGACGGGTCGTCGGAGAACGAGTACTGCGTCTTGGCCATGCAGACCGCGGCATCGCCGAGGCCGATCTGCTCCAGGCGCTCCAGCTCCCTGCGCGCCGCGGGCAGGTAGTCGACGCCGTCGGCGCCGTAGATCTCGCGCGCGATTGTCTCGATCTTCGCGGTGAGCGGCTGCTCGAGCGCGTACAGCGGCCGGAACTCCGCCTCGCCCTTCTCGATCGTTTCGGTCACCGCGTCCGCCAGCTCGAGCACGCCCGGGCCGCCCTGACCCCACGGGTCGGCCACGGCGACGGGCGCGCCGAGCGACTCCATCGCCCGGACGAACGCCTCGACCTCGGCATCGGTGTCGGTCGTGAAGCGGTTCAGCGCGACGACGGGCGGGACGCCGAATTTCCGCACGTTCTCGACGTGCGCGACGATGTTCTGCATCCCTCGCTCGAGCGCGGCGACGTCCTCGCGCGCCAGCTCGTTGCGCGGCACGCCGCCGTGCATCTTGAGCGCGCGGATCGTGCCGACGACGACGGCCGCGTCCGGGCGCAGCCCGCCGGTGCGGCACTTGATGTCGAAGAACTTCTCGGCGCCCAGGTCCGCGCCGAAGCCGGCCTCGGTCACGACGACGTCGCCGAGGGCGAGGCCGGCGCGCGTCGCGATCAGCGAGTTGCAGCCGTGGGCGATATTGCCGAACGGGCCGGCGTGCACGAACGCGGGCGTGCCGCCGAGCGTCTGGACGAGGTTCGGCGCGAGCGCGTCCTTGAGCAGTAGCGTCATCGCGCCCTCGGCGCCGAGGTCGCGGGCGCGGACCGGCTCGCGGTCGCGGTTGTACGCGACGATGATGTCGCCGAGGCGACGCTTCAGGTCCTGGAGGTCCGTGGCCAGCGCGAAGATCGCCATGATCTCCGACGCGGTCGTGATCATGAAGCCGTCCTCGCGCGGCACGCCGCCGTTGATGCCGCCCAGCCCGATCACGATGTTGCGCAGCGCGCGGTCGTTCATGTCGACGGCGCGCCGCCAGACGATGCGCCGCGGATCGATGTTCAGCGAGTTCGGCCGGTGCAGGTGGTTGTCGAGCAGCGCGGCGAGGAGCGCGTGCGCGGAGCTGATCGCGTGGAAGTCGCCGGTGAAGTGCAGGTTGATGTCCGCCATCGGCACGACCTGCGAGTAGCCGCCGCCCGCGGCGCCGCCCTTCATCCCGAAGACCGGGCCGAGGCTCGGCTCGCGCAGGCAGAGGACCGGGTTCCGGCCGCGCAGGTTCAGCGCATCCGCGAGCCCGACCGACAGCGTCGACTTCCCCTCGCCCGCGGGCGTCGGGTTGATCCCCGTGACCAGCACGAGCTTGCCGTTCGGCTCGCCGCGGCGCCGGACCACGTCCAGCGGGACCTTCGCCTTGTACCGGCCGTACGGCTCGATCTCGGTCTCGGCGAGCCCGAGCTTCGCCGCGATCTCGGCGATCGGCTGGAGCGTGGCGGACTGCGCGATCTGGATGTCCGTGAGCATGGGGTTCCTCGGGGCGCTGACGCGGCGGTTGCCCGGCTCGAGGGCCGGCGTTCCCCCTCAGCCGAGGGAGAGCGGAGCAGTCGGTCGCCCGATCCGCGCCGCCGGGAAGGCCGGCGGGCACGGATCGGATGCCCGGCTATTCTGGGCCGGCAGCACGGCCTCGGCAAGGCCGATCCCAGTCGGCGCGGTCGATGGGCCGCGCTCACGCCGGATCCTCGCCCAGCGCCACGAGCAGTCTCGCGATCTCGCACCGGGCAGGATGCTCCTTGCCGTCGGGCATGTGCACTTCGTCCAGCAGGCTGTGGGCGAAGACCGCGACTCGCCGCACGCCGGCGCGGTCCCCGCTCTCGGCACGGCGGACCAGATCGAGCGAGGCCATCCGCAGGAAGTCGGCGCCGGCCGCGTCGGCACCGGGGGCGAGGAGCTGCCGGGCGGCATCGCGCGCCATGGTGATCAGCATCGGGCTCATGTGGAGCGATGGTGCAAGCAGCACGGCCCCCACGCACGTCCAGTCGGCCGCGGAGGCGCCGCCGCATCGTCGCGGCGAACTGCGTTCTATTGGAATCGTGGGATCAAACTGCGGATGCCGGCGCGGCGGCGCATGGGGCAAACGCCCTATCTTTCGCCGGGCCGGCCGGCGCGGGGCGCGGCGGGTTTGAGTGGAGGGGCGCGGCGGCCGGGCGGCTCAGCCGCCCGGCCGCCGCGCGCACGTCACGGCCACACCCGCCGCCGGCGCACGACCACGGGCGTCCACGCGTCGGGCACCGGCGGGTCCGTCACATCGCCCGGCAGCACGATCCCGTACTCCGGCGCGGGACCGAGCACCATCTGCCGCTGCCACACGCTCGCGTCGGCCGGCAGCCGGCGCTCCAGGTCGGCATGGAAGGCGTCGTAGGCATGGCCCGCGGGCTTGCGGACCCAGATGCAGGTGGATGTCTCGGCGGCCGGGCCGCCATCCCGCCGGAGCCGGTACACCCCGCCGGCGCCGCCGTCGGCCATGCGCGCGACGCGGTCGTGCGAGGCGCGGGTGCGCGTCGAGACGGCGGCCTCGTCGAGCGGGTCGAGCGCCGCGGAGCTTTCGACGAGGTACCAGTCCTCGTAGCCGGCGCCCGTCGGCAGCCACGGCGCGCCCTCGACCGCGTGCGCCCCCGACTCGACGAAACCGTCCGAGCCCGCGCCGGCGAGGGTCGCGTGGAAGTCGCGCAGCGACCGTTCGTACTCCCGGAGATCGGCGTCCGGACGGGGGTAATGCCAGAACACGTACGCCCGCATACGCCTCCTGATCGAGCGATGGGTCGGGTGCGGCCCCGGAACGATACGGCCGCGAGGGGCGCGACGCGAGGTCGAGGGGCGGGCCGATCCGCGGGGGCAGCCTGCGGCCAGCCGGCGCGCGATACGAGGTCGCGGGGTGGGCCGATCCGCGCTTGTGGCCTGCGGCCGGCCGCCGCAGTGGAGGCGGGCGCGAGGCCCGGGGTCCCACTGCGCCGGGCGCCGGGGCGTGGACCATCGGGACGACGCCGTTCAAGGACCCGGGGCCGCACCGCACGGGGCACCGGGGCGATCCCATCGCGGGCGATCGCGCCCGGCGCCGGACCCCATGACGGACCGCCCGTCGGCGCTTACATTGAACGGCGATACGCGAACGCCACCTCGTCCCGGAGCGAAGCCGTGGATCGACGCGACGCCCTCCGCCGACTCGCCGCCGTTGCCGCCGCGCCGGTACTGGGGATCCCGGGCGGGGCCGCGCCGCCCGGCTCGGCCGCGGGATCGAGGACGACGGCGGCCGGGCGCGCGGCGCCGGCGGACGCGCGGGCCGGCGGCGCCCGCCCCATCATCGACCGCATCGGCCTCCAGCTCTACACCGTACGCACGCTGATGGCGCGGGACTTCGAGGCGACGCTCGAGACGGTCGCGGCGATCGGCTACCGCGAGGTCGAGTTCGCGGGGTACTTCGACCGCTCGCCCGCGGAGGTGCGCGGCGCGCTGGACCGGGCCGGGCTCGACGCTCCGTCGGCGCACGTCGGGTTGGACGCGATCCGCGGCGACTGGGACCGGACGCTGGACGCCGCGCTCGAGATCGGGCACCGCTGGCTCATCGTCGCGTGGCTGCCGGCCGGCGAGCGACGCACGCTCGACGACTACCGGCGCCTGGCCGAGGAGTTCGACCGCGCCGGCGAGCGGGCGCGCGCGGCCGGCTTGCGTTTCGGCTACCACAACCACGACTTCGAGTTCGTGCCGGTCGACGGCCGCGTGCCGTACGACACGCTCGTCGCGGCGACCGACCCGGAGCACGTCGCGTTCGAGCTCGACCTGTACTGGGCGAGCCGCGCCGGTCGCGACCCGCTCGACTGCTTCCGCCGCCACCCGGGCCGCTTCGCGCTCGTGCACGTCAAGGACATGGACGGCACGGCGGCGAAGGGGATGACCGACGTCGGCGATGGCGTCATCGACTTCGCCGCGATCCTCGCCCGCGCCGCGGAGGCGGGGGTCCGCCACTTCTTCGTCGAGCACGACCGGCCGGCCGCGCCGATCGAGTCGATCCGGCGGAGCTACGCGTACCTGAAGAGGCTGTCGGCGTGAGGCGTCGCGCCCGCACGCGCTCGGCACATCAACCGGGCCGGTCCCGCGCCGGTCACGACCCAGGAGACGACCGCATGATCGAGAACGAGACCTCCGGCACCGCACGACCCGTGACGCGACGGACGGCACGATCGGATACCTCCCGCTTCCCCGCCTCGGCGGCCGCCATGGCCGCGCTCCTCGCCGCCACGCTCGCCGTGCCGGCGTCGGCGCAGCAGGCCGGGAAAGCCGCGGGCGAGCCCGCGCCGAACACGCTCACCGCCGAGGAGCACGCCGCCGGCTGGCGCCTCCTCTTCGATGGCCGCTCGACCGACGGCTGGCGCGGCTTCAAACGGGACGGCGTGCCCGCCGGCTGGACCGTCGAGGACGGCACGCTGACCCGCGTCGCGCCCGCCGGCGACCTGGTGACCCGCGAGACGTTCGCGGACTTCGAGCTGACGCTCGAGTGGAAGGTCGAGCCGGGCGGGAACAGCGGGATCTTCTTCCGCGTCGTCGAGGCCGACGACCTCGGTCAGACCTATCACTCCGGCCCCGAGATGCAGGTGCTCGACAACGCGCGACACCCGGACGGCCGGAGCCCGCTCACCTCCGCCGGCTCGAACTACGCGCTGCACGCGCCCGTCCGCGACGTCACGCGGCCCGCGGGCGAGTGGAACCGCGTCCGCCTCGTCGTCGACGGCGCGCACGTCGAACACTGGCTGAACGGCGTCAAGATCGTCGAGTACGAGCTGTGGACCGAGGACTGGGAGCGCCGCGTCCGCGAGAGCAAGTTCGCGGCGTGGCCCCGCTACGGCCGCGCCCGCGAGGGGCACATCGCGCTCCAGGACCACGGCGACCGGGTCTGGTTCCGGAACATCAAGGTGCGCCGGCTGCGGTAGCGCGGCCCGCGGCGCCGTGGCGCGCCCATGCCCCTCGCGGCGGCGCGCCGCGGCATCGCGCGGTCGAGAACGCCGGACTCGCCTGATGGAGCGCGCGGCTACGCCCAGTACGCCGCGCCCGCCGCCTCGCGGATGATGATGTCCCGCAGGAACGCGACGGCTTTCCTCAGCCCTTCCGCGCCCGACATCAGGCTGTCCTCGTGCTCGATGCTGATCGCGTGGTCGTAGCCGACCAGGCGCAGCGCGCTCGTGATCGCGCGCCAGACCTCGGCGCCGTGCCCCCAGCCGACGGTGCGGAAGATCCAGCTCCGCTCCGCCTCGAGGGTGTAACGCTTCACGTCGACCACGCCGTTGACCGCCGTGTTGCGCGCGTCGATCCTCGTGTCCTTGGCGTGCACGTGGTAGATCGCGCCGCGCAGCGCGCGGATCGCGGCGACGGGGTCGATCCCCTGCCAGAACATGTGGCTCGGGTCGAAGTTGCAGCCGATCACGTCCGGCGCGACGTCGCGCAGCCGCAGCATCGTCTCGGGGTTGTAGACGACGAAGTTCGGGTGCATCTCGATCGCGACGCGCACGCCCGCGTCCGCGGCGATCCGCGCGGCACGCTCCCAGTACGGGACCACGCGCTCGCGCCACTGCCAGTCGAGCACGTCGAGGTGCTCCGGCGGCCACGGCGACGCGACCCAGGTCGGGACGGTCGCGCTCGCGTCGGCGCCGGGGCAGCCGCTGAACGTGACCACTGTGCCGACGCCGAGCTGGCGCGCGAGCTCGACGGTCTGCTCGAAGACCGTGTGGTGCTCGCGCGCGACCGCCTCGCGGGGGTGGACAGGGTTGCCGTGGCAGGAGAGCGCGCTGATCGTGAGCCCGCGGCGCTCGACCGCGTCGCGGAACGCGCGCAGCTTCGACTCGCTGCGCAGCAGCTCGTCCGGCTTGCAGTGCGCGTCGCCGGGGTACGCGCCGGTGCCGATCTCGACCGCGTCCAGCCCCAGGCCGGCGACGGCGTCGAGCATCTCTTCGAACGGCTTGTCGCCGAACAGGACGGTGAATACGCCGAGTTTCATGGGACCCGCACGTTCAGGGTTCACGCCAACCGCGCCGGCCGCTCCGCGCGCCGGATCGCGCTCCCCAGCGCGACCGCGCCGCCGACCGCAGCGACGCCGCACACGCCCAGCCACCACACCGGCTGTACCGGCGGCTCGCCGGCGAAGCGCGCGAGCTCGGCCGCCGCGGGCAGGTCGAGCCACGGCCAGCGATCGAGGAGCAGCAGCTGCGCGTTCCAGAAGATGTGCCCGAGGATCGGCAAGAACAGCGATTCCGTCTTCACGTACAACCAGCCGAACAGGACGCCGGCCGTGAAGGCGGGGAGCAGTTGGGACACGTCGCCGTGGAACGCCGCGAACATCGCCGCGCTCAGAAGGATCGCGAGCGTCGCCGGGAACAGCGCCTCCAGGCCCCGCAGGATGAGCCCGCGGAAGAGGAGCTCCTCGATCAGCGGCGCGATGACCAGGAGCACGAGGAGCGCCGGCACCGACCCGGCCTCGACGGCCGCGGCGAGCCCGAGCCAGCCGTCCGGCGGCGCGTCAAGCGCCTGGACCAGGAGCGAGCCCTCGAAGAGCAGCGGGTAGAGGCCGACGATCGTCAGGCACAGCGCCGGCAGCAGTCGCAGCCGCCAGCCGGTGCCCCCGAGCCGATGTTCCATACGAGACGCAACCCTCCGCGCAATCAACCCTCGTTCCGTCCGGTATCGCGGCCCCGACCGCGTCGGAGACGGTAAAGCGCCACGGCCTCGACGTCCAGCGCGTCCTTCTCGACGCCGAGCAGCCGCCCCTCGGCATCGAAGAAGCGGAGCCGCCGGCTTCGGTCCGCCACGACGATGCGCCCGTCGCTCAGCCGCGCGACGCCCGTGATCCGGTCGAACTGCCGGTCGGGGTCGGCCGGGTCCGTGCCCAGCTCGAGGACGGGCGCTTCGGACACCGTCGCCCAAACCGCGTCTTCCGCCATCTCGCGCGCCTGCCGCCCGTCCGTCGGCGAGCAGGCGGTGATGCCCGCGATCCCCACGAGCAGCAGCCACACGCCGCGCGACATGCCGCGTTCCCTCTGCGCTTTCGGTCCGGCGCCGCGCCGGGGCGCGGGCGCGACGCTCATGCGGGGTCCGACTCCTTCGCTGCGATGGATTCGGGCCGGAGCGCGCCCGGCTGCACGCGGGCGCGGTCCCGGCCGGCCGGCGCGTCGCGCGAGGGGGCCGGCTCGATCCTCACCCACCGCCGCGTCGCCGCCGCCTCCTCGATCGCGGCGAGGACGCGCTGGTTCCGGACGCCGTCCTCGAAGCTCGGCGTCGGCATGCGCCCGTCGGCGATCGCCTCGAGCAGGTCGTGGACGGTGTGGGTGAACGTGTGCTCGTAGCCGATGATGTGGCCGGGCGGCCACCACGCTTCGATGTAGGGGTGACTGCCCGGCTCCGTCACGCTGATCGTGCGGAAGCCGCGCGTGCCGGCGCGGTCATCCTCGAGGTAGAGCTCGAGCTCGTTCATGCGTTCCAGATCGAACGCGAGGCTGCCCCTGCTGCCGTTGATCTCGAAGCGGTTGTGGTTCTTGCGGCCCGTCGCCATGCGCGTCGCCTCGATCGTGCCGATCGCGCCGTTCTCGAAGCGGACGAGCGCGAGCGCCGCGTCGTCGACGGTGACCGAGCCGCGCCGCGTCGGATCCTCCGAGAGCGGGCGCTCGGCGATGAACGTCTCGAGCGTCCCCGCGACCTCGGTGATCTCGCCGACGAGGTAGCGGGCGAGGTCGATGGAGTGCGACGCAATGTCGCCGAGCGCGCCGGAGCCCGCGCGCTCCTTCCGGAGCCGCCAGACGAGCGGGAAGTCCGGGTCGACGATCCAGTCCTGGAGGTAGACGCCGCGCCAGTGGCGGATCGTGCCGAGCGCGCCGTCGTCGATCAGGCGCTTCGCGAGCGCGACGGCCGGCGCGCGGCGGTAGTTGTGGCAGACCATGTGGAGCACGCCGGCGCGGCGGGCGGCGTCGAGCATCGCCTCGGCCTCGGCGACGGTGTTCGCGAGCGGCTTCTCGCAGAACACGACCTTGCCGGCTTCGGCGGCCGCGATCGCGATCTCGGCGTGCGTGTCGCCGGGGGTACAGATGTCGACGACGTCGATGTCCGGCCGCGAGACGACGGCGCGCCAGTCGGCCTCCGTCTCCTCCCAGCCGAATCGGCGCGCGAGCGCTTCTCGCGGTTCGGGCGAGCGGCCGCACAGCACCTTCAGTCGCGGCTTGACGCGCGGCGAGAAGAACGCGGAAACCTGGCGCCACGCGTTGCTGTGCGCGCGGCCCATGAACGCGGTGCCGATCAGGGCGATGCGGGCTTCGGGCACGGGTCGGTTCCTCGGGTGTGCGGTCGCGGGGCGTCGCGCTGCCCCGCAACCCATGCTAACACGCGCGGCCGGCCGCGTAAACGGTCCGGCCGCGCTGTCAGGGCCTCGCGACTCACGCGCCGACGGCCGCGGCGCGGCGCGCCGGCGACGCCGGGTGCGACCGGCCGCCGGGTCAGCCGCCCGCGGCCGGCGGCGCGAGGATCTCGGCCGTCCAGACCCGCTCGAACACGACGCCGGCCGTGCGGTGCGCGAGCCGCACCGCCTCGGCATCGGCGGCCTGGAAGTGGCAGATCATCCGGCGCCGGTCGTTCGAAAGGTAGCTGTGCACCCAGTGAACGCCGTGCCGCACGACGCACGGGCCGAGCAGCCGCTGCCGCTCACCGTGCGCCGCAGCCGTCAGCGGCTCATCGAACTTCGTCTCCACGATCACGTGTGCCATGGTCGGCCTCCTCCGGGGTTCGGTCCGCAACGATACGCGCGGGGGGTGGGTGCCGGCGTGGGATTCTACGTGGAAGCCGCGTCGAACGCCTCGAGCGAAGCGTCCGCGGCCGATGGCGCCAGCGCCTCGCGCACATCCGGCGAAACTCCCGGCAGGAGGACGGGGAGGCGGGTCGTCCATCCTATCTGGTACGCGGGCCCGGATTCGACAATAGGCGCAAGGCGCGGGGTGGATTGACACCGCCGCCACCGTGCGCTACGTTGAGGCTCGACAACCGAGACCGTGGTCATTTGCCGCCGCTTGCCGCCACGAAAAACAACGCGCTAAAGAGCGATGGCCCCGGCGGCACATGGTCCGCCCGGGCTTTTTTCGTTGCCAGGAGCTTGAAGGTGCACGCACGGATCCGCCGCTGCCGCATGTGTCGGTACATGTGCACGGCTCTCCTTACGGAGAGGCGGGCGGGCGTTCGTGCGTGCACGCGGCGAGCCAGTTGAAATCGCCGATCGATCTCGACGAATCCCGGCCCCCTCTCACGACGAGAGGGGGCCTTTTTTTTCGCGGCCGGGCACGTGCGCAGGCGCGATCGCGGCCGTTCGTTCCACCCTTCGGCAGGAGGCGGTCCCAGATGGCCATCCCCGAGCATCGCCCGCTGGCGATCTTCTACGAGCACCCCGACTGGTTCCGGCCGCTGTTCGCGGAGCTGGACCGGCGCGGCGTGCGCTACGAGGCGCTGCACGCCGGGCGTCATCGCTACGACCCGGCGGAGCCGGAGTCGCCGTACGCGCTGGTGTTCAACCGCATGAGCCCATCCGCCTACCTGCGCGGCGGAGCGCAGGCGATCTCGTACACGACGCAGTACCTGGCGCACCTGGAGCGCCTGGGCGTGCGCGTCATCAACGGCATTGACGCCTGGCGGACGGAGATCTCGAAGGCGTACCAGATCTCGCTCCTCGAATCGCTGGGACTGCCGTACCCGCGGGCGCGGGTGATCAACGACCCGGCGGAGGCGCCCGCCGCGGCGGACGGGCTCCGGTTCCCCGTGGTCGTGAAGCCGAACGTCGGCGGCAGCGGCGCGGGCGTGCGGCGCTTCGACTCGCCCGAAGCGCTCCGCCGCGCCGCCGACGCGCGCGCGATCGACCTCGGCATCGACCACACCGCGCTCGTCCAGGAGTTCATCCCCGCCGACGAAGGGCGCATCGTGCGCGTCGAGGTGCTCGACGGGCGGTTCCTGTACGCGATCCGCATCTACACGCCCGGCGATTCGTTCAACCTCTGCCCGGCGGACGTCTGCCAGCGCGTCGACGGCGCGGAGCTGGAGCGTGCGGCGTGCCCGGTCGACGCGCCGCGCAACGGCTTGCGCGTCGAAGGCTACACGCCGCCGCCGCAGGTCGTCGCCGCGGTCGAACGGATCACCGCCGCAGCCGGGATCGAGCTCGGCGGCGTCGAGTACATGGTCGACGCCCGCGACGGGCGGCTCTACTACTACGACGTGAACGCGCTCTCGAACTTCGTCGCGGACGCGCCGCGCGTCGTCGGCTTCGACCCGTTCGCCCGCCTCGCGGACTGGCTGGAGCGGGAAGCGGGCCTCGCGCCCGCCCGGGCGCGGGAGGCGGTCTGATGCGGTTCGGCTACTGGCTCCCGGTCTTCGGCGGCTGGCTCAGGAACGTCGAGGACGAGGGGATGGAGGCCACGTGGGAGTACGTGAGCCGGCTGGCCCGGCGCAGCGAGGAGATCGGCTTCGACCTCACGCTCATCGCCGAGCTGAACCTGAACGACATCAAGGGGATGGACGCGCCGTCGCTCGACGCCTGGTCGACCGCCGCGGCGCTCGCCGCCGTGACCGAGCGGCTCGAGATCATGGTCGCGGTCCGGCCGACGTTCCACCCGCCCGCGCTCCTCGCCAAGCAGGCGGCGAA
The DNA here is from genome assembly GCA_036381255.1 of Longimicrobiales bacterium. Taxonomy (GTDB): domain Bacteria; phylum Gemmatimonadota; class Gemmatimonadetes; order Longimicrobiales; family RSA9; genus CALBZE01. The sequence continues at coordinate 3,823 of DASVDG010000010.1, read as the reverse complement.
CATCGACCGCATCAGCGGCGGCCGCCTCGCGCTCAACGTCGTCTCCTCCTGGTGGGCGACGGAGGCGCGCAAGTACGGCGTCCACTTCGACGCGCACGACGACCGCTACGCCCGCACCGCCGAATGGCTCGAGGTGGTCGACGGCATGTGGAAAGAGCCCGTCTACTCCTTCGCCGGCCGGTACTACGCGGTCGACGAGGCGATCCTCGAGCCCAAGCCGCTTCGCCGGCCGCGCCCGACGATCTACGCCGGCGGCGAGTCGCCCGCGGCGAAGTCGCTGATCTCGGCGAAGTGCGACGCGTGGCTCACTCACGGCGACCCGCCCGACGTGATCGCCGCGAAGGTCGCCGACATGCGCGCGCGCCGCGGCGCGCTCGGACTTCCGCCGATGACGTTCGGCGCCGCCGGCTTCGCCGTCGTCCGGCCGACCGAGGCCGAAGCGCGGCGCGAGGTCGAGCGCATCACCGACGTGCGCCAGAGCGCGAAGGGCTTCGCCAACTACCAGGACTGGGTCCAGAACACGCAGCTCGAGCGCACGGTCAGCCTCGAGGACTACTCGGTCTCGAACCGCGGGCTGCGCTCCGGGCTCGTCGGCACGCCCGACCAGGTCGCGGAGCGGATCCTCGAGTTCGAGCGCGCCGGCCTCGACCTGCTGCTGCTCCAGTTCTCCCCGCAACACGAGGAGATGGAGCGCTTCGCCGAGGAGGTGATCCCGCGGGTGGTCGGGGCGGGTGCGCACGCGTAGGGGGCTCCGATGCCTCCGCGCCCCGCCTACGCTTTCACGAGTGCGTACGCCTCGACCGCATCCCAGCGCTCCTCGAGCGGTGTCAGGTTCCAGCGACCCGGAATGTCGCGCGTCGATTCACCGGCGTTGCCGCTCCGGTGCGTGGGACCGCCGCGCACCGGCAGGCGGGCGGATGGCTCGGTCGAACGGTCGTCGCGTGGCCGATCACTGTATCCGGAACGTGACGGGTATCACGAACCACGCCGGAAGTCCGCACCCCTCGAACGTGGCGGGCCAGAAGCGCATCCGGGACGCGACCGCGTGTGCCGCCGTGTCGATCCGGAGGTGACCGGCGCTGTCCTCGATCCGCACGCTCGTGATGCGCCCGCCCTCGTCGATGATGAAGGACATGCGAGCCGTGCCGCCGATGCCACGGTCGCGGAGATCCGGCGGGTAATGCGCCTCGAGCAGGCGCGATATCTCCCGGGGGTTCTGAAGGCCTGGCGCATGGTCGTACGGCACGAAGACGACGCCTTCGGCCGGCGCGTACGCGTGCAGCGTTCCGAGCTTCTCGCGCAGCTCCTCCGGCGAGTGATCGTCGAATTCCCGGGCGTCAACCGCCAGGTCCTGGAACGCCGAGCATTCGGGCAGCTCGAGCGCGTCCGGACCCGATCGCGGCACTGCGGGCCGGGCCGCGCCGCACGCGGCGAGGACCCAGGTCAGCGCCGCGCCGCACCCGAAGAGCGCGATCGCCGTCGTGGAGGCACGAGTGCGACGTGCGGTTCTCATGAGTCTTTTCATCTTCCGTCGTTCGTACGCGCGCCCGGGCTCGCCGATGTCGTCGAGGACCGCGGCGCGCCCGGCCGGATCGCCTTCAGCACCTCGCGGGTGAGGTCCCAGCGGTCGAAGCCCTGGCGGCCCCAGTCGAGCCCGCGGCGCACGATCACGAGATCGTGGGACGGGACCACGATCACGAACTGGCCCCGGTTGCCGGCGGTCGAGTAGGCATCGTGCGGCACGTCGGTGCGGTCGTCGGGGACGAGCCACCACTGCCCGCCGTAGAAGTTGCCGCGCACCGCCGTGGCCGGCGCGGGCGTGCGCACGAAGTCGATCCACTCCTCGGAGAGCAGCCGCTCGCCGTTCCACACGCCGCCGTTCAGGTAGAGGAGGCCGAAGCGGGCGAGGTCGCGGGCGTTCGTGTAGATCTGGCTGCTCAGGATGAAGTCGCCGAAGCGGTCGACGCCCAGGAGCGTGTTGCGCATGCCGATGCGGTCGAGCAGCGCGCGGCGCGGGAACTCGAGGTACGCCTGCGCGTCGCCGAGCGCGCGCTTCATGGCCAGCACGCCGAGCAGCGTGTCGTAGTTCTCGTAGTCCCAGTGCGTGCCTGGCTCGCGGATCAGCGCGCGGCGCAGCGCGCCGCGCACGGAGCTCGCGCCCGCCCAGTACGCGAGGCCGGAGCCGGTCGCGTACTCGAGGCCGCGGTTGTCCACCGGGTACAGTCCGCTCGACATGTTCAGCAGGTGCCGCAGCGTGATCGCGTTGCGGGGATCGCGCTCCGGCGACGCCGCCCGCGGCAGCCATTCGAAGCCGAGCGGCTCGTCCAGCTCCAGCCGCCCCTGGTCGACGAGCATGCCGATCAGCGTCACCGCGATGCTCTTCGCGGTCGACCACGTGCGCGTCCGGGTCGTGACGTCGAAGCCGGGCGCGTAACGCTCGTGGATGATCCGGCCCTTGTACACGATGAGCAGGCTCACCGTGACCTGCTCCGGCGATTCGCGTTCGAACGCCCAGTCCGATGCGGCCTGCAGCGCCACGGGATCCACCTCCGCCGGGAGCGGCGCGTCGGCGACGAGGTCGCCGTCCGGCCACGGGATCGTGTCCGGATCGCCCGCGGGCGGCGGCATGCGCAGCTCCGGCAGCTTCTCGATGTCCTCGAACGTCTGGTCCGGCGCCAGGATCACGCAGCCGAGCCCCTCGCGGTACGCGGCGCGCATCGTCGGCACGTAGCCATCCGCCCCGACGGCGACGGCGCGCAGCTCCCGGTCCACGACGTAGTCGCCGCCGTCCGGCGTGCCGATCGGCTCGGGGAGATAGGCCAGCTCCTGCGCGAAGATCTGCTCGAGTGTGCGGTGCGACGTGAACAGGCCGTTGCACATGAAGAGCGCCTGCTGGCCGCGCCGGATGACCTCGCGGTCGAACTTCCAGTAGTCGTATCGCTCCTCCTGCTGCGCGGCGCCCGGCGCGGGCAGGAGGAGCAGGAAGAGGACGAGCGCGGTGAGTCGGCGGACGAGGCGTTTCATGGCTCCCTCCCGTGGGGTGCGGTGGCACGGCACGGCCGTGGGCCGACCGTAATGATACGCGCACCCGCCGGCGCCCGCGAGGTCGGTCTTCGTCACCGCACGGGCGACGCTGCACCCGTCTCAGCGGTGGAACTCACGCCCGTCGAGCTCCCGCTTCCGCGCGCCGGCGCCGGCCGGCACCGCCGCGGGTCACGGCCGTGGCCGCCAGGCGGGCTGCCCGTCGAACGCACCGTCGTCCGTGACCTGTACCAGGCCGGTGCCGTCGGCGGCGATCACGTAGATCTCGTCATCGCCGTCGCGGAAGCCAGCGGTCGTTGGGGTGTGAGATCGAGCGGTCCGGCTACCGGATCACCGGATCGCCTTCCGCCAGGCGGCGCGCTGCTTCTTGCGCTGCTTCTCATCCGGCTCGGCATCGATGAGCGCAGCCACGCGCGCTTCGATCGCCGCATCGCCGGTCGCCTTCGAGAGCCGGCCGAGCGCGGTGACCACATCCGTCCGGACCAGCGTTCCATGCTTCTCCTGCGCGCACTCCCGGAACCGCTGCTCGAGAGCCTCCAGCACCATCGCCTTCTGTTTCGGACCGGCCAGACCGACGCGCCAGAGGGACTGGAGCGTGTGCCGGGCGGTCACGGTCTTCTCGTCCTTCATGACCGCCGCAACCTTCGGGAAGTCCTTCAGCATGCGGCCGTCCGGATCGCTGATCGCCAGACGCGCGAGCATCTGCGCCGCGAACGCCCGTCGGTCACCCGCGCGGTGCGTGAGATCGACCAGCAGCCGGTCCCAGAACTCGTAGGCCCAC
>DASVDG010000009.1:0-33441 GCA_036381255.1 Longimicrobiales bacterium | reverse complement strand
GGAGCGCGGCACGTGGCGCCCCGGCGACGGCGGGGATCCCGTCGCCTACCGCGCGGCGTACCGCTGGACGCGGGTCGAGGGGGGGCTCCGGCTCGCGCACATCCGGCGCGGCCCGGATCATCCGGTCGAGCTCGGCGTGCTCGCCCCCGACGGAGACGGCGGCCTCGCGACCGTCCGGCCGCACCTCTGCGGCGAGGACCGCTACGACGCCCGACTCGTCGTCGATGGCCCGATGCTCCGCCTCGAATGGCGCGTCCGCGGTCCGTCGAAGGACCAGCGCCTGGTCCACGAATACCGGTGAACCGGGCGGCCGGGCCGGGCGCGATCGGATCGAAGTACCCGCGCCCCGAACCGCCCGGGCCCGCCCGGGACGCGCCTCAGTACGTCTCGCCGCCCGACCGCGCGGCCACGCGCGAGTACAGGAACACGAAGACGGCCGACACCAGGCCGGCGCCCGCGCCCACGCCGACGTATCCGAAATCGTGCACGGCCAGGCCGTGGCCGACGAAGATCGGGATCAGGATCCCGCTCACGACTGCGGCGAGCAGGAAGACGGTGCTCAGAAACGACATCGTTCCTCTCCACGGGTTCGGTGTTGACTCTCTCCGGCCCCGAACGGCCGGTCCGGGCGACGGGGGCGGCGCCTAGCGCCGGCCCCCGGTCAGCGCCCGCACTTCCTGAAGGCCCTGCTCGGTCCACTGCGGCGGTTCGGCCCGCGACGCGATCTCGTGCGCCGTGTAGAAGATCAGCCGCGCCACCCGGCTGGCCTTGTCGGTGTCGATCTTCTCGACCTCGTCCGACGGCTGGTGGTAGTCCTCGTGGACCCCGGCGAAGAAGAACAGCGCCGGGATCTCCTTGCGCGCGAAGTTGAAGTGGTCGCTGCGGAAGAAGAAGCGCTGCTCCGGCCACAGGTCGCGCGAGACCGTCAACCCCAGCTCCGGCCGCTCCGCCGCGACCCCCTTCACCAGCGGCCCGAGCGACGAGTATTCCTGGCCGATGACCACGATGCTGTCCGGCGCGTTGCGGCCGATCATGTCCACGTTGATGTTCGCCACGATCCCCTCGAGCGGCACCGTCGGGTGGTCGCTGTAGTACTGCGACCCCAGCAGCCCCTTCTCTTCCCCGCTCACCGCCAGGAACACCAGCGACCGCGCCGGCGGCGTCGGCAGCGACGCGAACGCCTCCGCGACCTCCAGCAGCGCCGACGTGCCCGACGCGTTGTCGTCCGCGCCGTTGTAGATCGAGTCGCCGGCCTCGTCCGGCCGCCGCACGCCCACGTGGTCGAAGTGCGCGCTGAAGACGACGTACGTGTCGCGCAGCTCCGGGTCGCTGCCCGGCAGGACGGCGACGACGTTCGGCACGCGGTGGTCCTCCTCGATCCGGATCGGCGCGGCCAGCTCCGCCGTCACGCCATCCAGGCGGACCGGTCCGCGCCGCGCGACCGCCTCGCGCAGCCCCGCCGGGTCGGCGCCGGCCGCCTCGAACAGCCGCTCGGCCGCCGCCGCCGACACGAAGAACGTCGCCGGCCCCTCGACCTCGCCCACCTGCAGCCCCATCGCCAGCGAATAGTGCTCCGCCGTCCGCTGAATCATCCCCGCCGGGAACCCGGCCGGCAGCATCAGCAGCCGCGCCGCGGCGCCGGCCTCCTCCGCCGCCCGGGCGGCCCGGCCGATCCCGCGGTTGAACGCCGGGTCGCTCGCCGCGCCCGACAGCTCGAACACGGCGATCCGCCCGCGCAGCGACTCGTCCGCACGCGCCTCCGCGGCCGCGCCCGCGTACACCACCTCCCCGCGCACCCGGTCCGGAACGCCCGGCAGCACGAAGAAGTCCGTCCCGAAGTCCAGTGCCGCTTCGCCCGCCGGCCCGCTGAACGAGATCTCCGTCTCCTCCGCGACGACCGCACGCTTCTGCAACGCGTACCGCTGGATGTAGCTCCCCGGGTCTCCCGCCGGACGCAGCCCCAGCTCCTCGAACACCCCGGCGATGTACTCCGCCGCTTCGTTCAGCCCCGGGCTCGGCGTGTTCCTGCCGCGCAGCTCGTCGCTCGCCAGGTAGGCGATGTGCCCGTACATGTCCGCGGGCGTGATCGTCCCCGCCGCCGCCCTCAGCGCGCCGGCGTCGACCTCCTCACCCGGGGACACCGTCCCCGCAGGCTCGACGCCGGGTCGCTGGGCGCTCACGCTCTGCGCCGTGCCGCCCGCGCAACCGGCGAGCACGATCATCGCGACGATCGACAGCGTTCGCTCGAATCTCATGGAATGCTCCGTTCTGACCGCGACGGCCTGGCCCTTGCTTCCGGCCGTCGCCCGGGTCCGGGGCCGGCGGCCGCAGGAAGATAGCGCGACGCACGACCCGGCACCACCGGCCCGCGATCTTCCGGGCCCGTTCGGTGTAGACCCCGCCGAGCCGTGTCCGGTTGACCCGGTCGGCCAGAACTCGCTAAATTATTGCCCCAATGGATCTTACAGACCTCCGCACAACCGCCGGCGCACCCCGGGCCGATCTGCTGACGCCGCACGAGCTCGCCGCACTCGGCGGCCTGGAGTTCGTCGCGCGGCACGTGGTCGAGGGGTTCCTGGCCGGGTTACACCGATCGCCGCACCGGGGTTTCTCCGTGGAGTTCGCAGAACACCGCGCCTACCAGCCCGGCGACGACCTGCGCTACATCGACTGGCGCATGTACGCGCGCTCGGACCGGCATTACGTGAAGCTGTTCGAGGAGGAGACGAACCTGCGCACGTACCTGCTGGTCGATGCGAGCGCGTCGATGGCGTGGTCGTCGGCGCCGGCGACGCTGCCGACGAAGCTGTGGTACGCGAAGCAGCTCGCCGCGAGCCTTTCGCTGCTGCTGCTGCGGCAGGGCGATGCGGTGGGTCTGATCGGCTTCGACGAGCGGGTGCGTGCGCACATCCGGCCGCGGGGCGGGCGGCGCCACTGGCACGACGTGTTGCGGGCGCTGGACCCGCTGGAGGCAACCGGCCGGACGGAGGCGGCGAGTGCGCTGCGCGACATCGCCGGGCGGCTGCCGCGCCGCGGCCTCGTGGTCCTGTGCTCGGACCTGCTGGTGGATCCGGAGTCGACGCGGCTGGCGTTGCAGTTCCTGCGGCACCGCGGGCACGAGGTGCTGGTCTTCCACGTGCTGGACCCGGGCGAGCGGGAGCTGCCGGGCGAGCGGGACGCGCGTTTCGTCGACCCGGAGACAGGGGAGGAGCTGCCGGTGAGCGTGGCGCATCTGCGGACGGAGTACCGGGAGGCCGTGGAGCGCGCGTTGGAGGAGTGGCGCCAGACGCTGGTCCCGCTCGGGATCGACTACACGATCCTGGAGACGGACCGCCCGATGGTCCACGCGCTGCGCACGTACCTTCGGAAGCGGGAGAAGCTGGGGTAACATGGGGTTCTTGAGTCCGGCGCTGCTCTTCCTGGGGGCCGCGATCGCCGTGCCGATCGTGCTGCACCTGTTCCAGCGGCATCAGGGGCCGCGGGTCGTGTTCCCCGCGCTGCGCTACCTGCGGCGGGCGGAGCTGGAGAATGCGCGCCGCATCAAGCTGCGGCAGCTCCTCCTCCTCGCGCTGCGGGTGGCCGCGCTGGCGCTCCTGGCGCTCGCGGCGGCGCGGCCCGTCCTGCGCTGGGGCGGCGGCGGCCACGAGCCGACGGCCGTCGCGATCGTGCTCGACAACTCGCTGAGCACCGGCCTGGTCCAGGGCGACCGCCGAGTCCTCGACCAACTGAAGGACCGGGCGCTCGAAGCGATCGCCCGGGGCAACTCCGACGACCGGTTCTGGATCATCCGCGCCGGCGCGCCGTGGGAGCCGGCGGTCCCCGCCGGCCCGGCGGAGGCGGCCGCGATCGTCCGCGCGACGGAGGTCGCCGCGGGCGCGGCGGACCTCGGCGCCGCGCTGGAGCGCGCGCGTTCGCTCCTCGCCGCCGGCGCCGACGGGCGCGCCGCCGAGATCCAGCTGCTGACCGACCTCCAGGCCACCGGCCTCGCCACCGTGGCCACCGCCGGCGCGGACGCGCCGCCGGTCGTCGTCTGGGCGCCGGAGTCGGCGCCGCCCGCGAACGCGGCGGTGACCGCGGTCGACGTCGGCGCCGGCCTGCCGCCGCGCGCCGGCGAGCGCTCGACGATCGCCGCGCGCGTCATCAGCTCCCGGAAGAACGACACGATCCCGATCCGGCTGACCGTCGACAACCACGTCAGCGCGGCCGGCACGGCGCCGGCCGGCGCGGCCGCCGTGCTCCCGTTCCCCGCGCGCGCCGCGGGATTCGTCCCCGGATGGGTCGAGCTCGACCCCGACGCGCTCCGCGGCGACGACCGGCGCTACTTCGTGGTCCCCGTCCAGCCGCCGCCGACCGTCGGCGTGACCGGCTCGCTCCCGTTCGTCGAAGAGGCGCTCGACGTGCTGGCCGATGCCGGCCGGGTCCGGACCGTCGGCCCCGGGGCGGCCGAGATCGTGATCGCGCCCGCCGCCGCGGGCGTGGCCGCCGCGCGCGCGGGCCGCACGGCGATCGTCGTCGCGCCCGACTCGCCGCTCGAGCTCCCCGCCGCGAACCGCCGCCTGGCCGAGGCCGGCGTCCCCTGGCGCTTCGCCCCCGGCACCGCCGCCGGCGAAGCGCGACTCGTGGTCGACAGCGCCGGCGACGGCCTGCTCCGCGCCCTCGACGACGTGCGCATCCGGCGGAGCTACCGCCTCGAGCCCGAAGCCGCCGCCGCGGACGACTCCGTGTTGCTGCGGCTCCGCGACGGCGCGCCCTGGCTCGTCCGCGGCACGCTCCCCGGCGGCGGCCGCTACCTCGTCGTCGCCTCGCCGTTCGACGAGGAGGCGACGACGCTCCCGACGTCCGTCGGGCTCCTCCCGCTGCTCGACCGCCTGATCGCCGTGTGGGGCGCGGACGCCGCCGCCCGCACGACGGCGACGCCCGGCGCGGTGCTGCCGCTGCCGGCGGCCGCGACCGCGGTCGAACGGCCGGACGGCACGCGCGAGACCGTGTCCGGCGGCACGCGCTACCGCGTCCCGGGCGAGCTCGGCGTCTACCGCATCCTCGCCGGCGACCGGACGATCGGCGCCTTCGCCGTGAACCCGCCGGCCTCGGAATCCGACCTCGCGCGCGCCGACGAGGACGCCCTGCGCGCGGCGCTCCCCGACTGGGACGTCGACATCGTCGACGACGCCGCCGACTGGCCGGAGTCGATCTTCCGCCGGCGCCTCGGCCGCGAGGTGTGGCGCCCGCTCCTGCTCTTCGCGCTCGCGACGCTCCTCGTCGAGGGGCTCATCGCCGCCGGCGGACGGGCCGGGCGCAAACGGCCGCACCCCGACGCCGCCGCGCAGCCGGTCCCCGCGGGGGCTGGCGCAGCCGGGCCGAATCGCCGAACTTCCTGACCGTGGCACACCCGACCCTGATCCAGGCGATGCGGCGCCAGCCGGCGTTCCGGGAGCTGCGGGAGCGGCTCCCGGGTCGTGGCGCCATCGTGCGTCTAGGCGGCCTGCCCGGCTCCGCGCCGTCGCTCCTCGCCGCGACGCTCGCGGACGCGCTCCCCGAGCGCCTCTGGGTCGTCGTCGCGCCGGACCCGGCACGCGCCGAGGCCGTCGACGCCGACCTGCACACGCTCCTCCCCGACGGGCTCGCACGACTCTACCCGCAGCGCGAGGCGCTGCCGTACGAGGCCGAGGAGCACCACCTCGAGGTCAGCGGACTCCGCGTCGAGGCGCTCGAGGCGCTCCTCGCCGGCCGCGTCCGCGTGCTGGTCACCACGTCCCGCGCGCTCCAGGAGCGCGCCGACATCCCGTCCGGCCTCGCGGACCTGCGCGTCTCCATCGCCGTCGGCGACACGCTCCGGCTCCAGGAGCTGACCGAGCGCCTCGACGCGCTCGGCTTCACCCGCGCCCCGCTCGTCGAGGGCGTCGGCGAGTACGCCGTCCGCGGCGGCATCCTCGACTTCTTCAGCTTCGGCGCCGCCCAGCCCGTGCGCGTCGAGTTCTGGGGCGACGACGTCGTGTCGATCCGTCGCTTCGACATCCTCGACCAGCGCTCGACCGACGAGGTCCGCCACGTCGACGTGCTCCCCGTCGACCTGCGCGCCGCCCCCGGCGACGCGGCCGGCTCCGACGTCGTCCGGCGTTCGCTCCTCGACGTGCTCCCCCGGGAGACCGTCCTCCTCGAGCTCGACGCCGATCTCGCCGACGACGCGTTCCGCCGGACCTGGGCCGAGGTGCTGCACCTCCACGACGCCGAGCGCCGCCGCGGCGGCCGCCCCGCGCCGCCGGACCACCTGTTCCTCCCGCCCGACGAGGTCCGCACCCGACTCGCCGAGTACGGCCGCGTCTCCATCGGCGCCGCGCCCGACGCCGAGCTCCGCTTCGCCATCCGCGAGGCCGAGCCGATCGAGCGCGACATGGACCGCCTCGCCGCGCTCCTCCGCGCCGGCGCCGCACGCGGCGAGGAGACCGTCATCCTGTGCGACAACACCGGCCAGCTCGAGCGGCTCGACGAGATCCTCTCGACGGGCGGCGCGCTGCCGCCCCACGCCACGCTCGCGCTCGGCGCGCTCCAGCACGGCTTCGTCCTCGAAGGCGCCGATCCGCCGCTCCGCGTCCTGACCGACCACGAGATCTTCCGCCGCGCACGCCGCCTGCGCCGTGCCCGGCGGTTCCGCGGCGCCGTCGCCCTCGAGAGCCTCGCGCAGCTCAAACCCGGCGACTTCGTCGTCCACCTCGACCACGGCATCGGCCGCTTCAAGGGGCTCGAGCGGATCCAGGTCGGCGGCGTCGTCGGGCTCCCGGGCGCGCGCGCCGAGGGCGGCGAGGAGGTCGAGGTGCTCGCCATCGAGTACGCCGGCGGCGAGACGCTGCGCGTCCCCGTCTACCGCCTCGACCTCATCGAGCGCTGGGTCGCCGACAGCGACCGCGCCGGCCCGCCGCGCCTCCACAAGATCGGCGGCAAGTCGTGGAAGAACCTGCGCGGCAGGACCGAGAAGGCGATCCAGGAGATGGCGACGGAGCTGCTCCAGCTCTACGCCGCGCGCCGGATGGCGCAGGGCTTCGCCTTCTCGCCCGACACCCGCTGGCAGAAGGAGATGGAGTCCAGTTTCCTCTACGAGGACACGCCGGACCAGCGGCAGGCCACCGCCGACGTGAAGCGGGACATGGAGTCGCGCCGCCCGATGGACCGCCTGCTCTGCGGCGACGTCGGATACGGCAAGACCGAGATCGCGATCCGCGCCGCGTTCAAGGCCGTCCAGGACGGCAAGCAGGTCGCCGTGCTCGCGCCGACCACGATCCTCGTCGAGCAGCACCTGAACACGTTCCGCCAGCGGCTCGCGCAGTTCCCCGTCCGCGTCGAGGCGCTCTCGCGCTTCCGCACGGCGAAGCAGCAGCGCGAGATCCTGCTCCACGCCGCGCAGGGCGAGGTCGACATCCTCATCGGCACGCACGCGCTCCTCGAGCCGGACGTCGCCTTCAAGGACCTCGGCCTCCTCATCGTCGACGAGGAGCAGCGCTTCGGCGTCAAGCACAAGGAGCGGCTCAAGGAGCTCCGCAGGAACATCGACGTGCTCACGCTGACGGCCACGCCGATCCCGCGCACGCTGCACATGTCGCTCGCCGGGCTGCGCGACCTCTCGCTGATCCAGACGCCGCCGCGCGACCGCATGCCGATCATCACGCACGTCGTCCCCTGGACCGACGAGATCCTCGAGGACGCCATGCGGCGCGAGCTCGACCGCGGCGGCCAGGTCTTCTTCGTCCACAACCGCATCGAGAGCATCGCCGCGGTCGCCGAGCGCGTGCAACGGCTCGTGCCGGACGCGCCGCTCGCCATCGCCCACGGCCAGCTCGCCGCCTCCGAGCTCGACGACGTCATGCGCCGCTTCATCGAGGGCGAGGTCCGCGTGCTCGTCACGACCGCGATCATCGAGAACGGGCTCGACGTGCCGGCGGCGAACACGCTGATCGTCGATCGCGCCGACCAGTTCGGCCTCGCGCAGCTCTACCAGCTCCGCGGCCGCGTCGGCCGCTCGCACCACCGCGCCTACTGCTACCTCATCGCCCACGGCGACATCACCGACGACGCCGAGAAGCGGCTCCGCATCCTCGAGCACTACACCGAGCTCGGCAGCGGCTACGCGATCGCGCTCAAGGACCTCGAGCTGCGCGGCGCCGGCAACCTGCTCGGCGCCGAACAGTCCGGCTTCGTCCACGCCGTCGGCCTCGAGACGTACACCCGGCTGCTCGAAGAAACGATGCGCCGGCTCAAGGACGAGCACGACGGCGTCGTCGAGCGCCACCCGCCGCCCGAGGTCTCGATCGAGGGCGCCGCGTTCCTCCCCGACGCCTACGTGCCCGAGCCGTCGCAGAAGCTCCACCTCTACCGCCGGCTCTCCCGCCTCGAGCGCGTCGAGCAGGTCGACCAGGTCCGCTCGGAGCTGCGCGACCGCTTCGGCCCGCCGCCCGCCGAGGTCCGCCGGCTCCTCGCCGCCGCGGCGCTCCGCCTGCTCGGCGCCGAGCTCGGCGTCGAGCGCGTCCTCGTCCGCGGCGACGAGGCCCGGATCAATTTCCGCGACGGCGTCGTCCCGCGCATGGCCGCGCTCCAGAGCGCGTTCCACGACCGCCAGATCGAGGTCGAGGTGCGTCGCGCCATGCCGCTCTCGCTCCTGCTCCGGCGATTCGGCGCGGAGCCGCTCGTCGACACGCTCGTCGGCGCGCTCGAGCTGCTCGCCGTCGACAGGGCACGCGCGGCGTGACCCGGTGTACCACTCCCGGCACCCGCCACGGCCGGCCGGCACGACCCGCTGGCACGCCGGCCGGGCGGGACGTACTTTGTGACGTTTACACTCGGACCGGCTCCGATAAGGAGAGAGAATGAGGAAACTCGTAGCGATCGGCGCCCTGGCCGCGACCGCGGGCTTCGCCGCCTGTGACGCGATGTCGGCGCACACCGACGTGGTGGCCCGCGCCGGCGGCCTCGAGCTGACCGTCGAGGAAGCCGCCGGGCTCCTGGCCCACAATCCGCGACTCCCCGCCGAGCCCGAGGTCGTCGAGGCGGTCGCCAATCTCTGGGTCGACTACGTCCTCCTCGCCACGGCGGCGCAGCAGGACTCGACCCTCGCCACGCTCGACGTGAGCCCGATCGTGGATCCGGTCCTCGAGCAGGAGATCTTCCGGAAGCTCAACGACAAGGTGATCCAGGTCGACACCACGCTCACCGATGCGGAGCTGCGCGAGATCTACGACCGGGAGCGCCCCGGCCAGGAGGTCCGTGCCCGCCACATCCTGCTGCGCGTCGGGCCGAACGCCACGGCCGCCCAGCGCGACAGCGTGCTGGCGCTCGCCCGCGACCTGCGCGCCCGCGCCGCGGCGGGTGCGAACTTCGCCGAGCTCGCCGAGGAGTACAGCGAGGATCCGGGCAGCGCCCGCGAAGGCGGCGACCTCGGCTTCTTCGGCCCCGGCCAGATGGTCGCCCCGTTCGAGGAGGCGGCGTTCGCCCTCGATGTCGGCGAGGTCAGCGACGTCGTCGAGACGCCGTTCGGCTACCACATCATCAAGGTCGAAGAGCGGCGCATGCCGGACTTCGATGAGATCAAGGACACGTTCCGCGTGCAGCTCCTCCAGCAGCGGGTCTTCGAGGCGCAGGAGGCGTACGTCGAGAAGCTGACCGGCTCGCTCGGCATCGAGGTGCAGGAGGGCGCGTCCGAGGTGGCCCGCGACCTGGCGTCGAAGCCGGAGATGGAGCTGAGCAGCCGTGCGGCCTCGCGCGCGCTGGTCTCCTACGACGGCGGCTCGCTGACGGCGGCGGAGTACCTGGACTGGGTCCGGACGCGCACCACGCCGAGCAACCGCGCGCAGCTCGCGGCGATGGGCGACGAGAACCTGGCGACGGTCCTCGAGGGGATGACCCGGAACGAGATCCTGCTCGCGGAGGCGGAGCGCCAGGGGCTCGAGATCACGGCGGCCGAGCGAGACTCCCTGTCCGGCGAGGTCCGGACGCAGCTCGCCCAGGCCGCCCGCATGGTCGGGCTGAGCGGCGCGGAACCGCAGGACGGCGAGTCGCCGGAGCAGGCGATCGAGCGCCGCGTGACCAGCTTCCTGGAAGGCGTCATCCGCGGCGACCGCCAGGTGCTGAACCTGGGCGCGCTCACCTTCTCGCTCCGCGAGACGGGCGAGGCGGAGATCTTCAGCCGCGCGATCCCGAGGATCGTCGAGCGGATGCAGCAGACCCGGCCGGTCGTGCCCGCGCCGCAGCCGCAGCAGCCGGCGGCGGGCGGCGCGGCGGACTCCGCCTCGGAACGCTGACGCCGGGGCCAGGAACCCCGGCCGGATGGATGGGATATAACCGGGGGCCGGTGCGCGCGCGCCGGCCCCGTTCCGTTTCATTGCGAGATCGAAACGTCATGAATCGACTGCGGATTGCCGCCCTTCCCCTGCTCGCGCTCGTTCTGGGCGCACCGGCGCTCCATGCGCAGGCGCCGGCCCCCGCGTCCGGTCTCGTCGATCGCATCGTGGCCGTCGTCGGCGACAGCGTCGTCCTCAAGACCGATCTGGACGAGGAGGTGTTCCGGATCGTCGCTGCGAGCGGTCAGCCGCTTCCGGAGGATCCGGCGGCGCTGGAGCGCCTCTACCGGCAGGCGCTGGACGCGAAGGTCAACGAGCTGCTGATCATCCAGGCCGCGACGCGGGATTCCGTGACCGTCGACGACGCGGACGTCACCCGGATCGCGGAGGACGAGCTCTCCCGGCAGCGGCGGGCGATCGGCGGCGAGCAGGCCTTCGCGGAGGCGATCCGGCAGACCGGGATGACCATCGACGAGTATCGCCGGGAGCTCGAACGCCAGATCCGGCGCCAGCGCATCATCGACACCTACCTCGGCACGCTTCGGCAGAACCGGCGGCCGCCGCCGGTCACGGAGTCCGAGGCGCGCGAATACTTCGAGTCGCAGCGCAGCCGGCTCGGCCAGCGCCCTGCGACGATCTCCTTCGAGCAGGTCATCGTGCGGCCGCAGCCGACCGACTCCGCACGGGCCGCGGCGCGCGCCGAAGCCGAAGAGGTGCTCGACATGCTCCGTGACGGCGCCGACTTCGAGGAGCTGGCCCGTCGCTACACGGACGAGCCCGGCGGCCGCGAGCGGGCCGGCGATCTGGGCTGGTTCCGCCTCGGCCAGATGGTGCCCGAGTTCGAGCGCGTCGCGTTCGCGCTGCCGCCGGGCGCCATCAGCGGCATCGTCGAAACCAGCTTCGGCTTCCACATCATCAAGGTCGAAAAGGTCAAGGGCGGCGAGCGTCAGGCGCGCCACATCCTGTTCCGGCCGGAGATGACCGAGGCGGATTACGCCCGCACGGAGACGATCGCGAACGAGGTCGCGGAGCGCATGCGCGCCGGCGAGCCCATCGACTCGCTCGTGGCCGAGTACGGCGATGCATCGCTCCAGGTCGCCGGCGGCCTCTTCGCGCCGAGGGTCGGCCCGATCCGCCTCGACGCGCTCGCCGAGCTGCCCCCGCCGTACGCGTCGGCGCTGGCCGACGCCTCGCAGGAGGAGGTCCTGAAGCCGTTCCGCCTCACGGGCGTCGGTGAGGGGAACCACTGGGTGGTCGCCAGGGTGACCGGCCTGACCGAGGCCGGCGAGTACTCGTGGGATGACCCGGACCTCCGCAGCCGCGTCCGCACGCAGCTCGAGCGGCAGAAGCTGATGGAGGAGGTCATCCGGGAGCTCCGGGACCGCACCTACATCGACATCCGCTTCTGACCGGCGCCGGAGGCGATCACGTGGCCGGAACGCCGACCGCCGGGGATACCGGGCGCGGCCTCCGTCTCGCGGTGACGCTCGGCGATCCGCGCGGCATCGGCCCGGAAGTCGCCGCCGCGGCGGCCCGCCACGCCCGCTCGCTGCCGGCCCCGCCGGCGCTGGTCTTCGTGGGGCCCCACGGCACCGTCGCCGACGCCGTCGAAGGCCTCGAGTTCCACGCCGTCGGCCGCTGGGACGGATCGGGCGACCCCGCCGACGCCGGCGCGCTCGCCGGCCGCGCGATCGAGGCCGCCGCGGAGATGGCCCTCGCGGGCGCGGTCGACGCGGTGGTCACCGCGCCGATCGACAAGGCCGCACTGCACGCGGCCGGGTACCGCTACCCGGGGCACACGGAGATGCTCGCCGCGCTCGCCGGCCGGCGACGCGGCGCCGGGCCGGTACCCGTCGCGATGATGATGGTCGCCGAGGAGACGGCGCTCGGCGGGCCGCTCCGCGTGGTGCTCGCCACCACGCACCTGGCGCTGCGGGCCGTGCCGGACGCGCTCTCGGTCCCGCTCCTGGTCGAGCAGGCGCGCCTCGCGGCGGACGGGCTCCGGCGCGGCTGGCGGATCGACCGCCCGCGCATCGCGCTCTGCGCGGTCAACCCCCACGCCTCGGACGGCGGCCTCTTCGGCGACGAGGAGGCGCGGCTCCTCGCCCCCGCGCGCGATACCCTCCGCGACGCGGGGATCGATGCCGTCGGGCCGGTCCCGGCCGACACCGTGTTCGTGCGCGCGGTCCGCGGCGAGTTCGACGCCGTCGTCGCCCCGTACCACGACGTGGGGATGGCCGCGTTCAAGACCGCCGCCTTCGGCAGCGGCGTGAATCTCACGCTCGGACTGCCGTTCATCCGCACCTCGCCGGACCACGGCACCGCGCTCGACATCGCCGGGCGTGGACTCGCGGACCCAGCATCCATGATCGAGGCGATGACGCTGGCCGCCCGGCTTGCCCGACACGGGGCCGCGGCCCCAACTTCCGAAGCATGATCCGGTTCGAGCACGTCACCAAGGAATACCCCCGTTCCGGGCTGGCGCTGAACGATGTCTCGTTCCAGCTCCGGAAAGCGGAGTTCTGCTTCCTCACCGGGCACAGCGGCGCGGGGAAGTCCACGATCCTGCGCCTCGTCCACATGGCGGACCGGCCGACCCACGGCGAGGTCCGGGTGAGCGGGTACTCATCGCACAAGATCCGCCCCCGCGAGATCTCGATCCTCCGCCGCAAGGTCGGGTTCATCTTCCAGGACTTCCGACTGCTGCCGACCCGCACGGCGGCGGAGAACGTCGCCTTCGCCCTCGAGGTGACCGGCGCGCGCCGGTCGTTGATCCGACAGCGGGTCTCGAAGCTGCTCGCGCAGGTCGGCCTCGCGAGCAAGGCGGAAGCCTACCCCTCCGAGCTGTCGGGCGGTGAGCAGCAGCGCGTCGCGATCGCGCGCGCCCTGGCGCACGAGCCGATGCTCCTCCTCGCCGACGAGCCGACGGGCAACCTCGACGACCGGGCGACCCGCGGCATCATCGACCTGTTCCGCAGCATCAACGCCGCCGGCACGGCCGTCATGATGGCGACGCACGACCTCGACCTGGTCCGCTCGATGCCGAATTGCCGCGTCATGGAGCTGGATCACGGCATGCTCGTCTACGACTCGGGCGCGGAGGGCTGAGCATGGCGCACACCGTCCGCGAAGCGTTCGCCGCGTTCCGGCGCGCCCCGTCGCTCACGCTCCTCTCGATCGCCATGATCGGCCTCTCGCTCTTCGCCGTGGGGCTCTTCGGGATCGCGGCGCACAACGTACGCCGCGTCCTCGACACCGTGGAGGCGCGGGTCCAGGTCGTCGCGTATCTCCGCGACGATGCGCCCGCGGATGCGGTGCAGCTCGCGCTCTCCGAGATCCGGGCGTACCCCGAAGTCCTCGAGGCGCTCTACATCTCCCGCGAGCAGGCGCTCGAGATCGCGCAGCAGGAGCTCCCCGAATTCCGGTCCCTCTTCGCCGAGCTGGAGGTCAATCCGCTCCCCGCGTCGATCGAGGTCCGGCTCCAGCCCGGTCAGCGCACGCCCAACGTCGTCGGCGACATCGCGGCCCGCATCGGCGCCTACCCCTTCATTGAGGAGGTGCAGTACGGCCGCGAATGGGTCGACAAGGTCTACCTGCTGCGGCGCATCGCCGGCGCCGCGGCGCTCGTCGTGGGCGGCGCGTTCGCGTCGGTCGCGATCGTGATCATCGGCGCGGCGATCCGGCTCGCGATCTTCGCACGCCGCGATGAGATCGCGATCATGCGCCTGGTCGGCGCCACGAACGGCTACATCCGGCGGCCGTTCCTCCTCGAGGGGCTCGTCGCGGGTTTGCTCGGCGCCGCGCTCGCGCTCGGCCTCACCTTCGCGACCTACCGCGTCATCTTCACCTCGATCTTCCAGGTCGAGTGGGTGCCGGACACCTGGCTCGCCGGCGGGCTCGCCGCCGGCGGCATCCTCGGCATGATCGCCAGCGGGCTGGCCGTCCGCCGCCACCTGCGCGACCTATGACGCGCGCCGGCGCACTCGGCCTCGGGCTGCTGCTCCTGGCCGCCGCGCCCGCGGCCGCCCAGGAGTCGCTCCGCCGCGAGATCCGCGAGAGCCAGCTCCGGCTCGAACAGATCCGCCAGGAGCGCAAGCAGCTCCAGCAGGAAATGGAGGCGCTCCGCGCTCGCGTCAGCGACGTGAGCGGCCGACTGGCCAACATCGAGCGTCAGATCGCCGCGTCGGCGGCGGTGTTGCGCGAGATCGAGTTCCAGTCCGCGGCCATCGCGCGCAGCGTCGAGGAGACCACCCGCGAGCTCATCCGCAGCCGCGACCGATTGACCGAGCGCCGCGTCGTGCTGGCGCGCCGGCTGCGCTCGATCTACAAGCGCGGGCCGCTGCACACCGTGCAGGTCCTGCTCAGCGCCGAGAGCTTCGGCGACCTGCTCAGCCGCTACAAGTACCTGCACCTGATCGCGCTCTACGACCGCCTCCTCGTCGACGAGGTCGAGCAGCTCGAGCGCGACCTCGTCGCCCGCGAACGCGAGCTGACCGACAACCTCGCCGAGCTCCAGCGGCTGCGCGCGGAGAAGCTCAGCGAGTTCGCGCGGCTCCAGTCGCTCGAGACGGAGCAGGAGCGCGCCCTCGCGGGGTACCGCCAGCGAGAGCGACGCGCGCTGGGCCGCCTCGAACAGCTCGAGCGCGACGAGGCCCGCCTCACCAGCCTCGTCGCCGAGCTGGAACGGCGCCGCATCGAGGAGGAACGCCGCCGCGCCGTCGCCGGCCGCGCCGCCACCGCGGGCACCCTCACCGCCCGCGACCTCGGCTCGCTCGACTGGCCCGTCGACGGCCGACTCATCTACCGGTTCGGCCCCGAACGCCGGCCCAACGGCGTCACGCTGCGCTGGAACGGCATCGGAATCGGCGCCGAGCCGGGCACCGAGGTCCGCGCCGTCGAGGCCGGCACCGTCGTCATGGCCGGCCCCTTCGAAGGGTACGGCCCCAGCGTCATGATCAGCCACGGCGGCGGCTACTACACGCTCTACCTCTACCTCGGCCGCGTCGCCGTCCAGGAGGGGCAGACCGTGACCGCCGGACAGGTCGTGGGTACCGTCGGCGGCGAGCGCACCCCGGAGGGGCCGCACCTCGAGTTCCAGATCCGCGCACCCACGCGCAGCGGCGGCATGCCCGAGCCCGTCGACCCCCTCAACTGGCTGCGACGGAAGGCCGGCCGATGAGCACGCTGCCGCCGCTCCACGGCCACGACGCCGCTCGCGCCGCGCTCTACGACGCCGTCCGCTCCGGCGAGCTGCCCGGCTCGCTCCTCGTTCACGGACCCGCAGGCGTCGGCAAGCAGCGCCTCGGCCTCTGGCTCGCCCAGCTCCTGCTCTGCCGCACCCCCGCCGAGGACGGCCCGTGCAACGCGTGCCAGGACTGCCGGCTCGCCGTCCGCCTCGAGCACCCGGACATCCACTGGTTCTTCCCGCTCCCGCGCCCCAAGGGCGTGAGCGGCCCCGACCGCCTCGCCGACGCACTCGAGGACGCCCGCGCCGCCGAGCTCGACGCCCGCCGCGCCGACCCGCTCCGCACCGCCGCGCCCGGCGAGCCCGTCGGCCTCTTCCTCGCACAGATCCAGACGCTGCGACGCCTCGCCCAGCAGCGGCCCGCGATGGGCCGCCACAAGGTGTTCCTCGTCGGCGGCGCCGAATCCCTCGTCCCACAGGAGTCCAGCCCCGAGGCCGCCAACGCGCTCCTCAAGGTGCTCGAAGAGCCGCCGCCGGACACCACCATCGTCCTCACGGCCAGCGATCCCGGCGCGCTGCTGGACACCATCCGCTCGCGCCTCCTCCCCGTGCGCCTGCGCCCGCTCCCCCACGACGCGGTCGCCGATTTCCTCATCCGCTACCGGGAGGCCGACGCCGAGGCTGCGCACGCCGCCGCCCGGCTCGCCGAGGGCTCCATCGGCCGCGCCCTCGCGTTCCTCCCCGTCGACGGCCAGCCGGGCCCGCTCGAGGAGATCCGCCAGAAGGCCCGCTCCCTCGTCGCCGCGGCCGCCGGATCGCCGATCCGCCGCCTCGCCGCCGCCCACCAGCTCCCGCCCGCCGGCGCACGCGGCACGTTCGTCGACACCCTCGACTTCCTCGCCCTCTGGCTCCGCGACCTCGCCGCCGTCGCCGCCGACGCCGAGGACGTCGTCGTCAACACCGACGCCCTCGACTTCCTCCGCGACCTCGCCCGCCGCCTCCCCACCGCCGGCGCCGCCGCCCCGGACGCGATCCGCGCCGTCGACGAAGCCCGCGCCCTCGCCCACGGCAACATCAATCCCCAACTCATCTTGGCCCATCTCCTCGCCACGCTGCACCGCACCCTCGCCGGCGCACACTGATCGAAACGCTGGCTCCCGGACTCCCCGACTGGTAAATTGTAGAGATGGATGCCCGGAGACTCACCCATCTGGATGAGGCCGGTCGGCCGACGATGGTCGACGTGGGGCGGAAGCCAGAATCCGCCCGCACGGCCACGGCCGAAGGCATCCTCGTGATGACCCCCGAGACGCTCGCCGCACTCCGCGACGGGCGCACACCCAAGGGCGACCCGCTGCTCGTCGCCCAGATCGCCGGGATCCAGGCCGCCAAACGGACGGCCGAGCTGATCCCACTTTGTCATACGCTCCCCCTCTCCAGCGTTGATGTGCGGCTGGAGCCCGATGACGCGCTGCCGGGCGTCCGGGCCACCGCCACCGTCCGCGTCGTCGCACGCACGGGCGTCGAGATGGAAGCGTTGACCGCGGTGAGCGTCGCTCTGCTCACCGTCTACGACATGCTCAAGGCGCTCGATCGGGGGATGCGCCTCGAGTCGATCCGGCTGCTGCACAAAGCCGGTGGACGCAGCGGCGAATGGGACGTGGACGCCACGGCCCGGGACGCCGCGGGGACAAACCGGAGGTGACGATATGGCTGAGCACACTGCCCGTGACGTGGCGGGTGGGAACAGCCTCCACGACAAGTCTTTGCGCATCAAACAGATCCGACAAACCGCGTCGGAGCTGGCACGCCGGTTGCCTTATGCCGACCGAATCGTGTTGCAACCCGCGCCCGGCGTGCCGCCGGGATGGGATTCGGCCGTAGACAGGAGAGCGACCGTTATGTCATCGGCCCTGTTGCAGTGGGAACAGGAAAACATCGGCCCTCTGCGCCGCCTGGTCGGCGAGTGGCGGGCCACGCTGCGCCGGCCCGCGTGGGCCGCGCTGTTCGGAACGACTGCATTCCTGCTCGGGATCTACGTGGCCTCGGCGCCGTGGTCGCCGCTGGCGGACGTGATCGTGCGCCAGCGGCTCGAGAGCACGCAGGTCGCGCTCAAGGCGCGCCAGGGTGAGTTGGAGCTCGCCCGGCTGGAGCTGGCGCGGATCCGGAACGTGATGGACTACTCCGCCAAGTTCGAGATCCCGGCGGACCTTGC
This sequence comes from Longimicrobiales bacterium, assembly GCA_036381255.1. Classification (GTDB taxonomy): domain Bacteria; phylum Gemmatimonadota; class Gemmatimonadetes; order Longimicrobiales; family RSA9; genus CALBZE01. The sequence goes on along the minus strand of DASVDG010000009.1, from coordinate 15,716 downwards.
GTCGGCGATCTACGACATCGCGCTGGCGGAGGGGATCGATCCGGAGCTGGGCTTCAACCTGGTGCGGGTCGAGAGCGGGTTCTTCCATCGGGCGGTCAGCCCCGTGGGCGCCGTCGGCCTGGCGCAGCTCATGCCCAAGACGGCGTTCGAGCTGGACCCGAGCCTGGGGTACAGCGATCTGTTCGACCGGGAGACCAACCTGCGCCTCGGGTTCCGCTACCTCAGGCAACTCCTCGAGAAGTACGACGGAGACCTGCGGCTGGCACTCCTCGCCTACAACCGCGGGCCCGGCACCGTGGACAGGATCCGCCGGAACGGCGGCGACCCGGCCAACGGGTACGCCCGCGCGGTTCTGGGTGCGAATTGATGCACGGGCGCGGCGGCGGGCTCACTGCCCGCCGCCGCGCCGTTCCCGCGCCGCGCCGTCGTCGGTCGGATCGGGCTCGCTCACGGCCTCGACCTCGTCCTCCGCGACGCCGACGATCTCGCCATCCCCGAACTCGACCAGATAGCCTTCCCTCCCGTCGGCGCTGTTCTCCGGTCCCCAGTAGCCGACGACTTCGCCCACGCGGCCGGCGTATCGCCGCGATTGTTCGTACTGCGGATTCGTGACTCGCACCCAGTGCATGATCGCTCCCGCCGTCCACCGGACTCGTCCACCCGCCGCGAACGCAGGAGCCGCGCCAGCGCCCGGTCAGATCCGGATCCGCAGCTCCTGACCCGGGACGATCCTGCTCCGCCGGCCCATGCCGTTCCACGCCTGGATCTGCCGCACGCTCACCCCGTAGCGGCGCGAGATCTCCCACAGAGAATCCCCGGGCCGAACGCGGTGCACGTGCCAGTCCGCGGCCTCGGCGGACATCGTCACCGCACGACCCGACGTCGGGACCTCCAGCCGCTGCCCCGGACGCAGGCGGCGCGGGTTGATCCAGCCGTTTGCGGCCCGCAACGCGCTCACCGACGTGCCGTACCGCCGCGCGATGTGGCTCAGCGTCTCGCCGCGCCGCACCGTGTGCTCGACCCTTGCGAGCCGCTCCTCCTCGACGACGCGGTCGAAGTTGCGCGCGAAGACCTCGCGGCGGCCCTCGGGTACCCGCACCACCCAGTCCGCGCCCGGCGGCGTCACGCCCCGCACCAGGTGCGTGTTCAGGTCACGGACCTCCTCCTCGTCCACTCCCGCCGCCCGCGCCACCACATGCAGCGACGTCGAAGCCGGCACCCGCACCGAATCGAACCTCAGCGGCTCCTGGTACTCCAGGTCGTCGAATCCGTACGCCTCCGGATCCTTCGCGATGTGCGCCGCCGCCAGCATCAACGGCACGTAGTCCCGCGTCTCGCGCGGCAGGTGCTGGTCGATCTGCCAGAAGAGTGCGTCGTCTCCGCGCCGGCCTCCCGCATACCGCCGCAGCACCCGCTCCACCCGGCCCTCCCCCGAGTTGTACGCCGCCGCCGCCAGGTACCAGCTCCCGAACTGATCGTGGAGCTTCTCCAGGTAGTCCAGCGCCGCCTCCGTCGCTCGGATCGGGTCCCGCCGCTCATCCACGTACCGGTCGATCCGCAGCCCGTAGCGCCGACCCGTCTCCGCGATAAACTGCCACATCCCCACCGCCGCCGCGTGCGAGCGCGCCACCGGGCTGAACCCACTCTCGATCAGCGCCAGGTACACCAGATCCTCCGGCATCCCCCGCTCCCGCAGCTGCGACCGGATGTACGGCCCGTACCGGCCCAGCCGCTCCAGCCACAGGTGCGTCCGGTCCCGGTTCCGACCCTTCAGGAAGTCGATCCAATACTCGACCCGCTCGTTCTTCGCCGGCGTGATGTCCCATTCCTGCGACTCGCCGCCCCGGCCGCCGTTCGCCGTTTCCGGCGCCGCCGCCGCCTCCGCCAGCACCACCTCGACCGGCGTGGCCTCTCGATCCTCTTCCCCCCGCATCGTGGCGCGCCCCGTCAGGAACGCTCCCGCCACGAGCACCGCACCCACCACGCAGGCACGGCCGTACCGCATAAGCTGCATGCGTCGTCGAACTCCAGCTCTGGTTCCACCGCGGCTCCGCCCCCCTCCGGAGCCGACCCCGCGAGGTCATACTTCAGCCCGCAACATATGTTCCTGGATTCCAGACGGCGTATGTTGTGTAATGATCGGGGTTTATGGCACATCATACCGACTTCGCTCGAACCGATCGTGGTCCGCGAGGTGGGGTTCGCCTGGGCCGGACGGGCTGGCGCGAACGATTCCGGCGGATTTCGTTTCACACGAAGTCGCTCACGCGCCGGCGGCGCCCAGGGGGCACGCGCACGTCGGACGGCGGCGCGCCACACGCACGGGTCGCACGCTGCGCATACGCACACGGACGAGGTCGGCTGTTGGGAGGGGGCAGCCCCGATGCGGCCACGGGCGGTGGCGGAGGCGTCGAAGAACGCGGCCGTCGCTGCGGCCGGGGAGGTGTGACGGCGGTTCCGCCTACGGCCTCAGGGGCACGCGGACGCGGTCCCCGGTGTGGACGGTCGCGTCCTCATCGAGGTCGTTCCACTCGAGGAGACGGTCCACGGTCGTGCCGCGGCGCGGGGCGGTGGATCAGAGCGAGCCGCCCGGGCGAACGGTTCAGACGGCGGCATCGATGCCGAGGAATCGGCGGCATGGATGCCGAGGAATGCCCGCGCCTCCCCCTCGGTCATCCGCACTGCGGGCGACAGCGGCGGAGGAGCGGCCGGAGGGGTCGTGCCGAAGCCGCCGCGACGAGCCCGCGCGCCGCGACGGTCGGCAGGAGAAAACGTCGTTCCATCACGCCATCAATCCGACGTCAGCAGGAAATTGCCGATCATCCGGTTCAGCGCGTGGAGCACCGCGCGGGCGGCGCCGTGCAGCGGGTCCGGCTCGGCCATGACGGCGCCCACGAACCGCTGTGGATCCGCGCCGGTTCGATAGAGCGACACGACGACCATGTCGGCGTCGAACGCCCGGAGCCCTTTGACACCCGTCAGGCGCAGCCCCTTGTCCCCGCCCAGCACGGCGTTGACCGCCTGGAGCGCCGCGGCGGCCGCGGTCCGCAGCTCGATCGCCGGCCCGGTCTCCCCGGTCGCTTCGCCCTCGAAGTGTTGGTCCTTCCACTCGAGCGTGACCCGGACGCGGAGCGTGCCGGACGCCTCGTGGAAGCGCTCGAGCCGTTCGAACCGGACGCGCCGGCGCGTCCCGCTGTCCGCGTGCGACGCGATCCGGACGCGCACCGCGCCGGCGTCCACGCCGATGGAGCGCAGGACCTGGCTCGCGCCGGCTTCGAGGGGTGCCCGCTCGGCGGGCGGCTCGCTGATCAGCCAGACGTCCTCGCTGCCCACGTCGACGACGGCGCGGACGACTCCGTCGAGCGCTTCGAGACGCTCGCGCAGGTGTTCGCAAGCACTCGCATCCAGGGTCGGCAATGCTGCCACGACGCCGGCACTCCGTGTCGAAAGGGTGCGGAACCACGGGAGAGTATGGACGGGCTACGCGAAACTATGCACCGCCGCGTCCGCTTGTCAAGGAAGTCGCGTTCCGCTCAGAACTTGAGCAGCGCCCCCACCCCGTTCAGGTCGGCCACGGCCTCCGGCGCGACGAACGAGAGCCTCACCTCCTGCTCCTCGGCCATGCGGATCATCGCCTCGACGAGATCGACGCTGCGCTCCAACGCGCCGCCGCAGTAGGGGCACGCGCCGTCCGGCCCGGCGAGGAAGAAGCCGCAGCGCCGGCAGTGCGCGCCCGGCCGCTCGATGTCGCGCGCCAGGACGAGCGTGTCGACCTTCCCCTCCTGGAGCTGCTCGAGCGTGTCCGGGAAATCGGCGACCGCCAGGTGGTTGTGGCCGACCCGGTCGCGCAGCCGGTCCGCCGCCGTTGCCTCCTCCTTCTCCGACTGCCTCTGGAAGAACGGGCGCAGGCGCTCCACGATCTCCGCAGTCGACGCGTGCACCGGCGCATGATCGGTGTGCACGATCTTCTCCCGGAGCTGCTGCGGCAGGAACTCCGTGAAGTGCACCACGTTCTCCCGCGTGCCGAGCAGGACCAGGTCGTCCGGACGGTAACGCCGGTCGAACTCGGCCGTCTCGAGCGCGAACTCCTTGAAGAAGTGGCGCACCTCCTCGGCCTTCCGCTTCTGCCGGTCCTTCGCCGCCTCGCCGCCCGCGCGCTCGTCGTGTGGGGCCGGGTACGGGTCCGTCCGCACCTCGTGCTCGGCCAGCGCCTCCCCGAGGTACACGTCGATCAGCCGCAGGTGCTCGCGGTCCACGAGGATCAGGCCGTGGTGATGGTACTGCTCCACGATCTGCGCGAGCGGTCCGATCACGGGCCGCTCCGTGATGCACACGCGGTTGCGCACCGGCACCGGGAACTGGATCGCTTCCAACCACTCGCCGCCGATCTCGGTGTACACGGCCACGCCCTTGTTCGCCGGCTCGAAACTATCGTCGAGCCACCGACGCACCCGCTCGAACGCCGCCCCCAGGACTTCACGGTGGTGCCCCTCGCGGTCGCTGTCCAGCTCGCTGTGCCGGACGAGCTCCTTGTCCAGGAAGACCCGGTGCGTCCTCTGGTTCACCGAGTTGACCGACATGTCGAGGAAGACGGAGAGGACGGGCAGGTCGCCGTCGGGCCGGTGGAGCAGCCGGAGAATATCCTGCTTCGAAATCATCTCGGCATTCGCAGGTTGTCGGGTCGGCGCTGCGCCGGGTCGGCGGTGCACCGCTCCGGAGCAAGAGCCATGCCTTGCACGCTCGGCCGCACGGCGCTCCCCGCGGACGGCGCCCCGGCCGACCCCGGGATGCGAAGCGGCGGCGTCCCCCGAAAGGGATCGCCGCCGCTTCGCCGCTTCCGGCCGTCGGCTACGCCCGCCGCGCAGGAGGACCGGCCCGGGCGCCCGCCACCGCGAGCCCGTCCGGGGCCGGCCGGCGCGTCGGCGCGAGCGCGGACGCGGACGCGCGGGAACCGCTCGCCCTCGCGCCCGCGCTCGCCCGCGGCGACGCGCGGTGATCCACGCAGCGGGGCTACATGTGGTAGTTCGGCGCTTCGCGCGTGATGACCACGTCGTGCGGGTGCGATTCGCGCAGCCCGCCGCCCGTGATCCGGACGAAGCGCGCCTTCGTACGCAGCGCTTCGATGTCCGGGCAGCCGCAGTAGCCCATCCCGCTCCGCAGTCCGCCCACGAGCTGGAAGATGACGTCGGCGGCCGGGCCCTTGTAGGGGACCCGCCCCTCGATCCCTTCGGGGACGAACTTGCGGGTCTCGCGCGCGTCCTCCTGGAAGTAACGGTCGGCCGACCCGTCCTCCATGGCGGAAAGCGAGCCCATGCCTCGGACCGTCTTGTAGCGCCGGCCCTCGAGCAGGAAGCTCTCGCCCGGGCTCTCCTCGGTGCCGGCCAGGAGCGAGCCCATCATCGCCGAGTGCGCGCCGGCGGCCAGCGCCTTGACCAGGTCGCCGGAGAACCGGATTCCGCCGTCCGCGATGACCGGCACCTTCCCCTCCACGCCGCGCACCGCCTCGACGATCGCCGAGAACTGCGGCACGCCGACGCCCGTCACGACCCGCGTCGTGCAGATGCTGCCCGGCCCGATCCCGACCTTGACCGCGCTCGCGCCCCGTTCGACCAGCGCCCGCGCGCCCTCGGCCGTCGCGACGTTCCCGGCGATGATCTGGGCGTCCGGGAACCGCTCGCGCGTGCGCTCCAGCGCCTTCAGCACACCCGCCGAATGTCCGTGCGCGGTGTCGATCACCAGTACGTCGCACCCGGCGCCGAGCAGCGCGGCGGCGCGGTCGAGATCCCGATCCGACGTGCCGATCGCCGCGCCCACGCGGAGCCGCCCGTGCTCGTCCTTGCACGCGTTCGGGAACTGCCGCCGCTTGAAGATGTCCTTCACCGTGATCAGCCCGCGCAGCTTCCCGTCGGCATCGACCACCGGCAGCTTCTCGATCCGGTGCTCGTGCAGGATACGCTCGGCCTCGTCCAGCGACGTGCCGACGGGCGCCGTGACCAGCCCGTCCCGGGTCATCAACTCGTGTACGGGCCGGTCGAGGTCCGTCTCGAACTGGAGATCGCGGTTCGTCACGATGCCGACGAGCCGGCCGGCCTCATCCACGATCGGCACGCCGCTGATCGAGTATTGCTCCATCAGCTGGAGCGCCGCACGCAGCGGGTTGTCCGGCCCCAGCGTGATCGGGTTCAGGATCATGCCGCTCTCGGACCGCTTCACCCGGTCGACTTCCGCGACCTGGCGCTCGACCGACATGTTCTTGTGGATGATCCCGATCCCGCCCTCCCGCGCCATCGCGATGGCCATGCGCGACTCCGTCACGGTGTCCATCGCCGCGGAGATCAGCGGGAGCGGCAACTCGATCGTCTCGGTCAGCTTCGTGCTGACCCGCGTATCGCGGGGGTGGACCTCCGAATAGTCGGGCACCATGAGGACGTCGTCGAACGTGAGGCCCTCTCCCACGAAGCGAGGGTGACGTTCAGAATCGATCATGTCTCTCCTGCCTACGATGCGCGACGCCCGCGGCAGGCGGTGCGTCGGCGCGCACCCCTATCCGCGGGCGTCGATTTTACGTTTCCCTGTTCGTTCAGGTGTCCCATATTGGAAGATAGCCGGGCGCTTCGCACGCGTCAAGCATCCCTCACCCTCCCCCGGATCAGCGCCCGTGCCGGTGCGGGGAGGAACGAGCCGATTTCGTCGAGGCCGTCGACGAGGAACGCGAGCGTCTCCGGCTCGCCGTCCCAGTGCTCCAGCACCAGCGACTCGCCGGCGCGGTGCAGGAGCCGGTCGAACGCGAGCGCCAGCAGGTAGAGGTCGTCGACGAGGCCGAGGAAGCCGAGGAAATCCGGCAGCAGGTCGGTCGGCGTGAGGACGTAGGCGATGGTGGCGAGCACGAGCGCCCGGTCCAGCTTCGAGACCCGCGGGTCGCGCAGGAGCCGGAAGAACAGCCGGAGGAATTGCGGAATCCGGGAGATGAGCGCGGCGACGGCCGCCCGGGCGCCGCGCCGCTTCCGTCGGGGCAGGAGCTCCATGCTACTCGACCCCGACGGCGGAGCCCGTCGCCGCCGTGCCGTGGTCCTCCGCGGTCGTGGGCGGCGTCGCCGACGCGGCGGCCGGCGTCGGCGCGCGCCGCGGCGGCGGCGTCTTCAGCCCCTCCAGCACGCCCTGCCCCGCCGCCGCCAGCGAGTCCAGCATCCGGCCCGCGGTACCGATCAGCTTCATCGTGCCGCCCATCGCGCGCGGTGCGACGTCGCGGACGCGGAGCCGGTCCTCGAGGCGCTCCGCGAAGCGCTGGAGCCCCGTCGGCTCCGTGGCGACGCCCGGCGCGTACTTCGCCTCGAGGAACTCGATGAAGTCCAGGACCTGGTACAACTGATCCTCGGGTAGTGCCTCCAGCTTGCGCCACAGACGCTTTCGCATCACGTCGTGCATGGTTCACCTTCGGATGGGTCGGGACTGTACGGCGATCCGCCTCGTGCGCTTCGCTACGCGTTGCGTGCGCGCCGGGTTTCCGACCGGCGTACCGCGCGCCGGGACCCCGCGCGCCGCGAGGAGGCCGGCACGGCATCAAATACCCGCCACGCGCCGCAACGTTCGTGGTCGCAGGCATCGTCGCGCCGTTCGCGCGCCGCAAACAGGGGGATCAGGGCGCCCGTACCGCCGGGCGGGGGTCAGGGTGTCGGGGCCGCCGGCCCGCACGGCCGCACGGCGGAGAGCGCGGCCGGGTCCTCCAGGTAGACCGCCAGCGTTCCTTCGAGCCCCGGGGTGAACCGGATCCGGGCGACGGCGCCGTCCGCCTCCCGGGCTCCGTCGGCGCCGGCGTCGAGGACCCACAACGCTTCGACACCGGGCATCCCGGCGGCCACGCCGCAGCCGAGCTCGGGCCCCAGCACGAACAGCGCCGTGGAGAGCGCATCGGCCGCGAGCCCGGTGGGCGCCACCACGGAGACCGACGCGACCCCGCGCGACGGGCGCCCGGTCCTCGGGTCCATGAGGTGGGAGTACCGCACGCCGTCGTGCAAGAAGAACTGCTCGTAGTCCCCGGAGGTGGCGACGGCGCCGCTGTCCAGCGCGACGACGGCCAGGATCTCCTCCGGGTGCCGCGGATCGCGCAGCCCCACGCTCCAGGCTCCATCCTCCGGCGGCGATCCGAAGAATCGCAGGTTGCCGCCGAGATCCACCTTCCCGCGCCGAATCCCCCGGCGCCTCAGCGCGACGACCGCGAGGTCCACCGCGTACCCCTTCGCGACCGCGCCGAAGTCCAGCCGCATCCCGGGCGTGGGCAGCCGGACCGCTCGCGTGGCGGGGTCGAACTCGATCCGCTCGTAGCCGACGAGCGCACGCGCCGAATCCACGACCTCCGCCGGCGGGATCCGACCCTGGTGCCGGTAGAAGCCCCAGACGTCCACGACCGGCCCCACGGTGACATCGATCGCGCCGCCGGTCCGCGCCGCGTAGTCGAGCGCCGCGGCGAGGACTTCGGCGGTCTCCGGAGAAAGCGTCGTCGCGTCGCCCGACCCGGCCCTCCGGTTCACGACCGACAACTCGCTCTCCTCCTTGTAGAGCGACATGAGCGTGTCGACCCGGGAGACCGCGGCCCGCGCCGCCGCGAGCGCCTCGCGCGCCCGCGCCGTGTCCGCCTCCCAGACCGTCACCTCCAGCAGCGTGCCCATCACCGGCCACGCACGCGTCTGGGGCGGAGGCGCCGACCCAGGCTGCCGCTGGTCCGCCGAGCAGGCGCAGAGCGCGCACGTGAGCAACGGGAGCAAGGCCCGGCCGTGCCGACCCCGCGCGCGCGTACGGCGTCGGGCGCTCACACCTCCACCGGGTGCCGCTCGCGCGCGTCCTTGCGCACGAACCACAGCTCCCTGAGCGGGAGGAGCACCAGGATCAGGAAGGTCGCCACCATCACCGCGGTGCCGGCCACCTGGAGGTAGCCGAACGCCGGGGACACGTAGCGGATCAGCCACGGCGCGGCGGCGTCCACGACCACGCTCCCGTACGCCCCGAGGTAGACCGTCATCTTGAATCGCGGGCGTACCGGGACCAGCGCGAAGATGTGGCAGAGGATAAAGAAGAGGAACGCCTGGCCGAACAGGTGGGGGTGCGTGGCATCCAGCAGCTCGAGCGGCGTCTTCTCGAAGAGGAGCGGGGCATCGCCGCCGACCGCCCCCTCGTTGCCGAGGTACCACGTCGCCGCGCCGCTCGGCACCAGCCCCGTCCGGACCCGGTAGTTGACCACCCCAACCGCCACCGCGAGCGCGACCGCCACCAGGAAGGCCGTGAGCAGCACCTTCGTCGGCCGCGCCGCGCGGCGCAGCGAGTAGCCCCGGTACGTGTAGAACTGCGTCACCGCACGTTCTCAACCGGCTGGAGCTCCGCCGGCGCCGCCGGCGCGCCGCCGGCGAACGCGGCAGCCACCAGCGCCAGCACCTTGCGCACGCCGGCGTTCATGGACCGCACCGAGATCGTCGCCCCGCTCACGTTGATGATGTCCCGGTTGATCCGGATCGGATCGTCCAGCGTCTTCCCCCGGTACTGCACCAGGAACCGCTTGCGCCGCACCTCCCCGCCCCGGCTCTCCCGGTACACCATCACCGCCGCATCCTTCACCGCCTGCGCCGGTGTCACGCCCACCATGAACGTGATCGGCCGGTACTTCCCCCGCTCTTCCGTCACCAGCGCGTAGCCCAGGAAGCGCCGCGATCGGTCGTAGACCAGCAGGAACCGGTAGTCCGGCTCGTACAACCCGCGCCCCAGCCGCTCCGCGAGCGCCGACCGCTCGGCCGCCGTCGGCCGCCAGTGCTGCTCGACCACGCCGGCCGCATCCGGGAAGATCTCCCGCAGCGCCTCCGCCGTCGTGAGCAGCACCTGCACGTCATCGTCCGCCTCACCGGCCGCCTGCGCGTCCGCCCGCACCGGCCAGAGCACCAGTGCGGCCAACGACATCAACGGCATCCAGGCCCGTATCCAGCGCATACGGCTTCGAGCTCCAGGGGTTGGTTGAGACCGAGTCTCAGTCTAGAAATGCCACCGCGCCGGCCGCAAGGGCCGGGCCCACGGCGATCCGGCCGTCAGGCGCGCCGGCGGGCACCCAGGACAGGATCACACGGGTCGCGGGTCCATCCGCAGACCGGAGTCCCGGCGGCGCCACATGTCGTGCATCGCCACGACGGTCATGGCGAGGGCGACGACGGGGAGCGCGAGCAGCGCGGCGGCGTCGAGCCATGCGAACGCGGCTGATGCGTAGCGAACGAGCAACGGCGCGCAGGCGGCCAAGATGCCGGCCGCGCCGTAGCCACCCACGAGCGCCGCGCGAACGCCGGGCCGGGCGTCGCTGCGGTAGAGGATCGTGCCGAAGATCACGAGCGCCAGCGTGTAGGAGGTGAGGGCGAGGCAGGCGTCGCCCAGCACTTCCTCGAAGGACCGCGGGAACAGCAGGAGCGTGGCCTCCGGGTCGTCGGCGTTGCCGCGGTACCACGCGGAGATGTCCGACGGCGCGATCCCGGCGCGCGCGTGCTGGTGCAACGCATGCGCCGCGGTGCCCATCGTCATGAAGACCAGCACGCCGGAATAGAGCAGCCGGTACCCCGGATTGAGCCGGTGGAGCGTGAGCATGTGTTCCTCCGCATCTCCAGCTCGGCGGCGCTGGCCGCGGGGCACGGGCGTCCGATCGTCGGACTGCCCGCGCCCCGCGGCCGTGCCCCTCGCGTTTAGAAGTACGTCGCCAGCGAGAAGAAGATGCGACGGCGTACGTCGCTCCGCTCGCCAGTATCGGCGGCCAGCGTCCAGTCGTTCAACAGGTCCAGCTTGAAGACCGTCTCCTCGACCGGGCGCCAGTTCAGCCCGAACGTCAGGCGCTGCGCGCCGAGACCCTCGCGCTCGGCGTCGTAGTCCACCGCATCCCAGCGGACCGCGGCGGTGAACACCGAGTTGTCGAAGTGCGGCACCAGGCCGTGGCCGAAGTGGTAGTTCCCCTGCACGTAGTAGCCCTGCTGCGTGGTCGCGAACGCCGGGGCGCCCTTCGGCGCGTCGAGCGTGGCGCGCGCGTACTCGCCCAGCACCTCGAACGGACCCCGGTTGAAGATCCCGTCCAGCGCCACGATCGTGAGCCGCTCGTCCCCCGCCAGCAGGCGGGTGCCGTCGACGACCAGACCGTCCGTCGGCGCGTACACGCCCGTGTGGATCGAACCGCCGACCTCGAGCCCCAGGAACGGCGAGTAGCCGAGCCGCGCCACCAGCGCCTTATTCGCGTTGTTGTCACCCCCCTGGCTCCCGCGACCCGCACGGACATCCGCCGTCCCGCGAAGCGACTCGCCGTCGAAGACCAGCCCCTCGTCGAAGCCGTTCACCAGGTACGCCTCATACGTCAGCACCGACAGCTCGGAGGGATACACCGTGCCGAACACCCCCAGCCCCGCCTCCGACAACGTCGTCGGGATGATCGCCCGGTCCACCAGCGGCCGGTCCGTCAGGTCGTTCACCGGCGAATCGTGGATCAGGTTGAACTTCCCCAGCGGCGACAGCACGATCCCGCCACGCACGTTCAGCCACTCCTCGAACGCGATGTCGAGCGCCGCGAATTCGACGGCGATCTCCTCCGCTCCGTGCTCGAACTCCAGCTCCCTCCCAAAGTGGATCCGGTCCGTGATCTCCGCGAAGATGAACGGAATGAACCGATGCTGGTCGAACGATACGGCATCCGTCTCGAGATCGGCCTCCAACTCCAGGTCCACGTACCCGCCGAGCGCCGTGCCGCTCCCGAACCGCCGCACGAACGGACGACCGTAGATCCCCGACACCTGCCGCTGCCTCTGATCCACCGCCGCCGAATCCGCCTCGGCCCCCTTCTCGGCCAACGCCTCCGCCTCCATCGCCAACGCCGCCTGCCGCTCCAGCTCCGCCCGCTGCTCCGCCAGCTGCAGCTCCAACGCCTCCAGCCGCCGCAGCAGCTCCGCCGCGAGCGAATCGGGCGCCTGCTGCGCCGCCGCACCCGTCGCCCCGCCGAACATCGCGATCATCAGGGCCGCCAGAACCTGCCGGCCTCGGCTCATCTTCCGCACCATTCCTCCATGGTTCATGGGTCCACCGCCGCGGGCACACGCCCGCCGCGGATGAGAATGAATCTCAATCGCACCCATATACCACCCCGCACGGCCGGTGTCAAGACGCGAACACGGAACCCGCGCCGACGACCGGGGATTCGTGCGGGTAGGGGTATCGGCGGGATCTCGTTGACACCCGCGAGGCGCCGTGCCTAGGTTGCTCGACGCGGATCGACGTCGTCGATCCGGCGGTGGCGCGTGTGGTGGAACCGAGGGGGGCGTGATGGCATTCCTTCCACTCCGGCGGGTCCCGGTCGCGGAGGCGGCCGGCCGTGCGTACGACCGGTGGCTGGGCGCGATCGCCGAAGAACTCGGCGACCCGGCGTGCGACCGCAACGACCTCTGCCGGCGCATCCTGACGGAGCTCTATTACCCGGAGTTGCGGGACGCCGACGCCCGGGAGCTTCCCGAGGCGACGCGCATCGCGCTGCTCCAGATGGACCCGCGCAACGTCACGCTCGAGCCCGAGTACTACGCCGAGACGGACGTCGAGCGCTTCGCGCGCGTGAAGCCGCTGCTCTGGCTGTGGGAGATGTTCGACAAGAGCCCGCTCGGCGAGAACATCGAGCTCGGCGTCCGCTTCCGCAGGATCCTCGCCCCGCACATCTTCCGGCGCTGCGGCCGGAACTTCAAGTGCTTCCAGTTCGTGAAGTTCTCGTTCGGCTACAACATGGAGGTCGGCGACGACGTCGTCGTCCACCGCCACGTCCTGCTCGACGACCGCGGCGGGATCGTGCTCGGCGACCGCGTCTCGATCTCCGACTACGCCAACATTTACAGCCACAGCCACTCCATCGCCGAGAGCCGGGACGTCACGACGCCGAGGACGGTGATCGGCGATGGCGTGCGGGTCACCTACCACGCGACGGTGCTGGCCGGCGTGCATCTGGCCGACGATGCGATGCTGGGCGCGTTCGGCCTCGCGACGCGCGACGTCGGCCCGGGCGTCGTGGCGCTCGGCATCCCGGCCAAGCCGAAGCTCGAGAAGCCGCCGCGCGAGGCGCGGCCGAACCACCCGGCCACGCGGGACCCGCTGGCGGACGATGCGTGAGCCGGCGGCTATTCCTCGGCGAGCCGCGCGAGCTCGGTCAGCGACTCGTCGCTCCCCACGAGCGTGAGCGTGTCCGAATCCTTGAGCACGTAGTCGGCGGGCGGGACCACGAACGTTTCGTCCCGGAGCACGTCGTGGATCGCGACGACGGCGACGCCGTAGCGCTGGGGCAGGCGCAGGTCGAGGAGCGTCTTTCCGATGAACTCGTCCGGCGTCGGCATCTCCTGCATGCTGTATCCCGGCGCGATCGGCGTATAGTTGAGGAGGCGCATGGAAATTCGGCGGGCGAGGCGGAACGCGGTTTCGCGCTCGGGGCGGACGACCTCGGTCACGCCGAGGCGGTCGAGGATCTTGCCGTGATCGGCGCTGAACGCCTTGGCGTAGACCTCCTGCACCCCGAGGTCGTGGAGCGCCATCACGGTCAGGACGCTGGCGGCGAGGTCCGCGCCGAGGCTGACGATCGCGGCATCGGCCTCGGCGGCGCCGAGACGTTCGAGGGCGCGGGGATTCGTCCCATCGGCCACGGTCGCCAGCGACGCGTACGGCGCCATCCGGTCCACCTTGGACTGCTCGCGGTCGACGGCGATGACCTCGTGCCCGTGCGCGTGGAGCATCTCCACGATGCCGGACCCGAAGTTTCCCAGGCCGATCACGACGAATCTGCGCACGGGCATCGCTCGTTCCCCTCCGATGACGTGCCGCGGGCATCAAGGCGCCGGCCCGAGCCGGGAAGATGGGAGGCGTGCGCCGCGCGATGCAAGCGCCGCCGGTGGCATGCACCCTGCCCGATGCGATCCCGAACGCTCCGTCCGCCGGACCGGGTCCGATCGGGGCCGCGCGCGAGCGGCGGCGCCTCGCGGGACGATGTACATGCAGGAACGCTTTCGCAGATTCGCCGAGCGGACCACGGCGACGCTCGGGTCCGTCTGGGTCTTCACGACGGCCGTCGTGTTCACCGTCCTCTGGGGCATCTCCGGGCTTCTGGTCGGCTTCTCCGATACGTGGCAGCTCACGATGAACACCGTCGCGTCGATCGTGGCGTTCCTGATGGTGTTCGTGATCCAGAACACGCAGAGCCGCGACGCGCGGGCGATCCACCTCAAGCTGGACGAGCTGCTCCGCAGCGTGGATGGCGCACGCCAGCACCTGGTCGAGGTCGAGTCGCTGTCCGACCAGGAGATGGAGGAGCTGCGCGAGGAGTTCCGGGCGATCCACGAACGGGCGCTCCGGGACGGCGGACGGGCGATCACCGGCGGGACCGGCGCACGGCCGTCGCGCGCTGCGACACGCCCGGCGCCCGACGCGCCACCTGCGGATGGGCCGGAGCTCCCGCTACCGGAAGACACGGCCGGCGGCGGTGCACCGGAGCGCTCGGGGACGCCGACGCCACCGCCGGCGTAGCCATACGCCACGCAAGACGCCTTCGGTCGGGCGCCCGTCCCCGGCGCCGCGCGTGCGCGACCGGCGGCCGCCCGGCTCGGCTCCGCGGGGGCCGGCCATGAAAGTGAACCCCGCGTCGCTCGACGCCGGACGCTGGCGCATCCTCGCGCTGCTCTCCACGGCCGAGCTCTTCGGGATGTCCCTGTGGTTCACGGCCAGCGCGGTGTCGCCGCAGCTGCGTGAGATCTGGGCGTTGGATGCGCAGCAGGCCGCGTGGCTGACCACCGTGGTTCAGCTCGGCTTCGTCGCCGGGACGGCCATCGCCGCCCTACTCAACCTGGCGGACGTGGTCCCGGCGCGGTCGTACTTCGCCGCCTCCGCACTCCTCGGCGCGGTCGCGAACGCGTTGCTGGTCGTCGCGCCGGGGTACCGCACCGCGCTCGCGCTCCGCTTCCTGACCGGACTCTTCCTGGCCGGAGTGTATCCGCCGGCCATGAAGATGATCGCCACGTGGTTCCGCGACGGCCGCGGCCTGGCGATCGGCACGGTCGTCGGCGCCCTCACGCTGGGCAAGGCGACGCCGTACCTCACCCGCGCGATCGGCGGCGCCGCGCTCGAGCCGGTCGTGCTCGCCGCATCGGGCGGCGCCATCGCCGCGTCGCTCCTCGTCGCGCACGGCTACCGGGACGGCCCGTTCCCCTTCGCGCGGCGCCCGTTCTCCTGGCGACTCGTGGGCGCCGTCGTGCGCGACCGCCCGACTCGCCTCGCGACTGCAGGATACCTCGGCCACATGTGGGAGTTGTATGCCACCTGGTCGCTCGTGTCGATATTTTTTGCCGATTTCTTTGGGCGCAGGGCAGCGGACCCGGCCGGGGCCGAGGGGCTCGCGAGCCTGGTCGGCTTCTTGGTCATTGCGATGGGTGGACTGGGCGCTGTGCTGGCCGGCGCGTGGGCGGACCGGCTGGGCCGGGAGCGCATCACGATCTGGGCGATGCTGGTGAGTGGCGCATGTTCGCTCACGGTCGGCTGGCTCATGGATGCGCCTGCGTGGGCTGTCGTAACGCTCGCGCTCGTATGGGGTTTCGCGGTCGTGGCCGACTCGGCCCAGTTCAGCGCGATCGTGACCGAGGTCGCGCCGAAGCACGCGGTCGGTACCGCGCTCACACTCCAGACCTCGCTCGGATTTC
>DASVDG010000008.1:0-23224 GCA_036381255.1 Longimicrobiales bacterium | reverse complement strand
GGCAAGGACCCGTCGAAGGTGGACCGCTCGGCGGCGTACGCCGCGCGCTGGGCGGCGAAGAACGTGGTGGCGGCGGGCCTCGCGAAGCGCTGTGAAGTCTGCCTCGCCTACGCGATCGGCGTGGCCGAGCCCGTCGCGATCTACGTCGACAGCTTCGGCACCGGCCGCGCGCCGGACGACCGGATCGCGGCGGCGCTCGGCGCGATCGTCGATTTCCGGCCGCGCGCGATCATCGACCGGCTCGGCCTGGCGGCGCCGATCTACCGGCCGACGGCCGCGTACGGCCACTTCGGCCGCGAACCGTCGACCCAGACCGTCGGCGGCCGCGAGCTGACCTTCTTCCCGTGGGAGCGGACGGAGCTGGCCGAGGATCTGCTGCGGAAAGTGGCGGAGTGAGATCGTATTCGTGTGGACCTGCCGTGATTCCACGTGAACGATCCCGATTCCGTTCCCGAACCTGACGGCCGGGAACGGGAACGGGATCGGCGCCTGGCGGCGCCTGGAACGTGTACGGGATGGTCGGGATCGAGGCGATGGACGCGGAGTATGACGTTCGGGACATCGATCTCGCCGATGAAGGCCGCCGCCGCGCGGCGTGGGCCGAGCGGCAGATGCCGGTGCTGCGCCGCATCCGCGAGCGGTTCGCCGAGGAGCGGCCACTCGCGGGGCGCAGGATCGCCGCGTCGCTGCACGTGACCGCGGAGACCGCGAGCCTGGCGATCACGCTGCGCGCCGCGGGCGCGCACCTGGTCCTCTGCGCGTCGAACCCGCTCTCGACGCAGGACGACGTGGCGGCGCACCTGGTCCGGGATCACGGGATCCGGGTCTACGCGATCCGCGGCGAGGGCCACGACGCGTACTACGCGCACGTGCGGGCGGCGCTCGCGCATCGGCCCGAGCTGGTGCTCGACGACGGCGCGGACCTGGTGAGCGCGCTGCACCTGATCGCCCGGGACGAGTTCGACACGCTGGCGCGGCCGCTCGCGGAGTGGGCGCGGTCGCTCGCTGCCTCGGAGCGCCGGCGACTGCTCGAGGACGTGACGGGGTCCACGGAAGAGACGACGACGGGCGTGACCCGGCTCCGCGCGATGGAGCGCGACGGCGTGCTCGCGTTCCCGGTCGTCGCCGTGAACGACTCGCAGACCAAGCATCTGTTCGACAACCGGTACGGCACCGGGCAGAGCACGCTCGACGGCGTGCTGCGTGCGACGAACATGCTGCTCGCAGGATCCGTCGTCGTGGTGGTGGGGTACGGATGGTGCGGCCGGGGCGTGGCGCTGCGGGCGCGCGGCGCGGGGAGCGACGTCGTGGTGACCGAGGTCGACCCGGTCCGTGCGCTCGAGGCGGTGATGGACGGCTACCGCGTGCTCCCGCTCGAGGAGGCGGCCGCGATCGGCGACCTGTTCATCACGGTGACGGGCGGCTACCACGTGCTGGGGGAGCCGCATTTCCGTAGAATGAAGGACGGCGCGGTCGTCGCGAACGCGGGCCATTTCGACGTGGAGCTGGATCTGGGCGCCCTGGCGCGCATCGCCGACGGGGCGCCGGTCCGGGTCCGGGAGCACGTGCAGGAATATCGCGTCGACGGCCGGCGGATCCACGTCCTGGGCGAGGGTCGACTGGTGAACCTGGCGGCGGCGGAGGGGCACCCTGCGGCCGTCATGGACATGAGCTTCGCGAACCAGGCGCTCTCGGTGGAGCTGCTCGCCCGGCACGGCGGCCGGTACGGGGCCGGGGTCCACAGGGTTCCGGCGGGGATCGACCGCGAGATCGCCCGCCTGAAGCTCGAAGCGCTGGATGTGCAGATCGATCGTATGACCCCCGAGCAGGAGCGCTACGCGGACTCCTGGCGTGCGGGGACCTGAGCGCCCGGGGGCGCCGCCCGGGTCGGAGGCGAAATGATTGAAGTCACGGTACAGAGTCTGGGACTGGACCGATCCTCGAACACGCCCGTCGTGATCCTCCAGGAGAAGGCGGGCACTCGCGTCCTGCCGATCTGGATCGGCCCGAGCGAGGCGAGCGCGATCGCCATGGAGCTGGCCGGGATGAAGTTCTCGCGGCCGCTGACGCACGACCTGTTCGGCTCCGTGATCTCCGGCCTCGGCGGGTCGCTCCAGCGGGTGCTGATCACGCGTGTCGTCGAGAACACCTACTTCGCGGAGCTGATCATCCGGCGTGGCTCGGAGCTGTTCAGCATCGACGCGCGGCCGTCGGACTCGATCGCGATCGCGCTGCGCCTGGGCGCCACGATCTACACCAGCGACGAATTGCTGGACGACAACACCATCGAGATCGCCGAGGCGTCCGAGTTCGAACCCGCCGAGGACGCGACGGACGCGGAGCAGGCGCAGGGCGGGCTCAGCGCGGAGGAGCTCAAGGAGTACCTGCGGCGCATGAACCCCGAAGATTTCGGCCGGTTCACGCCATGAGGCGGGGGAGACGCTGGACCGGCTCGATGGGGGTCGCGGTCGCGCTCGCGCTCCTCGGCGCCGGCGCTGCGCGAGCGCAGGACGACGCCGGCCGGGCCCGGCTCTCGGGCCGGGTGGTGGATGCCGAGGGGCGGCCGGTCCCGGGCGTGGCCGTTTCGGTGCACCGCGTTTCGCGGGCCGGCGGCGCGGAGCTCGCACGCACGACGGTGGGCCCGGACGGCCGCTTCGAGCTGACGTTCGACGCGGAGGGCGAGGGCACGTACTTCGCCGCGACGCGGTACGAGGGCGGGCTCTACGTCGGCGCGATGTTCCGAGACCCCGGCGAAGCGCCGGCCGACTACGTGATCACCGTGGGCCGTGATCCGGTCGCCGTCGCCGCGGGGCCGGCCACGACCGGGTCGGCCGCGCCGCCACCCGCGCCGAACCCGTGGCCGCTCCTGCTGCTCGTGGGCGCGATCGGCGCGGCGGCCGTGGTGCTGCCGCTGGCGTCGTGGCGGCGCCGGCCGCGGGCGCTGCGCGCGCTGCTCCACGAGCTCGCGGAGCTGGAGGAGCGCGGCGCGGATCCCGCGCTGTCGCCGGGCGAGTATGAAGCGGAGCGGGCCGCGCTCCGCGGACGCATCCGCGAGCTGACGCGAACCGCCGGTTGACATGGCCCTGGTCAGCACGGAAGCGATCGTCCTCCAGACGCACGCCTACGGCGACACGAGCAAGATCCTACGTTTCCTCACGCGCTCGCACGGCGTGCGCTCCGCGATCGCGAAGGGCGCGCTGCGGCCGAAGAGCCGCTACGGCGGCGTGCTCGAGCCGTTCTCCGTCGGCACCGCCGTGCTCTACCTCAAGGACGGGCGGGAGCTCCAGACGCTCGGCGGCTTCGAGCTGATCCACAGCGGCCAGCCGCTGGGCCGTGACCTGCTGCGCTTCGGCGCCGCCTCGCTGCTGGCCGAGCTCGTGCTCCGGTCCGCGAGCGAGGAGCCGGACCCGGGCCTCTACGACCGGGTCCGGGCGGCGCTGCTCCGGCTCGAGGCGGCGGAGCCGGGAGCGGTCGAGGCGACGGCGCTCTCGACGGCGTGGTCGCTGATCGGGCGCCTCGGCTTCGCGCCGTCCTTCGACACCTGCATCGGGTGCGACCGGACGCTGGACGACGACGAGCCGGCACACTTCGACTACGTGGCCGGCAGCGTGCGTTGCGCGGAGTGCGCGCCGGGCGCCGCGGCGGGTCGCGAGCTGCCGCCGCACGCCCGCGCCGCGCTGATGCGCCTCGCGAGCGGCGACGCGCCGCGACTGGATCGGACCGCGGCGCACTGGGCGCTCCTGACGAAGTTCCTGACCCACCACATCCTGGACGGGGGCTCGCTCCGCTCGCTGTCGTTCCTGGCGGAGGCCCTCGACGCCGCATCATGCGCAAGCTGATCCTCGGCACGGCCGGCCACATCGACCACGGCAAGACCACGCTCGTCCGGGCGCTGACCGGCGTCGACACGGATCGCCTGGCGGAGGAGAAGCGTCGCGGCATCACGATCGACCTGGGCTTCGCCCGGCTCGAGCTCGAGGGCGGCACGGAGCTGGGCATCGTCGATGTGCCCGGCCACGAGGCGTTCGTGCGCAACATGCTCGCGGGCGCGACGGGGATCGATCTCGTGCTCCTCGTCGTCGCCGCCGACGAGGGCGTCATGCCCCAGACCCGGGAGCACCTGGCGATCGTCGACCTGCTCGGCGTGCGGGGCGGCGTCGTGGCGGTCACCAAGAGCGACCTCGTCGATGCCGAGTGGCTCGAGCTGGTCCTCGCCGACATCCGCGACGGGCTCGAGGGCTCGCCCTTCGCCGATGCGCCGATCGTGCCGGTCTCCGCGGCGACGGGGGCAGGGCTGGACACGCTCCGCGCCGCCCTCGCCTCGGCCGCGGACACAGTCGTCGAGCGCAGTGTCGAGGACCTGGCGCGGCTGCCGATCGACCGGGTCTTCTCCGTGCGGGGCACCGGCACCGTGGTGACCGGCACGCTCTGGAGCGGTCGCATCGAGCGCGATGCGACCGTCCGCGTGCTGCCGGCCGGCCGGACGGCGCGCGTGCGGGGCGTGCAGGTCCACGGGACGGACGTCGAGCGGGCGGAGGCCGGGCGCCGCGTCGCCGTCGCACTGGCCGGCATCGAACGGAGCGACATCGTCCGCGGCGATGTGCTGGTGACGGACGGCGCCTGGGAGGCGAGCCGTATGCTCACGGTCCGGCTGCGCCTGCTCGCCGACACCGAGTGGGAGCTCCGCCCGCGCCAGCGGATCCGGTTCCATCTCGGGACGGCCGAGGTCATGGGCCGGGTCGCGCTGCTGGGCCGCGCCCGCCTCGGCGCCGGCGAGGAGGGGTGGGCGCAGCTCCGGCTCGAAGCGCCGGTCGTCGCCCGCGCGGGCGACCGCTTCGTGATCCGGTCCTACTCGCCCGTAACGACGATCGGCGGCGGGATCGTCGCGGAACCCGCGCCACCCAAGCGGAAGCGGCTCCACGGGGCGGACCCGGAGCGGCTCGCCGCCGTGCTGACCGGCTCGCCGAGCGACGCGATCCTCGCCCGCACCGGCGCGGGCGGCTGGAGCGGCGTGCCGGCCCGCTCGCTCCCCATCGAAACGCCGCTCCCGCCCGCCGTCGCCGCCGAGGCCGTGACCGCGCTCGAGGCGAGCGGCCGCATCCTCCGCGCCGGCGACCGGCTCTTCGACGCGGATCTCGCCGGGCAGGGCAGGGACCTCCTCCTCGCCGCGGTCGACGCGTACCACGCCACGCACCCGCTGGACCCCGGGATCGACCGAGAGGCGCTGCGCCGCGCGCTGCCGGCGGCGGCACACGCCGCACTCGGCGAGTCGATCCTCGATCGACTCCTCACGGAGGGGACCCTCGCCGGTCGCGGCGGCGCGGTCGCGCGAGCGGGGTTCCGGACCCGGCTCTCGGCCGAGCAGGAACGCGCCCGCGACCGGCTGCTCGCGCTCCTGGCCGAGGCCGGCACCACCCCGCCCACGCTGGGCGAGCTCCCGGGCGAGCTCGCCGGACGCGACGACTTCCGGGCCATCCTCCGGCTGCTCGAGGGGGAGGGCGCCGTGGTGGCCGTCTCGACCGACCTCTACTTCGCCCGCGACGCCGTCCGCGAGGCCGCCGATGCCGTCCGTCGCGCGCTCGCCGGCCGGGAGGACCTCGGACCCGCGGACTTCAAGGCGGCGCTCCCCCTGTCCCGCAAGTACCTGATCCCGCTGCTGGAGTACTTCGACCGCACCGGCATTACCGTGCGCCGCGGCGATCGGCGCGCGGTTCCCAGCGACGGATCGCCGGCGGCGTGATCCTTGCGGCCGGTCCGCCTCCGGTGGATGCCGCGCATCTTGACCCCACTCCGGCCGGCCTCTATCATGAACCCCGGAGTGGGATCGGCGGCATAACACCGTCTGAGCAACTGGAGGGCGATCGCAAACTCAGCTACGGCACAGTCGTTCATGTGCGGAGGTGACGATGAGACGCCGCAGCAGCGTCGGTGTCATCCTCCTTGCGCTCGGTATCCTTTCCGTGCCGCTCTATGGCCAGGATGCGGGAGGCGGCGCCCCGCCGGGCGACCGAGAGCGCGGTTTCCGGTTGGAACAGAATTACCCGAATCCATTCAATCCGAGCACCCGGATCCCGTTCGTCCTCGATGAGGCCATGTTCGAGGACGGACGGCCCGTGATCGTGAGCATCCGGATCTTCAACATCCTGCAGCAGCTCGTCGCGGTGCCGACGGCGCTCAACCACCCGCTCGGGAACGGCGTGCCCGTGCTGGAGCTGGCGTACGAGACGCCCGGTCGGAAGGAAGCGTTCTGGGACGGTCGGGATCGAAACGGCAGGGAAGTCGCTTCGGGCGTGTACTACCTTCAGCTCGTGGTGAACAACGAGAGCGTCGTTCGAAAGATGGTCGTCGCGAAGTAGCGGCCGTCCGTGGGGCGAAAAAAGAACGCCGGGATCCCGGTGCGGGTCCCGGCGTTCGTTCGCATCCGTGATCGGCCGGCTCAGGCGGTGACGTAGATGAAACGGCCGCAATGGTCGCAGTGGCGGATCTCGTCATTGCTCCGGATGTCCGAGGCGAGTGCCGTGGGGATCGAGACGAAGCAGCCGTAGCAGATTCCGTTGATCACGGGGACGACCGCCCGACCGCGCCCCTTCTGGATCCGCTCGTACCGCGCACGGACGGCCGGCTCGAGCTCGCCGACCAGCTCACCGACCTTCTCGTCGATCCGCTGAGCGGCCTCGTCGGCGTCGATCTGGAACTCCTCCTCTTCGACCTGCCGCTCGTGCTCGGCCTCGGTCAGGTCGCGGCGCTGCGCCTTGAGGTCCTGGATCTGTAGTAGGATTTCGAGCTGCGGGTGCATCGGTTCTCCAGCGTGATACGCGGTTAGACGGCTTTTTCTTCGAGGAGCTTCAGGAACTCGTCCGGCGACTCGATCGAGGCGAGCCGCGTGGGTACGTCGGGCTCCTTCGCGAACTGGGCGACTTTGCCGAGGACGGGCAGGTACTGATTGCTCACCTCGAGCGGCGGCGCCACGATCAGGAAGAAGTACTGGACGGGGCTGTCGTCGATCGCGTTGAAGTCGATCCCGTTCGGCTTGCGGCCGAACGCCACGCGCAGGCGGTTGACGACGAGCGAACGACAGTGGGGGATCGCGATGCCGCGGCCGATCCCGGTGGAGCCCAGGTTCTCGCGCCGCTTCAGCATCTTGAAAAGGATCGCCTCGCTCTTCTCGTCGAGCTCGAGCAAGCCGATCAGTTCTTTGAGGATCTCGTCCTTTGTTTCGCCCTTCAGGCTCAGGCTGACCGCATTTTTATCGAAAAACTCGCGCAGTTCCACGTCTGCCTCCGTGTCCGTTACCGGGATGATGCGTGGGGCGGGAGCAAGATAAAAGGCGTTACGGCAAGTGTCAAAAGGGGCTGCGTCGATTGATCGGCCGGGGAGCAGGCGTTAACTTCAGGGTATGAGTCAGGACCTCTCGATGCTGTTCGAAACCGGGACCGTGCCGCTGTACCTCGCGCCGCAGGCGGGGGTGAGCGAATCGCCGTTCCGCCGCCTGTGCCGGAGCTTCGGCGCGGACGTCGTGGTCAGCGAATTCGTGAGCGCGGAAGGGATCCGGCGGCGCAGCGAGCGTACGTGGAAATACCTTCGCTTCGATGAGGCGGAGCGGCCGATCGGCGTGCAGATCTTCGGCGCCGAGCCGGAGGCGATGGCCGAAGCGGCGGCGCTGGTGGAGGAGGTGTACGGTCCGGACTTCATCGACATCAACTTCGGCTGCCCGGTCAAGAAGGTGGTCAAGCGCAACGGCGGTTCCGGCTGCCTGCGGGATCTGGCGCTGGTGCAGCGGATCATCCGCGCGGTCGACCGGGCGACGTCGATCCCGACGACGGTGAAGATCCGGAGCGGCTGGAGCGAGGAGTTGCGGAACCCGGTCGAGATCGCGCTGCGCTGCCAGGAGGCGGGGGCGCAGGTACTGACGCTGCACGCGCGGACCCGGACGCAGATGTACTCGGGCACCGCGAACTGGGACGAGATCGCTGCGGTCGTCGATGCGCTGGAGATCCCGGTCGTTGGGAACGGCGACGTGTGGACGGGCGAGGACGCGCGGCGGATGCGGGACCACACGGGGTGCGCGGGCGTCATGATCGCGCGGGGTTCGCACGGCGCGCCGTGGATCTTCGCGCAGGCACGCGCAGCGCTGGACGGCCGGCCGATCCCGCCGGACCCCGGGGTGGACGAGCGCTTCGACATCGTGATCCGCCACGCGCGCAACGCGATCGCCTTCGAGCGCGACGAGGAGCTCGCGATGCGAGAGTTCCGGAAACACCTCGGCTGGTACACGAAGGGGCTGCCGGACGGCCGTGCGCTGCGGCAGCGGCTGTTCGAGGTCAGGCGGCTGGAGGAGGCCGAGGAGCTACTCGAATCGTACCGGGTCCGGTGCGAGGTGGCGGCGTGAGGCGAGACCAGCTGCGGCGGCTGCTCGAAGCGGTCGCGGCCGGGGGCATCGCGCCCGATGCGGCGCTCGAAAAGCTCGCTTGGACGCCGGTCGAGGCGGTGGATGAGGCGTCCGAGGGCGCCCCGTTCGCACGCATCGATCATCATCGGGCGATCCGGAACGGGTATCCGGAGGTCGTCTTCTGCTCCGGCAAGACCGTGCCGCAGGTGGTCGCGATCTGCGAGCGGCTGGCGGCGCGGGGTGGCGGTTTTCTCGCCACGCGTGCCGCCGAGCCGGTCCGGGCGGCGCTCGCAGAGCGGTTCCCCGCGGCGGAGGTCCACGACCTCGGCCGGATCGTGTATCAGCCGCCCGACGAGCCGCTCGACCTCGACGACGGCGCGCCCATCCTCGTGGTCAGCGCCGGCACCAGCGACCTGCCCGTCGCCGAGGAGGCGGCCGTGACGGCGCGCGCGATGGGGCTCCGCGTGGAGCGGCTGTACGATGTCGGCGTCGCGGGCATCCATCGGCTGCTCGGCGAGTCCGAGGCGCTGGCCCGGGCGGCGGTCATCCTCGTGGTGGCCGGGATGGAAGGCGCGCTGCCGTCGGTGGTGGGCGGTCTCGTGCCGGTCCCGGTGATCGCGGTGCCGACCAGCGTCGGGTACGGCGCCGCGTTCGGCGGGCTCGCCGCGCTCCTGGGGATGCTGAACAGCTGTGCTTCCGGTCTGCTGGTCGTGAACATCGACAACGGATTCGGAGCCGCATGCGCGGCCGCGAGAATCGTTCACGCGCGATCGGCCGCGCGCTGAGCGGGCGCGGGGCCGCCCCCCGGGCGCCGGAGCGCGTCGCCGGGCTCGCGGTGGGCGCGGTCTACCTGGGCGCGCTGCTCTTCCTGCCGTGGCTTTCGGCGGGCGCGCTCCTCGGCGCGGCGCTGACCACGGCGGCGGCGGCGGGGCTGGCGTGGACGCCCGGCCGCAGGCGAGTCCCCGCCGAACTGCTGCGCGTGGCGGGCATCCCGCTCCACCTCCTCACCCTGGCCACCGGCGGGCTCGACTCGCCGCTCCTGGTCGCGTTCGTTCCGTGGCTGGCCTGGACGACTCTGCCCGTTCCCGCGAGGCGACGGCTGCCCGTGGCCGGGGCCGCGCTGCTCGCGCTGGTCGCGGCGGATGCGTGGGCGCGGGGCGGGTTCGCCGCCGCGGCCGCGGGAGAGGCGGTCGTCGCCGTCGCGTGCGCGCTCGGGGTCGCCGGCTGGGTCCGGCGGCTGGACCGTCGGGTGCGGGCGCAGCAGCAGACGCTGGGCCAGATCCTGGACGAAGCGGAGTTCGGTCGCGCCGCGGGCGAGGCCGCGGAGGCGGTTCGCCGGATCGACGAGCTTGCCGCCGCACTGGACCGGCTGCGCGGGTCGTTCGGCGCGGCGCGCGCGGTGATCTGGGACGTGGACCCGGAGACCGAGCGCGCGCGGCCGAGGCTCGTGCGCGGCGGTCCGTCGCCTTCCGCCGTGCCACTCCGCGGCGACCCGCTGGGGTGGGCGTGGGAGGAGGGCATCCCGATGCGGGTCGAGAGCGCGCCCCGCTGGGCCGGCGACCTGGCCGCCGCCTGCGTCGTGCCGATCGAGCCGGGCGCGACGCGGGCGGCGCTCCTCACCCTCGCCTTCTCCGACGGGGTCGAGTTGCCGACGACCGAGGCGGCCGAGGCGGCGGCCGCGCAGCTCCGCGCGCTCCTGCGCATGCAGCGGCAGGAGGCGATCGCCGTCACGACGCGGGAGCGGTACGCGCTCGTCACCGACGTGCTCCGTCGCCTGCCGCGGGAGCCGTCGCTGGACGACCTGGCCGCGGTGCTGGCGGAATCGGCGATGCGCCTGGTCGAAGGGAGCGGCGCCGCCGTGGCGCTGTGGGAGGACGGGCGAGGCCGGGTCCTCGCCGTGGCGGGCGAGGACGGTGGCCCGCCGGCCGGCGCGACGTTCGGGCCGCTCGAGAGCGAGCTGGGCCTCGCGGCCCGCCACGCGACGACGCTGGTGCGCGACCGGCGGCGCGGAGAGGCGCGGACGGTGCCCGTCGCCGCAGCCGCGGAGCGGTGGCTGGCCGAGCCGGAGTCGCTCGCCGTCGTGCCGCTCGCGGACGTCGGCCGTGGCGTGGTCGGCGTGCTGGCCGCATGGCGCGCCGATGGAGCGGGGATCGAGCCCGAAGCGGTCGAAGTCCTCGAGCTGCTCGCGCCCTACGCCGCGCTCCAACTTCACCAGGCGCGCGCCTACGGCGATCTGCGGGAGCACGCGGACCGCGCGCAGCACGATCCGCTGACGGGGATCTTCAACCGCCGGGCCTTCGACGCGCACCTCGAATCGGCGACGGCGTCGTTCCACCGCTACGGGCGCCCATTCGCCCTCATCCTCCTCGATGTCGACCACTTCAAGCGGATCAACGACACGTACGGTCACGAGGCCGGCGATGAGGTGCTGAAGCGCATCGCGGCGAACGTCGCCGGCTCGATCCGCGAGGTTGACCACGCCGCGCGCTACGGCGGTGAGGAGTTCGTGGTGTTGCTCCCCGAAACCGCGCTCGCCGGCGCCGTCGGGACCGCCGAACGACTGCGCCAGGCCGTCGCCGAGAGCCCGGTCGAATGGCACGGGCAGCAGATCCCGGTGCACATCTCGCTCGGCGTCTCCGCCGTGCCGGAGTGCGTAGCGGACCCGCGCGCCGTCGTGGCCAGCGCCGATCGCGCGCTGTACGCCTCGAAGGAGGGCGGTCGCAATCGCGTCACCGCCGCGCCGCTCGGCGTTGACGCGGGCCCGTGATTTGCCTAACTTGAATGTGTAGGGGCCGACCTGGATTCGACGTGTCTAGTGAAGTCGGTGCCGCGTGCCGAGGTCCCGTCACCTCGTAAAAAAGCGGGAACACTTACAAGTGCCAACACTCAGATGGCGCTGGCTGCGTAAGGTTTAACCCTGCGCACCTGTCTCCGGTCGGACCGGGCCCGAGGTAAGGCCGGAGGCAACGATCGAATCGGGCTGGCCTGCGTTCGATGTCGTGCCGGTCGCAGGCGAGAAACAGCACGGCTGGTCCGGGACGGGCCGTTCGCTGGCCGATGAACGGACGAGATCAACCGAACAGCGAACTACGCACGTAGAAGCGCCGAGGGATCTATTCGCGGACGCGGGTTCGACTCCCGCCGGCTCCATCCGGGCCCGAGAGGCCCGATCTCGAGAAAACGGCAGAGCGAGGCGACGTTTCAGCGGTCGCCTCGCTCTGCCGTTTCGTCGTTGTGCGCCGGTTTGGGCGGGGCTACGGCAGAGTCACGGATGGAACGGACGGTCGGGTCGTCCGGTTCGGTATCTCCGACATCAGATCCGCATCGGCTTGCCGGTCGTCGGCGAGCGGCCGGCCGCGCGGATCCCGGCCGCTCTCAGAAGATGTCCACGTTGATCTCCGGCCGGATCCGGCTCGGGTCCTGGCGGATGTCGGCGATCAGGATCTGGAGGTCGATCACCGCCTTGAGGAGCTGGTCGTAGAGCGCCGGGTCGCGGAGCAGCCGCTGGAGCGTGCCGTCGCCGGCGGTCAGCGCGCGGAGCGCGCCGCCGAATCCGGCGATGGTCGTGTCTGCGCGGCCGATCACGCCGAGCAGGCCCTCGTAGACGGTGTCGTCGCGGAGCAGCCGTCCGAGCGTGCCCTGGCCGGAGAGGGCGAGGCCGGTCAGGGTATCGACGCGCGCGACGGCGCCGACGAGTTGCTGGTACAGCAACGGGTCGCGGATCAGCCGCGCGATCGTGCCGTCGCTGGTGTTGATGTCGACGATCAGCGCCTCGAGCTGGCTTGCCGCGCCGGTCATCTGGAGGTACAGCGCGTCGTCGACGAGGAGCCGCCCGAGCGTGCCCTGGCCATCGAGCAGCGAGCGGGTGATGCTGCGGAGGTCGGCGACGAGCGCCTGCATCTCGATGAGCGTCGTGTTCGCGGCGGCGAGCAGTTCCTCGGTGTCCACCGGGTCGACACCGCGGATCGTATCCCACGGCTCCACGATGGGTTGTGCGGGCGAGCCCGGAGCGATGTCGACGTAGCGGTCGCCGAGCAGCCCCTGGGTGCGCACCTGGGCGTACGAGTCGGCGCGGACGTGCTCGCGGATGTCGTCGTTGATCGAGAGCTGGATGCTCAGGTTCTCGGGTCGCGTGTCGACGGGGAGGAACTCGATGGCCTCGACCTGCCCGACGCGCTGGCCGGCGAGCGTGACGGGCGCGCCTTCGAGCAGTCCATCGGCGCGGCTGACGAGCGTGACGATCGTGTAGCGGTCGGCGAACACGTCGAAGAGGTCGCCGACGCGGTAGACGGCGTAGGCCAGGATGGCGAGCGCGACGATGAGGAACGCGCCCACCCGGACCTGGCTCCATTCGAGCCGGACGCTGCGGATCGATCGCTGCACCACGACTCAGCTCAGGAACGCGCGGATGTAGGGGTCGTCGCTCGCGACCATCTGTTCCGGCGTGCCCTCGAACTCGATCCGCCCGGCGCGCAGCAGGTTCACGCGGTTCGCCACGCGGAACCCGGCGCGGATGTCGTGCGTGACGACGACGGAGGTGACGCCCAGCTCCGCTTGGAGCTTGCGCGTCAGTGTGACGATCGTGTCGACGGCGAGCGGATCGAGGCCGGCGGTCGGCTCGTCGTAGAGCACGATCTCGGGGTCCGAGGCGATGGCCCGGGCGATGCCGACGCGCTTGCGCATCCCGCCGGAGAGCTCGCCGGGGAGCTGGGCCATGACCTGGCCCGGGTCGAGGTCCACGAACTCCAGCCGCTCGCAGACGATGCGGTAGATCCGGTCCTCCGGCAGGTGCGTGTGCTCCCGGAGCGGGTACGCCACGTTCTCGTAGACGGTGAGCGAGTCGAACAGCGCGGCGTACTGGAAGACCATCCCGATGCGCCGCCGGATCTCCAGCGCCTCCTCGTAACTGAGGTCGACGATGTCGCGGCCGAAGACGCGGACGCGGCCACGGTCGGGGACGAGGAGGCGGAGGATCAGCTTGAGGATGGTGGACTTGCCGGTGCCGGACTCGCCAAGGACGACGAGCGTCTCGCCCTCGTGGACCTCCAGGTCGACGCCGCGGAGCACGGGGTGGTCGAACGCGAGCCAGACGTCCTGGAGCTGGATCACGATCGGCGCGGAGCGGTCGACGGTGGGCGGCGGGCGGTCCGCCTCCTCGAGCGCGCGCCGGATCTCGTGCAGGGGGTCGTGGACCGCGCTCATACCATCCGCGGCGGCGGGATCAGGAAGAGGAGGAGCTGGGTCAGGAAGTAGTCGGTCGCCAGGATCAGGATCGACGCCGTGACGACGGCGCGGGTGGTGGCGAGCCCCACCCCCTCCGTCCCGCCGGTGGCGGTCAGGCCGTAGTACGAGCCGGTGAGCGCGATGATCGCGCCGAAGACGACCGGCTTGGCGAGCCCGCTGACGAAGTCGCGGGGGAAGACGTCGAATACGAAGCCGGACGTGGCGAACGTCTGCCAGACGCCGCGCAGGTAGATGTCGGCCGGGAGGTTGACGCGGAGCACCGCGATGGCGAGCCCGCCGATGATCCCGATCGTGTCCGCCAGCACCGTCAGCATCGGCAGCATGGTGATCCCGGCCAGAAGGCGCGGCGTGACGAGCTTCTTGATCGGGTCCGTGCCCATGCTCTCCATCGCGTCGATCTGCTCCGTGACGCGCATCGAGCCGAGCTCCGCGGCGATGCCGGAGCTGGCGCGGCCGGCCACCATCAGCGCCGAGATGACCGGGCCCAGCTCGCGGACCATCGACGCGCCGACCAGGCTGCCCAGGTAGATGTCCGCGCCGAAGCGCCCCAGCTCGACCGAGGACTGGAGCGCCAGCACCATCCCCGTGAACAGGCCGGTCAGCAGGATGATCGGGATGGAGCCGACGCCAATGCGGTCCATCTGCACGAAGACATCGGCCCAGTAGAACGGGCGCGCCGCCACGAAGCGCACCGCGCGCTGGCCCAGGGTGAAGTACTCCTGCACGCCGAGCGCGGCATTGCGCATCCAGGTGTCGATCGCGGCGACGAATCTCCCCATGGCGTCCAGCGAAGCGCGCGAGCCGGCCGCTTTACAAGGGTCCGGCCCCGCGGTACTTTCCCCCGTTCAAACGGCTCCGGAGCGTCCGGAGACGAAAGTTCTGTGCCCCCAGCGGTTTCTTAGTCGTGAATCGAATGACGCCCGAGCGCCTCGACACGCTGCTCGAGGCCGTGCGCGGCGTGCGCGTGGTCGTGGTCGGCGACCTCATGCTGGACGTCTACCTGCGCGGCAGCGCGTCGCGCATCTCGCCGGAAGCGCCGGTGCCGGTCGTTCGCGTCGCCGAGGAGTGGGTCGCGCTCGGCGGCGCGGCGAACGTCGCGAGCAACGTCGTCGCGCTCGGCGCGGGGTGCGACGTGGTCGGCTGCGTCGGCACGGACCGGTCCGGCGAGCGGCTCCGCGAGGCGCTGCTCCGCATCGGCGTGCGCGACGTGGGCGTGTGTCGCGTCGAGGGCCGGCCGACGACCGTCAAGACGCGGATCCTGGCGCGGCATCACCAGGTCGCGCGCTACGACGTCGAGGCGGAGGACGACGTCGACGCCGCCTGCGCCGAACGCCTCGTGGCGGCGATCGAGTCGCTGCTCGACGGCGCCCACGCGCTCGTGCTCGAGGACTACAACAAGGGCGTCCTCGCGCCGCGCGTGATCGAGGCCGCGCTCGCCGCGGCCGCCCGCCACCGGATCCCCGTCGTGGTCGACCCCAAGTCCAGGAACTTCTTCGCCTATGGCGGCGCGACGGTCTTCAAGCCGAACCAGGGCGAGCTGGCGGCCGCGCTTCAGGCGCCCGTCGCAGCGGATGACGCGGAGTGGATGGAACACACGCGCCGGCGGCTGGGCTGCGCCCACCTGCTGGTGACGCTCGGCGAGGGCGGGATGGCGCTGCTGACCGAGTCGGGCGAGTACGTGCGGGTGCCGACCGCGGCGCGCTCCGTCTACGACGTCTCCGGCGCCGGCGACACGGTCACCGCCGTCGTCGCCGCGGCGCTCGGCGCGGGGGCGGGCGTGGTGGAGGCCGCCGTGCTCGCGAACCACGCCGCGGGGATCGAGGTGGGGAAGGCGGGCGTCGCCACGGTCTCGCCGGACGAGCTGCGCGCGACGATCCGGCAGCACCAGAACGCGTGAACGAATCTTCGAGGAGGCTGAACGGTGGAGCTGAAGCGGGTACACACGGAGCGGGCGCCCGAGGCGATCGGGCCGTACAGTCAGGCGATCGTCGCGGGGAACCTGGTCTTCACGGCCGGGCAGGTCCCGTTCGACCCCGAGACCATGCAGATCGTCGAAGGCGACGTGGCCGTGCAGACCGAGCGGGTCATGGAGAACATCAAGGCGGTGCTCGAGGCGGCCGGCGCGTCGCTCTCCTCCGTCGTCAAGACCACGGTCTTCCTGAAGGACATGAACGACTTCGCGGCGATGAACGAGGTCTACGGCCGGTACTTCGGGGACCACAAGCCGGCGCGCTCGACGGTCGAGGTCGCGCGGCTGCCGAAGGACGTGCGCGTCGAGATCGAGACCGTCGCAGTCGTCGGGTAGGCGGCGCCGTCGCTACGCGTCCCCGGCGCGTTCCGCGACCGGATCGCCGAGCCGGATCTCCGCGCCGGTGCGGAGGTCCGCGGCCAGGCGAGCACGGCCCGGCTCGAAGAGCAGGATCACGGTCGAGCCGAGGTGGAACGCCATGATCTCGGCGCCGGCGGAGACCGCGACGGGCGGATCGTACGTGCGGACCGCTTCCGCCGGCGGCCGGCGGTTCGTGACCCAGTGCGCGCCACCCGGCCCCGCGCACCACGCAGGGTCGAACGCCGCGGAGATGCGCCCCACGTTGTACGCGCCGACGGCCACGACCGTGACGCGGCCGAGCGGGCCGTCGAGCGGGCAGACGAGGCGCTCGTTCCGGGCGAACAAGTCCTGGATGTGCAGCACGGCCGGCGTATTGACGGGGAAGAGGGCGCCGGGGACGTAGCGCGCGGTCGGGATCGCGCCGTCGCACGGTGCGTGGATGCGGTGGTAGTGCCGCGGGCTCAGGTAGAGCGTGAGGAACGCGCCGCCGTCGTAGCGCCGGCCCTCGACGGGGTCGCCGAGGAGGTCGGCCGCCGAGTACCACCGGCCCTTGGCCTGGATCAGCCGTCCGTCCCGGACCTGGCCGAACGCGCCGATGACGCCGTCCACGGGCGAGCCGGCGAGGTCCGGACGTTGCGGCCACCGCCGCGCGCCCGGCCGGAGTCGCCGGACGAAGAGCGCGTTCAGCGAGGGGTAGTCCTCGACCGGGCGCTCGGCCTCGGCGAGGTCGATCCCGAGGACGCGCGCGGCGGTGCCCAGTACGGGGCGGCGCAGGGCGCGCGGGATCGCGACATCGGCGATGCGGCCGAACGCGCGGCTCAGCGCCCCCTGCGGCAGCCGCCTCAGCGCGGCCAGCACCAGGCGCCAGGACGCCGGCGGCAGATCGGGCGAGACGTCCGGGACGTGCGGGGCGGCCGCGGCCGGTGAGGGCGTCGCGCCGCGACGGGCGGCGTCAGGCGTGTTCTGCATCGGGGGTCCGTTCGGGTTCAGCAGCCGCCGGTCCAGGGACCGGGCACCTCGCTTGCACGTCCGGGGTACGGCCCCCGGACCGGCCGGCCGTCGGCGCCGGCCGAATCGTGTGACATTCTACCCTCGTTACGGCATGCCTGCACGCACGGACCTGCCCCTCGTCGAACTCGAGCGCCGGCTCGGCGCGGACCGCGTCGCCCGCGACGTCCCGCTGGCGCCGTACACCACGTTCCGCATCGGCGGGCCCGCGGACCTCTTCTTCCGCGCGCGTACCCGCGGCGACCTGGTCGAGGCCGTCCAGGCCGCGCGCGAGCTGGGCGTGCCGTGGTTCGTGCTCGGGACCGGCGCCAACATCCTGATCGCCGACAAGGGGGTCCGCGGCCTCGTCATCCGTAACGAGGCCCGCGGCATCGAGTTCCTCGACGAGCGCCGCGTCCGCGCCGAGAGCGGCGTCCAGGTCTTCCACGACCTGATCGAGGCGACGGTCTCGCGCGGCCTCGGCGGGCTGCACCACTTCGTCGGCATCCCGAGCAGCGTCGGCGGCGCGATCTGGCAGAACCTGCACTTCCTCTCGCCGGCGCCGGAGCGCGAGCGCACGGTGTTCATCGAGGAGGTCGTCGAGTCGGCGGAGATCCTGGGCGAGGACGGCGTGGTGCGGACCGTCGGTCGCGACTATTTCCACTTCGGCTACGACTACAGCATCCTCCACGACCGCCGCGACATCGTCCTTGCCGTCACGTTCCGCCTCACGCCCGAGCCGGTGGACCGGCTGCGCGAGGTCATCCGCGCCAACCTCGAGTGGCGCGATGAGCGGCACCCGGACCTCTGGCTCTACCCCTGCGCGGGGTCGATCTTCCAGAAGATCGAGGGCGTCGGCGCCGGGCGGCTGATCGACCAGTGCGGCCTCAAGGGGCACGTGCTCGGCAACGCCGGCATCTTCCACAAGCACGCCAACATCATCGTCAACCTCGGCGGGGCGACGGCCGCGGAGGTCTGCGCGCTCATCGACCTGGCCCGCGACACCGTCGCCCGCGAGCTCGGCTACGAGCTCACCCCCGAGATCGGGCTGATCGGTGACTTCTCCTGACGCTACTGCGCGAAATGCGCGAACATGACGACGTTCCCGGCGGGCTCGCGCACGATCAGCTCGTCCGCGCCGTAGAACGTCTGCCGCCGCGGCACCACCGGCTCGATCCCTTCCAGCGCGCGCGCGACGGCGTCCAGGTCCGCGACCTGGACATAGAGCAGCGCACCGCCCATCGGCGTCGACTCCAGCGCCGGGACGTCGTTCCGTACGCTCTCGCGCGTCTGATACATGATCTCGACGCCGTCCTTCTGGAGGATCACGAACCCCAGCCGGTCGCCTTCGGGCATCTCGACCGCCTTCGTGAATCCGAGCCGGTCCACCCAGAAGGGGAGCACGGGCTCGATCTCCTCGACGTACAGCACGGGCGTCACCTTGGTCAGCGTCTGGGTCGCGGGCATGGTCGTCCTCTCGATCGGTTCGGATCCTCGAAATGCGCCCCGGAGCAGCGCCGGCGAAACCAGCGAGACGACCGTCGACGTGCGACGCCGGTCCCTCCCGGGTCCGGGGTCGCGGGTCTCGGCGTCGGCCCGGTCGGGGCGCGCGGCGTCCCAAGATACACCCGCGGCGGGACCGGCCGAAAGGTGGCCGTCTTCCGGCGCTGCAGCGCCGGTTTCCGAGCGCGCCGGGGGTTGAAACCCGCCGTCGATTCCGGTAGTTTCCAAGTATCCCGCAGCGGGTCGTAACACGTTGCGGATCATGGTGTTGTGCCATCCCTATGCAAGGATTTCGCAGCGCCCGGACGCCCTCGAGGCAGCCGGGCGCTCGTTTTGGCTGCATTGAGGCGTGCCGGAGCGGCGTTCCGGCGCCGGACGACGAAAGGAGGCGGAAGGAGTTGAAGCGATACATGCGTTCGACGCTGTCGCTCGCGCTCTTCCCGATGGCCGCGGTCGTCGCCATGAACGACGTCGCGGTCGAGCTGGACGGCTCGCCGGCGTCGATGGAGCGACAGCACGAGATCGCCACGGGTCAGGAGCTGCGGTTCGCGGAGACGCCCGCGGACGTCGGGGCACAGGTGGACGCGGGCCGGCTGGTGCCGGTCCGAGGGAACCGGGACTACTGGGTGAAGACGAAGCGAGGGCGGCACGCGCTGCCGGAGGTGCGGCGCTTCATCGAGCGGCTGGCGGCGCAGTACCACGAGACCACGGGCAGGCGGCTGGTCGTGACGAGCCTTACGCGGCCGGCGTCGAGGCAGCCGTCGAACGCGCACAGGCTCTCGGTGCACCCGGCCGGGATGGCGGTGGATCTGAGGGTCCCGCGGAACGAGCCGGGTCTGGCGTGGATGCAGGGCGCGTTGCTCTCGCTCGAGAGGGCCGGCGTGCTCGACGCGACGCGAGAGTACTACCCGCCGCACTTCCACGTCGCGGTGTTCCCGGAGGCGTATGCGGCGTACGCGGAGGAGCGGATGCTCGCGGAGGCGGAGGCCCGTGTGGCGGAGCGGCGGGCGGAGGCCGCGCGCGGCGGGGAGCGGAGCGACCCGGCCGGCGCGGCGACGACGGTGAGCACGCTGGCGGGGCTCGCGGCGTTTGGCGTCTGGCGCCGACGTCGGGTTTGATTACCGTCCGGCACCGGGCGTGAGCCCCGGCCGGGCCCGGCCTCACCGGATCCGGATGCCGACCTCGCGCTCGGCGCGGGGACCGTCGGTTGGCTCGGAGATGCGTTCGACGACTCGCCCGATCTCTTCCTCCGTCGTGGCGCGCCCTTCCTCCATGGCGAGGTCCGCCTGGGCGATGATGCCGATGCATCGGCCGTCGTCGTCGACGACCGGCACGCGACGGACCTGACGCGCCTCCATGATCCGCTCGACCTGGCCGAGATCGTCATCGGGGCCGCAGCAGCTGATGTCGGTCGACATCAGGTCGCGGACCGGCGTGTCCGCGCCGGCGCCGCGCCCCACGCCGCGCAGCGCGATGTCGCGGTCGGTGACCACGCCGACGAGCCTGGCGGATTCGCGGTCGTCGACGACCGGGATCAGGCCGCAGTTCTTTTCCTGCATGAGCCGCACGGCCTCCTGCGCCGGGTCTTTCGGCGTGCAACAGGCCGGGGGCGCGGTCATGATCTCTTTCGCCGTCATCGGACCTCCTTTCTGTCGTCGTGGTCGATGTCGCGTTGCCACAATACGATACCGCAAGGAGGAGGCCGGCGGTGCGGCTCGGTGTCGCGCACCGGCGGGCGCGGTCGACCGACGTCGCTGTAAGGTCGATCGCGCGGCCATTCGGGAGCGCGATTTGCGGCGCGGGGGCGATGCCGGCGCGCTCGGCGCCCGGCACAGGTCCCGCGGCGGCGCGCCGCGCGTCCGGCGGGGCTCGGCCTGAAACGACGGCGCGCAATGGAACGGCCGCGGCACCTGACGCTCTTTCTCTGCGGGGATGTGATGACGGGGCGGGGCATCGACCAGGTGCTGCCGCACCCGTCGCGGCCGCGGCTGTACGAGCCGGCCGTCTCCTCGGCTTTCGACTATGTCGACCTGGCCGAGCGGAAGAACGGGCCGATCCCGTGGCCCGTCGCGTTCGGGTACGTCTGGGGCGCGGCGCTCGACGTGCTCGACGAGGTCCGGCCGCACGCCCGGATCGTCAACCTCGAGACCGCCATCACGACGAGCGAGACGCCGGCGTTCAAGCCGATCCACTACCGCATGCACCCCGCGAACGTGCCGGTCCTCACGGCGGCGGGGATCGACGCGTGCGTCCTCTCGAACAACCACGTGCTGGATTGGGGGGAGGCGGGTCTGCTCGACACGCTCGAGGCGCTGGACCGGGCGGGGATCCGGGTCGCCGGCGCGGGGCGGGACCGGGCGGCGGCGCGGGCCCCGGCCGTCATCGACACGGCGGCCGGTGCGCGGGTGCTCGTCTTCGGCCTCGGCGCGACCGACAGCGGGATCCCCGGGAGCTGGGCCGCCGGGCGCGGGTGGCCCGGCGTGCACGTCGTCCCCGATTTCTCGGACGCCGTCGTGGCGGCGGTCGCTCGCCTCGTGGCGTCCGCGAGGCGGGCCGGCGACGTCGTCGTGGCGTCGATCCACTGGGGCGGCAACTGGGGGTACGACATCCCGCCGGAGCACCGGCGCTTCGCCCACGCGCTGATCGATGGGGCGGGGATCGACGTCGTTCACGGGCACTCCTCCCACCACGTCAAGGCGATCGAGGTGTACCGCGGATGCCCGATCTTCTACGGGTGTGGCGACTTCCTGACGGACTACGAGGGGATCGAAGGGTACGGCGAGTTCCGGGACGACCTGGTGCTGATGTATTTCCCGACGATCGACCTCGCGACCGGCCACCTCGCCCGGCTCCGGATGACGCCGCTCCGGCTGCGGAACTTTCGGCTGAACCCGCCGTCGCCCGCGGACCGGGCGTGGCTGCGCGCCACGCTGGTGCGCGAGTGCGGCCGCTTCGGCCACCGGGTGGTGGAGCGGGACGGCGCGCTGGAGCTGGCGTGGGAGTGAAGTCGTGAGCGCCCGGGCACGCCGCCGTCTTGCGGAGCTGCGCCGCGTATCGCGCGAGTGAGGCCGCGTGCGCCCGGGCACGCCCCGAAGCCTTGAAGGCTCGCGCGTGCACGGCCGCACCCGCGACGGGTTGACAGCCCGCGGCGCCTCGACCATCGTCCCGGTGGCGGAGTAAGGGAGCGGATCGGGCCTGGTGGCTCGACTGGTCTTCAAAACCAGCTTGCCTGGCTAAAACCCGGGCGGGTGGGTTCGATTCCCACACGCTCCCGCCAGCGCGGCCGTGCCCCGGACGGGATCGATCCCGTTCGGGGCACGGTCGTATCGGGCGGGTCGCCTGCGACCCGCCCCCCACCCGCCGGCACGATCCGACCGTTCACCGTTCTCCCGGGCCTTTCGCTGCGTTCCGCTCGCGTGCCGCCGCGCCCGTCCCCAGGATGGGCTCGCCGCCATCGACGGCGCCCTCATCGCCTACGTCGCGCCGGCGCGCTTCCTCTGGGCCGGCGACTTCATCCAGGATCTCGAGGAGCTCTCGACCTACGCGACGGACGTCATCGCCCCGGTGCGGCGCAACGGGTTCGCCCCGAGCCTCGGCTCCGCGATGCGTCGGCCGTGCTTCCGCTGGGCGGATGTGCCGGGCGTGGACGCGGACGGATCGGCGCACACGCAGGGAGGCCACTGACCGGCGCCGTGCGTCGTCGCGGGGCCGGTCCGGTCTGCGGGGCCGGTTCCTGTGAGGTGGAGACCTGGCGCGGGTCGGGAACCGGGACGGCCCACGGCCGCGCGCTCAGGGCGCCGGCACGGTGTCCGGCCGCAGGATGCGGAGCACGCCGCGGTCGAATTCGATCGTGATGCGGAACGGCTTCATGAAGTTCAGCCCGACGAGGCCGTGCACCTCGAGGCCGAACCGTCGTGCGGGCTCGAGGTCGATCACGCACGCCAGCAAGTCCGCGACGACCGCGGGGCCGATGCGGACCGAGTCCATCGCGACGACGCTCAGCCGCTCCGCGCCGCCGGCGCCGATCCCGACGCCGGGGCCGACCGGGCGCTCCTCGAGCCCCAGCCGCCCGGCCAGCCCCGGGTCCACGCAAGTCAGGGTCGAGCCGGTGTCGAAGACGAAGTCGTACGGGCCGGTGCCGTTGATGTGGACCGGGACGACGAGCGCGGCGTCGTTCGGGCCCACCAGGCGGATCGGGATCTCGCCCGCCGCGGTGTCCGTCGGCGCCGCCGCACGGCCGGCCGTGGGCGGCGCTTCGACCCGGCACGCGGCGATCACGGCCGCCGCGGCCACGAGGAGTCGATGCCCGGACACTCGCCTCATCCCTCGCCGCCGGGAGCAAGGACCGTTCCGAGGTCGGGTGGATCGCGGGGGACCGATCCCGGCGCGCGGCGGCCGCTGCGTGCGCGTTTGCGGCGAACGGAGCAGGTTAGACGCCTCTATTCGGATCACCCCGTCGTGCCCCTTTTTCGCGGCTCGCCCCGCGTTCCTTCCGAATCCCCTCCACCACACCTCTCCCGAGCAACAATAACCCTTGACCGTATCCCCACCAACGGAGATGCCGAATTCGAGTTCCTGGCGCCCTCGCCGACTCCGAATTCGTGAGCGTGCCGGTCCGTGTTACCCTATCGGGTTATTCTCGAAACAAGCCGTAAGCCGTCCAGATCGCATTTTAGCCGCGAGGATTCTCCTCGGTATGTCTCCGCCTCACCTTTGCCAGGAGGAGACATACCATGCTGAAGACCAAGTTCCAGAAGCGCCAGCAAGCCCAG
>DASVDG010000007.1:0-49188 GCA_036381255.1 Longimicrobiales bacterium | reverse complement strand
CGTCACCACGCTTTGCCACAGCGGGAAATAGGGCTCCAGTTCGCGGAAGTTTCCCACGCGGTCCGTGAGGTACCGGTACATCTCGCGCGTAGGAAGGACGATGCAGCCGCCGACGATAGCGTTCTGAATGATTCCGAGCGCCAGCTTGTTCACGGAGCGGTGACTGCTGGAAATGTTGCCGGTCTCCCACTCCACGGCGAAGATGCCGCGAGGCGTTCGCTTGATAACATCGATCTTACCAGCCGCGCGCACCGTACCGATGCGTAAACGCCGCTCCGGCTCCCACCCAAAATCCTCGAGCGCATCCACGAAGGCATCCTTAATCGGTTTGACACCGTTGCCCTCGCCGCGCCGTCTCCCGCTCTGTGGGTGGATGGTGAAGCGGTTGTTTCCGGGAGGCCAGACAACGCGGCGGATGGCGGTACGAAGCTCGTCTTGGATTTGAGCCCATTCACGAGACTCCGCGAACGCACCTCTCGCGATTAGAACTTCCGTTCTTACCAGACGCACGGTCGCCACCGGCCGCTGGAGTGGCGAGCCGGTAGCATGGTGTCATGATCGGCCCTGTTTGCTGTCACGCGCCCGCCCTTGGATCTGTCGAAGGAGGTCAAAGGGGTCAACATCGATGGCGGACGCGACCTGCATAAACTCGACAACATCCAGGCGTCTCACACCGCGCTCGAACTTCGAGACGAAAGATTGGTCTCGGCCGAGACGGCTCCCGAGCTCCCGTTGCGTGATGTCGCGCTCCTTCCGCGCCTGTACCAGGAGCGAGAGGAGCAGCCGGTATTCCTCGCTGAAGACCGATTTCGTCACGGTGTCGGATGGCATCGGGTATGGCGAGGTCTCGTCCGCCGAGAGCACTGTACGCGAGACGTGGTCGATATGCGAAAATCGCCTTTATTAAGAATGATGGAAAGGACTCAGGCATGAACCCGGGTCACGGCTCCGCGCAAGCCGTTGACACACGGGAGGGGGTGTAATTACTGTACTAGTACATTGCCAACACACCCCGTTTGCACGACAATGAGCTGGTTGGACGAGTTTGTTTCCAAGGCCCGCGCCGAGAACGCGCTGCTCCGAAAGAACGGAGCCGCGGCGCAGGCCGATGCAAGAGATGCTCTCCTCGATGACCTGCTCCTCGCCCACCAGAGCCGCGAGAACGAGACGGTCTCCGTCGAGGAAGCCGCCCTCCTGGCCCAGGTGAACCCCGAGACCGTGCGACGGGCCGTTCGACGGAAGCTGGTCGAGGACGCACGGCCGAACCCAGAACGGGGCTCGCCTATCCTCATCCGTAAGAAGGACATCCCTGTTCTTACCGGGTTGCGACGCAAAAAGATGCAGAAAACTTGCGTTGACACCCGTACATCGACATCATTGGGCAGTGCAACCGACGTGTACGATGTCACCGCGCACTTCCAAGAGATTCTCGCCGCCTAGCACGTATGACGACCAAGCGCATCAAGCCGAAGAACTACGGGGAGAAAGGCAAGAGCCGGGTTCGGGTGTGGCAGCCCAGGCCCGGCTCCGACCTTATGATTGCCGTATGGAAGGACGGCAAGCTCACGAACGCACGCTCGCTGGGCCACCGGGACGAGGAGAAGGCGGAGGCGCAGGCGTATGAACTCATCGCCCTCCTGGAGAGGGCCCGTCTCGAGCGGAGCTCCGAGCCCACGCCGGAGAGCGTCGCCTCCAACGGCCGGGTCCGCCTCGGAGACCTGGTTCAGCTCTATTACAAGAGCGCGAGCTTCAAGAGTCTGAAGCCGAAGACCCAGACGCAGAAGAAGTTCGTCCTCGACATGCTCGTGGAGTTCTTCGGGGCGGCCCGGGACGTGACCACCCTGGACGAGGAGGACATCAAGCACCTCCAGGAGTGCCGCAGAAAGGGTCTGGAAGGGCTCCCGAAGGCGCCAGGACAGCAGACGATGTATTCGGACTTCTCCATCCTCCGCTCCGTCCTTCGATGGGCCTTAAAAACGAAGGACGAGCAGGGAAGGAAACTGCTCCGGGAATACCCGCTGGCGGGCATCTCCGTCCCGCACAACCCGAGGCCGCGCCAGGTGCTCATCACCCACGACGAGTTCACGGTGCTCCGGAGGACCGCGAAACGGTTCAAGCCGCACTACCGGGTCTTCCTCGTCACCATCGAGGGGACCGGTCGGCGCTGCGCGAGCGTCATCAACCTCGAGTGGGACGACCTCGACCTGGACGCCGGCACGGTCGTATGGAAGGGCGAGAAGGACAAAATGGGCACGGAGACCCACGTCGCCTTGCCGCGGCACGTTCTTCGGATGCTGCGGGTGTGGCGTCGTATGAACCCGGACGATAAGTTCGTCTTCCAGAAGAACGACGGCCGGAGGGGCTACCGGCCGAAGCAGGGCCCGCAAGAACCGAGGCCCTACACCGTGAACGCCGCCCAGAAGTGGATGGTGTGGCTGTTCGAGAAAGCGGGAATCGAGAAGCCCAAGGGAGCCGGATGGCACTCCCTGCGGCGGAAGTGGGTAACGGAGCGGAAGGACCTACCCGACCCCGACGTGATGGCGGCGGGAGGATGGCGGTCGGTCTCGGCGTTCAAGAGGTACCAGAGACCCGATCCGGAGACCACCCGGATGGTCATCGAGCGGCCCACGAAACGGCTGCTGCGGAAAGGCAACCTAAAACAGCAACCTAAAACAAAGCGGGCCGTGAAGACATCAGTAAGTCGTAACTCATTGAAAGACAATGGCTAACAGCACTCGCAAGAAGGCGTACGTCGAGACCTACGGCTGCCAGATGAACGTTAGCGACGGCGAGCTGATGCAGGGCATCCTGGCAGCCCAGGGCTACGAGCTGGCCGGCTCGCCCGACGACGCGGACGTCATCCTGGTCAACACCTGCGCGATCCGCGAGCACGCGGAGCAGCGCGTGCTCGGCCGCGTCGCCCAGCTCAACAAGCTGAAGCTCGAACGCCCCGGCGTGGTCCTCGGCGTGACCGGCTGCATGGCCCAGCGGATGGGCCGGACGCTGCTCGAAAAGGCGCCGTACGTGGACCTGGTCATGGGGCCCGACGGGTATCGCCGGCTGCCTGAGGCGCTCGCGGAGCTGCGCGCCGACGCGCCCGCTGCGGCCGCTGCCCCGGCGCCGGGGTCCGGCGCCGCGCGGGACGGCGCGGCGGGTGCGGACGATCCGTCCGCGGGCCGGCCCTCCGCGGGTCGCGAAGGCCGGCGCAACCGGGGCGCGGCGCTGCCCGTGCTGGGGGCCGCGCCGGCCGCGGCGCCGCCCCGGACCGGCGACGGCCGCCTCGCGGTGCTCGACTTCGTGGCGGAAGAGAACTACGAGGGACTGGAGATCCAGCGCGGTTCGAAGGTCTCTGCGTGGGTCCCCGTCCAGCGCGGCTGCGACCACCGCTGCACGTACTGCATCGTGCCGTACGTGCGGGGGCCGGAGAAGAACCGCGAGCCGGAGATGATCCTGCGCGACGTGCGGGACATCGTCGCGCAGGGGATCCCGGAGGTCGTGCTCCTCGGCCAGACCGTGAACTCGTACCGGCATGGAGATTGGGACTTCCCCCGACTGCTCCGCGCCGTGGCGCGCGTCGACGGGATCCGGCGGGTCCGGTTCACGTCGCCGCACCCGAACGACGTCACGCCGGCGCTGGTCGAGGTCATGGCCGAGGAGCCGACGGTCTGCAAGCACCTCCACCTGCCGGTCCAGGCGGGCCACGACCGGACGCTCAAGCGCATGCTGCGCCGGTACACGGTCGAGTCGTTCCTGGACCGGGTCCGGCTGGTCCGGGCCGCGATCCCCGACATTGCGCTGTCGACGGACGTCATCGTGGCGTTCCCCGGCGAGACGGACGACGAGTACGAGGCGACGCTCGAGCTGCTGCGGACGGTCCGCTTCGACGACGCGTACCTCTACAAGTATTCGCCCCGCGACGGCACGCCCGCCACGCGCCTGCCGGCGGAGCAGTTCATCGCCGAAGACGTGGCGCAGGCCCGGCTGGAACGGGTCATCGAGATGCAGCGCGCGATCCAGGCCGAGATCAACGCGGCCGAAGTCGGCCGCGAGGAGCAGGTG
The DNA here is from genome assembly GCA_036381255.1 of Longimicrobiales bacterium. GTDB lineage: Bacteria > Gemmatimonadota > Gemmatimonadetes > Longimicrobiales > RSA9 > CALBZE01. The sequence goes on along the minus strand of DASVDG010000007.1, from coordinate 45,129 downwards.
CTCGTCGAGCGGCTCGCACGGAGCGAAGGCGACGTGCTGGGCCGGACGGACCGCAACAAGATGGTCGTGTTCCCCGGCGACGCCTCGCTCGTCGGCCGCTTCGTCGACGTGCGGCTCACCGGCACGACCGGCGCGACGTTCACCGGCCGGGCCGTGGCCGAGCCGGCGCTGCTCCAGACCGCCTGACCCCCAAGGCGGCCCACACGATCCGCGGTCGGGGGCGGGATGATCCGCCCCCTGACCCGGGTCACGCTCACCTTCGCGGCCGCGCTCGCCGTCGGACTCCGCGCGCCGCACCTCGCCCCACACGCCCTGGTCCTGCCCGCCGCCGCCGGCGCGTGCGCACTGCTCTCGGGCATCCGGCCACGCACCGCCGCGGCGCTCGTCGGCCTCGCGGGCGTCGTGCTCGGCGCGGTCGCCGCCCGCGAGACCCGCACCGACTGCCTCACGCGGATCCCCGACGGCAGCCGCCTGGAGGCGGACGCGGTCCTGACCGCGCTCCCCGATCCGGACGGCGCGGTCATGCTGCGGACGACCGGGATGCGGGTCGGCGCGTCCGCTTTCGACTGCCCGGCGGCGGTGCGGGCACGTGCGCCGGAGGGTGGATGGTACGGCGCGGCCGGCGGCGCGGAGGTCCACGTGGTCGGCCGCTGGCTGTCGTTCCCCTCGGACGACCGGGAGCTGCGGCGCCCCGTGTGGACCGGCACGCTCGTCGTGGATTCCGCGACCGTGATCCGACCGGCCTCCGCGCGCCGGCACCCGATCGCGACGCTGCGCGGCCGGGCGCAACAGCGGATCCGCACAATCTTCCCCGACCACGCCGGGCTCGTCGAGGCGCTGATCCTGGAACAGCGCGGCGGCGTCGATCCGGCGGTCCGCGAGCAGTTCGCCCGGTCCGGGCTCGCCCACCTGCTCGCCATCTCCGGGCTGCACGTCGGGGTCATCGCCGGCGTCCTCCTGCTGCTCGGCCGCATCGCGCGGCTGGGCGCCCGGGCGACCGGCCTCGCGACGGTCTGCTTCACGCTCGCCTACGTCCTCTTCCTCGGCGCGCCGCACGCGGCGATGCGCGCCGCGCTCCAGCTCGGGCTCGTCATGGGGATGCGCCGGCTCCAGCGGCCGTCCGACCCGTTCACGCCCCTCGCCGCCGCAGCGCTCGCGCTCCTCGTCGCCGACCCGATCGCGATCCTCGAGCCGGGGTTCCAATTGTCGTTCGCCGGGGTCATCGGGATCATCGCGCTGCGGCGCCGCCTCATCGCCGCGCTCCCGTTCGGCCGGGTCCGATTCCTCCAGGACTCGCTCGCCACCAGCATCGCCGCCACCGCGACGACCGCGCCGATCGTGGCGCTTCACTTCGCGCGCATCGCTCCCATCGGTGTGGTCGCCAACGTTGTGGCCATCCCGGTGGTCGGTGCCGCGGTGCCGGCCGTCGCGCTCAGCCTCGCCGTCGGCGCGGTCCACGAAGCGTCCGGGCGGTTCCTGGCCGAAGGCGCCACTACGCTGCTCGATACGCTCTCGCTGATCGCCGCGCACGCCGCGGCGGTGCCGGGGGGCAGCATCTGGATCCCTCGCGACGCCGTCGTCGGCTGGGGCCTCGCCGCGGCCGCCGCCACGCTCGCCATAGCCCGTATCCGGCGCACGGCGGGGCAGGGCATCCGCCCGGCGGTGCGCCGTTGGGTCGGCGTCGGCGCGGCGGCGGCCTGCCTCGTCGCATGGCCGGCGGCCGTCCGCTACGGCGGCGGCGCGGCGCTCGAGATCCACGCCATCGACGTCGGCCAGGGCGATGCCTTCGCGATTCGCTCGCCCGACGGGCGCTGGATCCTCGTCGACGCCGGGCCGCGGACCCGAACCTTCGACGCCGGCCGCGCCCGGGTGGTGCCATTCTTGCTAGCGCACGGCGTGCGCACCATCGACGCGCTGATCCTCACCCATCCGGATGCGGATCACATTGGCGGCGCGCCGGCCGTGCTCGAGGCGATCGACGTCGACGCCGTCGTCGATCCGGGGTTCGCAGCCGGCAAGGAGCTCTACCTGGACGTGCTGCGCCAGGCGAAGCGTCGGCACGTCCGCTGGATCGCCGCCCGCGCCGGGCGCGTGGTCCGTATCGGGGAGGTCGTCTTGCACTTCCTCTACCCGAAGCCGGCCTCGCTTGACGCGGACGTGGAGGCGAACCAAGTTTCCGTCGCGTTTCGGCTGGAGTTCCGCGGCTTCAGAGCGCTGTTCCTCGGCGACCTCCCGGCGGAGGTCGAGCGGGAGCTCGCCCGGACTCGAGCCGACGCGTTGCGCGCCGAGCTCCTGAAGGTTGCCCATCACGGCAGCGGGACCTCGACGAGCGACGCGCTGCTGACGGCGACTCGACCCGAGCTCGCGGTGATCTCCGTCGGCCGACACAACCGATACGGGCACCCGGACCCCGCCGTCCTCGGACGACTGCGGCGCCGGGACATCCGAATTCTCCGCACGGACCGCGACGGCCACGTCCGGGTGACGGTCCACGCGGACGGACGGATCGAGGTGTCGACCGCCCGATGATCGACTGGGTCGTCCGCGCCCTCGCGCGGGAACGGGTCGAGTCGCCGGAGCCGTTGCCTCCCGGCGTCGCGCTGCGGCGCGGCCGATGGATCCCGCGCATCGGCGGGGTCCTGGCCGGGATGGGCCGGCCGGCTGCGGCGGTCACGCTCGGTCGGACCATCGTCGTCCACCCGGACGCCGCATTGACACGACGGCTGTTGCGTCACGAACTGACGCACGTGAGACAGTGGCAGCGCGATCGCCTCGGGTTCGCCCTCCGGTACGCCTGGAACCATTTCCGCTACGGCTACCGCGACAACCCGTACGAAGTCGAGGCACGCGCCGCCGAATAGCCCGAACACACCGGGAGGGTACCATGGGGAACTCCGTGGTCACGATCGAACGCCACATCATCGAGCAGGAGCGGAAGCATCCGGAGGCGACCGGCGCGTTCAGCGACATCCTCTACGACATCGCCCTCGCGGCGAAGATCATCAGTCGGGAGGTCAACAAGGCCGGGCTGATCGACATCCTCGGCGCCACGGGCGAGACCAACGTGCACGGCGAGGGCGTCCGCAAGCTCGACGTCTACGCGCACGAGGTCATCTTCAAGGCGCTCGACCACGCCGGTCACCTCTGCTGCATGGCCTCCGAGGAGGCCGAGGAGGTCCTGCCGATCCCCGACGAGTTCCGCCCGGGGAACTACGTCCTCCTCTACGACCCGCTCGACGGCTCGTCGAACATCGACGCGAACGTCTCCATCGGCACCATCTTCTCGCTTCACCGGAAGGTGTCCGGCGCCGAGCGCGGCACGCTCGACGATTGCCTCCAGCCCGGACGCCGGCAGGTCGCGGCCGGGTACGTCGTCTACGGCTCGTCGACCATGCTCGTCTACACCACCGGCACCGGCGTGCACGGCTTCACGCTCGATCCCTCGATCGGCGAGTTCGTGCTCAGCCACCCGGACATCGAGATCCCCAGGCCCGGCCAGCGCATCTACAGCTGCAACGAGGGCAATTACGCCCGCTGGCACGCGCCGCAGCGTCGTCTGGTCGATCACCTCAAGGCGCTCGACGGCCAGAACGCGAAGCCGTTCACGTCGCGCTACATCGGCTCGCTCGTCGCCGACTTCCACCGCACGCTCCTCTACGGCGGGCTCTTCATGTACCCGGCGGACGCGAAGAACCCGAACGGCAAGCTGCGGCTGCTCTACGAGGCGGCGCCGATCGCCATGATCTGCGAGCAGGCCGGCGGCCGCGCATCGGACGGCGAGCGCGACATCCTCGACATCCAGCCGACCGCGCTGCACCAGCGCACGCCGCTCTACGTCGGGTCCGCCGAGTTCGTCGACCTCGCCGAGTCGTACCTCGCCGACCGGGAGAACGCCGTGGAGCCCGCCGTCGCGAATTAGGCGACGACGTCGCCGCAGCCGCATACATCCGCGAACCGCGCCTCCGCCCACGGGTACCAGGGGGCAGCCCCGCGACGACCGAGGGTTGCCCCGCGCGCCGTCCCCGCGTATGCTGCCCCCGGAATCCCGGAGCCCCGAACGTTGACGCTGACGACGAGCCTGCGAACCCCGCGATTTCGCTGAAATGACGCGCACCGCCCTCGCACGCCGGTACCGCCCCCGCGGATTCCGTGAGATCGCGCTCCAGGAGCACGTCTCGGAGACGCTGAAGTCGGCGGTCGCACGCGGGCGCGCGGCGCACGCGTACCTCTTCACCGGCCCGCGCGGGGTCGGGAAGACGACCGCCGCGCGCGTGCTCGCGATGGCGTTGAACTGCCCGGACCGGGCGCCCGACGGCGAGCCCTGCGGCGTCTGCGAGAGCTGCGAACGGATCTGGGCGGGGCGAACCTCGCTGGACGTCGTCGAGATCGATGCCGCGTCGAACCGCGGCGTGGACGACGCCCGCTCGCTCCGCGAGCGCGCCATGTACGCGCCGACCGAGGAGGACCGCTACAAGGTCTACATCATCGACGAGGCGCACATGCTCACCCGCGAGGCGTGGAACGCGCTCCTCAAGATCCTCGAGGAGCCGCCGCCGCGGGTGATCTTCGTCTTCGCGACCACGGAGCCGCAGCGCATCCAGCAGGCCGCGCCGCCGATCCTGTCCCGCTGCCAGCGCTTCGATTTCCGCCGCATGAGCGTCGGCGGCATCGTCGAACGCCTCCGGCAGGTCCTCGAGGCCGAGGGGATCGACGTCGGCGACGACGCGCTCGTCCCCATCGCCCGCCGCGCGGAAGGCGGGATGCGCGACGCGCTCTCGCTCCTCGACCAGGTCCTCTCCTTCGCCGCCGACCGACAGGTCACCGCCGACGACGTCCGCCAGGTGCTCGGGCTCGCCGGCGAGGAGCTGTATCTCGAGCTGTTCGGCATCATCGCCGACCGGCGCCACGGCGACGTGTTCCGCTTCGTCCAGCGGCTCCTCGACGACGGCTACGACCTCGCCGAATTCTACCGCGGCCTCGCCGACGCGCTGCGCACGCTCATGGTCGTCAAATTCGACGGCGAAGCCGCCGTCGAGGTCCGCGACGACCTGCGCGCCGCTTACGCCGCCGCCGCCGCGCTCTTCTCGACCGGCGACCTCGTCCGCATGCTCGCGCAGGTCGCCGAGCTCGACACCGACGGCCGCTTCCGCAAGAGCGCCAACCCCCGCATCCTCCTCGAGGCGATGCTGCTGCGCTTCGCTCACCTCGATCGCACCATCGAGCTCGAAGCGCTGATCCGCGCCGCCGGCGTGCCGGCCGTCGACGGCGCGGCGACCGCCGCCGGGCCTTACAATCACGCAGCGCACGACGCGGCCTCGGGAAAAGCCGCTAACGGCGGCCGTGCCGCCTGGGAAGAGGCCAAGGCCGCCCTCGCCAGGGCCATCGCGCCGACGCCGGGGGGGCCAGCGCCATCCGCGGGCCCGACCGCGACGCCGTCGTCGCCGCCTGCAAGCGCACCGACTCCGGCCCCGGCCGCGCCGGACGGCGGGCCCGGCAGCGCCGAGGACCCGGTCGCCGGGCGCCGCGCCGCCGCGACAGCGGCCGGGCCCGCAGCCGCGTTCCAGGCGCTGCTCCGCGACGGCACCGAGGTCCCTCCCGGACTCGGCGTCTTCCTGAAAGCCGCGGGCATCCGCGAGGACGCGCACGACCGGCTGGTCCTCGAATTGCCGCCCGGCCCCGGACTCGAGCGACTGACCGGCGAGGCCGCCGCGCGACGGCAGCTCGAAGCGGCGCTCGGACGGCGGCTCGGACGGGAGATCACGCTCGAGGTTCGCGCGCAGGGCGCATCGGGCGAGCGGACCGTCGCGCCGCCCCGTCGCCTGACGCCCGAACAGGTCAAGGCGGACCGGCTCCGGCGCATGATGGAGGAGGAACCCCTCCTCGGCCAGGCGGTACAAGAATGGGATCTGGAACTGGAAGATTGAGAGACGGCGCGACGCGCCGCCTGCGGCCCCGGGCACGGCTTGCGGAGCCGTCGGCGCGGCGCCTATCTTTTTGGAACTCTCCCTGCACAGGTTCGCGTCCATGACGAACTTTCAGCAGATTTTGCAGATGGGCCAGCAGGTGCAGGCCCAGATGAACAAGCTCCAGACGGAGCTCGGCAACAAGACGGTGACGGTTTCCAGCGGCGGCGGGATGGTCACGGTGACCGCCGACGGCCGCGGCCGGGTCCGTGAGGTGAAGATCGATCCCACGGTCGTCGACCCGCAGGACGTCGAGATGCTCGAGGACCTGGTCCTCGCGGCGGTCTCGGAGGCGCAGCAGCGGGCGCAGGGGCTGTACGAAGAGGAGCTGAAGAAGCTGACGGGCGGCTTCCAGCTCCCGTTCAATCTGCCGAACTTCCCGTAATGGCGGTCATCGACGATCTCGCGGAGGAGCTCGCCCGTCTGCCCGGGATCGGCCGAAAGACCGCGCTTCGGCTCACGTACCACCTGCTGAAACGGCCGCCGGAGGAGGTCCGGCGTCTGGCACGCGCCCTCGAGGGCGTGGCGGAACGGGTCCGCACCTGCTCGCGCTGCGGGAACCTGACCGAGTCGGACCCGTGCGGCCTGTGCCAGAACCCGCGGCGCGATGGGTCGGTGATCTGCGTCGTCGAGGAGGCGTCGGACATCCCGGCTATCGAGCGGACGGGCGAGTATCGCGGGCTGTACCACGTGCTGGGCGGGCGGCTCTCGCCGCTGGAGGGCGTCGGCCCCGGCGAGCTGAACATCGCTTCGCTGGTCGCACGCCTCCAGGATGGCTCGGGCGTGCGCGAGGTGATCCTGGCGACGAACCCGAGCGTCGAGGGCGAAGCGACCGCGCTGTACCTCCAGAAGCTGATCCGGCCGACCGGGATCCGGGTCACGCGGCTGGCGCGCGGCCTGCCCGTCGGCGGCGACCTGGAATACGCGGATGGCGTTACCATCGCCGAAGCCCTCGCGGGCCGGCGAGAACTCTAGATGGTTGCGGTCATGAGGCAACGACGGATCCTGATGCGGCAAGAAGAGCGGCGCGGCCTGCGCACGGTGGGGCTCGTCATGCTCATTATCGGCGCGGTCGGCGCGTTGGGCGCACTGCTCGTCCGCGACCAGATCTCGCGGCATCGCCGGGACCTGTTCAGCCCGCACCCGCTGCGGCGGCTCGCGGCGCTCGGCTTCCTGGCCGGCCTCGACCCCAGTGTGGATGCCGCGCGCCTGCTCCACGACTACGTGGCGTGGGAGCAGCGGCCGCTGCTGCGCAAGCGCGCGGAGCAGATCCTCACGCGCATGGAACGGCGCATGGCGGAGTCCGCGCCGACGGCCGGTGGGGCGGCGGGATGATTCACGGCCAGCGACCTCGCTCGCTCGGGCGCGAAGATCTCGGGCGCCTGGAAACGCTGCTCCTCGGCTTCGTCGAGTCGGCCGGCGCGCGCTGCGCGGTGCTGATGGACCGCTCCGGCCGGCTCCTCACGATGGCCGGCCGGACCGAAGGGATCGACGGCGTCGCCTTCGCCTCGCTCGCCGCCGCCGATTTCGCGGCCAGCGACCAGCTCGCACGGCTGATGGGTGAAGAGGAGTGTACGTCGCTGGTTCACCAGGGCGATGCCCGCTCGATGTTCCTCGCCGATGTGGACGGTGACGCGGTCCTCGCCGCCGTGTTCGACGATGACACCACGCTCGGGCTGGTCCGGCTGAAGGCGCGCGAGGTCGCGCCGGAACTGGCCGCGCTCTTCGCCGCGGCGGCGCAGCGCGAACCCGAGCCAGGCGAGTCGCTGGCCGCCGACTGGGCGTCGGCGGCGGCGAGCGAGATCGACCGCCTGTTCAGCGAGTAGGGAAGGGGCGGCCGATGTCGATGATCAACTACGCGAGCCGGGAGATCAACTGCAAGATCGTGTACTACGGTCCCGGTCTCTGCGGCAAGACGACGAACCTCGAGTACATCTACGGCCGGGTCAACCCGGAGACGCGTGGCAAGCTCATCTCGCTCGCGACGGAATCCGAGCGCACGCTCTTCTTCGACTTCCTCCCGGTCGACCTCGGCAGCATCCGCGGCTTCAAGACCCGGTTCCACCTGTACACGGTGCCGGGGCAGGTGTACTACAACGCCAGCCGGCGGCTGATCCTGAAGGGCGTGGATGGCGTGGTCTTCGTGGCGGACTCGAAGTCCGACCGCATGGATGCGAACCTCGCTTCGCTCCAGAACCTCTACGAGAACCTCCAGGAGTACGGCTTCGACCCGGTCAAGGTGCCGCAGGTGATCCAGTACAACAAGCGCGACCTGCCGGACGCGGTGCCGGTCGAAGAGCTGCGCGGTCAGCTCAATCCCGGCGGGATCCCCGACTTCGAGGCCGTTGCGACCGAGGGGACCGGGGTCTTCGACACGCTCAGGGCGGTGAGCAAACTCGTCATCCAGTCGTTGAGCTGAGCGCCCATGCCGCTGCTGCGTCGCAGCACATTGCCCAACGTGATCACCGTCGGGCGCGTCGCCCTTGCGCCCGTCGTCGCGCTGCTGGTCTTCGTGCCGAGCTTCGGTGCCCGGCTCCTCGCCTTCATCCTCTTCCTGGTCGCGGCGTTCTCGGACCTCTGGGATGGCTACCTGGCGCGGAAGCACGGCTGGATCAGTAATTTCGGCAAGCTGATGGACCCGCTGGCCGACAAGCTGCTGCTCGTCGCGACGTTCGTCCCGTTCTACATCCTGTCGCACCGGCCCGGCCCGGTCGGCAGCCTGCCGTACTGGGGCGCAATGCCGCTCTGGGTGCTCCTCGTCGTGTTCGGCCGCGAGGTCCTGATCACGGTCATGCGCGCGGTCGCGGCACGCCGCGGCGCCGTCATCCCGGCCGGGAAGATGGGGAAGTGGAAGGCCCTATCCCAGAACATCTTCAGCGGGTCGGTCCTGCTCTGGTACGCGCTCCAGACCGAAGCGTACCTCGATCGCTGGGCCGGCGCGTTCTGGGAGTTCTGGCAGGCCTTCCACGGCGCGGTGCTCGCGCTCATGCTCGTCATCGCCGTGGCGATGACGGTCTGGTCGCTCGCCGTCTACCTCTGGAGCTGGCGCGCGATGGTGCGGGAGGCCACGTGAGCGGCGGCGCCCCCGCCATCGAGCTGGTCGCCATCGGCGACGAGCTGCTCCTCGGCGACCGCGTCGACACGAACTCCGTCTGGCTCGCCCGGCGACTCGCCGCCGAGGGGATCCGCGTCGCGCGGCGCGCGACCGTCGGCGATGACGCGGACGCGATCTCCGACGCGGTCCGGGACGCGCTGTACCGGACCGGAGCCGTCCTGTGCACCGGCGGGTTGGGCCCGACGTCCGATGACCTGACGCGGCCGGCCGTCGCCCGCGTCTTCGGCCGCGCGCTGCACGTGGACGAGGATGTCGTCTCCCACATCCGCGCCCGCTTCGCCTCGCTCGGCCGCGAGATGCCCGACAGCAACCGCGTGCAGGCGCAGGTGCCCGAAGGCGCGATCGTGCTGCCGAACGCCTGGGGCACGGCGCCCGCCCTCGCGCTCGAGGACGAGGCCGGCCGCTGCGCCGTCCTGCTCCCCGGCGTGCCGCGCGAGATGGAGCGGCTCGTCGAGGCGCACGTGCTGCCGTACCTGCGCCGCCGCTGGCCCGGAGCGGCGTGGCCCGTGCTCCACCGCACCATCCGCACGACCGGGATCTCCGAATCGCTGCTCGCCGACCGCGTTGCGGAGCTCGCTGACTCATTCCGGCCGCTGACGCTCGCGTTCCTCCCCGGCTACGCCGGCGTCGATCTGCGCCTGACCTCGTGGGGCACGCTCGACCGGGAAGAGGCCGGGCGCCGCCTCGACGAAGCGGAGGCCGCATTGCGCGAGCGCCTCGAAGGCTACGTCTACGGCACCGACGACGCCGACCTCGCCACGGTCGTCGGCCATGCGCTGAAGCGCCGCGGCCAAACCCTCGCCCTCGCCGAAAGCTGCACCGGCGGGCTGATCGCCAAGCGCATCACCGATGCGGCGGGGGCGTCGACGTTCTTCCTCGGCGGCATCATCGCGTACGCCAACGGATGTAAGCAGTCGCTCCTCGGCGTCCGGGCGGAGACGCTCGCCGCGCACGGCGCGGTCAGCGAGGAGACCGCTCGCGAGATGGCGGAAGGGGCGCGACGCGTCATCGGCGCGGACTTCGCCGTCGCCGTCACCGGAATCGCCGGGCCGGGCGGAGGATCGCCCGAGAAGCCCGTCGGCACGGTCTGGATCTGCGTGGCCGGGCCCGACCGGACGGAGGCCCGCCGGGTCCGGCTCCCCGGTGACCGGGAGGAAGTGCGCGAGCGCGGCGCACAGGCCGCTCTCGCGCTGCTCTGGCGACACCTCGGAGAGGAGGAGCGAGCGTGACGACCGCCACGTTGGAGCGCAATCACGGCACCTTCGAAGGCGTCCGGCGTCTCCGGCTCCACTACCTGAGTTGGGAGGTCCCCACGCCCCGCGCCGCCGTCGTCTCCGTCCACGGCTTCTCCGACCACGGCGGCCGCTACGAGTCGTTCGGCGAGATCCTCGCCGGCTTCGGCTTCTCTACCTTCGCACTCGACCTGCGCGGCCACGGCCGCTCTGACGGGCGTCGCGGCTTTGTCCCCCGCTTCGAGATCTACCTCCAGGAACTCGACCGATTCCGCCGGGAGGTGCAGGGGCTCGTCGCGCCCGACTGCCCGCTCATCCTGGTCGGGCACTCGATGGGCGGGCTCATCGCGCTGCGCTATCTCGAAGAGTTCGAGACGCCGTTCCGCGGCGCCGTCCTCGCCTCGCCCTGGCTCGGCACCGCCATGCCCGTGCCCCGCTGGAAGGTCCTCCTCGCCAACCTCCTCAACCGCGCGCTCCCGGCGCTGCCGGTCCGCGCACGACTCCGGGCCGAGCACCTGTGCCACGACTCCGCCGTCGTGACGGCGTACCGCGAGGACCCGCTCGTCCACGATACCATGACGCCGCGCCTCTTCACCGAGGCCTCCACGGCGATGGGCCTCGTGCACCGCCGCGCCGACCGCCTCCGCGTGCCTCTGCTCTTCCTCATCGCCGGCGACGACCGCATCGTCGATGCCCCTCGCGCGCTCCGCTTCGCCCGCGCGCTCCCCGGCGACGTCACGGTTCACATCTTCGACGGCTGCTTCCACGAGCTCTTCTTCGAACCCGACCGAGCGCCCGTCTTCGACACGCTGCGACGCTGGCTCGACGAACGCCTCGGCTGAGCACACCGCTCCCACCGCGGCGCCCGCTCGGCCGCCGCGCGTGGCTCGGGCGCGTTCGCGCTCCGGCCCGCGCCGACGCGCGGCGAAACCGCCGATCTCGCACTGCCGAACTGGCAGGGTAGGCTGGCATCCCGATTGCACGCGCCCCCGCGCACGCGGAGCCGGCTGCGGGGTAGTATTCCGCAGGATCCCCACGAACGATCGAGAGCGATGACCGACGAACAGCGGATGAACGAAGGACCGGTCGCGGCGGATGCCGCGGCCGATACGGACATGAACCGGGTTGCGGCCGAGGACGCGGCGGCGTCCGGGGTCGGGAGCGCCGTCGCCACCGACGCCGACGGGGCGGGTGCGACGGAGACATCGGCAGACGAGGGCGTGGAAGCCGACACGACCGGGGCCGGTGAAGCCGGTGCCTCCGGCGAGGACGTCTCGGCGGAGCTCGCCGCGCTGCGGGACGAGATGGAGGCGTTGAACGACCGGCACCTGCGGCTGGCGGCGGAGTTCGACAACTACCGCAAGCGGAACGAGCGGGAGCGGGCGGAGTCGTGGGCGCGCGCGCAGGCCGAACTGATCGGCCAGATGTTGGACGCGCTCGACGACCTCCAGCGCGTCGCCGCGCTCGAGGCCGACGGCACGACCGTCGAGGCGCTCCTCGAGGGCGTGCGCCTGGTCGAGAAGAAGTTTCGTCACGTCCTTGAGAGCGCGGGGCTCGAGCCGATCGACGCCGAGGGTGAATTCTTCAACCCGGCCACGATGGAGGCGCTGATGACCGTCCCCGCCGAGCGTCCGGAGGACGACGAGCTCGTCGCCGACGTGTTCCAGAAGGGCTACCGCTTCAAGGACGCGCTGATCCGGCCGGCGCGCGTGCGCGTCCGGAAGTACGAGCCGGGGGAGTAGGCGGCGCCCATGGCTTCCGCGACCACCCGGGATTACTACCAGATCCTCGGCGTCTCGGAGTCGGCCGGGGTCGACGAGATCAAGAAGGCCTACCGCCGACTCGCCAAGCAGTACCACCCCGACGCGAACCCGAACGACGCGGCTGCGGCGGAGCGGTTCAAGGAGGTGGGCGAAGCGTACGCGGTGCTGTCCGACCCGGAGCAACGCGCCCGGTACGACCGCATGCGCCGCATGGGGCCGTTCGGCGGCTTCGGCGCCGCGGGCGCCGGCGGCGCGGGTCCGGGTACGTTCCGCTTCTCGATGGACGACCTCGGCGACCTCGGCGGCATCGGCGACCTCTTCAGCTCGATCTTCGATCTCGGCGGCCGCAAGCGACGCGGCCGTACCGCATCCGAACGCGGCCGCGATGTCGAGATGTCGCTCGAGATCGATTTCGAAACCGCCGCTCGCGGCGGCAAGGTGAACGTCCGGGTGCCCGTCACTGACGACTGCGCCGCCTGCGGGGGCTCGGGCAATGCGCCCGGCGCGCGGCCGACGGCGTGCGGCGAGTGCGGCGGCTCCGGCCGGGTCTCTTTCGGGAAGGGCGGCTTCGCCGTCAACCGCCCGTGCCCGGCGTGCTACGGCCGCGGACAGATCCCGAGCGACCCCTGCCGCGCCTGCGGCGGCACCGGCCAGGCCCGGGACCAGCGTAGCATCGTGCTGACCGTGCCGGCCGGAGTCGAAACCGGATCGACGTTGCGCCTCTCCGGCCAGGGCGAACGGGGTGCCGGCGGCCGGCCCGGAGACCTGCTCATCACGTTCCGCGTCAAGCCTCACCGCTTCTTCCGGCGGGACGGGCTCGACATCCACTGCACGGTCCCGATCAACATTGCGCAGGCCACGCTCGGCTCGAAGGTCCGGGTCAACACCATCGACGGCAAACGGGTCGCGCTTCGCATCCCGGCGGGCACGCCGTCCGACACCCGTTTCCGCATCCCGGGGCAGGGGATCGAGAAGAACGGCCGCCGCGGCGACCAGTACGTGCAGGTCCGCATCGTCGTCCCGGAGACGCTGTCGGAGGAGCAGGCGGCGCTCATGCGCGAGTTCGCGGAGAGCGCAGGGCTCAAATACTGAGCCGGTTCGTGGGCGGCGTCCGGTCGCGACCGGGGCGCGCCGGGCCGCATCGGCTCCGCTGCGACGAACCCGGCTCCGGGGCCGACGCGGATGGGAGACGGCGCCTCGAGGCTCGGGGCCTGGAGGCGCCGTCTCGCGGTTCCGTCAGTAGCCGCCGCTGACCGTGTCGCCCATGGTCTCGCCAGCCGGGGGAGTTTCCACGAAATCCTGCTGCTGCCCGCCGCCCGTGTCACAGGCGGCGGCGAGGAACGGCAGCGCAAGGACGGCCAGGAGGCGAATGGCGTAGATGGTTGACTTCCGACGCATCGGTCACTCCCTTCATCGCACGCGAGTTCCGCTCGGCCGGACCCGCCCGGATGCGGGCGGCCCCGCCAGGACAGAGGCGCAATCGCCGTACCGCGGAGCTACCGGATGCGCCCGCCTCCGACCAGGACCTCACCTCGATAGACCACGCCGGACTGCCCGGGCGTGACCGCGCGCTGCCGCGCGTCCAGCCGGAGTCGTACCTCGCTCGCGTCGACGGTTTCAACCACCGCGGGGACGGGCCGGGCTCGGTACCGGACCTGGATCTCGACCCGCTCGCCCTCGACCGGCGGGGCCGCGAGCCAGTTCAGGTCGCCGAGCACGACGTCCGTCCGATCCAGCCCGGCCGCATCGCCGACGACGACCTCGTTCGCCGCCGGCCGCACGCCGAGCACGTAGAGCGGGCGGCCGAACCCGCCGCCCAGCCCCTTGCGCTGCCCGACCGTGTAGCGCGCGTAGCCGCCGTGCTCGCCGACGACTTCGCCCGTAGCCGTCACCATCCGCCCCGGCGACAGCGCGGGATGGTCGCCGCCGAGCCGCTGCGCCAGGAAGTCCGTATAGTCGTTCGTCGGAACGAAGCAGATCTCCTGGGACTCCGGCTTGTCGGCCGTGACCAGCCCCAGCGCCCGCGCGCGGTCGCGGACCTCCGGCTTCGTCAGCTCGCCGACCGGGAAGAGCAGATGCCGGGCGACATCGCGCGGCACACCCCACAGGAAGTAGCTCTGGTCCTTGGCACGGTCGACGCCGCGCAGGACCTCGTGCGCGCCGTCGCCGCGCACGCGCGTCCGCGCGTAGTGCCCGGTCGCGATCGCGTCCGCACCCAGCATCCGCCCCTTGCGCAGCAGGTCCGGGATCTTCGTCTTCGAGTTGCACCGAACGCAGGGGTTCGGCGTCCGACCCGCCACGTACTCGGCGACGAAATCGTCGATCACGTCCCGCGTGAACGCCTCCTCCATGTCGAAGACGTAGTGCGGGATCCCGAGTCGGTCGCACACCGCCCGGGCGTCCATGATCCCCTCGAGCCCGCAACAGGTGTTCTTCGGACCGCCGTTCTCCGAATAGCAGAACGTCTTCATCGTCGCGCCGATCACCCGGTGCCCCTGCTCGACCAGGAGCGCCGCCGCGAGCGACGAGTCGACGCCGCCGGACATCGCTACGAGAATCGTCAAATCGGCTCCGTTCGTTGACTGGGCTGCCGCGGCGCCGCTACACGCCGCTCGTTCCGTCCGCTAGGCGCCGAAGGCCGCGGAACGCACGCGCTCCACCACGCGGACGAACCGCTCGGCGGCTTCGTCCACCATCTCGGCCGTCGTGCCGCGGCCCACCGACAGCCGGATCGACGCCTCGTCGGCCGATCCCCGCCCCATGGCGACCAGCACGTGACTCGGTTCGACCGTGCCGCTCTGGCACGCGGAGCCGCTCGATGCCGCCACGCCCTCCAGGTCGAGCGAGACCAGCAACGCCTCCTGGTCGACTTCCGGGAGCGAGACGTTCAGGATGTGCGGCAGCCGCGCCGCGCCGCCGGCGTTCACGATGAGACCGTCGACCCGCTCGACCAGTTGCGCCTGGAGGCGGTCGCGCAGGCCGGCCAGCCGCGCCGCCTCGGCCTCGCGCTCCCGCTCCGCCAGCTCCGCGGCCAGCGCGAACGCGATCGCGCCGGCGACGTTCTCCGTGCCGGGATGCAGCCCCCGCTCCTGGCCGCCGCCGTGGACCAGAGGCTCCACCGCCACACCATCCCGCACGTACAGCGCGCCGATCCCCTTGGGACCACCGATCTTGTGGGCGGTCACCGTCAGCAGGTCGACCGGAACCCGGTCCACCCGGACCGGCACCTTCCCGAACGCCTGCACCGCGTCCGTGTGGAAGGCGATACCCGCCTCCCGACACCGCGCCGCCAGCTCCGCCACCGGCTGGAGCGTGCCGACCTCGTTGTTCCCCCACATCACCGACAGCACGACGGGCTCCGCGGGCACGGCGTCGTCCAGCGATTCCGGCTGGACCCGGCCGTCGCCGTCGACCGCCAGCACCACCCGCTCCGCACCCTCCCGGGCCGCTGCCTCGGCCGCGCCGATCACCGCCTTGTGCTCCACCGCCGAGTACACCACGGCGCCGCCCGCACCGGCCGCGACACCCCGCCGCGCCGCGCGCCACCGGCCCAGCACTGCAAGGTTGTCCGCGACCGTGCCGCCCGACGTGAAGTAGACCTCTCGCCGCGCCGCGCCCAGCACCGCCGCCAGACGCTCGCGGGCCTCCTCCAGCCGCATCCGCGACGTCCGCCCCCACGCATGCTGGCTCGACGGGTTGCCCGGCAGCTCCTCCAGCGCCTGGCACATCGCCGCCGCAACCTCCGGCCGTACCGGCGTCGTTGCCGCATGATCGAGGTAGATCGGATCCATTCACGCCTCCCGCGGTTCGTTCCCTCCCATCCTACCCCGCAACGGCCGCTGGATCCCGAGTCCGGGACCCCGGCCGCCGCCGTGGCAACCTGTGCGACGCTCCGATCCCCGGCAAGACGGCGGGCCAGATGGGGCCGCCGTTCCGCAAGCTGGACGGCGGATACCCGCCGCCCGATACCACCGTGCCTCGGACGGGCGGACCGCGCCACCGCAGTCGACCGCCGCACGAGGGATTCGCGAATCCCTTGCGAAGCGCCGGAGCCGGGCTCCGACGTTCGATCGACGACGTCGTCACCCACGACCCGGGACATCGACGCGGCCGCCGATCGGCCCGAGGAGCGCGGCGGCACGCTCGACGCCCGCCCCGCCGACTCGCCCCGGGGGATACGCTTCCCGCCGAACGGCCCCGACGGGTTCGCGTGGACCCGCTCTCCCGATCGACAGCGTCGGATGACGGCCGCGCCCATCCACCGCTCGATCGGCAGGATCCCGCGCCGTCCCATGGGGCCCTGGACTTGCAGCGCCCCCAGCCTAAGATTACCACCGGGCCGTTCCTCTCGCACCCGCTTCCCGGAGTTCCCCATGCACACTTCCGCTCCGCCGCCGCTCCCGGCCGACCGCCCCGCCTGCTTCCGCGCCACCGTCCACGGCACCATATTCGGCGAGCGGGCCCGACTCCTCGAGGCCGTACACGACGGCGACGAGCTCCTCCTGATCCCCGATCCGCCGATCGACGACGACCCCGGCGTCTGGATCCACCTCCGCAGCGGCGACCCGGTCGGACACCTGCCTCCGGAGATCGAGTCCTGGCTCGCGCCCTGGATGCTCCGCGGCGGCCGCGCGACCGCCCGCGCACTCCGCGTCCATGGCCCCGATGTCCCCAGCTGGCGCCGCCTCCTCATCGAGGTCACCTGCGCCGCCTGACCCGCCGTCCGACTCCCCGCGCGACATCGGGGTGGGACATGGATGGTACACTGGTTGGGACACACGTGGGACAAATCGGGGGTGAATGTTTATGCGGCGCGGATGATAACCGACCGGCGCGCAACGGGTTGGCACTGAACGGGATCGGCGGGCGCGGCCGGACCGGCTCTTGCACCTGTGGCGACGTGGCCGGAAAACGCATGACCATTGCGCCCACCTTCACTGGTGCAGGACACATCCCTCGCATCCGCGTCCTCGGACGTAGGTCCTCGAACTGCTCACCTCGGCCCCGAGGGCGCGGAGATCCTCTCCCTCCGAATCCGTTTTTTTCGTAGCCGTCCCGCGGGAGGCCGTTCGATCAGAAGCTGTTGACTTCCAGGGCGACGACGTCGTCGACGCGGAGCGTTTCGCGGGTGACGAACGGCTCGCCGTAGGGGCGGCGGATGAGCGAGCCGTAGTGTGCGGCGTGCGCGCGGAGCTGCTCACGGAGCGGGCGTTCGCCGCCGCCGAAGACCTCGCCCATCGCGGTCTTCCCCTCGAACTGGGAGCCGTAGGCGAAGATCGCGTCGAGCTTGCGGTCGAACTGCTCGGTGATGTCGACGACGAACGAGGGCTGGACGGGCTCCTCGCGGTAGGCCTGAGCGAAGAGCACTTTGTGCGGGCGGTGCGGCTCGCCCTCGATCGGGGCGCGGCGCAGGCCGGCGAGGAAGCAGGCGTCGTAGCCGAGACGGCTGGCGACGCGGTGGTCGGGGTGGCGCCCCTCGGGCCAGTGGAGGATGACGACGCGGGGCCGTAGCGTGCGGATGTGGCGTGCGACGGTCCAGCGGGCGTCGGGCGTGTTCTCGAGGGCGGCGTCGGGGAGTCCGGCGTTGGCGCGGACGGCGAGGCCGAGGATGCGGGCGGCGCGATCGGCCTCGTCGCGGCGTCCGGCCGCATCGCCCCAGCTCCCGCTCTCGCCGCCGGTCAGGTCGAGCACGCCGGTGCGGTACCCCTGGTCGGCCGCGCGGATCAGCGTGCCGCCGCAGAGCAACTCTGCGTCGTCGGGGTGCGCCATGATGGCGAGGAGGTCGACGGGCGTATCGTTCATGCGGGGTTTTCCACGACGCGTCGGTGGCGCGACGCCGGGTTCATTCGAAGCGCAGCGCCACGACGGGGTCCATGCGAGCCGCCCGCCACGCGGGCCAGAGGCCGAAGAGGATGCCGGCGCCGGCGGCCATGGCCAGCGCCGCGGCGACGGCCCAGAGCGGGACGGAGGCGGGGACCGGCGTGAGCGCGTCGACGACCACGGCGGCGCCGCCGCCGAGGAGCATGCCGATCGCGCCGCCGATGAGCGTCACCGTCGCGGATTCCACGAGGAACTGCCAGAGGATTTCGCCGCGCGTCGCGCCGACGGCCTTGCGGATGCCGATCTCACGGGTGCGCTCGGTCACGGCGATCATCATGATCCCGATCACGCCGACGCCGCCGACCATCAGCCCGACGGAGGAGAGGACGAGCATCACGATGAAGAAGACGCCGGTGATGCGATTGAACGTCCGGACCATCTCCTCCTGGCGGATGATCGCGAAGTCGTTCGGCTCGGCGGGGCGGAGCCCCCGGGAGACGCGCAGGAACGTGATCACCTCGTCGATCGCCTCGGCCTGGGTCGCGTGGTCCGCGGTCACGACGAGCGCAGACACCCACTCCTCGTCCTGGTCCAGGTGCTTGAACGCCGAGGTGTACGGCACGACGGCGAAGTGTTCGACGGCGCTCGTGAAGATGTTCTCCGCCGGCTCGAAGATGCCGATCACGCGGTACGGCACGCCCCGGATGCGCACCGTGCGGCCGATCGGATCGAGCCGCCCGAACAGCGCCTCCGCCAGGCCGGCGGACAGGACGGTGACGGTGCGCGAGGCGCGGACATCGGCCGGGAGGAAATCGTGGCCCGCGACGATATCGCCCTGCGAGTAGTCGCGCCAGCCGACGCTGGTCGCGGAGATCTGTACCGCCGACACGCGCTGGCTGCCGACGCTGATATCCGCGCTGAGGCTGGCGTCGACGATCGCGGTCCGGACCCGGTCGAGCTCGGCGATCCCCTGGATCTCCGCTACCGTCAGCGGTTCGTTGTCCGCCCACGGCGGCCGGCCGCCGTCGCTGACGAACTGGACGTCGTTGAAATTGAAGCGCGCCACGATGAAATTCTTCGGGCCCGCCGCTTCGATCCCTTCCAGGATGCTCTCGCGCAGCCCGGTGATGAGCGCGCTCATGGCCATGACGGTCGCCACGCCGATGACGATGCCGAGGATCGTCAACGTCGAGCGGAACTTGTTGGCGCGGAGCTGGTCGACCGCGAGCTGGACGCCTTCCGCGAAGCTTTCGGTGCGCATGGCTCACTCGTAACGGAGCGCGACGACCGGATCGAGCCGGGACGCGCGCAGGGCGGGGTAGACGCCGGCCACGATCCCGACGCCGGCGCCGAGCCCGATCGAGACGGTGATCCAGACGGGCGAGATCGCTGCCGGCACCGGTGAGACGGCGCGCACGAGCTGGGCGAGGCCGATGCCGATGCCGATGCCGATCAGCGCGCCGAAGCCGGAGAGCGTCGCCGACTCGACGAGGACCTGGAGTACGATGTCGCGCCTGCGCGCACCGATCGCCTTGCGCATCCCGATCTCGCGGGTCCGCTCCATGACGGAAACCAGCATGATGTTCATGATGACCATCCCGCCCACGACGAGTCCGATGCCGACCAGCACCGGGAAGATGACCATGAGAACGGCACTGATCTTTGCCCAGAACGCCATGGTGTCGTCCGCGGTGTCGAGCGCGAAGTCGTTGGGCGTGCCGGGCCGCAGCTGGTGCCGCACGCGCATGATCGCCTCGACCTCCACCATGGCGCGCGCCATCTGGATCTCGTCGGGCGTGCGGATCAAGATGTTGTCGACGACGCGGCGCGGGTTGACCATTCGTGCGAGAGGTGAGCGGGACGGCGCGATGGCGCGGTTGTCCAGCGACATGCCGAAGAGCGACCCCTGCTTCTCGAGCACGCCGATGACGCGGAACGCGACGCCATCGACCTTGACGGTGCGGCCGATCGGGTCGCGGCGGCCGAAGAGCTTCTCGGCGGCCTCGTGGCCCAGCACGACGACGGCCGAGCCGAGCCGGTCCTCCGGCGCCGTGAAGGCGCGACCCTTCACCACCTGGAAATCGCGGATTCGGAAGTAGTCGGCGGACGCGGCGGTCAGCCACACGTTCTCGACCTGCGTGCCGTCGTCGGCCTCGAGACGGCCGCCATCGTGGCTCTCGACCGCGATGAGTGCCGGCACGTCGAGCTGCTCGCGGACCGCTTCCGCATCGTCCAGGGTGAGCCGCGGGCGCCGGACCCATTCCCGCCACTCTTCGCTCGACGTGTTGATCTGCACTTCCGGCCAGCGGCTCAGCGTGATGGTGTTCAGGCCGTAGATCGTCCGCGCGAAGTCCTCTTCCATGTACCGGTTCATCCCTTCGATGACGGTGACGACCGTCATGAGGAACATGACGCCGATGATGACGCCGATCACGGCGAAGAAGCTCTTGAGCTTCTGTGCCCGGATCTGCGCGAGGGCGAGCCGAACGCTTTCGCGGACGTACATCCTCAGACGGCGGCGGCGCTGCGGGAGTGGTCGCTCTCGATCACGCCGTCGCGGAGCGTGACGACTCGGTGCGCATACTCGGCGATGTCGTGCTCGTGCGTGACCAGGATGATCGTCTGTCCCTCGCCGTGCAGCTCGTCGAAGAGCGCCATGATCTCCTCGCTCGTCTTGCTGTCGAGGTTGCCGGTCGGCTCGTCGGCGAGAAGGATCGCCGGGTGGTTGATCAGCGCGCGCGCGACGGCCACGCGCTGACGCTGGCCGCCCGACAGCTCGCTCGGCTTGTGATCCATCCGCTCGGCCAGGCCGACACGTTCGAGGGCGTGCGCGGCGCGCTCGCGCCGGTCCCGCGCCGGCACGCCCGCGTAGATGAGCGGCAACTCGACGTTGTGCAGCGCCGTCGCGCGCGGCAGCAGGTTGAACGTCTGGAAGACGAAGCCGATCTCCTTGTTGCGGATGCGGGCGAGCTCATCGTCGGAGAGCTCGGAGACGGCCTGGCCGTTGAGCCAGTACTCGCCGCCGGTCGGCGTGTCGAGGCAGCCGATCAGGTTCATGAACGTGGACTTGCCGGAGCCCGACGGCCCCATGATCGCGACGTACTCGTTCTTCTCGACGACGAGATCGACGCCGCGCAGCGCGCGGACGACCTCCGAGCCGAGGGTGTACTCCTTGGTCAGCGCCTCGGTCCGGATCACCTGCTGGGCGATCATACGTTGTCCTCCGACGGGTTCGTATCGTTGGCGGCCGGTTGCCCCATCACGCGGATCGCGGCGCCGTCCTCCAGGTTGCGGATCGCCTCGTACGGTCCGGCGACGATCGAGTCGCCTTCGGCGACGCCGCTGAGCACCTCGAAGTGCTCGGCGCCGGCGATGCCGACCTCGACGGGGACGAAGCGGACGGCGCCGTCGCGGACGAGGAAGACGCCCTCGACGTCCGTCTGCTCCTCGACCGCCGCCGCGGCGGCCCGGGCATCGGCGTCCTCCTGCGGGATCGCCTCGAGGCCGCTCCGGTCGCGTACGGTCAGGGCGATGATCGGGATCGAGAGCGCGCCGCGGCGGATGTCGGTCACGATGTCGGCGGTCGCCGAGAAATCGGGGCGGAGCACGGGCGGCGGCTCGTCGAGGCGGATGACGATCTCGAAGTCGACGGCCTGGGCCTGGCCGCCCGGTCCGGAGCTCATGCTCTCCGGCGGGCGCACGGAGCTGTGTCCGATCTCGGTGACCTTGCCGGTGAAGGTGCGCCGTGGGAACGCGTCGATCTCGATCGTCGCGCTGTCGCCGAGCGCGAGCTCGGGGACATCGGTCTCGTCGACGCGGACCACGGCCTCCATGACCGACAGGTCGCTGATCGTGAGGAGCAGGCTGCCGGGGTTGTTCATTGTGCCGACGATGGCGGTCTCGCCCTCCTCGACGTTGAGCCGGGTGACGACGCCGTCGATCGGCGCGTTGATGGTCGTCTTGGCGAGGCGGTCTTCGGCTTCGCGTAGCGCGGCGCGGGCCTGGGCCACGCCGTACTCGGCGGCCTTCATCAGCTCGCGCTGGACGAGGACCTGGGTTTCGGCCTCCTCGAGCTGCTGAGCGCTGACGAAGCCGGTGTCCCGCTCGGCCAGCGCGCGCGCGCGTTCGTACACGCGCTCCGCCTGGATCAGGTTCGCGCGGTTCTGCGCCTCGCGGGCGAGCGCCTCGCTCACCGCGGCGCGTGCCCGCGCGACGGCGGCCTCGTATTGTGTCGGGTCGATGCGCAGCAGGAGCTGACCGCGCCGGACCGAATCGCCCTCCTCGACCCAGAGGCGGGTGATGCGACCCATGATGTCCGCCTGGATGTCGACCTTGCGGTGCGGCCGGATCCAGCCGTTGCCGGTCACGGTCGCGACGAGGTCGCGGCGCTGCGCCGTCTCGACGCGCACCGCGACGCCCTCGTGGCCGGCGGTGGCGGCAAGCGCGCCGATCCCGCCGACCCCGACGAGCATGACCGCTCCGATTCCGAGCTTGGTGCGTCGCCTCATCTCACTCCTCCCCGGGCCGTGGGCGCAGGTTCTGTCCGACGGCGGTCTCGAGGGCGGCCAGCGCCTCGTGGAACGCGTAGACGGCATTCAGGTACGCGCGGTCGGCGCGGGACTTCCGTGTCTCTGCATCGGTCAGGTCGACGAAGGTGATCGCACCGACGCGGTATCGCTCACGGGCGAGCTCGAGCTGCTCGCCGGCGAGCTCGCGGTTGCGGCTTTCGAGCGTGACCGCGCGGTACGCGGCCTGGAGCGTCGCGTGCGCCGAGGCGACCTCGGTCTTCAGGCGCAGCTCCTCTGCGCGGACGCGCAAGCGTGCATCCTCCGCCGCGACGCGCGCGGCTTCGACGCGGCGTTCTCGCGTGAACCCGTTGAAGACCGGGAGCGAGACGCTCAACGTCGCGGTGAACGGCTGGTGCGCGAAGTCGAAGGGGAACACATTGTTCTCCTCGAGGAGCTGCGCCTCCACGGTCGGATCGGCGACGAGCCTGGAGCAGTCCTCGATCGGCAGCGGTGGATTCAGCCGCGTGACCAGGTCGTTGTTGCGCATGCACTGGTCGTACCGAGCCTCCATGTCGTTCCGGTACCTCTCGATGAGGTAGTCGTCATCGGCGACCTCCTGCGCGTAGCCGCGCCAGCGCATGGAGAGGTCCAGCGTGGGCAGGTACTGGCTGCGGGCCATGCGAACGGCCGCTTCGGCGGCCTTCTCCTGCGCGCGCTGCGCGCGGAGCTGCGGGTGTCGTGCCAGTGCCATTTCGACGAGCGCTTCGGTGGACCAGTTCGGCTCGAACACATCGAACCGGCTGGTCAGCTCGATCTCCCGATCCAGCTCGAGGCCGATCGTTTCGACGAGGCGGAGCGTCTCGGTTCGGAGCAGGTTCTCGGCGCGGAGGAGTTCGACCTCGGCCCGGCCGCGTTCGACCTCGGCCTGTTTGGCGTCGAGGGCGATCGCGGCGCCGACGGCGACGCGCGCCCTGGCGAGTTGCAGGTTCTCCGTCGCGCGCTCGAGCTCCTGGCTGGCGAGCGCGACGCCATCGCGGGCGGCGACGGCGGCCAGGTAGCGGCGCGTGACTTCGGCGGCGAGGTCGAACGCCGCGGCCTGGATGCGCGCCTGCGTCGCATTGCGGTTGGCCTTCTCCTGACCCGGCCGGAAGAGGGCGTCCGCGCTGAGCCGGTAGCCGACGCCGATGGAGTAGCTGGAGCTGAGGTAGGCCGGGGTGGTACCGAAGCCGAGGTCGCGACTGGAGAAGACGCCGAGGCGCTGCTCGCCCGCGGCGTCGTAGGAGAGGCTGCCGCCGATGGACGCACTCGGCAGCAGCGCGCCGTAGGCCTCGCGCACCGCCCAGTCGGCCTCGGCCTCATCGTTCTGCTGGATCAGGAACTCGGGGTTGTTCCGACGCGCGAGGGCGATGGCCTCTTCGAGCGTGAGCGTCGCCGGCGCCTGCTGCGCGGCGGCTGCACCGGGGGCCGCGAGGCCGAGAACCAGAATCGCCAGCGACCGAAAGGATCCGGAACACCTGAGTGGACGCACCTCTCGCATCTCCTTCAAAAGGGGGCGCGCCGCGGATGCGGCGTCGACCCGTGGCCGTTCGTGACAAGCGCGGCCCCGTACGGAACGGGCGCTGACGGAGTTTCAGACGCGTAGCACCCGGATTCCGTTCACGGCCCGAGGTCCAAGATAGGATGGCCGTCGTCGGAGGCAACGTGGTCGGGCGTCGGATCATCGGGGCGGGCTCGACCGCACCGCCTCGAAGCGCTGGGCCGGGATCGTGAGGCGGAGGACGCGCCCGCGCTCGTCGACCCATATGTGGCGTTCGGGCGCGCCGGCCAGTGAGAGCACCAGGCGTCGTGCGGGCACGTCGCGGCCGCCGATCCGGACGGAGTCGACATCGTGCCGGGTGACCAGACCGGACACCTGACGGTTGCGGCGCGGGATGATGATCGGGATCCTCACCGCGCCGGCAGCGACGCGGCGCGCGAGGAAGTAGTGGTGGTGCATCACGCCGGCGTCGACGAGGATCGCGCCTTCGCTCGCCAGGTACTCGCGCATCTGTTCGCCGGAACCGGAGACGATGCGGGCGCTGAAGCGGCCGCCGATGACGCGGCCGGCGATCTGCTGGGCATCGGGTCCACGGACCCGCACGTCGTAGGCGGACGGCCGTAGGGACGGCCCCTCGACCCGCAGCACGGCCCGCACCTCCTCGGGCGAGCCCGCGGTGTCCAGCACCACCGTGCCCTGCGCGATGATCACGGCGTCATCGCCGGTCCCGCTCTGGCGGATGGTGAAGCTCTCGGTGCCGACCTCGGCGCCGTCGACGAGGAGGCGGAACGAGCCCTCGTCGAGCGTCGTGGTCTGCCCATCCAGTGCGCGTGGCGCCGCGAAGAGAAGCAACCCGAGGATCGGGAAGACGAGATGCCGGTCGAGGGGGTGTCGCATTCCAACCTCCGTCGGAGTGGCCGAAGCCGGGTTTACACCTGAGGGTCGCAGCGAGTTCGTCGGGACTACAGCGTGTCGGTCTCGATGGTCGCCGGCTCGAGGAAGACGGCGCGGCGCACGGCATCGCGGATCGTGGCATAGATGCGTTCGCCCTTTTCGGCGGTCGCGGCGGTCGGGAACCCGACGGTGCCGGCGCTGCCGGGCGGGGGGGCGGGCAGGCCGCCGCGCAGGTAGCGGCGGAACTCCTTCGGCGAGAGCGCGAAATCACGTGCGCGATCCATCCGCACGAGGTCGGGGTAGAGGAACAGCATGACCGAGGTTTCGGCCTCTCCGGCGTGAAGCGGAGTGTCTTGCTTCTCGAGCAGCCCGGACACATCCGTGTCCCAGATGTCGACGACGCGAACCCGTGCGCGGTGGGTGAGCAGCGTCGCCAGCGCTTCGAGGTGGGGCTCGTGGCGGTGGGCGGTGATGATGATGAACTCGGTCACGCCGTGTCCCTCCCACGTGCCGAGCAGCTCGTTGAGGGCGCGGTGCAGCGTCTTGGGGCTGAGCGAGGCGGTGCCGGCGAAGGCGCGTTCGGCCGAGACGTTGACGCCGTATTGGAACGTCGGCGCCCGGAGCACGCCGAACTCGCGGGAGAGATCCACGGCGAGGCGGCGGGCGATGAGGACGTTGGCGCCGAGGGGCAGGTGCAGGCCGTGCTGCTCCAGGGCGCCGACGGGGACGATGAGGCGGGAGTCGCGGGCCAGGTGGGCGGCCACATCGACCCAGCTCATCTCGTCGAGTGAAAGGGACGGCTTCGAATCGTGCATCGCATCCAACCCGACGTGGAGGTCCGGTGAGCGGCGGCGTGCCGGCGCGCGCTCACGGCCTGCTGTGCGGCATCGCGTACGCCGCGGTGATCCTGGTGCTGGCCTGGGCGCGGACGCTGGAGGCGGCGTTCCTGGCCGCCGGTGCATCGGCGCTGGCCGGGGGTGCGGCGTTCTGGTGGCATCGCCGCGCCGCCGTGCACCGGGCGACGGCGCGGCCGGGCGCGACGGCGCTGCTGCTGGCGGCCACGGGTTTCGCGCTGGCGGCCGCGTGCGCCACCGGGCTGGTAGTCGACGAGCGGCTGGCGCGGCTCGAGGCCGACTGGTCCCGGCTGGCGGCGTCGCGAGACGCGCGGCTCGCCCGCGAACTCGATCGGGGGATGGAGCGCCTGATCGAGCGGAGCCGGCTGGCCGCGGCCCGCGCGGCCGCGCGGGCCGCGCGCCCCGAGCGCGGCGACATGTTCGCCGCGCTCGGCGAGATTCGCGCCCGGACGGGCGTGGCGGCGCTCGCGCTCCTTGACGAGTCCGGCGAACTCATTGCATGGGCCGGCGAGCACCGGGGCGCGCTCCCGCCGGAAGCGAAGCTCGGTGAACGGGCGGTGCTGTACGCCGAGCGCCCGCTCTTCGGATACCTATACGTATCGCAGCGGGTCGAGGGAAGGGGGGAGCGGGTGGTGGCCGCGGCCTTGCTCCAGACCGGGCTGGTCCTGGAGCGGGAGGGCGCGGCCGGTTTCGCGGATCGCTTCGCAGAGCAGATGGGCGCGCGACCGTACTTTGCCCCGGGTCCCGGACCGGCCGCCGCGTGGAGTCTGGTCGCGGGCGCGGACACAGTGCTTCACGCGCGGTTCGAGCCGACCTCACGCGCCGAGTGGCGGGCGGAGATCGCGCAGACGGGCCGGCGGACCGCGGTGCCGATGGCACTCATCGGCCTGGTGTTGCTCGCAGCGGCGTGGCTTCGCGCGCACCGTGGCCGCCGTGGCCTCGCGACGGCGGCGCCGCTGCTCGGGATGGCGCTGGCGCTCGTCGTCGCACCGCTCGGCGCGGTGGCCGGCGCGGACTCGCTCTTCTCTCCGGCGCTGTACCTGCTGCCGACGCTGGGCGAACCGACGCTTGGACGGCTCCTGGCCGTGCTGCTCCCGCTGGCGGCGCTGATCGCGGTGGCGAGGCCGGCGAACGTCGAGGGGCGGGCGCGCGGCTTCGCGCTCGGCGTCGGCGCCGCCGTGGTCGCGATCGGTTTCGCCGGCGGGCTCCGGCTGATCATCGCGGGTGCTGCGCCGAGTCTGCTCGAAGGCGGCTGGGCGTACTGGGGTGCGGTGCAAGGCGCGGCGTTCCTCGTGTTGACGATGGTGGCCGCGCTCGCGCTTCCCCAGGGTCGGCCGGGCCGCGTGCGCGTGGGCGCGATCGCCGGCGGCGCGGCGCTCTGCGTGCTGCTCGCGGGGCTCGTGCTGCTGCGATGGCGTCTCACGCAACGCATCGACGCCTGGATGCCGCTGCTGTGGGCGGCGCCGTTCGCGCTGCTCGCCATCGGGATCATGCCGTACACTGGGCGCGCGAGCCGGATCGTGCGGTGGCTGCTCGCGGGGTGGCTCGCGGCGAGTGCGGTGCTGCCGCACCTGTGGGTCATCGAGGTCGGCGCGAAGCTGAACGCCGCGGAGCGCGAGCTGGCGACGCTCGGCACACGGCCGGACCCGTTCCTGGATTACCTGCTCCACCGGTTCGCCGACGAGGCGGTGCGCCGCGACGTGCGCGGCGAGGAAGGCGTCGAGATGCTGTACCGGGCGTGGGTCGCGAGCGGGCTGGCGCGGGAGGCGTACCCGGCGCGGATTCGGCTGTGGCGCCCCGGTGCGCCGCGGCTGGAGCTCGCGGTCGGCGACGCGGAGAGCGTGCGGCGCGCGCCGGGCGTCCCGGACCGGCGGCTGCAAGAGGCGATCGAGCGCGCCCGTGCCGGCGGCATGCCGCTGCTCGAGCCGACGTTCCGCGCGGGCGGCGGCGGGCAGATCCTCGCGGTACCGCTCGCCGGTGAGAAGGCCGTCACGGTGGTGGTGCCGCCGCGGCGAAGCCTCGGGCGTGCGACGGTCCTCGCGCCGATCCTGGGCGGCGAGCCGGCCGCGGCGACGCGGCTCGCGCTCGTCCCCGTCGCCCGGGCGGAGGGCGCCGTCACGCAGGAAGCGCGGTGGGTCGCCACCGAGGCCGGCTGGCGCAGCGAGAAGCTGCTCCGCTACCCGGATGGCCTCTACCACGCGCATCTCGAGGTGCGGCTCTCCGGTCTCGGCGTGCTGGCCGCCCGCGGTGCGTTGCTGCTGGCGATGGATCTCGCGCTGCTGGCGCTGCTATGGGTGACCGGGCGCACTGCGCGGGGTGAGCCGCCGTCGCCGCCCGGCGGATGGACGGCGTGGGCCGGTTCGTTCCGGGCGCGGGTCACGCTTGCACTGTTCGCGTTCTTCCTGCTGCCGACGATCGTGTTCGGCGCCGCCGCGTACCGCGCGCTGGCCGGCGAAGCGGCGCGGGCGGCGCGGGTCGTCGCGGAACGCGCCGCGGGGCAGGCCGTCGCCGCGTTCGCGGAGCTGCCCGGCAACTGGCGCGCGATCTCCGAGCGTGTCGGCGAGGAGGTGCTGTACTACCATCGCGGCGAGCTGGCTCGCGCCTCGTCGCCCGAGGTGGTCGAGCTGGGACTGTTCGGCGCGTGGATGCCGCCGTCGGTGTACGACGCACTCCAGACGGGCGAGGAGATGGGCGTGGTCGAGACGCGGACGCTCGGCCATCGCCGCTACGTCGTCGCGTACCGCCGTCTGCCGGCGGGGACCGTGGCCGTGCCGGTGTCGCTGACCGCCGGCGATGCGTCGATGCGGCAGGGCGAGCTCGCGCACCTGATCCTCTTCGCGGCGCTGCTCGGCGGGCTCCTCTCGCTGGGATTGTCGCTGCTCGTGGGTCGCGCGCTGGCGCGGCCGATCGGGCAGCTCCGTCGCGGCGCGGCGGCGATCGGCGCCGGCCGGCTCCATGTCCGCCTGCCCGAGACCGGCGCCGGCGAGTTCGGCCAGCTCTTCGCGTCGTTCAACCGGATGGCGCGGCGGCTCCGGGAGGCGCGGGCGAAGGAGCTGCACACGGCGCGCGTGCTGGCGTGGGGCGAGATGTCGCGCCAGGTCGCGCACGAGATCAAGAATCCGCTCACGCCGATCAAGCTCGCGGTGCAGCACCTGCGCCGGGCGTACAAGGACGGGCGGCCGGAGTTCGGCCAGATCCTGGACGCCAACGTGGAGCAGATCCTGACGGAGATCGATCGGCTGACGGAGATCGCGCGGGCGTTCTCGCGGTACGGAGCGCCGCCCGAGGCGGCGGGTCCGGTCGAGGACGTCGACGTCGCGGCCTCGGTCCGCGAGGCGTTGACGCTGTACCGGTCCGATCGCGCGGTCCGGTTCCACGCGGAGGTGGAGGAGGATCTGCCGCGCGTGCGCGCGCGTGCGGGCGAGCTCAAAGAGGTCCTGCTCAACCTCCTGGAGAACGCCTACACAGCGTTGGAAGGCGGAGGTACGGTCACGGTGTCCGCGAAGCGAGACCGCGAGCGGGTCGAGGTCACCGTTCGCGACGACGGTCCGGGGATCCCGCCGGAGCTGCTGTCTCGGATCTTCGAGCCGCACTTCTCGACCCGGTCCGCGGGCACCGGGCTCGGCCTCGCCATCGTGCGGCGGCTGGTGGAAGGGTGGGGCGGTGCCCTGATCGCCGAGAGCGTGCTCGGGCAGGGCACCGCCATCCGGATCCGGCTGCCGGTCTCGAAGGTGCCTATCTCCGCGTCCGGTAGTTGATGATCATCTCACCCTGGTCCGGAATCCGAACCACAGCGGAGACGACGTCGCCGGGCTCGAGCTCCTCGGCGACCTCCCGGACATCCTCGGCATCCTCGATCTTCCGGCCGTTCAGTCGGAGCAGCAGGTAGCCGGGGCGCAGATTCGCCCGGGCCGCGGGGCCGAAGCGCTCGACATCGACGATGACGACGCCCTCCTCGGTGTCCGGGTCGAGCTCGAGGCGACGCGCCAGGTCCGGCGTGAGCGGCGCCGCGCGGAATCCGAGCAGCTCCGTGGCATCCGGCCGCTCGTCGTTACGCGCGACCTCGCCTTCCGCCGTCTCGAACTGCCCGAGCTCGACGGTGATCGAGCGCCGCTCGCGGTCGCGGATGACGTCCAGCTTCACGCGCTCGCCAGGCTGCCGTCGCGCCAGCCGGCTGATCAGCTGCGTCGCGCTCCGGACCGGCTCGCCGTCCAGGGCGACGATGACATCGCCGATCTCCATGCCGGCGCGGTCCGCGGGCGTGTCGTCCTGGACCTGCTTCACCTCGGCGCCGGCAACTTGCTCGAGCCCGTAGACCTCGGCGTCCGTCGCCGTGACCTCGTCCACGAGGACGCCCAGCCGCGGCCGGCGCACCGCGCCGTACTCGATCAGGTCGTTCGCGACCTTGCGCGCCACGGCGATGGGAATCGCGAAGCCGTATCCGGAGTAGTAGCCGGTGCGCGAGGCGATCGCAGTGTTCACGCCGACGACCCGGCCCCGGAGGTCGACCAGCGGACCGCCCGAGTTCCCGGGGTTGATCGCGGCATCCGTCTGGATGAACGCCTCGACCGCGGACTGCTCGGCTTCGCGCCGCAGGATTCCGACGCTGCGACCCTTTGCGCTCACGATCCCGGCGGTCACGGTGAAGTCCAGCCCGAGCGGGTTGCCGAGGGCGAGGACCCAGTCGCCGACCTGAAGCGCGTCGGAGTCGCCGAGCTGCGCCGTCGGCAGCGGCTCGTCCTCGTCCGGCTCGATCCGGATCACCGCGACGTCCGTCATGACGTCCGTGCCGACGACCGTGGCCCTGTACTCCCGGCCGTCGGACAGCGTCACCACGACCTCGTCGGCATCGGCCACGACGTGTCGGTTCGTCATGATGTAGCCGCGGTCGTCGAAGATGAAGCCGGAGCCGCTCCCCTCCGCCGGGATCTCGAACTCCCGGGGCGCCTCCATCGCCCCCGGCCCGTCGAATCCCGGAACGTCCGGGAAGAAGCGGAAGATGCGCGGCCGACTCCGGACCACTCGCCGCGACTGGACCGTACGGATCGAGACCACCGCCGGGAGCGCGCGGTCCGCCGCACCACGGAACGCGCTCGACAGCCGCGTCGCGGCGAGCGTGTCGAGCGGCACCGCCGAGGCGGCCTGCGCCGCCTTCTCCGCCGCCGCCGGCGCACGCTGTACCTGCGCGGCCTCGCCCGATCCACAGGCCGCGAACCCCACCAGCGATGCGGCCAGTCCACGCCGCACCCACTGCTTCACCCTAGGCATCTCCACCTCCTGCATCGACTTCAGGTTCTTCGGTCGGGCCGCGCGCACGTGCAGGCGCCGTGCCCCTGGAGTGTGTCACATTGGCATGTACGGAGGGCGGCCGGGCACGGAGCCACCGCCCGTCACCCGTTGGGATGCCGGCGGCAGCGCGGGGGTTGCCCGGCGGGCTCAGGCGGCGGCGCTCGCGGGGCGGACGCCGTGGGCGGCGAGGATGCGGAGCGCGTCGTCGCCGTGGACCGTCTCGCGCTCGAGAAGCGCGTGGGCGAGCGCATCGAGCGCGGCGCGGTGGGTGGCGACGATGTCGCGGGCGCGGTCGTAGAGCCGGGCGAGGAGCGCGCGGACCTCGGCATCCATGGTCGCCTGGGCCTCGGAGCTGAGCGAGCCGGGCTGGCCATCCGAGACGAGGAGCCCGGAACTCTCCCCCATGCCGAGACGGTAGACCATGCGCCGTGCGATCCGGTTGACGTGGTCGAGGTCGTTCTCGGCGCCGCCGGTGATGCGGTCGGGCCCGAAGACGATCTCCTCGGCGGCGCGGCCGGCAAGGCCCTTGACGATCTGCCCCTCGAGGTAGCGTCGGGTGTGGAGATGGCGGTCGTCCTCCGGCGCGAAGTGGGCGACGCCCATGGCCTGGCCGCGCGGCTGGATCGTGACCTTGTGGAGACCGTCTTCCGGGACGCAGATCACGCCGGCGAGGGCGTGGCCGGCCTCGTGGTAGGCGACGATGCGCCACTCCTCGTCGCGGGCGCGGAAGCCGACGCGCTCCTTGCCGAGCAGCAGCCGGTCGCGGGCGTGCTCGATGTGATGCCAGGCGACGTGGTCGGCGCGGTCGCGGACCGCGGCGATGGCCGCCTCGTTGAGGAGGTTGGCCAGGTCGGCGCCGCTCGCGCCGGGCGTGATCCGGGCGAGGCGGCGGAGGTCGATGTCGGCGGCGAGCGGGATGCCGCGGCGGCCGGCGTGGAGCCGGAGGATGTCCTCGCGGCCGTCGACGGTCGGCAGGCCGACGACGAGCGTGCGGTCGAAACGGCCCGGGCGACGGAGCGCCGGGTCGAGGTCTTCCGGGCGGTTGGTTGCGCCGATCACGACGACGCCCTCCGCCGGCGAGAAGCCGTCCATCTCGACGAGGAGCTGGTTGAGCGTGCGGTCGTCTTCGTTGTGGGCGCGGTTGCGGCCGCGGCGGCCGCCGAGCGAGTCGATCTCGTCGATGAAGATGACGCCGCCGCGCCTGCGCGCCTTCTTGAAGAGCGAGCGGATGCGGTGCGCGCCGAGCCCGACGATGAAGCCGGTCACTTCGGAGCCGGAGACCTGGAAGAACGGCACGTCCGCCTCGCCCGCGACGGCGCGGGCGAGGAGCGTCTTCCCCGTGCCCGGCGGGCCGAACAGGAGGACGCCATTCGGGATGCGCGCGCCCATCGCCGCGAAATCGGCGGGGCGACGCAGGAACTCCACGACCTCGCGCAGCTCTTCGGCCACGCCCTGCGTGCCGGCCACGTCAGCGAACGTCGTGGTCGGGGCGGATGCGCGGCCCCCGACATCCACGTTGCCGCCCTGGCCCTTCATATTCAGGAAGACCAGGTAGCCGATCCCTCCGAAGAGCAGGAGCTGGAGCGACAGCGCGAGCAGCTCCTTGAAGCGCTCGCGATCCGGCGGTGCCTCGAAGCTCACACGCACGCCTGCGTCGCTCAACCGTTCGACGAGCGTGCCGGTCTCCGGTTCGGGGTAGACGACGGTGAACGTTTCCGCGTCCGATGCGGCACCGTCGACCCATGTTCCCTCGAGGCCGGTACCCGGCTCGACGACGACTTCGGCGACGCGTCCCGCGTCGACCGCCCGGACGAATTCGCTGTACGGCAGCTCCCGTGGCGCGGGGTTCCGCGACGCCAGGAACGCCGCGACCAGCCCGGCGAGCAGGAGGAGTCCACCGAGAACGGCCGGCACACGGCGCGTCCGGCGCGCGGATCGGCGCGGTCGGCCCCGTGGCTCGTCGCGCGATGCGGAGGTCCCGGTCGTCGTGGCGACCGGAGCGGCCCCCCGCCCAGTCGTCTTCGTCGCCTTCATCGAAGTCATGCAGTGGTAACGAGTTGCCCGTGAACAAGCGCTGTCGTCGACGCACGCTCGTGGCAGTACGCCGCTGCGCGGCGTTTGTGCCCACGGGGCCGGGTCGGTCGGCCGTGCGGGAGGGCCGGCCGCGGCGCGGCGGCTCGGCTGGAGGCGATGCGGCGTCTAGCGGGCGAGCATCGCGTCGAAGATCATGCGGAAGTGCTCGAGCGGCAGCGCGCCCTGGACGCGCTGACCGTTGATGAAGAACGTGGGCGTCGCGCGGATCCCGGCGTACGCGGCGAGTCCGTTGGCCATGCGCGTGCGGCGGGCGCCGCGGTCGGCGTCGTAGCAGTCCGAGAAGCGGTCGACATCGAGCGCCAGTGTCTCGGCGAGGCCACGGAACAGCGCTTCCGGCTCGCGCGTCGACTTCCACTCCCGCTGGCGTCGGTACAGCGCGTCGTGCATGGCCCAAAAGCGGTCTTCACCCTGTTCGGCGGCGCATTCCGCCGCCCGGGCCGCTTCGGCTCCGTTCGGGAAGCTGCCCAGCACGAACGGGACGTACCGCCAGGCGACCTTGCCCGTCTCGATGTACTCGCGGCGCAGCACGGGGAAGGTCTCGAGAGCGAATCGGCCGCAGTACGGACAGCCGAAGTCGCTGAACTCGACGACGGTGATCGGAGCGCCGGCCGCGCCGAGGTCGTACCCGATCCGGTCCGGCCGGGCGGTGCGCTCCGTCGACTGCCGGGTGGAGGACGCGGTCGGATCCGTCTTCGCATCCTCTCCGGTGGTCCCGCCGCACGCCGCGGCCCATAGACACGCGGCGACCCCGGCGGCCGCCGCCATGCTCCGCTTCCAACGTGTCGGGATCATCGTCCACGCTCCATGATCGCGCCGGAGTCCAGGCTCCGTGATGGGGCCGGAGGCGTACCCCGAATCGTGTTCGAGGGTCCGGTCGCGGCCGCGGTCGGGTTCCCCACGCGATCGAGATCGTGACCTGCGTGGCGCATCCCGGCGGGCAAGCTCGCTGGCGCCTCCTCACCGCCGTAGGCGGTCGGACCGACCCTCGCCCGCGGTACCCGGGTCCGAGCGCCTCCGTCGGAGCAATTCGGGGCCGGTCGACGCGTCAGTGACCGGACCGGCGCACCCGACGGCGAGGAGGCGCGGGTGCCCCGAGCCGGGACGAGCGACCGCTGCCGCCATGGCGCTGACCCGCGGGCCGGCGCAACGTGACGCGGAGGGCGGGGAGCGGTGCCGCGGCGAACGGCGCCGCTCCCATCGATCGCGGCGCAACGCGTGGAGGCGGTATGCTGGCGCAGGTGAGAAGCGGCGCTGTGCTGGGTGTGGAGGCGTACACGGTACGGGTCGAGGTGGACCTGGCGAACGGGCTGCCATCGATGTCCGTGGTTGATCGGTCAAGACCCCCTCGGGATCTGCTTGTCACCTTAGGTACCTTCAGGGGTCCCCTGATACCTTTACCCACCCGGCGGGCCATTAGCCGAGCTTGGGTCACGAGGAGGTTTCCAAGGGAGTCTGAGCGAAGCCCCGGCGGAGCCCGTTGGGAGACCCCGAGGGGGTCTTCGCGTGTAGCGGGGGTACATGCGGGGGGGTGCGGGGGGAAACTCGGCGCGGCATATACGTAAACCTCCGCGAAAATATCTCACCCAAAATTCCCGCAACTTCTGGTATCCCTCGGCTGCCCTTGGGGGCTCCAGTAGGGAGCCTCCGACCCAGTTGACCCCTCCCGCTTCGCGAGGTCGTCGGCACGACGGCCGACTCAGAGGTTGTCGGTCTAGGCGACCGACTTGGAGGTTCTCGATGGCATTGCGCCGTGGCGAATTACACAGTATCGTGTGGTGACACGTTATCGTGTTTCTCGCCCGCCTAAGGAGGCCAAGTGGAGAACCGCATCAGGGAGTTTCGCGTCAAGCAGGGGATGAGCCAAGCCGCCCTGGCCGAAGCCGCCCAGACCAGTCAGCAACAGATCCAGAGGATCGAGGGAGGGACCCAGGCTGTGAAGCTCGACCTCGCGGCTCGCATCTGTGCCGCCCTTGGGGTTGATCTTCCGACCCTGTTCCCGGAGACGAGGCGAATCTTCGCCAAGGCTGAGAAGCAGGGGAAGGTTACGGTTGAGGATTTCGTGTCGGACCCGGAGGCCATGCAGGAACTAGATGCAGCCGGAGTGGATGCGGACCCCTATGATTGGTCCATCACAGTGCGGATGCGTGGTGGTGCAGGAGCTACCTACTCCATCTCCTCGGCCGAGAGGCAACGACTTCGGCGGAATCTGGACGATATTACGTCCTACGCGCCCTTCTTCTGCTTTGCCTCGGGTGACAAGGAGGTCCTCTTGAACCTGACCCATCTCCTTTTCCTGCACGAAACCTTTGAGGTTGGTCCATTCAGGCGGGAAGGGGCGGGTGACGAAGACGTGCGCGATCTCGTGCGAGTGTACCTGACCGAGACGAATGAACCGCTGCACTTCACCGTCGATTCCGATGGGGGCGACCCCGAAGATCCCGACGACATCGGACAGTTCAAATTCATCACTGACATGGCTCAGACCATGGTGGAGCCCAACGACTTCTTTCAGTTCGAGGACATCGACGGGGAGACCGTATTCCTTCGGGCGTCCGAGGTCGCCATCATGGAGATCCCGGCGTGGGTGCTGGACTACAGGCTTGAAGGGGAAGAGGAGATGGAGGAAGAAGGGTAGCGGGGACGAACCCGTGCCGTGGTGAGCGTCAATAGGCCGGTGTGGGGCGAATGAGGGTCTCGGGGTCTGGCGAGGTCTTCGGGCTTCCGTGTGAGTCGCGTTCGTGCGGCTGGTCGCGGCCACGAAGCGACAGCACTTAGCCGCGTTACTCGCTGGTGGATAGATCGATGCCCGAAGATAAGGCCGACTCAGTGACTATGGGGGCGGCCCTCCGTCACGCATAGGTGGAGCCTGGGGTGCCAAAAAAACATTTAGATAGTCGCTCGGTCGAGGCCGTGGCCTGTTACCCGCCATGTCAGCCTCAGTCATTTCAATCCACTTCCGCTTCTCCCGTAGCCCTCGTGCTACGCCGTCATATCCTGGGAAGAGGCGTGCAGCTCCGATACGCTCGTGGTCTAACAAGCGAAGTAGCCAATGTGCCTCGCAAACTGGAAGATCAAGACGCCTCAAGACCGGAAGTGGAGTAATCCGCTGTCCTTTCGGGCGGCGTTGCATTTCTTGACGCCGCAGTTCCACAAGATCCTCTAGCGTTGGGAGATGCGGCGGGTTAGTAAGCGAACGATGTGGGTCCACAATAAGCGTGAACACTCCGTCCTGCGCATGCAGATTGGGGTTAGTGAAACGTGGTGCATTGACCAGAACAGGGTGGATACCTTGTCCAAAGAAGTCCTTTGTATTTTCGGCGCGGAAAGCCCAGACTGAACAATATTCGGGTGGATTTTCGCTTGGCGCAGTAACGTGATGTACTGCCGCGAAATAGGCGGCCACAAGCGGATTCCGGGTCCAATCGAGTAGGCGGGTTGGTATGCCGTGATGCTGCGCAAGGGCAAACACTGGCCGAAGCTCAACTGGCGGCCATTCACCCTTGAAGTCATAGACTAGACTGCCGATGCGCTCGTGAACATCCGCGTATTCGCCTCGCACGTACTCGAACGCAGCTTCGCTTGGGAAGGGTAGAGCTTGGGAGTCAAGAGCAAACGCGAACTCTGCCACTACGGCTGCTTCCGCAGCCACTTGTGCTGCATGGTTCCGTTTCCTATCTGGTGCCAGACTATCCAATAAAGGGTCGGGGGAGTTCCAACGGAGGGCGACTGGCGCGAGTTTCCATCTCGAATCGGCTTGTCCCCTGAAGATCCAGTTGCGTGGATTTGGTGCCCACCAAGGATTCAATCGCGACAGAGCAGCTACGAACGCCTCGGCGGAATCGAACTTATCGACGACGAACGGTTCCGCGGTCATGTCCTACCCTCGTCGGCATCTCAGGTGGGCGGTGTGGCGCTGACGGTACAGCGGTGCCGATAGGACTGCTAACCGTCTGACACCCCTCTGGGCTCCCCTGGGTTCCCACAACAACCCGAGCCGTCCAAAACCACCACCGCCCGCACGGTCTCCCCATAGAACGCCCAAGGCTCCCCATGCCCATCCAGAATCTCCACGACCTCCCCTCGATCCAGCTCCCCGCGTATCCACTCCAGGGCCTCGGCGGCGGACGTGCGTCCGTAGCCGGGCCAGAGCGTGAAGGCGACGGCATCCCACCCCCAGGGGTAGGCAAGGGTCAAGCTCACGACGATCATGCGGGAACGGTAGGGCGGGGAGTGGGACATGGCGATAGCGGGATGGGCAGTCGGTGACGGGGCGCCAGAAGGGGGTGCTATCCTTGCGCGAGCCACGACACCCTGTAAACTTTTCGGGAGTCACCCCTCTTCTTCCCATGACCATGCTTGGAAGCCCGATGTCTGGACGTAAGCCGAAGACCTCGATCGAGTTATTCACTGGCGCGGGCGGCCTTGCGCTAGGAGTAGCGGAGGCCGGATTCCGGCACGTCGGAGTCATCGAATGGAATCCCGATGCGTGTAAGTCCCTTTCGGTCAACAAGGCGCGGGTGCCCCTTATGGCCGATTGGGATGTTCGCGAGGTCGACGTGCATGGAGTGGACTTCAAGCCCTACAAGGGCAAGATCCATCTCATCGCGGCGGGGGCACCGTGTCAGCCTTTCTCGCTTGCAGGTAAGCATCGCGGGCATGAGGATGATCGTAACCTCTTTCCTCAGGTCTTCCGGGCGGTCAAAGAGGCATTGCCGGACGCCGTGATCGTGGAGAACGTGAAGGGGCTGCTTCGGAAGTCGTTCCGGGATTACTTCGACTACATCATCGACCGCCTGACTTTTCCCGGCATGGAGCCCGACCCTGGCGAGTCCTGGCGGGAGCACAAGCTCAGGCTTGAAGACGTCAAGAGTAACCCGCCCGCCGGCATCGTCCGATACGATGTTCGGTACCAACTCCTGAACGCGGCCAATTTCGGTGTGCCCCAGAAGCGCGAGCGCGTCTTCATCGTGGCCTTCCGCTCGGATCTGGGTATCGGCTGGGCGAACTTGAAAGGTACGCACTCCGAGGATGCCCTCCTGTACGCGCAGTGGGTTGACGGCTCGTATTGGGAGGAACACGGTATGACGCCTCCTGAGGGGCCACCTGAGAGGCTCAGGCGGCGCGTCGAGCGTCTGCGCGAGCAACCAGCGCCCCGTGAGGCCCGCTGGAGGACCGTCAGGGATGCCTTGAAGGATCTGCCAGAACCGAAGGACGGCGTTGAGCATCCGACCATCCTGAATCACGTTGGGAACCCTGGGGCGAGAATCTACCCCGGCCACACGGGCAGTCCCCTCGATGAACCCGCCAAGACCCTAAAGGCGGGGGATCATGGCGTCCCAGGTGGGGAGAACATGCTCAGGCGCCTAGATGGGTCCGTGAGGTACTTCACGGTCCGCGAGGCTGCGCGGGTCCAAGGCTTCCCGGATGAGTACAACTTCCAGGGGGCATGGACTGAGGCCATGCGCCAGCTTGGGAATGCGGTCCCGGTGCCGCTTGCTCGCGCCGTCGCGGGCGAGGTCATGCGGCTCCTTGAATCCACTAGACAGCCGGCTCTCGTCGCATGACGGACCAGATGAACACGCCACCTAAGGATGGCGACCGGGACGAACCCCGAGTCGCCGACGAGTTCGAGATTACAATGGAGGGCGAGGCCAAGGTTGAAGGGATGATCCCACCCCCCACGGGGACTGTAACGCCCATTCGGGATGTCCCAGACCTTTTCGTCTTCCGTTTTGAACTCGGCCCCGCGATCCTGGCGCAGCTACTTGAAAAGCTGCGGCAGATTCCGCTGGTCCCGATCCGTCGTGCCCTCGATGCCAAATACCCTGGCTTCTACCATATCTACTACAAGGGGGAGCCGAAATACATCGGAAGAAGCACACGGCCAATCCGCGCGCGTCTGCGGGAGCACGTAAACAAGTTATCGGGTCGAAAGGGATTGTCCCTGGACGACGTGGCGGTGAAGTACGCATTCGTCGAGGACCCGTCCTTGGTGGACGTGTCTGAGCACGCACTCATCGAGTACTTCTCCGAGCACGGCCTAGCGGATTGGAACAAGAGCGGCTACGGGGGGAAGGCGACGGGGTACGGTCGCGGAAGGCAGAAGCGCTCCAAGTGGGCCGAAGAGTTTCCGCCTGATCTCGCGCTTCCCATAACCGCAGGCTCGGATGAGGCGGTATCGCTGTTTGGTCTGGTCTATCAAGTCGCTAGCTCTGCGCCCGTGACGTTTTCGATTCCGAATGAGTTTCGGGCGGCGTTCTCCACGGACCACCCGGAGCCCGTGGAAGTCCCGGAGCAGACCCTTCCCTTTGAGGAATGGGTCGATCTCATTTCCGGGATGTTGAAACCGGGATGGCGAGTAGAGAAAGAGCAACAGGCGTGGTACATTACCAAGCCGCGAGAATGACGCGAAAGCCCTGGCGTTACCCGCCTAAGAGAGAGTACAAGCCGAGGAGCCCCGCCGTTACCTCGGCGATGATGTCGAAGGTGAAAAGCAAGCACAGCAAGGCGGAGGTTGCCTTGCGTCGGGAGCTTTGGCGACGGGGCCTTCGATACCGCCTCCATTATGGAAAACTGCCGGGAAGGCCGGACCTCGTGTTTGTTGGCGCCCGCCTCGTCGTATTCGTTGACGGCGATTTCTGGCATGGCCGTAATCTCGTCGAGGAAGGCGAGGACGCGCTCAGGGCGACAATCCGAGGAAAGCGTCAGGATTGGTGGGTGGCGAAGATCAAGAGGAACGTCGAGCGCGACAAGGAAGTTACCTCGAAACTCCAAGCCGATGGGTGGGAGGTCCTCCGCTTCTGGGAAAGCGCGATCAAGGAGGACGTTCACGCGGTAGCGGACGTGGTGGCGGATAGGATTGCCGCATTGCGCGCGCGGTAACACCGTGCGGTAGGTGTCCACCATGATGTTCGTGACCTTCTTCTCCAGAGCCAGCCGCTCCCGCTCGGTCTCGACGAGAGCCTCCAGGGCCTCCAAATACGTCGCCGGGAGCGCGCGGGCGGGCGGCTGCTCGACGGGCGCGGCCGTGATCTCTCCCCTCTCGTAGGCCATGAACCTCTGAACGAGCGCGACCGTGAGCGCGATGGCGTTGGGGGTCTCGCTCTTCGTGATGATGAAGAGCGCCTGTTCCTGGTTCAGATAGAACTCGGTGGCGGGACGGCCTCCCGATCTTTTTTCCACGGTGGAAATAAGCCCAAGATCGGCCAGGGCGGCGGCATGTCGCCGGATCAGCTTGCGGATGTTGACGGGATAGTCGAACCCGAGAAGCTCGGCCAGATGCAGGTCGTGAATCTTGGGCTCCTCCTCGACGGCGGTGAGGCGGATGTCGAAGTCGGAAGCATGCCCTGCGGGCTGCGCGGTTGTAGCGAGTGCGGGCGGCTTGCAGCCGTGAGTGTCATAAGGTCCCATTAGACTCCCCGGAACACCTTTTCAACGTCCAAAGGGAGCCGAGCCGTGACCTCATCGCTACTCGTAGGCGTTATCTGCGGCGCGGTCGCCTACATCACACCTTCCGCATGAATAGGAAGAAACGCCGCAGGAAGGCGCGGAGGGACCGGGGTTGATCTAAGGGACCCCCTGGGGGAGCCCGTCAGGTGTGGCGAAGAAGCCGTGGAGCCCTGACGAGCCCCCCAGGGAGGGCCTTCGCTAG
Organism: Longimicrobiales bacterium; assembly: GCA_036381255.1. Taxonomy (GTDB): domain Bacteria; phylum Gemmatimonadota; class Gemmatimonadetes; order Longimicrobiales; family RSA9; genus CALBZE01. The sequence continues at coordinate 4,409 of DASVDG010000007.1, read as the reverse complement.
ATCTCAATGCCCTTGGCCTTCGCCTCAGCGATCAGCTCCTCATACGCCTCGGCAAGCTCCTCGACGGTGCGGAACTTCCCGGCCAGGAGACGGCCCTCCTCGGCGGAGGTCGTCAACGACTCGGAGGTCTCCTCGCCGGGGGTAGGATCGGGAGTGTGGACCACCATCGGTCCGTCGATCTCGTTGCTCTCGGCGCGGACAGGGCCGAACAGGCGGGCGCGTGCGGCCTCCTCTTCCTGACGGACGTGCTCGCGGGCCTCCGCAAGACTCATGGAGCCTACGTAGCCCAGGCTGAGGCCCATGCCGCCGTAGCGGACGCCGGCCTCGGCCTCTTCCTCCTCGCGGTACAGGTCCGCGAAACTCGTCTTCAGTTCACCGACGACACGGGCTCGCATGCCCCCGTGGCCGTCCGGTTTAAACTCGATTGGCATTGTGATTCGTCCTCTTGTGGATTGGTGGTGTGGTGGTCGGTGCCGTGGTATGGCGCCCCACGGCGGGGCAGATGTTCTGCTAGGCAGCCTCTCGACGCTGCTCAATCCGGTCCTGAATCGTCCTCAGCTTGGCTCGGTACATGATCGCGGCCGAGACGAGGAGTTCGATCTCTGCGGGCTCGTAGAGGGCCTTCAGGGGCTCCAACACAGCCTCAGGCGGCGTCGGGTCGTCGAGCGGATACTGAGGTCTCCTCGGGAGCCCAGGGTCGCTCCAGTCGATCACCCAGGAACTCGGGAGGACGGAGTAGACCCAATCGTGGAGGCGTCTACGCGCGTGTGCCCTCTCACGTGCTTCCTCCAACGGGAGAATCCGTAGCTGATCGGGATTGTAGCGGTCCACGTCAGGGCCGAACGCCCCGATGAGCGGCTCGACGGTATATGTCTCACCTAGCTCGCGGCTCATGGCCTGTGCCAGCTTAGTGAACTCGCCGTGGGCGATCTGGTTGGGCGTCCGGTAATCCTTCCCCGCCTTGATCTCGTGAAGGGGGATTTCCTGTCCTCTGCGGCTGACGGTCCCCGTGGGCTCCGGCTTACCCTCCTTCCGGGCCTTCTCGCGGCGGGCCTTCTTTGCTTCCTTCCGGGCCTCCTTGGCGAACTGGATGACCTTCGGGACGGGGGGCTTCTTGGGGAGAGGATCTCCGCTCTCCCGGCGCCTTCTCCGGGCGTCCCTGAGCGACTCAAGCATCTCGGTCCTGTCGAAGCTGAGATGCTGCGCGGCGAAGCGTTCGCCTCGGGCCGTCCGTTCTGCCGACCCTGTAGGTTCCTCAGCGACCTTCAGGGCCTCCTCGTGGATCGCCTCGGCCTCATGCTCTACCCGAGGTAGGAAGAGCACTTCGGCGTCTCGGGTCGCTGCCCTCCGTTCGCGGAGTTTCTGGAGGGCCGTCGCTGTTGCTGCTGCCACGGTTCCCTCCTTTTAGTCGTGGGCTAAAGCTGTTCAGCTAGGGCGGTAACGTGGTTCAGGAGCCTCTCGCCCAGGCCGTCGGGCAGGTCTGCGGTGAGGTCCATGAAGCCGTGACGGTGCTCGCGGAGGACCCCAAGCGGGTCGTCATAGCTGACGAGCACTTCCGTGAGCGCCTCCTCGACGGTCTCCTTCGCCTTGAGTGTGGACCTATCGACGAGAATCAAATTCGACGGTTCCACCATGCCGCCCAGGCTCGGAGGGATCGCGAGCGTGACGAGGAGCCCGTCGTCGTTCGTGTCCTCGCGGCGACGATAGACGGCGACGATCCCGTCGTAGTCAATCTCGGCGGGGACTGCCTCGGGATGCGCTCGCCGGTACCGGGCTACGAGCCCGTGGGCGGCCTTCAGATGCCGGTCAGACCGCGCCTCGGCGCAGGCGATGCACTCATTGGAACTGGTCCAGCGTGGGGAGTTGTGCCCTCTCTTGCACGGCTTCCCCGTTTGGTACTTGTCCAGGCCCATGGCGGTCGCAAGGGCGCGGGACTTGGGGAGCTTCGTGGTCATGCGTCCCTCCGGTAGCTGCGGGCGGTCTCCGTGGCGACCTCCATGGCCACCATGTAGATCTGCGCCGCTAGCTCGTAGCCGACTAGCTCGGCCAGGTTGTCGCGGATGTCTCGCCAGACGACCTTGACCCGCTCGATGGGGTCGGCCCCGGTGGCTGCGGCGACTAGCTGACGTTCGATCTGCCCCTTCGCTTGATTCTCCTCAGCGGTCACGACGCGGAGGTTCGACGCGACGTGCTGGCCGCCAAGGACCAACGGGATCGCGTGGTCAACGTGGTGCTGTACCCCGGTCTCGTTCGTCAGGCGCCGGGCCTCGGCGTACAGGGGGATGACCGCCTCGATGTCGTAGTCGGGCGGGGTGCAGCCGGGAACGCGCTTCTCGGCGGCGGCCTTACCGTAGTGGGCGGCGTAGCGGTCGGCGTTCTCCTCGTAGTACTCGCGCATGCCCTCGGCGACGTGTTCGCGGTTTGCTCGGTACCAGCGGCGGTTCCGCTCCCGACACTTCTCGCGACGCTCTGGGGTGCGGTCCCGTTCGCGGTTGCACCGCACGCACCCCCCGTTGCTAGCGTAGCGAGGCGCAGTATGTCCCCGAAGGCACGGCTTCCCGGTCCAGTACAGGGTCGCCCCCTTCGCCTTCGCTTCCTTCGCAGACGACGGCATCCAGGCGGTCTCGATGACGTTGCCCTCGATGTCGGTGTAAGGGCGGATGTACTGGTCGGGTGTGTCGGGTGAGGTAGATGTACTTCGGTCAGGCATGGTCTAGCTCCTCTCGGTGAGATTTGGGTGGTGGGAGTGCCCCAAAGGGGCTCCAAATGACGACTTACAGGCCCCTAGCGGTCGCCAGGAGCGCGAGGATGACGAGCGTGGTCATGGCTGTGGTCCTTCGCTTAGGTCGGTGGTCGGGTGGTCCTCTCGGGAGGTCGTCGGGTGTATGAGGGGCCGGGGGGTTGGGAGCGGGGACCCGAGAGGAGGGAAGGTTGACCAGACCATCCCCGCAGCCGTGGTTCCCTCCGGCCGTCAGTCGCTACTGACCGAGCGTGTACCCCCCGGACTTCACGTGGTACTCGGCGCAACAGAGCGCGCAGGTGTTGTCCACGCCGACGAGGCGCGGGGCGACGTGGCCTCGGCCGCATGGGACTCCGGGGTACCACCAGCGGCTCCCCGCCGCCTCCGCCGCTGCCTCCGTGGTCGGGAGGCTCGCGGGGTCGATGACGGTCACGCCGTCACTGGCGTCGGTGAACGAAACGTTGATGGTCAGACCGAGGTACTCGGGTGTGTGCATGATGGGATCGTCCTCGAAATAGTTGTGATGATTGACGTTGTTATGAGAGATACTGCCCCCCGAGGGGCTCCCCAGGGACCAACTACTCGATCCGCACCGCTTCTTAGGGGGCAAACTGCTCAACGGCGTGGAGGCGAGCCGCACGGGGGGTGACGGTGCCCGCCGGCCTCGTGGGAGACACAGTGTGGCTGCCTCCCTACACCGGCTGCCGTGGACCTCGCTGAGGGTATCCCGTCTGGTCACTCGCAAGATTGCAGACGTGGGCCTCAGGCGCCTCACGTGAGGCACCATCGCTGATGTAGACGCTGTGAAGAAGGTCGGGAAGGGGGGTGGGCCGGCGAATGGTCTGGGCGTGATAGAGCCTGGGACTGGGAGACACGACAAATCGAACAAACCACCGTTATTCACCAGCCAAGATTACCTCCTGGCGCCTCCACCCGGCGGGGTCTGTTGGCTAGGTATTCGCCGGGGGAGTGTGGATGGATGTGGCCCACCCCCACTGCCTTGCATGCGGATCGACCGGAGGGCCAGTCGTCCCGAGGAGGACGGGGGCTCGGGGGTGGGGGACTGGTCCCCCGGTCGAGACGGTCTAACAAGACCTGCCTAGAAAGGGCTTCGTTGATGACGTACTTCCCCCTCCTCGGCCTAACTTCTCCGGGGCCGTACCTTCGGTGATCTCCTCGACCACCTGTGTCTCGGGTGACGAGGAGTGCCCCGAAGGGGTGATTCTGTGGCGTAAGACACGAACTACGTTCTTCCTTTCACCGTCTTCCCTTACAAGATCGCTGTAAGGCTCCTCGGGCCGGCGTCAGGACCCCTCGGGTCTGGAGAGTCCCTGACGGGCTCCCGAGGGTTTTCCTCAGGATCACTCGTAGCTCAAGACGAGTCCTGAGGATTCCTGTAGGAGATCCCGTAAGTGGGTAAGAGTGTGTATAAGCACGTTATCTACAGACACTTACAGGCTTCATAGGGCACCCACTAGGTATCCTATAGGGGGGCTCTATCGAGGGCGGAAGTTAATTCCCCCGAGTCGGTCGTCTCCCGTGCCGGTAGGCCGGCAGGTCGTCCCCGTTGGCCTTGGCGTCCCTCAGGCGCCTCAATGAGTCCAGGCCGTTACTCACGGCGAACCACGCCCGCGAGGCGGGGTCGTCGTACTTCTCGACGAACCCCCGC
>DASVDG010000006.1:0-15921 GCA_036381255.1 Longimicrobiales bacterium | reverse complement strand
GCCATAGGAAACCTCGTGCATCTCATTCCGACCGGGAGCATCCAGCACCGCCATGCGCGGCGCCACGTGCTGGGCCGGCGCGGGCACGAAGGCGCGCACCGCCTCGCCGGCAGTCGCGGTGATCTCGTACGTGCCCGATGGACCGCGTCTCATGGGAGCCTTGTTCTCACCGGCGCGAATAGCGCTGAACCTTGCTAACACAATAGCCGGTGGATGTTAACAGTCGCCGGAGCTCGACCGAGATCCAGTTCCTGGCGACCGCCTCGTTCGACCTCGTCGCCTCCGCCTACCGTTCCCGCAGCATCACGACGAGCCTCTTCATCTCCTCCTCGAGCGGTCCCCCGTCGTCTTCGGTCGTCTCGCCGGCGTCCGTGGCGCCGCGGAGCGCGTCCGCGATCAGCCGGAGCTACTGCTCGCGGCCGAGGGCGACGCCGCCGTCGCGCACGGCGGCGGTCCTCATCGTGCCTCCGGGCATGCCGTCTCGCGTCGCTCGCTCGATCGGGTGCCGCGGATGCTCGTCGGAAGCGGTCGGTTCAGGGGCGGCGGAGTCGGGGATCGCGGCCGCGGCGGAGCGCTCGTACGCCGGCGACCCGCCGCGCGATGGGGTGCGCTCGCGGGGAAGGGTATCCGCGCGGGAGGCCGCCGTCAACCGTTCCGGCCTCGTCCGCCGGCCGGGGCCGGTCGAGGGGCGCGGGCGTTGGGCGAGCGCGCGGCCGGGCGGGCCCGGCGGCCGTCGCACGTCGTGGCCGGCGACCCGACGGACCGGCGCGCGCGGTCCGGGGTAGACGCCCGAGGCCGGCCCGCGACCGGCGCCGCGCACACGAAACGAGCCACGTTCGACTTCCGAATTCTACCGCACCTATGACAGCGACACGATCCGACCCGCGCACCGCCGCCCGCCGCTCACGGAGGGCCGCGTGAGCACGCTCGCGCCGATCCACGAGGAGGAGGCGCTCGGCCGCGCATACGACGGCCGCCTCATGCGACGCCTGCTCCGCTACGTGCGCCCCTACCGCTGGCGCGTCGCGGCGGCCGTCGCCGTGCTCGTCGCCGTGTCGTTCCTCGAGCTGGTCGGGCCCTGGCTGACGAAGATCGCGATCGACGGCGCCATCCCGGACGGCGACGTCGCGCTGCTGGCCTGGCTCGCCGCCGCCTACGTCCTCGCGCTCGTCCTCGCCTTCGCCCTCGAGTACGTCCAGACGCTGCTCACGACCTGGCTCGGCCAGCGCATCATGTACGACCTGCGCCGCGAGATCTTCCATCACATCCAGCGGCTGAGCCTGCCGTTCTTCGACCGCAACCCGGTCGGCCGGCTGATGACGCGCGTGACGAACGACGTCGAGGTGCTGAACGAGCTGTTCCGCTCGGGGATCGTCACCGTCTTCGGCGACGTCTTCACGCTGCTCTTCATCGTCGGCGCGATGTTCGTCCTCGACTGGCGCCTCGCGCTGGTCACGCTCGCCGTGATGCCACTCGTCGTCGGGGCGGCGTTCTTCTTCCGCGGCCGCATCCGCCGCGCGTTCCGCGACATCCGCGTTCGCCTCGCGCGCATCAACGCGTTCCTCCAGGAGCGCATCACCGGGCTCGGCGTGCTCCAGCTCTTCGGCCGCGAAGCGCACACCGCGGCGCGGTTCCGCGAGATCAACCGCGACTACCTGGACGCGCACCTGCGCTCGATCACCTACTACGCCCTCTTCTTCCCGATCATCGAGGTCCTGACCGCGTTCGCCCTCGCGCTGATCATCACGTACGGCGGGATCGGCATCCTGGGCGGCACGGTCTCCGTCGGCGTCGTCGCCGCGTTCCTCCAGTACGCGCGCCGCTTCTTCCGCCCGATCCAGGACCTCTCCGAGAAGTACAACATGCTCCAGGGCGCGATGGCCTCCTCGGAGCGCATCTTCAAGCTGCTCGACACCGAGCCCTCGATCCGCGACCCCGAGCACCCGCTGCACCTCCCCGAGGACGGCCCCGGCCGGATCGAGTTCCAGGACGTGTGGTTCGCCTACGCCGCCGCCGACGCCCGCTGGGTGCTCAAAGACGTCAGCTTCACCGTCGAGCCGGGCCAGCGCGTCGCCATCGTCGGCCACACGGGCGCCGGCAAGACCACGATCATCAGCCTGCTCATGCGGTTCTACGAGCCGCAGCGCGGCCGGATCCTGATCGACGGGGTGCCGATCGACCGGGTCCCGCTCGCCGAGCTCCGGTCGCGCATCGGGCTCGTGCTCCAGGACGTGTTCCTCTTCAGCCGCGACGTCGGGTACAACATCCGGCTCGGCCGTGAGGACATCCCGGAGGAGCGCGTCCGGCTCGCGGCGGAGCGCGTCGGCGCGGACCGCGTCATCGCGCGGCTCCCGCGCGGCCTGGACGAGCCGCTCGGCGAGCGCGGCGCCTCGCTCTCGGTCGGCGAGCGGCAGCTCCTGTCGTTCGCCCGCGCACTCGCGTTCGATCCGCGCATCCTCGTGCTGGACGAGGCGACCAGCTCCGTCGACTCCGAGCTGGAGGCGCAGATCGAGCGGGCGCTCGACACGCTCATGCACGGCCGGACATCGCTCGTCATCGCGCACCGGCTGTCGACCGTCCAGAACGCCGACCGCATCCTGGTCCTGCACCACGGGGAGCTGCGGGAGGCCGGCACGCACGAGGAGCTGCTCGAGCGCGGCGGGCTGTACGCCCGACTCCACGAGCTCCAGTTCGCGAAGCCGGTGGCCGCGGGCGAGGATTCGGCCGCGTAGCTGCCGGGCCCGGTTCTTGCCCCCCGGTTCCGCCCCGATACGATCCCGAGACACGGCACTGGCGGGCAGGACTGGAATGGACCGAGCGCCGATCCTGGTGGTCGACGACGACCCCGACGCGATCGAGATCGTCGGCACGTACCTCGAATCGCGCGGCTACAAGGTGATCGCCGCCAACGATGGCCGGCAGGCGCTCGCCAAGGTCGAGGAGCTCCGCCCCGACCTCGTCCTGCTCGACGTCATGATGCCGGGCATGGACGGCTGGGAGGTCTGCCGGGTCATCAAGAACCACCCTGAATACGGCGACACCCGCGTCGTCATGCTCACCGCGCGCAGCGACTTCACGGACAAGCAGGAGGGGCTGCGCGCCGGCGCGGACGACTACATCGTCAAGCCGATCCGCCTGGAGGAGCTCGGGCAGAAGGTCGAGCGCAACCTCGAGGCGCGGAGGCGCGGGCAGTGAGGATTCTGTCCCGCGTGCGGGATGAGGAGCTCCGCCGCACCCTGGAGTCCATCGCCGAAGCCGAGAACGCGGTGATCGTCGATGCCGGCTCGTTCTCGGAGGCCGAGCTGCGCGATGCGCTGCGCACCGCTCCGGACGTGGTGATCGTCGAGGACGGCTCGACGGACGACATCGAGCAGATCCGCGCCGAATCGTCGGGGACCGGCTCCGCGCTCATCATCGCGTGCCACGACGAGGAACAGTGCCAGACCGCGGCGCTCGCCGACGCCGAGGAGTGGCTGCTCCTCCCCGTCGGCGCCGAAGAGCTGCGGATCCGGATCCGGACGGCGCAGCAGCGCGCCGAGGGCACCAACATCCCGCGCCGCACCGACGAGATGGTCGAGCGGCTCCGCTACGAGGAGTTGCTCTACGACCGGCTGACCGGCTTCCCCACGCTCCCCGTCATGATCGAGCGTGCGCGAGACCTGCTGGACCGGCGTGGCGAGCTGACGATCCTCTACATCCACTACGTCTGGTACTCGAAGATCGAGGAGATCTACGGCTGGCAGAAGCTCGACGACGTGCTCGAGACGACCGCCGCCGCCGTGCGCGAGTTCTATCAGCGCGAGCACGCCAACGCCGAGAGCCTGATGATGGTCTCCCACGTCGCGGACGACGACTTCATCCTCTTCACCCACATCCCGGCGCAGCCCGAGCTGGCCGAACGGCGGCTCAAGGCGCTGACCAGCCGCCTCGAGGGGCACCTGCGCGCCCGCACGGAGCAGGAACACGGCGAGGAGATCGCCGCGCTCGTCGGCGTGTACGTCGGCACGGCCACCATCTTCCGCAACCCGAAGATCCGGACCGAGCGCCTGATCTACCGCGCGATCCGCGAGGCCGCGGACGCCGCCCGCGGCGCCGAGGAGTGGGAACGCACCCGCAAGGTCTCCGACCTGAAGGCGACGCTCCGCGAAGGCGCCGTCTTCATGGAGTACCACCCGATCATCGTCACGAAGACCGAGCAGGTCTACGGCTTCGAGGCGCTCGCCCGCGGCACCCGACGCTCGCTCCGCTCCCCCGAGGTCCTGTTCCAGGTCGCCGAGGAGGCCAATCTGATCTGGGAGCTGAGCCGGCTGCTCCGCAAGCGCGCGGTCCAGGGGATCCTGCCGCACCTCAAGAAGGACCAGCTCCTCTTCCTCAACGTGGACCCGCACGACTTCGACGACCCGGTCTTCCGCAACCTCAAGCCCGAGGACCTCGGCATCGACGACCCGGGCCGCATCGTCTTCGAGATCACCGAGCGCACGGCCATCAAGGACTACCCCCGCTTCCAGGAGTACCTCTCGACGTTCCGCGAGCGCGGCTTCCGCTTCGCCGTCGACGACGCCGGCAGCGGCTACGCCGGCCTCGGCTCCATCGCCAACCTGGCGCCCGATTTCATCAAGCTCGACATCTCGCTGATCTCCAACATCGACACGAACTTCCTGAAGCAGAACCTGGTCGAGACGCTCGTCAGCTTCGCCGAGGGGCAGGGCGCCCAGGTCATCGCCGAGGGGATCGAGCGCCGCGAGGAGTTCGAGACCGTCCGCGACCTCGGCGTCCACCTGACCCAGGGATTCCTCTTCCACCAGCCGCGCTACGCCGGGCTGCCGGAGTAGGCCCCGCCGGGCCACGACCCGACGCGCGCGTGGCGCCGGCCCCGTACTCGGCGCGCTGTTCGCCGCCGGCGTCCACGACCCGACGCGCGCGTGGCGCCGGCCGTGAACACGGCCGACCCGCTGCGCGAAATTCGCCCTCGCGCCGACGCCCGCACCGAGCTCGGCGGCGTGCCCACCTGCTCAGACGCCTCACCCGGGGTTCGGGGCCGCGCCCGCCTGCACCGCCGCCTCCCCGCGCCCCGGCCCCGTACCCTCCGGCCCGAAAGTTCGCTACCTTCGAGGGGATGCACACCCACGACGACATCGTTTCCCGCTACCTCGCGCGGGCCCGGCGCTTCGCCGCCGCGCGCGACCGCCTCGCCGAGCGGTCGCGGCGCCTCTCGTGGGCTCGGATCACGGTCTTCCTGGCCGCGCTCGCGCTCCTCGTCCGCGCCGAGCTGAGCGCCGATGCGCGGGGCGCGTTCCTCGCCGGCGGCGCCGCGCTCCTGGCCGGTTTCATCGCCCTCGTCGCCTGGCACGGCCGCGTCAAACGCGCGCTGCGCTGGAACGAGGAGCTGATGCGGATCAACGAGGAGGGGCCGCTGCGCATCGCCCGCGACTGGGACCGGCTGCCCGGCGCCGACTTCGGCGTGGCCGATCCGAAGCACGCATACGCGATCGACCTGGACCTCTTCGGCCGCGCCTCGCTCTTCCAGCTCGTGGGCGGCATCGTCGGCACCGCGCCGGGGCGCACGACGCTCGCGGCGTGGCTCCTCGCGCCCGCCGCGCCGGCGGAGGTCCGCGAGCGACAGGCGGCGGTCGCCGACCTCGCGCCCCGCGCGGAGCTGCGAGACGAGCTCGCCGTGCGCGGCCGGCTCCAGGCACGGTCCCGCCCCGAGGACGTCGAACGCTTCCTCGAATGGGCCGAGGGCGAGCCCTGGCTGCTGCGGCGGCCCGCGTTGATCTGGGCGCCGCGGCTCCTCGCCGTCGTCAACGTGGCGCTGATCGTCGCCCATGCGGCCGGGTGGACCGCGGCGCCGTACTGGCTGCTCTCCGTCCTCGCCGGGCTCGGCCTGTCCTGGCTGCTCGCCGGCCGCATCCACGGCGTATTCGGCCGGGCGTTCGCCCGCGAGGGCGCGTTCCGCCAGTACGCCGAGCTGTTCCGCGTCCTCTCCGCAGCGCGATTCGACGCGCCGCGGCTGCGTGAGATCCAGCGGTCGCTCACGTCGGACCGCGAGCCGGCGCACCGGCGCATGCGCCGGCTGGAGCGGATCATGGAGCTGGCCGACCTGCGGCGGTCGGGGCTCTTCCACTTCCCGGTCCACGCGGTCACGCTCTGGGATTTCCACGTCCTGTTCGCGCTCGAGCGCTGGCAGCGCGCCTCCGGCCGCGACGCGCGCCGCTGGCTCGACGCGCTCGGCGACGCCGAGGCATTGGCCGCGCTCGCCACGCTCGCACACGACCACCCCGACTGGAGCTTCCCCGACGTCGCGGACGACGGCCCGGCCGTCTTCGACGCGCGCGGGCTCGGCCACCCGCTGATCCCGCGGCGCGCACGAGTCGACAACGACGTCGTCGTCGGCCCTCCGGGGACCGTGCTCCTCGTGACCGGCTCCAACATGTCCGGCAAGAGCACGCTGCTCCGCGCGATCGGCGCCAACGCCGTACTCGCCCGGGCGGGCGGCCCGGTCTGCGCCGAAGCGCTGCGCATGCCGCCCGTCCAGGTCTGGTCGAGCATGCGGGTCCAGGATTCGTTGTCGAGGGGCGTGTCCTACTTCATGGCGGAGCTACAGCGGCTGAAGCAGGTGGTGGACGCGGCCCGCGTCGCGGGGCCGGAAGCGTCGATCGTGCTCTACCTCCTGGACGAGATCCTGCACGGCACGAACACCGCCGAGCGACACGTGGCGGCGCAGCGCGTGATCTCGTTCCTGGTCGAGCACGGCGCGATCGGCGCGGTCAGCACGCACGATCTCGCGCTGGCCGAGGCGCCCGACCTCCAGCCGGCGATCCGGCCGGTCCACTTCACCGAGACCGTCCGCCGCGAGGACGGCCGCATGTCGATGCGCTTCGACTACAAACTGCGCGAGGGCGTGGCCACGTCGACCAACGCCCTCGCGCTGATGGAGATGGTGGGACTCGGACTCAGCGACGACCCGTAGTGTCCGGCGGCGCCAACGGCTCCACCGTCTTGAGCGGGACGCCGAGCAGCGCGGGCCCCGCCTCCGGCAGCGTGTCCCGGATCGTGATGCGCGGCCGGTGCACCGGGATCGGCAGCTCCGGCGCCGCGCCGCCCTCCGGCGCCAGCGCCGCGGCCGTGTAGTTGCTCCCGGGGTTCCACAGGATCCACTCGTCGATCCCGGCGTCGTACGTCGCCGTGATCTGCGCCCGCACCTCCGCGGCGCCGTATTCGGGCCACCCCAGCGTGAAGTCCTGGAGCCACGGCCGGATCGCCGCGGCGTTCTGCACGCCCCGCGAGCGCTCGATCGCGTATTCCATCGCCGTCTTGACCGTCTGGTACGGGTCCGCGTTCGGGACCGGGATCCCGTACGAGCCGTTCGCGAAGTGCGACGGATAGACCATCGGCAGCAGCACGTCCGTCGCGCCCGCCATCTTCTCCCAACGCTGGCCGATCCCCATGTCCGAGCCCGCCGAGACGGTCAGCCCGAACACGTCGGCGGTGACCAGCACGCCGAGGTCCGACAGTTGCTCCCGCGAGTAGTGCAGGAACTCGCGGATCGCGTCCTCCTTCGTCCGCCCCGCCCGCGCCGGGAAGACCGCGGTCTTCATGTACCGCTGCGGCACGTCCGGGAACCGCACGTAGTCCCACTGCACCTCCGAGAAGCCGAGCAGCACCGCTTCCCGCGCCAGCGCGATCACGTAGTCCCAGATCTCACGGTTGAACGAGTCCACCCACAGCTCGCCGTGGTGGTCCACCCAGATCCCGCCGCTGTCCGCCTGGATCGCCCACTCGGGCTTGCGCCTTGCCAGCAGTGGATCCTTGAACGCCACGATCCGCGCGATCGGGTAGATCCCGTGCGCCCTCAGTTCGGCCAGCAACCCCCGGATGTCCCGGACCCGGATGTTGCGGTCCGCGCCGATCTGTCGCGCCAGCGCCACGCCCGTCTCGTAGCTGACGTAGCCCGTCGCATCCTTGACGTCGATGACGAACGCGTTGACCTCCGTCGAATCCGCCAGCGCGATCAGATTCGCCATCTTCCGGCTCGAGCCGGCTGCCCACGCGTTGACGTAGAGCCCGCGCACCGCCTCGGGCTTCGGCACGAGCGGCGCCGCGACCGACGGGAAGACGTTCTCCCCCAGCGGCGGCAGCGGACGCGCGGCCGCGACGACGCCCCCGCGACCGGCGGCGGCGAGCGCAGGGTTCTCGCTCGCGGCGCCGTTCGCCGCCGCTTCAGCCGGCGCCGCGGCGGTCGATGCCGGCGACGTGGCGGGCGCCGCACGGTCGCGCGCCGGCGCGGCGCCGTCCGTGACCGGCGCCGCGCGGGCCGGCGCCGGCTCGCGCGCCGCGAGCGCCGGTTCCGCTTCCTCGGATTGTTGCGCCAGGGCGATCACGCCCACCAGAAGAACCAGCAGGGCGGCCGACACGATCCCGGCCCGCCTCCATCCGATCTGCTTCGCTTCGTTCAAATACACGGCCGCGGCTCTACTCCGATCTCGGACGTCGTCCGTCGTTCACCAATATGCCGCCCCCCGAAGATGCACCGCCAGGGGACCCCGGGCACCCGGCGCGTCCGGCCGCGTGCACGATGTGGACCAGATTCCGCGCCCCCCACGCCCGCGCTCATCCGCCCGCGATGCTCGGGACGATCGTGATGACGTCGCCGTCGCCCACGCCCCTCGATTCGCCCCCACCCCAACGGATGTCGTCCTCGTTCACGTAGACGTTCACGTAGCTGCGGAGCCGGCCGTCTTCGCCGTACAGGTGGCGGCGCAGCGCCGGGCACCGCGCGATCGCCTCCTCCAGCGCGCCACGCACGGTCCCCGCCTGGACCTCGAGCTCCGCACGCCCCCCGGCGACGACCCGCAGCGCGGCGGGGATCCGGATGATCACGCCCACGATCTCGCCTCCTCCGCTCCGGACCGGCGCTGCGGTTCGCGGCCCACCGCGATCCGGCCCGCGACTCCCTTGACCGCGCCGCCGCCGGCGCTTACTCGTAGCGTCACCCGTGCGGCCGCGGCGCGCGTCGCCGGGCCGAACGCCCGCTCGGCCCGGCACGGCGACCGCGGCCGCTCGTTGTTGTTGCGGCTGACCGTCGGACGATAGCACGTGCGACGCCACGGAGCCACCCCGACCGACCATCGACCATGGCTGTGAGCGCCGCGCCCCTCCCCATGGCGCCGCCCGAGCCGGCAGCGCGCGCCGCGGCCACGCCGTGGACGCTGTACGCGGCGCTCTTCGGCGCGACCAGCATCGCCGTCGGCGTCGAGTGGGACATCTCCTGGCACAAGACGATCGGCCGCGACACGCTGTGGACGCCGGCGCACCTCGCCATCTACCTGGGCGGCATCGTCGCCGGGGCGGCCGGCGGCTGGCGCGTGCTGCGCACGACGTTCGGCCGGGACGCGCCGGCGCGGGCGGCGTCCGTCCGGTTCTGGGGCTTCCGCGGCCCGCTCGGCGCGTGGGCCTGTATCTGGGGCGCGTTCGCCATGGTCACGAGCGCGCCGTTCGACGACTGGTGGCACAACGCCTACGGGCTCGACGTCAAGATCCTGAGCCCGCCGCACACGGTACTGGCGCTCGGAATCGTCGCGATCCTGCTCGGCGCGCTGTTCCTCGCGGCATCGCACCAGAACCGGGGCGGAGGCCCCGACGACGTGCATCGCTCGCGCCTCCTCTTCGCCTACGCCGCCGGGCTGCTCGTCGAAGCCGCCGCGATCATGACGACCGAGTTCACGCACCGGGTCTACATGCACGGCTCCCTCTTCTATCGCGTGGTCTGCGCCGTGTTCCCCTTCTTCATCGTCGCCGGCGCGCGGGCGTCGGCGCTGCGGTGGCCCGCGACGACGATCACCGCCGTCTACTCCGCGGTTCGCCTGTCGATGGTCTGGCTACTCCCCCTCTTCCCCGCCGAACCGAGGCTCGGCCCGATCTTCCAGGACATCGACCACATGGTGCCGCTCGATTTCCCGCTGCTGCTGATCGTGCCCGCCGCGGCGCTGGACGTGGCGCTCCGGCGCGGGCGCGACTCGGGCCGCGCCGGGCGGCGCGCCATCGTGCTCGGCGCGGCGTTCTTCGCCACCTTCGTCCCGGCCCAGTGGGTCTTCGCCGATTTCCTCCAGTCGCCCGCGTCGGCGAACTGGATCTTCGCGACGGACAACCACTTCTACGGGATGCCCCCGGACGCCTACGCGGCCCGGCGGCTCTACGTCCCGACGGACGCCGACGCGCGCGCGGCGCTCGCCGGGATGGCGGTGGCCCTGCTGCTGGCCGTCGCCTCCGCGCGGCTCGGCCTCTGGTGGGGCGCCTGGATGGCGCGGGTCCGGCGATGACCGTCCGCGGCCGCGCCCCCGCGCTCCTGGCGCTGCTCCTGCCGTTCCTGGTCGCCCACGTCGGGACCGACACCGTCATCTTCGAGGGCGACGCCGGACCGTACCCGGTCCGGGTCACGGTTCGGCCGCCGGGCGTCGTGCCGGGGCTGGCCTCGATCCTCGTGCGGGTCACGGGAGCCGGCGTGGACCGGGTCCTCGTGCGTCCGGTCCGCTGGGACGCCGGGCTGGACGGCGCACCCCGTCCCGACCCGGCCGCGCCGGTCGAGGGCGCGCCGGGGCTCTACGCCGCGGAGCTGTGGCTGATGACGAGCGGATCGTACAGCGTCCACGTCACCGTCGAGGGCGACGCGGGCACCGGCACCGCCGTCGTACCCGTGCAGTCGGTCGCGCGACGCACGCTCGCGATGGACCGCGCGCTCGGCGCGGCGCTGCTCGGCGCGTGCGCGTTCCTCTTCCTCGGCGCGCTCACGCTCGTCGGCGCGGCGGCGCGCGAAGGCACGCTCGAGCCCGGTGCGGTGCCGGACGCCGGACGCCGTCGCGCCGCGCGCGTCGCGGCCGCCATCGCCGCCGCGATCCTCGCGCTCGCCGTGACCGGCGGGAAGCATTGGTGGGACGCCGTCGACGGCGCGTACCGCGAGAAGCTCTACCGGCCGCTGCACGCCATCGCCGCCGCTCGCGTGAGCGACGACGGCGCGCGCGGCCTCACGCTCGCGATCGACGATGCGCGCTGGCCCGGCCGCTTCACCCCGCTCGTCCCCGACCACGGCAAGCTGATGCATATGTTCCTGGTCCGGGCGCCCGGGCTCGACGCATTCGCGCACATCCACCCGGTGCGCGTGGATTCCGCCCGCTTCCACGTCGCGCTCCCGCCGCTCCCCGGCGGACGATACCGCCTGTACGCCGACATCCTCCACGAGAGCGGCTTCACGCAGACGTTGACGGACACGGTCGATGTCCCGCCCGCGCCCGACGACGCCGGCGGCGCGACGGGCCACACCGCGTCGCCCGGCGCCAATGCCGGTCGCCGGCCCACCGCGCCGACTACCCTTTCCCTCTCGAACGCCACGACCGGCGCAGCCGGCGCGGGGACCGGCCCGTCCGCGGCACGCGACGCGACCGGCCCGGCCGTCGCCCCCGACCCGGACGACTCCTGGAGCGTATTCGCCGCCGTCCCGGCCGCGGCCGGGACGCCCGCCCCCGGCCCCGGAGGCACCGGCGACCTCGGCGACGGCTTCACCATGACGTGGGCGCCCCCCGAGGCGCCGATCCGCGTCGGCCGCGACCTCACGCTCCGCTTCGCCGTACGCGGCCCCGACGGCGGCCCCGCGCCGCTCTCGCCGTACATGGGCATGCCCGCCCACGCCGCCGTCTCCCGCGACGACGGCGCCGTCTTCGTGCACCTGCACCCGATGGGCACGATCTCCGCCGGCGCCCAGCGCCGCCTCGCCGCGGAGATCGGAGCCGCGGGATCCGAAGCGGCCACGCCACACCACGGCCCGCCGCGCTTCGTGTCCGGCATCGTGACGTTCCCCTTCGCCTTCCCCCGCCCCGGCCGCTACCGGATCTGGGTGCAGGTCGCCACCGACGCCGGCGTAAAGACCGGCGTCTTCGACACCATCGTCCGGCCCTGAAATGCACAGGCGCCCCCGATGCCGGGGGCTGCCGCGGCGATCGATGGCCGGACGGGCGCGGCCCGGGTCGTCGTGGAGCACGGCGCGCGCGACGCGGTCGGCACGGCCGGGGCACCTGGCGCCGGGCGGCGCGGCCGGGGCGCGCCACGGACCCACCGCCTCCTCCGGTGACCGGCGCCCGTGGTCCGCATCATGCGCCTCCGTACGGCGTCGGCCGGACGCGCCGGCCGGTCACCGGAGGATGCACCCATGCACGAAACCCGATCATCACGCCGGGAACGGGGCCGCGGGAAGCCACGACGATTCCGGACTCTGACGCCCGAGGAGCTCGCCGGCGACGGTCCGAAGATGCCGTCCCGGGCGCGTCGCGATGAGGAGTATCGGCCGGTCCCGTCTCAGGCGGAGGGCGACCGGGAGACGGTCGAGGAGGATCTCCGCGCCCGGGAGCGGGAGCCCGAACGCGAAGGCCGCGAGGCGGAACGTCCGTGGGAGCGGGAACGAGGGATGCGGAGGGAGCGGAGAACGGGGCGCTGACGTCCGCCGCTACCCCGACGGTACCGGCGCGCCTTCCAGGAGCGCCGCAATGAGCTCCGCGTTCGCCGCCGCGCCGCCGAGCCCCGCCCGGACGAATTCGGCGGCGGCGCGGCCGGCCTCGGCGCGGCGCGCCGGCTCGCGGGCGAGTCGCGTGAGCGCCTCCTCGAGCTCGCGTGCCCCCCGGATCACCGACCCGCCGCCGGCCCAGGCAAGGGCGTCGGCCTCCCGGGCATTGCCGTGCCGAGGCCCGAAGAGGACCGGCACGCCGAGCGCGGCCGGCTCGACGACCGAGTGCAGCCCGGCGCGGCCGAATCCCCCGCCCACGTACGCCACGTCCGCGATCGCGTAGAGGTCCGCGAGCACGCCGACGCGGTCCACGACCACGACCTCCGGCAACGGCTCGCCGCCGTGCTCGACGGCGGCGAGCCTGGCGTGGCGCAGCCCGGCCGCATCCAGCGCCCGCTCCAGCGCCGCCAGGTGCGCCGCGTCCGGCTCGTGCGGCGCCGCGATCAGGCGAAACGGCGCCGAGCGCCGGGCGCGGGCGAACGCGGGGACCAGCCGTGCATCGTCGGCCGGCCAGGTCGACCCGGCGACCACGGTCGTAACCGCGGCATCGGCCAGCCGCGCCAGCAGGAGGTGACGGTCACGCACGCCGGCCTCCCGCAACCGCTCGACGCGCGACCAGACCTGGTCGAAACGGGCGTCGCCGGTCACGCGCACCCGGTCCGCGCAGACGCCGAGCCGGGCGAACCGCGCCGCGTCCGGCGCCGCGACCGCGCCGACCGCATCCAGCCGCGCGTACGCCGGGCCGAGCAGGTACCGCGAACCCGCGCGCAGCCGGCTCGACCCCGCGCCGAGCACCGCGTTGACCAGCGCCAGGCGCGCGCCCCGGCCGACCGCCTCCCGCGCGAGCACCGGCCAGATCTCCGTGCGCACGAACGCGATCACGTCCGGCCGCAGCGCGTCCAGCGCGCGCCGGACGTCGGGCCGCACGTCCCACGGCAGGTACCCCGACACGTCCGCGCCGACCCGCGCCGCGAGCCGTTCGGCCGACGGCGAGAAGAACGTGAAGGCGAGCTGCGCGTCCGGCCGGCGCGTTCGCAGCGCCGCCACGATCGCCTGCGCCATCAGCCCCTCGCCCACCGACGGCGCGTGCACCCAGACCAGCGGCCGCGACGGGTCGCGCGCTTCGGCCGCCCACGCCTCGAGCCCCGCCACCGCCCCGCGCCGGCCGCGCACGCCGCGCCCCAGCTTCGCGTGGAACGGCGCCGCGATCCCGAGCAACGGCCGCGCACCACGCACCGCGGCCTCGTAGATCCTTTCACGAGCATGCATGACAACAACTTACCGCGTGATTTCACGGACTCACAAGGCCGTGGCCGTTGCCGCGCCGCCTATTCCACCCGCACAACGACCCGGTGTTCGTACCACGCCCGCGCGAACAGCGCCGGCGCACAGGGGGGACCGCCCACCCCTGCGGGCGTCGAACGCTCCCACACGATGCGGAGCGTGAGCTCGGCCGTGCCCGGCGGCAGGCGGTGGAGGAAGGACTCGGGGACGACCAGCGCGCCACCCACCGCCCGACCCGGCGAGATGTCGGTGCGATACCACCGCCCCGCCGCGTCGACCGCCTCCACGGATGCCAGGACTCGGTCCGCCGGCCCGAGCGTGTCCGGCAGCGCGGCGACCGGTACGGCGAGGTCTTCGCCCCGGGGCACGACGTCGCCGTCGGCCGGTGAGCCCGCCGCGGGAACAGGGACATCCAGCGCGCATGCGGGCACCACCTCCGATCCGCCGATCCGCACCGCGGTCGCCGGCAACTCGCCGTCCACGACGGCGTCGAGCCGGTACACGGGCTCGCCCAGCCGGACGAACCGCCGCTCCGCCACCCGTCCGCCGACGACGATGCGACCCGCGTCGAGATAGCGCACCAACCGACTCGCGCCCCGGGCCTCGTAGCCGAACACGTGCCCCTGGAACACCAGGCGCGAATCGTCGCCGCGCGCCTGTACGCCGACCTCGACGTACGCGCCCGCGACCGGCACGCCGGTCACCTTCGGGTCGACCAGCCGCACCTCGCCGCACGCCCCGCCGAGCACCAGCGCGCACACCACCGGCACCACACCGGCAGGTCGCCTCACCAGCCGGTCTCCATGTACGCCGCCTCATCCTCCCACGGCCGGTCCTCGTACGGCAGCGCCACGATCAGCAGCCCCGCGATCACCATGTAGATGCCGCCGAAGTCGACGTACCGGGTGACGACGTCGCCGTACGGGATGCGCCGCAGCAGCCAGTCCTCGACCGGGTCCGCCCACGCGATGTTCAGGAACGCGTCCTGGACCAGATGCACCCGCTCGTGCGCCAGCAACGCGCCGCCGTCGATCGGCGGCAGCAGGCCCCGGTCGCTCAGCGCGACTGCGCCCCAGAGCTCCAGCCCGCCGACCCCACGCCCCGCCTCCCCCTCGATCACCCGACCGCGCGCCTGGAACACCGGCGACCCCGCCGAGATCGTCTCCCCACCATCGAGCTCGAGCTCGTCGTTCACGATCAGCCGGCCCAGGAAGATCGCACGACCCACGTGCAACCGCGCCGAAACGCCTCCGCTGTCCGGCACCGTGACCCAGTCCACCACGATCGGGCCGATCGGCACGATCAGACGGTCGAGCAGCCCGCGCCCCGCCGCGCCGTTGCGCACCATCGATGCGCCCGCCGCGCCGACCACCCCGCCCGCCAGACCCGCGCCCGGCAACGACGACGTGCTGAGCCGCTTCCCCAGGTACTGCACCGACCCACCCGCCGCGCCGCCGCCCAGCCCGTCCAGAAACGAGCCCCCCTTCAGCCACGCCGCCACCCCCGACGTCAGCCCGCCCAGCAGCGCATTCGCGCCGATCAGCACGAGCTCGCCCGCAGGCGTCGCCTGGGCCCGCGCCCGCGCCGGAACGAGCCCGACCGCCACCGCCGCTGCGAGCGCCAACACGATGCGGCCGCGGCGCGCACCCCCTCGAATCGCCGGATCCTGCTCCATCGGGGCGTGCACTCCTCCCCAGAAACGGGTTCGGGCCGCGGTCGCTCCCGCCGCGGCCCGACCTCCGAATCCAGCAATATCCCCGCCACCTGAACTGGCCCGCGCCCCACACGGGGAACGCGCCGGCTCACCCCGCCGTGTACTCGCGCGCCTCCGGCTCCACCTGGAGCCGCACCTCGGCCAGGTCGGCCGTGTCCTCGGCGTCGGACGGGAACTCGTCGGCCGCCCGTCGGAGCGCGTCGCGCAGCGTCGCCGCCTCCACGTCGATCACTTCGTAGCGCTTCCCCGAATCGCCGTAGCGTATGGTCACGCGGTACCGAGCCATGGTCGCCTCCGTGCGGGTCGCCGATCGGCCGGATGGACGCTCCGGCCCGTCGCCCGTATATTCGCCCCCGTGCGCTACATCGGCAAC
>DASVDG010000005.1:0-19348 GCA_036381255.1 Longimicrobiales bacterium | reverse complement strand
TCCAGCTTCAGCACCTCGATGAACTCGATCAGCCCCCGGTTCGCGACGTTGAACTCGCCGTCGAAGTTGAACGCCCGCGGGTCCGAGTCCGAGCCGTAGATCGCGATCTTCCGGTAGTTGATGTCGCCCGTCAGCTCCGTCGAATCCTGGTTCTTCTCGTCCTTCGGCTGGAACGTGCCGATCCCGACGCGGTCACGCTCGCTGATCAGCAGCCGCCGCACGCGCACGTGCTCGATCACCTTCGTCCAGTCGCCGTCGTGGCGCAGCATCAACTGGTTGTACACGTGCCGGCACGCGGGGCAGAGGTCGCCGTCGACCCGGATGCGACGCTCGTCCGGCAGCATCGCGTTCAGCCCGTCGACGAACACCGCGCGATGCTCCTCCGGGATCAGGTGCAGCGGCTCCTCGTGCATCGGGCAGGGCATGGGCTCCGTCCCGCCT
This sequence comes from Longimicrobiales bacterium, assembly GCA_036381255.1. Lineage (GTDB taxonomy): Bacteria > Gemmatimonadota > Gemmatimonadetes > Longimicrobiales > RSA9 > CALBZE01. Next base: position 18,907 of record DASVDG010000005.1, on the reverse strand, counting down.
TCCGCCGCCTCCGCCATCTCCGCCGGGATCCCCAGCGCATTCAGCCCCTCGCCCACCCACGAGAACGTGTACAGCGCGCCGTCCGGCGTGCGCGCGTAATGCTCGAGCCCCTTCTTCAGCAGCCGCGCGATCGTCGACTTCGACGAGCCGACCGGCCCGTGCAGCAGGATCACCCGCCGCTCCGGGCCGTACCCCAGCGCCGCCGCCTTCAGCACCTGGACGAACTTCATCAGCGGCACGTCCAGCCCGAAGATCGCGTCCTTGCCGCCGCCGATCGGATCGTCGAAGAAGTCGTAGTGCGTGATCTCCTTCTTGTACTCCGTGTACTTCCGCGTCCCGAACGACACGATCATGTCGTACATGCGCTGGAACGCGTTGCGCGCGATCAGCGGGTTCTCCCGCACCAGGTCCAGGTACTCGGAGAACGAGCCCTCCCAGACGAGGTCCTGGTACGACGCCGGATCCTGGCGCTGCCGGATGTGCTCGATGATGTCGAGGACCGGGGTGCCCATGCGTACTGCTCCTTCCAAGGCCGACTGCGGTGAGGGACGATACGGCCGTTACCCGGCGTGGGGGACGGTGTTCCGTCCCCGTAACTCCTTAATTCATACGGTTTTGGACCTGTCCGTGGAACCGGTCCGCGATCTGGCGCAGCAGCCGGTCGACGGCATCGCCCCGGGTCGGGAAGAGGTGACGGTCCGCGATGCGGTTCAGTGCGATTCGAAGCGCCGGGAAGTTGTCGGCGAACGTCTGGTAGAGGCGGTCGAGCCCCCAGCTCTCGGCGTCGGTGGTGTCGGCGGCGAGGCGGTAGCCGGTGGCGCCCATCGCCTCGTAGTAGCGGAGTCCGGGCGCGCCGCGGCGTTCGACGCGCGCGGTGATGTGGTCGGGGAAGAGGCCGCTGAGCCAGAGCGCGAAGTTGCCGAGGTGCGCGCGGAGCAGGAACGCTTCGCGGCCCTGGGCGGAGTCGAGCGCCTCGACGATGTCCGCGAGGTAGTCGTAGGATTGGGCGTCGGCGTCCTCGGTGGGGCGCCGGGCGCGTTGTCCGCGGCCGAACTCGAGGAGTAGCGCCGCGAGGTAGTCGGCGACGGCGTGGTTGTTGATGCCGTCCTCGAGGAGCGCGTGGCGGACGAGGAGGTAGAAGACGAGGGGCGCGGGCGCGCCGCTGATCCCGCCGGAGGCCATGAGCGCGTTGAGGGTGCGCGGGTCGTCGAGGATGGCGTCGAAGCCTTCTTCGCGGAGCCGGTCCTCCTCGCGTTTACGGGCCCGCTCATCGTCGCCTGCGGTCAGCCGGAGGAGGAACCCGGCTTCGGCTCGGCCAAACGACGCCCGAACGTTGGGGAGGATCATGCGTTCCCTCCTGCGACCTGAGGTTACTGCCGCTGCGAAGCGAGGTTACCGCCTTGCTCGGTGTCGGTCCTGCATCTACCTTTCGCTCCGGACAACGCCATCACCCCGCAGGAGATCATTGCATCCGTCGTGCCCGCGGCGGCTGGGCGGGGTGGTGGCGTCGACCGGTGCGCCGGGGACGGGGCGTCCCGAGGCCGGCGTTCGCGATCGGAGGGGGCGTACCGAGCGTCCCGGTGGGAGTCCTGCTCTGGCCGACGGTCGCCGGCGACGGCGGATCTCTCCTGCACGGGGAGTTTCACGGAGAGAGACGGTACACTACCGCATTCATCGCTCATCGTAAGGGCGTCGCGCCAACCGTGTCAAGGGAGGGTGCGGCGGCCCGGAGAAGGCAGATGCTGCGACGCCACAGCCTGGAACGTCGCCTTTTCGGCTGGATGCTCGGACTCGCGCTGGTGCCGGCGCTCGTCCTGGTGCTGGCGGGGGTGTGGCTGTGGTCGGGGTCGCTCGATTGGGTCGGCACGCTGGGGCCGTGGGATCGGGTGGCGGAGTCGGGGCGGGTGGTGTTCGAGGTGGCGGCGCCGGCGGCGGCCGAGGATTCCGCGCTGGCCGCCGCGCTGGCGCGGCACCGGGAGGAGCTCTCGGAGTCGCTGCGGCTGGCGCGTCGCTGGGCGTTCCTGGAGCAGCGGGTCTCGTCGGTGGTGCCGGCGTTCGCGCTGTTCCTGGCGCTCGCGATCGCGTGGCTCGCGCTGGCATCGAGCCGGCGGGTCGCGCGGGGGCTGGCGCGGCCGATCGAGGAGCTGGCCGACTGGGCCGGCCGGCTGGCGCGGGAGGAGCCGCTCCCGGCGGTCGAGCCGGGCGAGGCGCGCGAGGTCGCGGAGGTGCGGGCGCTGCGCGCGGCGTTCCGGCGTGCGGCGGTGGAGCTGACGATGGCGCGGCGTCGCGCGCTCGAGGCGGAGCGATTGCGGGTCTGGGGCGAGATGGCGCGGCGCGTGGCGCACGAGATGAAGAACCCGCTCACGCCGCTGCGTCTCGCCGCGCACCGGCTCGCGCGTTCCGCAGGAGAGGCGGCCGAGTGGGCGGAGCCGGTCGCGGTGATCCGGGAGGAGACGGAGCGGCTCGAGGAGCTGGCGCGGCAGTTCTCGATGCTGGGCCGGCCGCCGGACGGGCCGACGAGCGCGGTCGACGTGCGCGAGCTGCTGGCCGGGCTGCTGGATTCCGACGTGCCGCCGGACGTCGAGGCCGCGCTGGTCGCGGAGGCCGGGCTCCCGCTCGTGGACGGGCACTACGAGGCGCTGGTCCGGGCGTTCCGCAACCTCGTCCGCAATGCGGTCGAGGCGATGGAGGCCACGACGCGGCCGCGCCGGATCGAGGTCGGGGTCTCGCTGGTCGACGGCGCGATCGAGGTCGTCGTCGGCGATGCCGGCCCGGGGCTGCCGGAGGACGCGCTCGAGCGGATCTTCGAGCCGGACTTCACGACGAAGTCGCGGGGGACGGGGCTCGGCCTCGCGCTCGTCCGGCAGGCGGTCGCGGTGCACGGCGGCGAGGTTCATGCACGCAACCGGCCGGGGGGCGGCGCGGAGTTCGTGGTCCGGCTCCCCGTCGCCGCGGCCGCAGCGCGGGCGTGAATGCTGCGGTCCGCGGCGGCATCATTCGAGTCACGGCAATCGGAAGAGGCATCATGAAAAAGTCGCTCGCATTGATCATCGCGATCGTGCTGGCCGGCTGCGCCATCCGTCTCGGCGGGCCGAAACCGGTCGAGTACCGGACGATGGCGTTCAACGTGGGTTCGGGTGCGGGCGCCGCCGAGGTCGCCGGGTGGATCCGCAGGGCGGACGCGAACCTGGTGCTGCTGGCGGCGGCGGCGGACAGCGCGTGGTTCGGCGAGGTCGCGCGCCGGACGGAGCTGACGCTGAGCGGGCCGGGCACGGCGGGCTCGGTCTCGTTCGCGTTCCTCGCCGGCAACCCGCTCGGCGACACGACGGTCGTGCTGCCGCTGCCCGGCGGCGGCGGCGTCGGCGTGCACGACGCGCTGTACGAGGTCGACGACGACCGCTACCTCGACCTCCTCGCCGTGGAGATCCCGTCGGCGGCGCAGTCGCGCGACGCGATCAAGGCGCTGCTCGAGTACGTGGCGACGGACGTCATGCCCGATGCCGCGGTCGTGCTGGCGATCGACGTGCCGGACGCGGCCACGGGCGACAGCATCTCGGCGCTGCTCTCGCCCGCGTTCGGCGATGCGCGGTCCTGCCTGGACGAGGGCGCGCGCGAGACGGACGACGCGGCCTGGGGGATGCGCCTCTTCTTCGGCCCGGAGGCGAAGCTCCGCTGCGAGGAAGCGCGCCCGCTCGGCGAACAGGGGCCGCTCATGGCGCGGCTCATCCTGACCCGCTTCTGAGGCGCGGCGGTGGCGGCGATCCTGATCGTCGACGACGAGGCCAACATCCGCCGCATGGTCGCGCGGCTCCTCGAGGCCGAGGGGTACCGCGCGCGTGAGGCGGCGGACGGCCGCGCCGCCATCGCCGCCGTGGAGGAGGAGGAGCCGGACGTCGTGCTCCTCGACCTCGCCATGCCGGAGCTCGACGGGCTCGCCGCGTTGCGCACACTGCGCGAGCGCCGCCCCGAGCTGCCGGTCGTGATGATGAGCGGCCGCGCGACCCTCGGCGACGCCGTCCAGGCGACGAAGGCCGGCGCGTTCCACTTCATCGAGAAGCCGCTGAGTCCGGAAGCGGTGCTCCTCACGATCCGGGGCGCGCTGGAGCTGCGGCGGGCGCGCGAGCTGTCGCGCGCACTCGTCGCCGACCTGGGCAGCGACCAGGACCTGATCGGCTCGAGCCCGGCGATTCGCGAGATCCGCGATCTCGTCCGGCAGGTCGCGCCGACGGACGCCCGCGTGCTGATCACCGGCGAGAGCGGGACCGGGAAAGAGCTGGTCGCCGCGGCGCTTCACGCGCAGTCGCGCCGGGCCGACGGTCCGTTCGTCCGCGTCAACAGCGCGGCGATCCCGCGCGAGCTGGTCGAGTCCGAGATGTTCGGCCACGAAAAAGGCGCGTTCACCGGCGCGACGGAACGGCGTCGCGGCCGCTTCGAGCTGGCCGACGGCGGCACGCTCTTCCTGGACGAGGTCGCCGAGCTGGGCGCCGAGGCGCAGGCCAAGCTGCTGCGGGCGCTGGAATCGGGCGAGGTGGAGCGGGTCGGCGGCCAGGAGCCGATCCGCGTCGATGTCCGCGTCCTCGCGGCGACGAACCGGGACCTGCGCGCGGAGATCGAGGCCGGCCGGTTTCGCGAGGACGTGTTCTACCGGCTGCACGTGATCCCGATCCACCTGCCGCCGCTGCGGGAGCGGGCCGACGACGTGCCCGAGCTCGCGGCGCACTTCCTGGCCCGGCTCCAGGCGCGCCACGGCCTGGTGCCGCCGGTGCTGACCGCCGAGGCCATGGACCGGCTCCGGCGCTACGCCTGGCCCGGGAACGTCCGGGAGCTGGCCAACGTCTGCGAGCGGCTGACGATCCTGTATCCGGGTCGCGAGATCGGCGCCGGCGAGGTGGCCGGCATGCTGCCGGAGGCGGGTGCGGACGCGGGCGCGCGGCGGCGCGCGGGGTCGGGCGGTGCGGGCTCGCTGGCGGAGCGGCTGGAGGCGTACGAGCGCAGCCTGATCCGCGCGGCGCTGGACGAGGCGGACGGCAACGTCGCGGACGCGGCGCGCCGGCTCGAGACCGATCGGGCCAATCTCTACCGTCGCATGAGGCGTCTGGAGATCGAGCGATGAGACCCAACCGACAGTGGTGTGGCGTGGCATGGTTCGCGGCGGTGCTCGCCGCGGCGGCGCCGGCAGCCGCGCAGGACCCGCGGCCGTTCGAGATCCCCGCCGAGGTGAAGGCGGAGCTGTTCGAGTTCTTCAACCGCCCGGGCACGATCCGGATGACGGGCGCATCGCGCATCGCGAGCGGCGCGGAGGTCGTCGGCGATGTCGCGGTGCTGGGCGGGCCGCTTCACGTGGCGGGGCGGGTGCGCGGCCGCGTCGTCGTGTTGAACGGCGATGCGAGGCTGGAGCCGGGCGCGGAGGTGCTCGGCGATCTGGTCGTCGTCGGTGGGACGGTGTCGGGGCTCGATTCGGCGATCGTGACGGGCGCGGTCGACGTCTACCGCGAGGCGCTGCGTTACCGGCTCGACGACGACCGGCTCGTCCCGCCGCCGCCGTCGGAGCCGGAGCCGGGGATCTCGGCCGGGCGCGAGTTCTGGTTCGGCCGCGCCGACCTGAGGGTCGCGGCGCACCGGGGGTACAACCGCGTCGAGGGGTTGCCGGTCGTGGCGGGTCCGATCTTCGAGACGCGGGGCGCGAACCCGACGCGGGCGGAGGCGCTGCTGATCTATCGCACCGAGTCCGGCGTCGAGGTGGATGCGGCCGATTTCGGCTACCTGCTGCGCGTCGAACAGTTCCTCGGCGGCCGGCGCGTGCTCCGCGTCGGCGCGACGCTGCACTCCGAGATCGTGCCGATCGAGTCGTGGGGGCTGCGCGACAAGGAGAACTCGCTCGCCACGTTCGCGCTGCACCGCGACTACCGCGACCACTACGAGCGCGTCGGCTGGAGCGCCTACCTGCGCGTCGCGCCGCTGAACGGCCGGCACGACTTCGTGCTCGCGTTCCGTGACGAGCGGCACCTCTCGGTCCGAACGGCCGAGCCGTGGACGCTCGCGGGCGACGAGCCCTGGCGGCCGCAGCCGCGCGTCGCCGAGGGCCGGCTGCGCAGCATCGTCGCGCGCATCGGCTACGACACGCGCAACGAGGCCGTGGACCCCGCGACCGGGTGGTGGATCCGGGCGGAGATCGAGCGTGGGCTGGGCGGCACGCTCGCCGGGCCGGCCGTCACCGCGCCGTGCGTGGTCCTCATCTGCCCGCCGCCCGGGGAGCGGCGGGTCGAGTCCGAGTTCGCGGCGGGCTTCCTCGACCTGCGCCGCTACGCGCGGATCGGCCCCTCGTCCCGCCTCGCGCTGCGCGCCGTGGTCGGCACGTCGCTGAACGACCGGCCGCTCCCGCCGCAGCGGCAGCGCACGCTGGGCGGCGAGGGCTCGCTCCCGGCGTACGGCCGGATGCAGTTCGACTGCGGCGCCCGCGCCGCCGGCCCGGCGTCCGATGGGCTGCTGCCGTACTACGGCTGCGACCGGCTCGCGCTCGTCCAGCTCGAGTACCGCAGCGACTTCCCGTTCGGCCGCGGGTGGGGCCGCAAGCTCGGCTGGGACATCGACCTCGGCGAGACGCCCGGCTGGGTCGTCTTCTTCAACGCCGGGCGCGCGTGGACCGAGCGCGTCGCCCGCAACGGCCGCACCGAGGGGCAGGACGACTTCGCCGCCGACTTCGGCGCCGGGCTGCGGCTGGGCCGCCTCGGGCTCTACTGGGCGTTCCCCCTCTCGGGGAGCGAGGACAGCGTCAACTTCTTCGTTCGCATCGGCTCCCGCATTTGAGCGTGGTACTGCTGGTCTGGGCCCTGCTGTTCGCCGGCGCGCCGCTCCCGGGAGGGGCGGCGCTCCAGGCCGCGCTCGCCGTCGCGCCGGACCCGGCGACGGGGCACCGGCCCGTGCTCCGCATCGGCGCGATCCTCGCCGATCCCGCGCTCGAGGAGGCCGCGCGGTCGGGGCTGCCGCTCCGGCTGAAGTCGCGCGTCGAGCTGTGGCGCGACGGCTTCTTCGACAGCCTCGAAGGCAGCGACGCGACGACCTGGGTGCTGCTCTACGAGCCGCTCGAGGAGCGCTTCGTCGTGCGCTCGCGGTCGAGCCCGTCCGAAGCACGGTACTTCACCAGCTTCGACGCGGCACGCGCCGCGATCGAGGGGGCGCACCCGTTGCCGCTCCGGCCGCCGCGCGACGGCCGCTACTACTACACGGCCGTGCTCGAGCTCGAGACGCTGTCGCTGTCGGACCTCGAGGAGCTCGAACGCTGGCTGAAAGGCGAGCTCCAACCCGCCGTCAGCGGCGAGGGCTCGGTGCCGGGCGCGGTCGGCCGGGGCGTCAAGCGCCTCTTCATCCGCGTCCTCGGACTCCCGGCCCGGCGCTACGAGGCGCGCAGCGACTGGTTCGTCGTCGAGCGGGTCACCGAGTAGCGCCGGCGCGCGACTGGTTCGGAACTTGCATAAAGCCGCGCACGATCCGACCGTTGTCCCCTGGAGGCGATGTGGACGCTCTTCGCGAGGCGTGCGGAACGACCGGGCAGCAGGGCGGTGCGGTCGCGACGGTGGGCGGCGCCGACGGCCGTGCCCCGGGCCCCGCCGCCGATCCCGCCGCGCTCGAACGCGGGCTCCGCGGCCAGCTCTACCAGGAGCTCGACCTCCTCGCCTTCGCGCTCGAGATGGAGGCGGCCGAGGCGATCGAGCGCGGCGACGACGGCGGCGCGGCGCGCGCGCAGCAGACGCGGCTCGGCATCCGCCTGGCGCAGCGGCTGGTTGGCGCGGTGCCGGCGCCCGAGGTGGACCGCCGGCTGCAGCGCTGGCGGGCGACCTACCTGGAGAAGTTCCCGTTCTAGGCAGTGCGCCGGGCGGCCCTGGCCCGCCCGGCCGCGGCCGTGTATCCTTCGGCGGCGCCGGCCGCGCCCGGCCGCGGGAGCGCCGCCGCGCCCATCAGCCGTAGGCCTGGATTCGTTATGGTCGACCGATTCCGATTCTCCCCGCGACCGAACCGTGCGGCCGAGATCCGCTGGCGCGAGTGGAGCGTCGCCGCGTTCGAGGAGGCCGCCCGCGCCGATCGGCCGGTGCTGCTCAACCTGACCGCGGTCTGGTGCCAGTGGTGCCACCGCATGGACGAGACGACGTACTCCGACGCGGAACTGATCGAGTTGATCAACGAGAGCGTGATCCCCGTCCGCGTGGACGCGGACCGTCACCCGGAAGTGCAGGACCGCTACATCGCCGGCGGCTGGCCGACGAACGCGTTTCTGACGCCGGGCGGCGAGGTGCTGTGGTCGGGCACGTTCGTGCCGCCGGACCAGTTCCGCGCCGTGGCGCGGGGCGTGCTGCGCGCGTGGCGCGATCGCAGGCCGGAGCTCCGGGCGGAGATCGAGCGGCGTCGCAAGGCGATGGAAGCCGCCCGCTCGCGCCGGCCGGCGATCGGCCTGGTCCGCCGCATGGCCGCCGACGACGTGCTCACCGTGCTTCAGGAGGGATTCGACGTACGGAACGGCGGCTTCGGCGGCGCGCCGAAGTTCCCGCACCCCGACGCGGTCGAGCTGCTCCTGGTCCAGTCCAGCCGGACCGGGAACCGGGACTGGTACGAGATGGCGGTCCGCACGCTCGACGGCATCCTCGCCGGCGAGCTGTGGGACGCGGCCGAGGGCGGCTTCTTCCGCTACGCGCTGGAGGCGGACTGGACGGCGCCGCAGCGCGAGAAGCTGCTCGACACGAACGCGGGCCTGCTCCGCGCCTACGCGTTGGGTGCGCACCTGACCGGCCGCGACGACTGGCGGGCGACGGCCGAGCGGACGGTCGCGTGGGTCGAGTCGACGCTGCGCCTGCCGAACGGCCTCTGGGGCGGCAGCCAGGACGCGGACGAGGACTACTTCGCGCTCGATGCCGACGCGCGGGCCGCTCACGCGGCGCCGTTCGTCGACCCCACGGCGTACACCAGCGCGAACGCGCACTGGATCCGCTCGCTCGCCGAGGCCGGCGGCCGGCTGGGACGGGAGGACTGGATCGCGCGCGCCGCCGCCGCCCTCGACGCGCTGCACGACGCCGCCACTGCGCCGGACGGACTCCTCGACCACTGCATCGAGCCCGATGGGACGACGGCCGTGCCCGGCCTGCTCGCGGATACGCTGGAGACGGCGCGCGCCGGGCTGGCCGTGTTCCAGGCGACGGGTCGCCCGGCCGTGCTCGAGCGGGTCCGGCGCCTCGCCGCCGCCCTCGAGGACCGGCTCTGGGCCGCCGACGGCGGCTTCCTCGACCACGTCCCCTCCGACGCCGACGTCGGCGCGCTGCGCTACCGGGACCGACCGTTCGAGGCGAACGCCGCGGCCGCCCGGTTCTTCAACGACCTCTCGCTCGCCACGGGCGAGCGCAGCGACCGCGCCATCGCCGAGCGCACGCTCGCGCTCATCTCGCCCTTGGCGGGACGCTACGGCGTGGCCGCCGCCGAGTTCGCGCTGGCCGTCGAGGAGTTCTTCGAGCCGCCGCTGCGCATTGTGCTCGTCGGCCCCGCCGCCGCCGCCGCGCCGCTGCGCGGCGCCGCGCTGGCGCTGCGGCAACCGGCGCGCCGCGTTTGGAGCCTCGAACGCGGCGGCCGCCTCGGCGCGCTCCAGTTCCCGGCGCAGGAATCGCCCGCCGCCTTCGCCTGCGGCGCCCGCGCCTGCTCGCCGCCGGTCACCGAGCCCGAGCGCCTGGCCGCGGCCGTCGAGGCGGTCGACTGACGGCGGAGACCATGCTCGATTTCGAGGGACGAGCGCTCCGCGCCGAGCTGATCGGACTCTTCGGCCGCCCGATCGACGAGCCGCTGTCCGACGACGCCTTCACCGAGGTCGCGCTCCGCGTCTTCGCGTACCAGTACACGCACAACGCGCCGTACGCCGCCTACTGCCGCCGGCGCGGACTGCAGCCGGGCGCGATCGACCACTGGAGCCGGATCCCCGCCGTGCCGACGGCCGCGTTCAAGGAGATCGCACTGGTCAGCGGGGAGGCGGACCGCGCCGAAGCGGTGTTCCGGACGAGCGGCACGACGCGCGGCCGCGAGCGCCGCGGCGAGCACTACATCCTCGACCTCTCCGTCTACCACGATTCGCTGCTCCCGAACTTCGCGGCGTACCTGCTCCCGGACGGCGCCGAGCTGCCGATCCTGTCGCTCGTGCCGCCCGTCGAGCAGATGCTCGACTCGTCGCTCGCGCACATGATCGACGTGGTCATGGACCGGCTCGGCGCCGAAGGGAGCCGCAGCTTCGCGACCGTCGCCGCCGGGATCGAGTACGACGCGCTCGACGACGCGCTCCGCCGTTACGCCGCGGAGGGCACGCCCGTCCTCGTGGTCGGCACCAGCTTCGCCTTCGTGCACTGGACCGACCGGCTGCGGGAGCGGGGTGAGGCGCACCGGCTGCCCGCCGGCTCGCGGCTCATGGACACCGGCGGCTTCAAGGGGCGGAGCCGCGTGGTTCCCGAGGACGAGCTGCGCGCGACCTACGCCGCGCTGCTCGGCATCCCCGAGGACCACGTCGTCAACGAGTACGGCATGACCGAGATGTGCTCGCAGTTCTACGATGCGGTCCTGCGCGAGCGCGTCGTCCGCGGGGAGGCCGGCCCGCGCCGCAAGGTGCCGCCGCCGTGGGTGCGGACGCTGGCCGTCGACCCCGAGACGCTCGAGCCCGTGCCGCCGGGCGAGATCGGGATCCTGCGCCACCACGACCTCGCGAACCTCGGCTCCGTCGCCACCGTGCAGACCGAGGACCTCGGCCGCGTCGACGGCGACGGCTTCGTCGTCCTCGGACGCGCCGGCGGCGCGCCGCCACGCGGGTGCTCGATCGCGATGGACATGCTCGTCGAGGCCGCGGAAGAACGGCGCCGATGACGACGCTCGACGCGTTCCACCTGCCGGGGCTGGCCGACGCCGACGTCGCCGAATGGAACGTCCGCGAGTACGGCGACGGCGCGGTCCGGCTCCGCTTCCCCGTCCTCGCGCCCGGCGTCCTCGGCCGCCTCCTGGACGGGCTCCGCCGCGCGCGCGCCGAATGGCTCGCCGACAGACCCGTGATGGAGATCGTCCGCGCCGTCGACGCCGCCGCCCGCCGCCTGCTCGACCCGCGCGATCCCGTGCGACGGCTCGCCGAGCAGGCGCTCCCCGCCGTGACCGGCTACTCGCCGCCGATGGTCAGGCTCGTCCTCGACCGCATGGCCGCGGACTGGCGGAGCGACGCCCTCGACCGACTGCTCCGCGCCGAGCTCGGCGATCCGGGCGTGCTGGATGGCTTCCGCGCGGCTCGGGGAGGGGACGGGAAGGGCGCGCCGGGGACGCTCGTGCACGCCGTCGGGCCGGAGCTCGCGTTCCACGTCTTCGCCGGCAACGTGCCGGGCGTCGCCGTGACATCGCTCGTGCGGACGCTGGTCGTCAAGGCGGCCACGCTCGGGAAGACCGCGTCCGGCGACCCGCTGCTCCCCGCGCTCTTCGCCCGTACGCTCGCCGAGGCCGAGCCCCGGCTCGGCGCGTGCCTCGCCGTGACCTACTGGCCCGGCGGCAGCGCCGGCATCGAACGGGAAGCACTCGACGCCGCGGACACCGTCGTCGTCTACGGCGGCGAGGACGTCGTCGAAAGCCTGAGGGCGCGCGCGTCGGCCGGGTCCCGCCTCGTCGAGCACGGCCCGCGCCTCTCGTTCGCCATCGTCGCACGCGAATCGCTCGCGCCGGACGCCGCAACGGCGACCGCCGCTTCCACCGCCCGCGCCGTCGCCGCGTTCGACCAGCAGGGGTGCGTCTCGCCGCACGTCGTCTACGTCGAAGACGGCGGTGCCATGTCCCCCCGCGACTTCGCCGCCGCGCTCGCCGAGGCGATGCGGGTCGTGGAGCGGGAGCTGCCGCGCGGCCGGCTCACGACCGCCGAGGCCGCCGCGATCCGGCAGATCCGCGGCGCCGCGGAATTCGCCGCCCTCGGCGGGCGCGGCGTCGAGCTGTTCGCGAGCGACGGGACCGAATTCACCGTCGTCTTCGACCCGGACCCCGCGTTCGACGTCTCGTGCCTGAACCGCGTGGTCCGCGTCAAGCCGATCGACCGCATCGAGGCCGCCGCCGAGGCCGCGCGGCCGTTCGCCCGCTACCTCCAGACGGTCGGGATCGCCGCGCCGACGGAGCGGCGCCGGGCCGCCGCCGACCGCCTCGCGCGGATCGGCGCGTCCCGCATCACCGACATCGAACGCATGCCCTGGCCGCCGGCCACCTGGCACCACGATGGCAGGGAACCGCTGCGAGAACTGATTCGCTGGGTGGATCTGGAAGGGTGAGACGGCGCCCGCCGTGCCGGGCCCCGTCGGAACCGCGCGCTACTCCTCTTCCGCGGGCGCGGGCCGCTCGGCACGCCACAACACCAGCTGACGCGTACCCTCGCTGCTCTCCTCCACACGGACCGTGAGCGTGTCACCGTCCGCAATGCCGAGATCGTCTCGGATCTCCTGGGGGATCGTGATCCGGCCACCCACGCCCACGCTGACGTCCCCGTAGTAGAGCGTCCGGTACAGGGCCATGTCCAGCCTCCACGAAAGAGTCGCGCCAACCGAGGTCACGGCGTCGTAACCGCAGTTTTTCCATCATTTTACTTCCGGCGACGGTTCCCGGCAAGTTCGGCACGCGGCTACGCCGGCTCCGAGCGGCGGAACGCGTCGCGCACCTCCTGCTCCGCCATCGACTGCCAGCGTTCGCCGGCGTCCTCGGCGGGCACGTCGAGGCGGGACACCCGCTTCAACTCGCCCGGCTGGTCGACGCAGACGAAGATGACCTCCGCGTGCGACTCGCCTCCGCGTAGCGTGCCGGAGGTCACGCTCCCGATCCAGGTCCGTCCCCTCTCGTCCTCGAGCTCCCGCTGCGTCATGGCCGGCGTGGCCTCGTCGGGTCGGCGTTCCCACTCCATAGCGCTACTCCTGTACGATCCGTCGGCGGCACGTACGTCCACGAGGACAGCCGGTGCAACCCGTGTACCGGGTGGCGGCCTCGCCGGCGGTGGTGCCCGGGTGCCGTGCGGGACGGTCCGGCGCGCCGGACCGTCGTGCCGGCGGCTCGACGCGCAGGGCGTGGCGCGGCGTCGCCGGGTGTCACGGGGTGGATGACTGGCGCGTCATGGCAGTGCATTGCGGGTGTCTCGCGCGCCGGCCGCGGGTGCGGGTACACCGCTTGCACGATTCCGGGCACGATCCGACCGGCGGCTTCCATGCCGCCGTTCTGACGTTACGGGAGGTAGTGATCATGCATAAAAGACCCGATCTCTTCCCGGCCACGGCGTGGCTGTTTCGGTCGCCGGCCGGGGGGCGTCGTTGGGGTTTCTATCTATTGGGTGTCGCCGTCGTCGCAGCGATCGCGTGGTCGGCGTGGGGCCGCGAGGCCGTCGCGTACGGCTCGGTCCCGGCGCCGGCATCGTCGACGCCCGTGCTGGACCGTCTGATCGCGCGGGCGGAGCGGGCCGAACGGCTGTGGCGCGGCGTCGAGAGCTTCTACGAACAGGAGGTCGCGCCGATCGAGCGGGTGCTGCTCAGCTACCGGGACGACCGGGCGCTGGCGCAGCGGATCGCGCTCGCGCTCATCTCGCAGGCGAACGCCGTGGGGCTGGAGCCGCGGCTCCTGCTGGCGGTGCTGCTGGTCGAGAATCCTTGGCTGGACCCCGAGATCCGGAGCTCCGTGGGAGCCATCGGCCTGATGCAGGTGATGCCGCAGCACCGCGGGAACTGGCCGCCGTGCGAGCCCGACCTCGAAGACGTGGAGGCGAACATCTGCCACGGCACGCGCATCTTCGCGCACTACTACCAGGAGATGGACGGCGACATCGAACGGGCGCTGCTGCGGTACAACGGGTGTGTCCGGGGCACGAACACCCCGAACTGCCACACGTATCCGTATCACGTGTACGCCCGCGCGGGCCGGGCGAGCATCCTGGCGTGGCTGCGTCCGCCGGTATCCGACCCATCGGATCCATGATCGCCGGGGCGCGACGGGATCCGGACCGGGGCCGGCGGCGCGGAGCGGATCGCGCCGCCGGCCCCGGGCGTCGGCCCGACCCGACGTGCCGCCCGGCAGGGAGGGGCGGCTAGACCGCGACCGGCACCTCGCGCTTCGGCGTCGCTCCGACGCTCTGGCGTGCGCGGATCTCCTCGCGGACCAGCTCCAGGACGCGCGCCCGGTCAATGCGCTCCGCGTCCCAGTACCGCGTGAACGCATTGCCGCGCCGCCCCTTGCGGTCACAATCCACCGAGCCCGCGTAGCCGCGCCGGTAGCTCAGCACGCAGCCGTCCCAGGTGCCGCGCTTCACGACGTTCCGCTCCAGGTCCAGCGCGAGCTGGACCAGGCCGTCGTACGCGAATTCCCGGAGCTCGGAGCGGAGCTCCGCATCCGCATCGGACGCCCGCGGGCTCGACAGGAAGGAGAACAGCCACATACCAGCCTCCTCGTGGGGATCGTTGGGTGGATGGTGGGTGCGTCGGCGCATTGCAAGAAGCGTGCGTGCAGGCGTCGGCCCGCGAGCGCCCGCCCCGCCGGCCGCGCGCCGGCAGGCCAACACCGCCCTCTTCCCCTGGAACGTGCGACCCGATCCGATCGCGACGCAGGCGCGCGAACCGTACGAAAAGACTGCGGCCCCGGCCGGCTTTCGCGCCGGCCGGGCCCGCAGTCCCGGCACGCCCGACCGCGATCGCGATCGGGACTGGGGCGGCAGGGCTCGAACCTGCAACCTGCCGGTTAACAGCCGGCCGCTCTGCCCATTGAGCTACACCCCATCGAATGGCGATCCGCCCGCTTCTCCCCGGGTGCCGCTCCGTCTCACGCGGCCCGGGTCGCGGGCGGTCGTGTTCATAAATCTAAGGCATGCGCGGTCTTGGGTCAATCGCGCTGCGGCGGTCAGAGATCCTGGTCCGACGGGAGGAGGGAGCGGTGCAGCGCGAGGGCGGCGCGTACGCCGTCCGCGGCGGCCGAGATCGCCAGGTGCGGGTGCCCGGTGATGTCGCCGGCCGCGTAGACGCCGGGCGCGGTCGTCTCCTGGCCGTCGTCGACCGCGATACGACCGCCCTCGGCGCTGCGGCACCCGAGCCGGCGGCCGAGGTCGGAGGCCGGCGGCGTAGCGACGCGGAAGAACAGGCGCGTCAGCTCGAGCCGCTCGCCGTTCGCCAGCTCCACGCCCCGGACCCGGCCGTCGCGCTGGTCGACGCGCGCGACGGCGGCGGCCCGAACCGCGACGCCGCGCCGCCGCAGCGTGTCGCGCCCGGCGTCGTCGAGCTCGGTCTCGTGTCCGTGCAGCAGCAGCACGACGCGCTCCGTCCAGGTCTGGAGGAAGAGCGCGAGCTCGGCCGCGGTCCGCGTCCAGCCGATGACGCCGACCGGCTCGCCGGTCACGGCGGGACCATCGCAGTCCGGGCAGTGGTGCACCGTGATCCCGTACGCCGGCGCGAGACCCGGGATGTCCGGGACGCAATCGCGGCAGCCGTACGCGAGAAGGATGCGGCGCGCGCGGACGGGCGCGCCGTGCTCCGACTCGACCCGGAAATCGCCCTTCGATCCCCGCAGCGCCACGACCCGGTCCGGGCAGAACTCCGCGCCCGCTTCGACCGCCTGGGCGCGGATCCGCCGGCGCAGCTCCTCGGGCGCGGGATCGTCCAGCCCGGGGTAGCCGTGCACCGCAGTCGTCATGCGGTTGCGGGGCTCGCCGGCGTCGTAGAGCCGCACCCGGCGCCGGTAGCGGGCCAGCCACAACGCCGCGGACAGGCCGGCCGGCCCGCCGCCCACGATCACGGCATCGAAGATCTCGTCCTGCGTGGAAGGGGCATCGCGCACGCGGCGACCGGGCGCAAAAGGCGAGCCGGCGGCCGAGTCGCCGGCACCGCCGGCCGGCGGCCACGCCGCCGCTCTGGCGGGCGCGGGCCCGCGTCGGCGGCCCGATCGCCGGGCCGGACGAGGAGCGCTCGCGGGGCCGTCAGGCCCGGCGTCCGGTACGGAGTCCCGCTCCCGTCCCGTGAGCCGGCGCGCCCGGCCGGTCCGCCGGCCCGGCGTCGATCAGCCCCCGGCTCTGCTGGCGGACGAGTGACGCGTAGTAGCCCGCACGCGCGACGAGCTCTTCGTGCGTGCCGCTCTCGATGATGCGGCCCCCCTTCAGCACCAGGATCCGGTCCGCGCCGACGACGGTCGAAAGGCGGTGCGCGATGACCAGCGTGGTGCGACCCTGGACCAGACGGCCCAGCGCCTCCTGGACCAACGCCTCCGACTCGGCATCCAGCGCGGACGTCGCCTCGTCCAGGACCAGGATCGGAGGGTCCTTCAGCAGCGCCCGCGCGATCGCGACCCGCTGCCGCTCGCCGCCGGAAAGGACGCCGCCCCGCTCGCCGACGATCGTGTCGTACCCGTTCGGCAGCCGCGTGATGAAGTCGTGCGCGTTCGCCGCCCGCGCCGCCGCCTCGATCTCCCGCCGCGACGCGCCCGGCCGCCCGTAGGCGATGTTGTTGCGCACCGTGTCGTTGAAGAGGAGCGCGTCCTGGAGCACCACGCCGATCTGACGACGCAACGACCGCTGCTTCAACGTCCTCAGGTCCATGCCATCGACCCGGATCGACCCCTCCGTCGGGTCGTACAGCCGCTGGAGCAGCGCCATCATCGTGCTCTTGCCGGCGCCGCTCGGGCCGACCAGCGCGACCAGCTCGCCCGGCCGGATCACGAGGTCGATCCCCTCCAGCACCGGCGCGGCATCGGGGTACGAGAAGCTCACGCCGTCGAACTCGATCCGCCCCTCCAACTGGCGGACCACCTTCGCGTCCGGCGCATCGCCCAGCGTGTCCTGCGCGTCCAGGATCGAGAAGATCACGTCCAGCGATACCGCCGCCTTCCGCAGCGTCTGGTACACGTTCGTCAGCCCCTCGACCGGGCCGAACAGCCCGCCGGTGTACCCGAGGAACGCCACCAGCGTACCCACCGTCACCTCGCCCCGCACCACCAGCCACCCGCCCAGCGCCAGCGACGCGACGCGCGCCAGCATCGCCACCAGATTCCGCGCGGCGCCGACCCCCGTGTCCCGGCCGACGCCCCGCACCACCACCCGGTTCGCCTCCTCCACGTTCGCCAGGAACCGCCGCTTCTCCTCCTCCTCCATCGCGAAGCTCTTCACCGTGACGATCCCCGACAGCACCTCGTTGAAGCGCGCGTAGATCTTCGACCAGCGGTCCAGCAGCAGCCGCTCCCGCTGCGTCTGCTCCCGCGCCGCCCACGCCCCGATCAGCGCCGGCATCGGCGCGAACGCCAGCACCAACAACGAAAGCCGCCAGTCCAGCCGCATCATGATCACCAGCGAGATCGCCAGGTAGACCAGCGCCGGCAGCACGCTGAACGCGATCTCCGACATCGCCGCGACGAAACCAGCGATCCCCCGGTCCAGCCGCGTCATGATCCCACCCACGCTCTCGCCGCGATGGTAGGTCAGCGGCAGCGTGTGCAGCCGACCGACCGTCGCCGACAGCAGCTCGTACTGCACGCCGATCCGCACACGCCACGTCAGCCAGTTCGACACCCCGCCCACCAGCTCCCGCCCCACCCCGAGCGCCAGCAACGCACCGATCCCGCCGACCAGCGCCGACCGCGCATCCCCCGCGCCCAGCCGGTCGAACAGGTACTTCATCACCACCGGCTCCACCGCGTTCAACGCCGAGACCGCCAGCGTCAGCCCGAGAATCACGAGGATCGATCCCCGGTACGCGCGCACGAACCCCGCCGCGCGTCGGGCCTGCCCCCACCCGATCCGTCGTGCCTGCTCCGTCATCGCGACCGCCCTCATCAGCGAAACGCCCGCGAGGGGTCGCGGGCGTGTAACTACATGCAACACAAATATATACGATACGTGAGGCGTCGACAATGCGGGCGCGGGCGGCGACGGAGGGACAGTGCCCCCGCTTCCTTGCGTGCCTCGCTCCCCGACGCGTACCTTCCCGACCGCACCGCCGACCGGAGCGCCGCGGTCCCATCCCCGGGCGAGTCAGCGCGCACCCATCACCGGGTACCCTATGGAACCCATCGGCGGAACAACCGTCATCGGCACCGGCCCCCGGGGCGCCTTCGCCCCTCTCGATCGGCAGGAGTGACGTGGGCGCGCGCCTCGAATCGACGACCGGGGCCGCCGGGCGCGGCGACGCCGGGTCCGTCGCCGCCCTCGGCGTCGTCACGCTCGTCCTCCTCTTCTTCCTGCAGGCGCAGCGGGCGTACCTCGCGTCCCTCTTCGCGCTCGTCTACGACGCGGTCTTCCCATCGTTCCGCCCGCTCGGCCTCGCCGCCGCCGCGCTCCCCCTCGCCGCGCTGGTGGCGCCGCTCGCATCACTCGCGAACCGGCTAGGCCACGCACGCACGCTCCTCGTTGCGACGTCGCTCGCCGCGGTCGCGCGGGTCGTCATGGTCCCCGCAGGGCTCGGCCCGCGCCTCGTCGGCTCGAGCGCCGTCGTGGCCGGCGCGGGGCTCTTCCTGGCCAATGCCGTCGGCACCCTGGAGCGCCGCGCCGTCGGCGCCGGCGCCGCGCTCGCCTTCACGATCGACGGGCTCCTGCGCCTGGCCGGCTGGAGCTACGACCCGTCGCTGCGCCCCGGCTGGCTCGTCGTCCAGCTCGTCCTCTCGGCCGCGGCGATCGCCCTCGCCGTCCGGACCGGCGACGCCGACGGCGCGCCGACCCCCGACTTCGAGCGACGCGCCGGCGGGCTCCGCCTGCGCGGCGGGCTCATGCTCGGCGCGATCCTATTCTTCGAAGCGAGCGTCCTGGGCTCGGCCCCCGTGGGCGCGCAATGGACCGGCGTGCCGTACCCGCTCCTCGCGGCGCTCCTCGTGGTTGCCGGCGGCGTGGCGACGGCGCTGCTCCTGGCCTCGCGGGAGCCGGCCGGCCGCC
>DASVDG010000004.1:0-4827 GCA_036381255.1 Longimicrobiales bacterium | reverse complement strand
CGCTCCGCCGTGTTCGCGAAGTTCAGCGCGTACGACGGGATGTGGAACCCGATCAGGTCGAGGTGCAGCAGCGCGTCGAGCAGCTCGCCCCTCCACGGGATCACGCCGAAGATGTCGGGCGGCGGGAACGTGGTGTGCAGGAACAGCGCGATCGTCACGTCCGGCCGCCGCTCCTTGATCACCCGCGGCGTCAGCATCAGGTGGAAGTCGTTGACCCAGATCACGGCGCCCGGCGCCGCCTCCTCGCACGCCGCCTCGGCGAACGCCCCGTTCACGCGCACGTACGTCTCCCACGCCGCGTGCGTGAAGCGCGCGCGGTCGAGGAGCGAGAAGAGGACCGGCCAGATCGCCGACGAGGTGAAGTCGTAGTAGAAGCTGCGCGCCTCCTCCGCGTCGAGCCCGATGCGGCGGACCTCGTACGCCTCCGGGTGGTCCGGCGCGGGGACGCGCAGCCGCTCGGCGAACGGCGCGCCCGCCTCCCGCTCCGCCCACGCGATCCACGTCCCGCGCTTCTCGCGCATCACGCTGTCCAGCGTGGTGAACACGCCGTTCGTCTTCCGGCGCAGCTCCGTACCCGCCGGCGTCTCGACCTCCGCGTACGGCTCCCGGTGCGACAGGACGATGAACTCACTCGCCATGGCTCACCTCCTCGATGCAACCGAAATGTCCGAGTCCCTCGAGGATCCCCGCCGCGCCGTGGCCGGCGGCGACGTACACGTGCTCGCGCCCGGCGACGCGCCGGAGCAGCTCCGGCTCGCCGTTGCCGACCGCGATGCCGCGCAACCCGGTCTCGAAGAGCGCGAGGTCGTTCAGCGAGTCGCCGGCCACGACGACGTCGCGCCCGGGCCGGCCGAGCCACGCCAGCACGCGGCGCAGCGTGCTCCCCTTGTCGACGCCGCCGGGGAGCACGTCCACGTACGTGTCGGCGGAGCCGATCAGGGCGACGTCCAGGCCATCCAGCCGGGCGGCGACGGCGGCGAGGGCGTCGTCCATCGCCGCGCCGGCGGACAGCCAGTAGGAGACGCGGCGCGGCGCGTCGATCGGCTGCTCGGCGACGAGGTCGAGCCCGGCGAGCCGCGCGCGCACGACGTCGCCGCCGGGCCAGCGCGCGGCGATCTCGCGCTCGATCGACTCGACCGGCGCGAAGTCCGCGCCCCGTACGACCGTCGTGCCGACGTCGGCGATCAGCACGTCGGGCACGGGCAGCGGCGCCTCGGCCATGAGCTCGCGCGCGGCCGCGACGCTCCGGCCGGTCACGTAGATGAGCAGCGCGTCGGCGTGGTGGGCCAGCGCGCGCTGGAGACGACGGCGGTCGTCGGCCGTGCCGCCGGCGAAGGTGCCATCGAGGTCAGTGGCAAGGATCAATGGTACGGCAGAGAAGGACATAATGAGAGGATCGTCCGGCAGAATTCGCAGTTCGATCGTGAGTTGCGAACCTAAGGGCGCGTGCCGGGGAGTGCAAATCGGGCCGACGGTCGAGGGACCGGGGTCGCGGGCGCCGGGTAGTACGCGGGGTCGGCGTGCCGGCGGGGAGCGGGTCGGCCCGGGGGCGCCGCTTCGCGGCGGGTGCGCCGGCCTGACGGCCGGCGGGAGCCGGCGGCTTGCGCCGCCGGGGAGCGGGGCCTGCGGCCCCGGGAGCGACATTCGGCCGGGGCGGCCGCTACGCGGCCGGGAGCGCCGGCCTGTCGGCCGGCGGGAGCGGCGGCGCCTGCGGCGCCGGCCGGGGAGCGGGCGCGGGGCGTCCGGGGCGGCGGCGCCGGCGGCGCGGGGCGGGGTGGGGCGGTCGGGGCACTGTGGACCTTCAATGGACGGTGGGCTGTGGTCTGGGCGATCATCGGCGTTCTCATCATGATCCCGGCGCTGCTCGTCATCCCCCTCGGGCTGCCGGGGCTGTGGATCATGGTCGCGGTGCTGGCCGGCGGCGCGCTCCTGGGCGAGGTCGGGCTCGCGGCGCTGATCGGCGCGCTCGTCCTGGCGGTGGCGGCGGAGGCCGCCGAGTTCGTGTTCGTCAAGCGGCTGAACCACCGCTACGGCGGCTCGCGGCGCGCGTTCTGGGGCGCGCTCGCCGGCGGCATCGCCGGCGTACTGATCGGTCTGCCGATCCCTGTCGTCGGCTCCGTCGTCGCCGGCGTGCTCGGATCGTTCGCGGGCGCGGCGGCGGTCACGCTCTGGGAGACGCGACGGCTGCGGTCCGCGGCGCGCGTCGGCTGGGGTGTGCTCCTCGGCCGGACCTTCGCGATCGCCGCGAAGATGGGCGCCGGGGTCGTCATTCTCGTGATCGGCGCGGGGGCGCTGCTGTTCGCGTGAGCGGGCGCGGCGCCGGGTGCTCGGGCGCGGGTGTCCGGCTCGGCAGGCTGTGGCGCTCTGCCGGCGGCGCTCCGGCGCGGGTATCCGGCCCGGTGTGCACTGGCGCGATCCCGGGCAGCGCTCCGGCGTGGGTGTCCTTTCCGGGTGCGTTGGCGCTATTCCGGCAGCGCTCCGGCGTGGGTGCCCCCTCCGGGATCTGCGGAACTCGCTCGCTGCGCTCGCTCAGACAGTCCTCGATCCCTCCGGGGGACGCCCACGCCTCCGCTCATGGCGGGACTGCCGGTACACGACCGGGACGCCCACGCGTTCGCTTACGGCAGGGCCGCCGGGGTGCTATCCGGGGGGACACCCGCGCCTCCGCTCGTCGCGGGGCTGCGGGCATACGCCCGGGACACCCACGCCTCCGCTTCTGGCAGGGCGTCGGCACACCCTTCGCGGGACACCCACGCCTCAATTCGGGGCCGGGGCGTGCGCAGGGTCTCCGGGGGCGCCAGGGCCTCCGCTTCGGGGCGACGCATGAACCCTGTGCGGGGTGCGCCGGGCACGGCTCGTTGCGGGACCGGCGGCGTGGGACCGGTGCGTCGGCGGCGGCCGCAGCCGTCGGCGGGCTATCCGCCGTACCCGCTCTGCCGGCGCTCGGGCTCCTGGGGGCCGGGCCCGGAGCGTTGCTGGGCCTCCGGGTTGACGAGCCGCTCCGCCAGCCCCGTCAGGCGGTGGTCGGTTTCGCCCTCCTCGTCGAGCGTCTGTTGGAGCAGCCGTGCGGCTTCATCCATCCCCAGGCGCTCGGCGAAGGTGCGCGCGGTGCCGTAGCCGGCGATCTCGTAGTGTTCGATCCGCTGGGCGGCGCCGATCAAGCCGGCGTCGCGGACGGCCGGGTCGCCCTCCTGCCCGATCATCTCGCGGCCCTCACGGACCAGCCCTTCCATCCCCTGGCACTTGTGGCCCTTCGGGCTCTGGCCGAGGTCGTCGAAGATCCGCTCGAGGCGGCGGACCTGCTCGCGCGTGGTGACCTCGTGCTGCTGGAACGCGTTGCGCAGCTCCGGGTTGCTCGCCGCCTCGGCCATGCGCGGCAGCGCGTCCAGGAGCTGCTGCTCGGCGTTGTAGAGGTCCTTGATCTCGAGCACGAAGAGGTCCTGCAGCGACCTGAGTTCCATGGGGCTCCTCCGATGACTGGGTGATGGCCGTGCGTTTCCCGCGGTCGAAAACGGGGCGGGAGAGGCGAGGCCGGCGTCGCAAGACGGGTGCCGGCGGCGGCGACGACGTGCGCGAGGGTGGGGCGGTGGCGGCGGGCCGGTCGCGGCCGTATAGTATGGCTCTGCGCAGTTGCGTATTCGGATCGACGATGATCCATAGTTCACCGTCCAACTTACAGGAGGACCGACTATGGCGTACGAGCTTCCGCCGCTCCCTTACGCGTACGACGCGTTGGAGAAGGCGATCGACGAGCAGACGATGCGTCTGCATCACGACAAGCATCACGCGGGGTACGTGAGCAAGGTGAACGCGGCGCTCGAGGGGCACGCCGACCTGGCCGGGATGGACATCGAGGAGCTGCTCCGCAACATCGACCGCGTGCCGGAGAACATCCGCACGGCCGTGCGCAACAACGGCGGCGGCCACGCGAACCACAGCATGTTCTGGGCGATCATGGGCCCGAACGGCGGCGGCGCGCCGACGGGCGCG
Organism: Longimicrobiales bacterium; assembly: GCA_036381255.1. Lineage (GTDB taxonomy): Bacteria > Gemmatimonadota > Gemmatimonadetes > Longimicrobiales > RSA9 > CALBZE01. The sequence continues at coordinate 837 of DASVDG010000004.1, read as the reverse complement.
ATCGCGGACGTGATCAACAGCACGTTCGGCGACTTCGACACGTTCAAGCAGCGGTTCAACGAGGCCGGCGCGAACCGGTTCGGCAGCGGCTGGGCGTGGCTGGTCCGCACGCGCGACGGCAAGTTCGAGGTCATGAGCACGGCCAATCAGGACAGCCCGCTCATGGAGGGTCACTACCCGATCCTGGGCAACGACGTCTGGGAGCACGCGTACTACCTGCGCTACCAGAACCGGCGCCCCGAGTACCTGGAGGCGTGGTGGAACGTCGTGAACTGGGACGAGGTGAACCGTAGACTGGAGCGGGCGGGACGCTAGGCGAGTGCGGGGGCGGCCCGCCCCGGCGGCACCGCCCCCGCGCCCACATCCGCCACTTCGCCTCCGCCGGTCACCGAGCAGCACGGCGGAAACACGACCCGAAAAACGGCGGATGCGCCCGAGTCGGGCCAGCTACTCTGACCGGGCCGCCTCCGGTTCCAGCACTGGCAAGTCGATCCCGTTCCTTCACGTTGCCTCCTCTTCCAGTTTCGGTCGCCGTGGCGCTGCCTACGCCGTCGTAGCGCGGCGTCGATGTCGCGAAAGCTTCGTCGGCGCGCCGAACGGCCAGCCGTCGCTCAAGGTCTTTCGATCCGACTCGTCCAGCCGTACAGTTCGATGGTCTCGACCCCATCCGCATCGACAACTTTGGCCGCGACGTACTCATCGCCGAACGCGAGGACCTGCCGACCACCAGGCATGGAGAGCGTAACGGGTTCCGCGTTGCGATCGATCAGCGACCACACCTCACCCGCGAATTTTTCGGCACGGAGGACCCAGAGCCCGCCGCCGACCGCCGGTTCG
>DASVDG010000003.1:0-57151 GCA_036381255.1 Longimicrobiales bacterium | reverse complement strand
GAGCGACGTCCATGCGTTCCGCGCTCGCGAGCTGGGTGTGAAGCTCGCCATCGACACCGACGCCCACTCCGTCGGCGACCTGCGCTACATGCGCTACGGCGTCGACCAGGCGCGGCGGGCGTGGGTCGAGAAGGGCGACGTGCTGAACGCGATGCCGCTCTCGCGGCTGCGGACGTGGCTGGGGCGGGGGTGAAGGAAACGGGGCGCGTGGCGATATGCTTTGCCGTGAGCGGAGCGATCTCCGCTCGGCGATGATTCGCTACGACCGTCCCGCCAGCGCGGCCACGATGAAGGGGTATGCGGGCTCCATCGGGGGGAGCGTTCGCCTACCCGATGTCTGTCAAACGCTTCGCGCCTTTTCGGGAAAGCGCGTAGATGAACTGCTCGTAGCCGCCGGATGTCCGGTGGGAGGTGACGAGCTGTTCCTCCGCCATGCGGGCCAGCTCCTCCCTGATCGGCGCCCCGACGAGATCCGCACCCAGCTCCAGCTCGCTGGCCGTCGCAGGGCCCAGGCGACGGAGTGCCGCCAGGATCCGCCGATCCACGTCGCTGATCACCATGGTTGCCGACATCCTCGGCTTGCGACGCGGCCGCTCCGCGGCGCATCTTCAGGCGACGACGGCGACTCCGCGACCAGGGCCGACCGGCGACGCCGGCGCTGGTGTCTGTGCGGTTCGGAATCCCCCAGCAAACGGTGCCATCCCATGAGCCGCTTCACTCGCTTCCTCCCGGCCCTCCTCATCGCCGTCCCCGCGACCGCCTGCTACCCCGCGCTCGAGCTCGTCCCCAGCGACGCCGACGTCGTCCTCGCGCACCACAGCATCGACGCGCCCGACCCGGCCGCGCCGGGGCCGTACCGCGTGCTCCGGCTCACCTACGGCAGCGGCACCGACAAGCGCCGGCCCGAGTACCGCGACTCCGTCGCGTTCCGCACGCCGACCGTCGATGCGTCGAAGCTGGTGAAACTCTCCGACGAGCAGGCGGAGGAGCGAGGCGACTACTGGGGCTTCGGGCCCGACAGCTTCCCGCTCAACGCGCGCGTCTGGTACCCGGACGGGGAGGGCCCCTTCCCGCTCGTGCTCGTGGTGCACGGCAACCACGACATGAAGGACTTCTCCGACCCGGGCTACGACTACCTCGGCGAGCTGCTCGCCAGCCGCGGCTACATCCTCGCCTCCGTCGACGAGAACTTCCTGAACGGCAGCATCCGCCAGGAGAACGACGGCCGCGCGTTCATGCTGCTCGAGCACCTCAAGGCGTGGCGCGGCTTCAACGCCGACCCGGACAATCCGTTCCACCGCAAGGTCGACATGAGCCGGATCGCGCTGATCGGCCACTCGCGGGGCGGCGAGGCGGTCGGGCACGCGGCGGCGTTCAACCGCCTCTCCCGCTACCCGGACGACGCGAACGTCGTCTTCGACTACGGCTTCGACATCCGCTCGATCGTCGCGATCGCGCCGGTCGACGGGCAGTATCGCCCGGCCGAGAAGCTCGTCCCCGTCGAGGACGTCAACTACCTCGTCTTCCACGGCTCACACGACGGCGATGTGACCAGCTTCATGGGGATCCGGCAGTACCAGCGGGTGCGGTTCTCCGGCGACGCGCCGCGCTTCAAGGCGGCGGTCTACGTGTACCGCGCGAACCACGGGCAGTGGAACACGGTGTGGGGGGCCAACGACAACGGCCCGCGCAGCGGCCGCATCCTCGACCTGCGCGCACTCCTGGATCCGGCGGACCAGCGCCGCATCGCCGAGGTCTACATCTCGGCGTTCCTCGAGGCCACGCTCCGCGACGACGACCGCTACCTCCCGCTCTTCCGCGACCACCGCACCGCCGGCGGCTGGCTGCCGAAGACGATGTACATCACCCGCTTCCACGACAGCGACTTCCGCCCGGTCGCGACGTTCGAGGAAGACATCGACGTCACCACCGCGTCCATCGCCGGCGCGACGCTCAACGGCGACAGCCTGGCCACCTGGAAGGAGTCCGGCCTCGACCTGCGCTCCGCGAACTCGCCCGCGGAAGGCAGCTCACAGGGCAACAACGCCGTCACGCTCGGGTGGAACAACCGGATCGCGGCGGGCGACGGCGAGGCGGGGCCGGAGGACGAGGGACGGCCCGAAGACGACGTCGCCGATGCCTCGCTCTCGAAGGGCGGAGACCGTGGGGCTGCCGACGGTTCACGGCACGAGCCCGGCGATGCGGGCGCGGAACGCGCGACGCGGCTCGGGCCGCCGGCGTCGTACACGCTCACGCTCCCCGACACGCTCGCCGCCGCCTGGAACCTCGCCGGCGACGGCGCGGCGCTCTCGTTCCTCCTCGCGCCGACGTTCGATGTGCCGGATCCGCGCGAGGCACCGGAGGACACGGCCGCCGCACTCGCGGACAAGGCCGCGAAATCGACGGACCCCGGGAGACGGGAGGCGGGGCGGGAAGGAAGATCGGCACGCGACCGCGAGCGGCGCGACGACCGGGACGACGACGATCCGGAGAAGGACCGCGCACCGGTCGAGCTGACGCTCGAGCTCGTCGACCGCGACGGCGATCGCGCCCGCCTGCCGCTCGGCCGCTACGGCGTGGCGCGCAAGCCGCTCACGACCTACGTGCTGCGACGGCGGGACCGCGAGGAGGAACGCTTCGAGAACCACTGGGAACTCGTGCTCCAGAGCTACACCGTCCCGCTCGCGGATTTCCGCGCCGAGAATCCGGCGCTCGACCTCCACACACTGCGCCAGGTGCGCTTCGTCTTCGACCGGACGCCGGCCGGGACCGTCGTGCTCGACGAGATCGGATTCTCCGCGCCGCCGCCGACTACGGCGCCGGCGTCAGTCGCGCCGTCAACTCCCGAGTGATCACGTGGCACTCGCCGTCCTCCACCTCCACGCCCGTCCGGCGCCAGTCCACGTACCCCTCGTGCTCGGCCACCACCTCGTACGTCCCCGACCGATCGAAGAAGCCGTAGTACACACTGTCGACGTCGACGTCGACCACGAGCGTGTCGACGAACGCGCCGTCCCGCACCCAGACGATGGCGTCCGGCGCGAGGTTCTCGCCCGTCGCGTCGTCCAGCACCGTCACCTCGAAGCTCGGCGGCGCATCCGTGGTGCACAGCGCCGGCCCGATGCCCAGCTCGCACCCCGTCAGTCCGAGCGCCGCCACGAGGCAGATCACACCGCTTCCCCTCATGAATCCTCCGGCCATCCCGGTGAATCGCACACCCGGGAAGAACGCCCCGGCCGCGGCATCCGTGACGCCGCGCGGCGACGCCGCGCCGCTGCCGACGAGGCGGCGCCGCCCGCGCGGCTCGGCGTCGAGCGGACGGGCGCGGTATCCGCCGGGATGCGGCGCTCGCCATGCCGAGCGCCGGGCGCGCCGGACGCCGGACCGCGCCTCAGCGCTCCCGCCAGCGCACCCCGATCCGGTGCGTGCCCGAGCCGTCCTCGAAGCGCGCGTACGCGTATTCCACCGCGAAGCGGTCGCCGACGAACGCGCCGCCGGCCGTCACCGGGCCGAGCCCGTCCACCGGCCGGCGCACGCCCAGCCGCCCGACGAACGTCTTCCCCCCGACCGGCCAGTACGCCAGCTCCAACCCCGCCGCCGGCACCACCTCGCCGCCCTCCACGACGGAAACCGCCGCGGTCGTGACCACGTCCAGCGGACCGACCGCTTCGCGCGGGTGCGAGGCGTGCAGCGCGATCTGGCGCGGGAACACCGAGCGGCGCGTCGGCACCGGCTCCAGATCCCCCGCGACGTTCCGCGCCGCCAGGCCGACCATCACGGGGCCGACCCGCATCGCCGCGCCGACATCCAGCGTCACATCCGCGTCCCGGCCACCCCCGACCTGCTCCTGGATGTACTTGCCCGCCACCCCGACGCGAACCGGCCCGACCTCACGCGCGTACCCCAACACCGCCTCCAGGCTCGACGACGGCTCGCCGCCCCGGCGGAACAGCTCCGACTCCGCCAGCCGCAGCGAGCCCGGAACCTCCACCGGAACCTCGTGGTTCAGGAAGCGCAGCCCCACGCCCAGACCGCCCGGCGCCAGCTCCATCGCCGCCGATACCTGGCCCAGATCGCTCGCCTCGCCCCAACGCTGGTACGCGAGCCCGACCCCCCGCGCCGCGACCAGAAGCGCGGGGTTGTAGAAAAGCGCGTCCGGATCCGCATGCGCCGTCACGTACGCGCCGCCCAGCGCCAGCGCCCGCGTACTCGCCGGCAGATCCAGCAGCGCCGGCCCGTACACGTCGTCCTGCGCCCACAGCGCCGAAGCGCTGAACGCCAGCGCCGATCCCACGATCCACAACGCTCTCATACGCCACCCACCGGTGAAGGACGCGCCCGAGCAGTCGACGGGGGACTCGCCCTCGGGCAGGAATCGGGATGCGCCGCGGCACGGCGCGCCACAGCCCCGAGCACGACGACGCATCCGGCCCGCGCGGCGCACGGCCGCTGCCGCCGCGCGACCCGGTGCGGCAACGGCTTTTGCCCTGCGACCCGGTGCGGCGACGGCTTTTGCCCGGCACCCCCGCGCTCCAAACTAATCCGCCCGCGCCGCAGCCGCACCCGTACGTCCCGTGGCCTTCCCGCATCCGGCCATCGGTCCTCCACGATTCGCCGCACACAGGGCAACGTGGTGACCCTCGCGCACCCGGCCATCGGTCTGTACATCCTTTGCCGTGCACAGGGCAACGTCGCGACCCTCCCGCGCCCGGGCCATCGCCGCCCGCGCTGCGGCGGCACCCGCCCTCACCCTCCCCTTGACCCGCCCGCGCCGCCGCATTAATCTTAGTACTGAGATGAGCGACGACGCCAACGAGACCCGACGCGATGACGCCGAAGCACGCGCGCTCAAGCTATGGACCGTGCTCGCCCGGGCCTACAACGCGGTCGCGGCGCACTCCCGCGCCGACATCGCCCGGCACGAGCTGACCATGGCCGAGTTCGCCGTGCTGGAAGCGCTCTTCCACAAAGGACCGCTCCTGCTCGGCGAGCTCCAGCGCAAGATCCTCGTCTCGAGCGGCGGGATCACCTACCTGGTCGACCGCCTGGTCAACCGGGGGCTGGTCGAGCGCAGGCCGTGCGCGACCGACCGCCGCGCGGTCTACGCCGCGCTGACGGCGGAGGGCGAGGCGCTGATCCGGCGGATCTTCCCGGAGCACGCCCGCGCGATGATGCGCGCCGTGTCCGGCCTCGACGACGGTGAGCAGCAGGAGGCGATTCGCCTGCTCCGTCATCTGGGTCTCGCGGCGGCCGAGCTGGAACCCGGCGAAGCGGCCGCCGATTGAAGCGCCGTAACGGCCTCGAGGCCGTTTCTTGTTGGGGTGATAGCTCAGTAGTGAGACGAATCGACGCCGGTTGCTGGACGAGTGGGCGCGCGCCGGCCGCGCCCACGGTGCGAAGATCGGGCCGGCTGGAACCTGAGGAGGTGGAACGATGTCGACGGTGGAAACGAAGCGAGTGGGGCGGAGCACGTGGACGATCGACGCGGCGCACACGCTGGTCGAGTTCGCGGTGAAGCACATGATGATCGCGACGGTGAAGGGTCGTTTCGGCGAGGTGAGCGGGACGATCGTGCTGGACGAGGAAGCGCTGGATCGGTCTTCGGCGGAGGTGACGATCGTGGCGTCGAGCATCGACACGCGGTCGGCGGATCGGGACGCGCACCTGCGTTCGGCGGATTTCCTGGACGTGGAGACGCATCCGACGCTGACGTTCCGGAGCCGTCGCGTGGAGTCCGTGGGGGAGGGTCGATTCCGCGTGATCGGCGACCTTACGATCCGGGGCACGACGCGCGAGGTGGTGCTGGACGTGGAGGACCAGGGTCGCGGCAAGGATCCGTGGGGCGGCGAGCGCGCGGCGTTCAGCGCGACCACCGAGATCGACCGGCGCGACTACGGCCTGACGTGGAACGCGGCTCTGGAGACAGGCGGCGTCCTCGTCGGCGATCGTGTGCGGATCAGCCTCGAGGTGGAGGCGGTGCGTGTACCCGAAGCGGAAGCGGCGCCGGCCAACTGAGCCGCCGATGGCACAACCGATGTGCGACGGCGCCGAAGCCGCAACCCGAGCGCGCCCCCGGCCACGGGCCCGGGGGCGCGCTCGCATCGTGCCCGAGCCCTGCCGCGAGCGGAGGCGCGGGTGTCCCGGATGCATGGCCGCAGCCGTGTGATGAGCGGAGGCGTAGGTGTCCCCGCCCGGGTAGCGCCCCGGCAGCCCCGCCGTAAGCGGAGGCGTGGGTGTCCCCCGGAGGGATCGAGGACTGTCTGAGCGAGCGCAGCGAGCGAGTTCCGCAGATCCCGGAGGGGGACACCCACGCCGGAGCGCTGCCCGGCAGAGCGCGAACGCACCCGGAGAGGAAACTCGCGCCGGAGCGCTGCCGGCAAAGCGCCAACGCACCCGGAGCCGGACACCCTCGCCCGGCGCGCCAACAACCGGACCCCCGCCCCGCAGCGCCCCCGGTTCAGCGGCAGCGCTGGCTCACGACGCGCCCCTCGATGAGGACGGTGCACACGTGCGACGTGTACTCGAACGGATCGCCGTTGAAGAGCACGACGTCGCCGTCCTTACCGGGTTCGAGCGAGCCGACGCGATCGTCGATGCCGAGGATGCGTGCGGCGTCGATGGTGACCGTGGCGAGCGCCTGCTCGAAGGGGAGTCCGTACGCGGCGGCCATGGCGGCTTCGAAGAGGACGACGCGCGTCTTCGGGACGTAGCCCTCGTACCCGCTCTGGAGTGCGACGCGGATGCCGGCGTCGCGAAGGCGGCGGGCGGTCTCCATGGTGGCGTTCTCGAGCGTGCCGTTGTGGCGGGCCATGGTCGGGTGCAGGATGACCGGCACGCCGGCGGCCTTGATCTCCTCGATCAGGTCGTAGGATTCCGCGGCCCCGTCGAGGACGAGCCGGAATCCGAACTCGCGCTGGAGGCGGAGCGCGGCGAGGATCTCGGTGGCGCGCTGTGCCGTGATCAGCGCCGGCACCTCGCCGCGGAGCACGCGGGCGAGGATCTCCAGTTTCAGGTCGCGCGGCGGATCGTCGCCGTCCTCGAGCTTGCGGAGGTAGTCCTGCGCCTTGATGAGCTGGGCGCGGATCAGGGCGACGCCCTTCGCGCGGGTGCCCGGCCGGCCGTCATAGTTGCGCGCGACCTCGGGGCCGAGCGTCATGGCGACCATGGTCACCGAGTCCACGAGGGCCTCGCCCACGGTTTCGCCGCGGGTCTTCACGATCATCGTCTGCCCGCTCATGAGCGCGCCGGGGCCGTGACCGGTGTGCACGGTGGTGATGCCGTGTTCGCGCAGCCACTCGACGAGCCGCTCGCGGGCGTTGTAGGCGTCGAACGCGCGCAGCTCCGGCTGGATCGCGTTCGAGCGCTCGAGCTGGTCCTGGTCGTGGTCCTGGTTCAGGTACCCGGCCAGCCCGACGACGGAGTGGGCGTCGATGAGCCCCGGCGTGACGACCTTCGCGGTGAGCGTGCGGTACTCGTCGGGGACGGCGACGCGCGCCGCGGGGCCGACGCGCTCGATCTTGCCGTCGCGCCCGATCAGCACGACGCCGTCCTGGATGGGCGGCCCGGCCATGGTGTAGACGGTCTCGCCCCGCACGGCGATCTGTGCGTGGAGCGGGGAGGCGGGCAGGAGGAAGGCCGCCAGCGCCGCGCCGGCGAGCGCGAGCCCGACCGCCCTCGTGCGCCCGGACAGCGCCGACCGACCGACCGCGAATGCGGATGCACGCCCGCGCGCCCGTGCGCCGGCGCCCCCGCGCATCGCCGCGGCCGCGGCGGCCCGGCCCGGCCATGCTCCCGTGCGCCCGGCCCCCCGCGCGTCCGCGCTCGCCCCGACTTCCTTCGCGTTCGCCCTCATCAGTGCCCCTCCATCCCTTCGTGGTAGTTGGCGGTCGCCGTGGTGACGACGCCGGCGTCGCGGCCGCCGACGGCGTAGATGTAGTCGCGGGGGTCGGACAGGTCGAAGACCTTCGTCCCCTCGACCCACGTCTCGAGCACGCGGGTGTAGACGCTGAGCGGGTCGCCGGAGAGGACGATGAAATCGGCGTCCTTGCCGGGCTCGAGCGAGCCGATCCGGTCCTCGAGGTCGAGCATCCTGGCGCCCGCCATGGTCAGCGCGTAGAGCGCGGCGTCGCGGGACATACCGTAGCGGACCGCCATGCCGGCGGAGCGGAGGAAGAGGCGGGAATCGGTGATGCCGTCGTCGGTGTGGAATCCGACGAGGGCGCCGGCTTTCTCGAGCGCGGCGCCGTTCTCGCTGCGGACGTCGATCGCCTCGAGCTTCCCGCCGGGCGCGTCGAGCACGATGATGGACGCGGGCGCGCCGGACGCCGCGATCTCGTCGGCGATCTTCCACGCCTCGCTGACGTGCTGGAGCACGATGCGGAAGCCGAACTCCTCGGCCAGGCGCAGCGCGGTCAGGATGTCGTCGTGGCGGTGCGTGTGGAAATGGACGACGCGCTCGCCGTCGAGGACCTGGACCAGCGCCTCCATCTCGAGATCGCGGGCCGGCATCTTCTCCGGGTCGCCGTCGGCGGCGCGGAGCTTCTCGCGGTACTCCTGCGCCTCGACGAACTTCGCGCGCACGATCGCGGCCGCCTTGGCGCGCGTCCCCGGGAACGGCGGCTCGCCGCGCGGGTTGGTGCCGTTCGCCATCTTCATCCCGCCGCAGATCTCGGTCAGGATGTCGTCGCAGTAGAGCAGGTCGTAGATGGTGCGGCCGTCGCGCAGCTTGAGATAGGCGGTCTGGCCGCTCATCAGGTGGCCCGATCCGGGCATCACGTTGGCGGTCGTGATCCCGCCGGCCTGCGCCTTCTGGATCCCCTCGTCGCGCGCGTCGATCGCGTCGAGGATGCGGACGTCGGCGTGCATCGGCGCGGAGCGGTCGCCGCCGTCGCCGCCGCCGATGTGCGAGTGGGTGTCGACGAGCCCGGGCATGATCACCCTGCCGGTCGCGTCGTGGACCTCGGCGTCGCCGGGGATGTCCACGCTGCCGGCCGCGCCGACGGCGACGATCTTGCCGTCCCGGACGACGAGCACGCCGTTCTCGATCGGTTCGCCCGTGATCGGGAGGATCCGGGCGCCGGTGAACGCGATCGGTCGCTGCTGCGCGACCGCGGGCGGCGCGGCGAGGCCGAGGAGCAGGGACAGGAGTGCGGCGGATCGTCTCATCGGGGGTTCCTCCGGCATCGGGGAAGCGAGGGTGGCGCCCCACGGGGCACGGCCGGCCCGGATGCGGCGGGCCTGCGGGTGGAGTGCGGTCCGGGATCCGTCTATTCTGCGCCGGCGATTCGGGGCGTGTCAAGCTGCGGCCGACGGCGCGGATGGAAGAACGGCACGCCGCTCCGCCGGCACCGGGCGTCGCGGCGACGGCGGCCCGGGAGCCGCGCGGCGAGCTCCCTGGACCGCCGGCTGGGCAGCGCGCTGTGGACCGCGGCGAACACGACCGTGGCTCCCGCCCCCCGCGCCGCGGTCCGCAGCACGGAGCCCGTCCCCGTCAGGCGCCGGCGCGCTCGCGCGGGTGCTCGCGCGCGGTGAAGCCGAAGTACAGCAGCGGGACCGCGAGCAGCACGTGCAACCAGATGTCGTTCCCGCCGATCGGCATGATGCCGAACAGCGACGGAGTGAAGAAGGCGAGCAGCACGAGCGCCAGGTACGCGACGCCGAGGATCTGGGCGTACGACCTGGACCGCGCGAACGTGCTCGCGGCCCAAACGCCCCAGATCCCGGAGACGAGGTGCACCAGGTTGTGCAGCAGGTTGACGGGGAAGATGCCGAGCAGCCGGTCGGCCGTCGCCATGTCCGCGTCCATGCCGAAGCCGGTGTCGAACAGGCCGATCACGCCGATGATGATGAAGATCCACCCGATGATCTGTGCGACCCGTTGAACGGTCGTCATGCGCACCCCCGGGAATCGGGTACTCCGTGCCGCCCCGGCCTGTGCACGCTGCCGGGAAGGCGAACCCTCCGTGTCGAGTATGCGCATCAGCCGTGCCGCTGGAACGGCCGGCGCGGGGCGCCCGCGCCACGCCGCGCGCCGCGGAACGCCGGCGTCCGCGGGCGACGGCCGTGCGGAGACGCTATAATACGGACCGCCGCGGCGTGCTCTCCGCGCCCGCGTCACCGCGAACCCCGGGCCCGGCGGGCGGGTGCGCCCGCCGGCGAGGACGGCTCCATGATGCTGAGCTGCCAGAAGCAGGTCTTTTCGCTGCCGCCCGAGCTGCACTACCTGAACTGCGCGTACATGTCGCCGCTGTCGAAGGCCGTGGAGGCGGCCGGCGTCGAGGCCGTGCGGCGCAAGCGGGTGCCGACCGCGATCGTGCCGGAGGATTTCTTCGACGGCCCGGCCCGCGTCCGTGAGCGTTTCGCGCGACTCGTGGGCGCGCCGGATCCGCGGCGTGTCGCGGTGATCCCGTCGGCGTCCTACGGCCTGGCGACGGCCGCGCGCAACGTGAAGGTGCGGCGCGGCCAGAACGTGGTCGTGTCCGGCGAGCAGTTCCCGAGCAACGTCTACCCGTGGCGCCGGCTCGCCCGCGACCGCGGGCTGGAGCTGCGCGTCATCGCGGCGCCGGACCGGCGGGAGGGGCGTGGTGCGGAGTGGAACGCGCGCCTCCTCGAGGCGGTCGACCGGGACACTGCCGTGGTCGCGCTGCCTCACGTGCACTGGACCGACGGCACGCGCTTCGACCTGGAGCGGATCGGCGAGCGGGCGCGTTCGTTCGGCGCGGCGCTGATCGTGGACGGCACGCAGTCGGTCGGCGCGCTGCCGTTCGACGTCGAACGGATCCGCCCCGACGCGCTGGTCTGCGCCGGGTACAAGTGGCTGATGGGGCCGTACTCGATCGGCGTCGCCTACTTCGGCCCCGTTTTCGACGACGGCGTGCCGCTCGAGGAGAGCTGGACCGGCCGCGAGGGGAGCGAGGACTTCCGCGGGCTCGTGAACTATCGCGACGCCTACCGCCCGGGCGCGGCGCGGTTCGACGTCGGCGAGAGCGGCAACTTCGCCCTCGTGCCGATGCTCGTCGCCGCGCTCGACCAGCTGCTGGCGTGGGGCGTGCCGGCCATCCAGGACTACTGCCGCGAACTGACCCGGGGACTGCTCGAACGCGCGGCGTCGTACGGCTTCACGGCCGAGGACGAAGCGTGGCGCGCGTCCCACCTCTTCGGCCTGCGCGCGCCCGACGGGCTCGACCTCGAGCGCATCGCCGGGGCGCTCGCGGAGCGGAACGTTTCCGTCTCGGTGCGCGGCAGCTCGCTGCGCGTCTCGCCGCACGTCTACAACGACGAGGCGGATGTCGCGGCGCTCGAGGACGCGCTCGCGGCGGTCGTGGCCGGGGCGCGGCACCCGGCGGCCACGACCGCCGCGGCGCGCCGGCCTCGGCGGTCCGCGGACGACACGTCGGGCGCATCGCCCGGCTCGCACGGCCCGCGCCGTGCGGGGGGGACGCCTGCCGGAGGCGGCGCGTGAGCGGGCGGCCGCTGGCCGGCGTCTTCGCGGCGGAGCGCCCGCTCGTCGGGATGGTGCACCTGGCGCCGCTCCCCGGCGCGCCGCTGTGGGGCGGGTCGATGGACGCGGTGCTCGAGCGCGCCGTCGCCGATGCCCGTGCACTCGCCGCCGGCGGTTTCGACGGCGTCATCGTCGAGAACTACGGCGACGCGCCGTTCTACCCCGCGCGCGTCCCGCCGGAGACGGTCGCGGCGCTCGCGGTCGCGGTGCGCGAGGTGGCGCGCGCCGTCGGACTCCCCGTCGGCGTCAACGTGCTACGGAACGACGGCCCGGCGGCGGTCGCGATCGCCGCGGCGACAGGCGCGGCGTTCGTGCGGGTGAACGTGCATACCGGCGCGATGCTGGCGGACCAGGGGTGGCTCACGGGCGAAGCGCACGAGACGCTGCGGCTGCGGTCGCGGCTCGGTGCCGCCACCGCGATCCTCGCCGACGTGCTGGTCAAGCACGCGACGCCGCCGGCCGGGCTCGACCCCGCGCAGGCCGCCCGCGACGCGTGGCACCGGGGCCGGGCGGACGCGCTCATCGTCTCCGGCGCCGCGACCGGCGCGGCCACCGACCCCGCGCGGCTGCGCGCGGTCCGGGACGCCGTCCCCGAGGCGCCGGTCTGGATCGGCAGCGGACTCACCGCCGAGAACGCCGCCACGCTGCTCCCGCTCGCCGACGGCGCGATCGTCGGCAGCACGCTGATGCGCGGCGGCGTGGCGGGGCAGGGCGTCGAGCCCGACCGCGTGCGCGCGTTCATGGAGGCGGTGCGGCGATCGGCCGGCCGTGCGTGAGGCCGCGCGCCGACGCGGCCCGGCGGCCCGGACGCTGCCGCGCGGTCCGTGGCCGCCGATCCGGCAACCCGCGCCCGCCGGTCAGGCCTCCGCGCGATCCACCCGGCCGCCTTCGAGCCCGAGCACCTCCTCCAGCCCGTTCACCGCCCGGTCCGCCGTCTCCGAAACCCGCTTCACTTTCCGTGCGTACTCCCGCGATTTCTTCGCGTAGTACCGCTCCGCGAACTCTCGCGCCGTGATGCTGCGGGCGTAGACGACGCGCGCCAGCCGCAGCAGCGACAGCAGCCGGATGTACGCCCAGCCGATGTCGAACTCCCACCAGTGCGCCTTGAACTTCGCCGAGCGCGGGTCCGCGTGGTGGTTGTTGTGCAGCTCCTCGCCCACGATCCAGATCCCCAGCGGGTAGAGGTTCCGGCTCTCGTCCCGCGTGTCGAAGTTCCGGTAGCCGAGCGCGTGGCCGGCGCCGTTGATGATGTTGCCCATGATCGGGACCCAGACCGCCATGCAGCTCCAGACGACGAGCCCGATGCCGACGCCGAAGAGCAGCACGTCGACGAGCAGCATGATCACGATCCCGCCGAAACCGTGGCGCGAGTAGACGTTGCGCTCGACCCAGTCATCGGGACAGCCGGCGCCGTACTTCTCGAGCATCGCCTGGTCCTTGACGGCGCGGCGGTAGAAGAACACGCCGGCCAGCAGGATCGCCCAGAACCCCTCGACGGCGGGGGAGTGCGGATCGCCCTCGCGGTCGGCGAAGGCGTGGTGCTTCCTGTGGACGGCGACCCACTCGCGGGTGTTCATCCCGGTGGTCAGCCAGAGCCAGAGGCGCATCGCGTGGGCGGCCAGGGGGTGGAAGACGACGCCCTGGTGCGTCATCGACCGGTGCAGGTAGAGCGTCACGCAGATGTTCGTCAGATGGCCGAGTACCGCGACGTAGGCGACGGGGACCCACCAGGGGTGCGCGAGGAATCCGATTTCGGGCATGCCGTGTCTCTCCAGCCGATGTTGCCGAGGAGTGGCGGGTGCCGCGCGGTCCGGCCCCGAGCGCAGGGACAGGGGACGGGCGCGGCCCGGATCATCGCCGTCGCAAGGGTCGCGCCCCCGCGGTCCTTGACACGCACGGCGGCCGGGCGTACCCCTCGCCCATGAGCTGGCCCCCCTTCCCGTGGCGGCTGCGGCCGGCCGGCCCGGCGTTCGGGACCGTCCACGCCGTCGATGCCGCGGCGGCGCGCGCGCTCGTGCCGCGGCCGTTCCGCATTGTCAAGCCGTGGCCGGGCCGGACGCTCGGCGGGCTCTTCCTCGTGCGCTACGGCCCCGGTTCCGCGGTGGAGTACAACGAGCTCGTGGCGTGCGCGGGCGTCGTCCTGCACGAGGGCCGGCCGTGTGCGTGGGTGAGCCACGTCTTCGTCGACGACGCAACGTCGCTCCGCGGCGGAAGGGAAGGGCTCGGCGTGCCGAAGCAGATGGCGCGGTTCGAGGCGTCCGGCGCGGAGACGACGGTGGTCGCGGCGGACGGCGTCGTCTGCACGATCCGGTGCCGCCGGCCGCTGCGCTTGTGGCGAAGCCGGTTCCGGTTCCGCGCCGCGCACCTCGACGTCCGCGACGACACGGGCAGCTGCGCGACGGTCCACGGCAACGAGATCGCCGGGCGCATCGTCGCGGGTCGCGCCGAGGTGCGGATTCCGGTGGGGAGCCCGCTGCGCGTGCTCGGCCTCGGCCGGCCGCTCCTCGCCGCGGGGCTCGTGGACGCCGAGGCGCTGTTCGGCGGCGCGCCGTTCCTCCCCGCGCGGACGATCGCGCTGGACGCGTGACCGGCGGCGACGCGCCGGGATCGCCGCGCGGATCTGCCGGAGCACGGCACCGGCGGCCGCGCCATGCCCGGCGGAACCGCGGCAGGGGGCGCCGCCGCCGGGGCCCGGCAGCGCGCGGCGGCCCGGGCCGCCGCGCCGGACTTGCCGGGACGCCGCGCCGGCGCGAACTTCCTGCGCGCTTCGATGGCATCGACGCCTCACGACGGGGATGAATGGAACTGCTACTTCCGCTATCGACCGCGTTCCTCCTCGGAACGCTGCACGCCTTCGAGGCGGATCACATGGCCGCGGTCAGCGCGTTCGCCGTGCGGCGGCCGCGCGCCCTCGAGGCGGTCGGCTTCGGCGTGCGCTGGGCCGCGGGTCACGGCGCGGTGCTCGTGCTGATCGGCACGGCCGCGGCCGCTCTCGGGCTGAGCATCCCTGAATCCTCCGGCCACTGGCTGGAGCGGATCGTGGGCGTGAGCCTGGTCGCGCTCGGCGCCTGGACCGCGGTCGGCGCCCGCGCGCTGCACGCACACGTCCACAGCCACGACGACGGCACGACGCACGTCCACCTGCACTCGCACCTCCTGCGGCGCGACCACCGCCACGCCCACGCGGCGACGGCGATCGGCGCGCTGCACGGCCTTGCCGGCACGGCGCCGGCACTCGCGCTGGTGCCGGTCGTGAGCTTCGACTCGCCGGCCTTCGCCGCCGGATACCTCGCGCTCTTCGCGGTCGGCACCGCGCTCGGCATGGCGCTGTACGCGCTGGTCGCCGGGTGGGTCGTCGGGCGGGCCGCATTCCGCTCGGAGGTGATCGCCCGCGCCGTCGCGTTCGTGACCGGCCTCGCGACCTGCGGCATCGGCATCTTCTGGATCGTACGCTGATGCCGCGCCGCCTCCTCGCCACGAGACGCGTCGTGCCGCTCGACCGGAGCGAGGCGTACGACGAGCTGTGGGAGAGGGTGCGCGCCGCCGTCACCGATGCCGGCGGCCACGCCTGGCGGTTCTGCTCCGCGCGCCGGCAGGACGCGTTTCTGGAATTCATCGAATCCCGCGCGCTGGACGCGATGCTCGAGGATGGGCGCGTGGAACGTGCCCGGCTCGAGCTCGATGGCGCGTTCGGCCGCGGCACGACCGAAGAATGGGAGGAGGCCTGAGCACCATGGACGATCGCGACCGGCTCCGCGCACTACTGCTCGATCGCTCCGTCCGTCGCGGCGACTTCGTCCTCAGCAGCGGCGCCCGCTCGACCTACTACATTGACGGCCGCCGCACGACGATGAGCGGCCGCGGTCAGCTCCTGATCGGCCGACTCGGCCTGGCGACGCTCGACGAGCGGGCGTGGCGCCCGGCCGCCGTCGGCGGGCTCACACTCGGCGCCGACCCCGTCGCCTACGCGATCGCCCACACCGCCGCGCTGGAGGACCGCGCGCTCGACGCGTTCACCGTGCGCAAGGAGCCGAAGGGCCACGGGACGGGGCGCCGCATCGAGGGCTCGTTCGAACCGGGGATGGACGTGGTCGTCGTCGAGGACGTGGTCACCACGGGCGAGAGCGCGCTGCGCGCGATCGCGGCGGTGGAGGCGGAGGGCGGACGCGTCCTCGGCGTCCTCGCCGTTGTCGACCGCGAGGAGGGCGGACGCGAACGGCTCGAGCAGGCCGGCTACTCGCTCGCCGCGCTCTTCACCGCGGCGGAGCTGTTGAACGTCGGCGGATAGACGGCGCGGAGCGCACGGGACATCGCCAGCACCTCGCTCCGCGCGATCTGCGCATTCTGCTGCGTCGCCGCCAGCGCGGCGAGTGCGGCCTGCTTGACCTGCTCGGGCGTCGCGCCGCGGCGGAACCCGAGGACAGCGGCCCACGCCTCGGCGCGCTCGACCCAGCGCGCCGCGACCATCGCCGATTCGTCGTCGGAGAGCGCGATCCCCATCTGCGCGGCACGCGCCGCGAGGTACGCGTTGCGCGCCGCGCCGCGCACGACGCCGGCGAACGCATCGTCCGTCGCGGATCGGAGCCGCGCCAGCGCTTCCGGCTTCAGCGTCAGGAGATAGCGACGGAAGTCGGCGCCGCGGTACGCGCCGCCCGGCCACGCGGCCAGCACCAGCGTATCCGGACCGTCGGCGGCTCGCCACGCGGCCGCGGCAGCGGCATCCACGCGAACGTTCTCCGCCTCCCGCGCGGCCCACGCGTCGGCCTGCGCCGCCGCCTCCGTCAGGTCGATCAGCCGCCCGAGCACCTTCGTCCGCACTTCCTCGAACGGGATCACTCGGCGCTCTTCCAGCCGCAGGACGTGGAAGCCGTACTCCGTCTCGACGACGCCGCTGACCTCGCCCGGCTCGAGCGCGGATGCCGCCGCCCAGAACTCCGGCACCCACGTGCCCTCGCGTCCCGGCCGGAGCAACCCGCCGCGCCGGTCGGCGCCCGGCTCCTCGGAGACCTCGGCCGCGACTGCCGCGAAATCCTCGCCCGCCCGGATCCGCCGGAGCGCGGCCTCCGCCCGGGCGCGCGCTTCGGCGCGGTGCTCGTCCGGGCGCCAGCGCTCCGAGACGATCACCAGATGCCGGACCACCAGCTCGTACTCCGGGTCGCGGGCGTAGCGGGCGCGGAGCCCGGCCTCGTCCAGCCCCGCCTCACGGACCGAGACCTCCGCAGCCAGCCGCTGGAGGAGCAGCGCCTGGCGCTCCCGTTCAATGAACGGCGCGCCGACCCGCTCCAGCTCCCCGGCCGCGACGGCGACGCCGAACGCCGTCAGCTCCGCCAGCTCCTCCAGCTGCTGCGGCGAGAGGACGCCGAGCTCGAGCTCCGCGTACGGAACGCCGCCCACGACCAGCGCCGGCGGCGGCGCATCCGCGCCGCACGCACCGAGCAGCACGAGACCGGCCGCGCCAACGAACCGGCCGGCCACACTCCCCGGCCGACGCCGCGGCATCACGCCGACCCGACTCCGCGCTTCGGACATCGTCGCTCCCGTCCGCCGCTCAGTCCAGCAGCCGGAGCGGCATGACCAGGCACAGGTAGTCCGGGACGCCGTCGCTGCCGGCGCCGACGGGTTCGAACGTCGCCGCGCGTTCGGGCGCACGGAACGTCACCCGCACCTCGTCGGCCGGCATGTAGCGCAGGACCTCCAGCAGGTAGCTCGCGTTGAAGCCGATGTCGATCGGCTCGCCGTCGTACGCGATCTCCATCTCCTCCTGCGCCTCGCCCAGGTCGGGCGTCTCCACGGACAGGCGCAGCATCGGGCCCGCGAACGAGAGGCGGACCCGATGCGTCTGCTCGCTCGCGACGACGGCCATGCGCCGCAGCGACGCCGCCAGCGCCGCCTTGTCCGCGACCGCGACCTTGTCGTTGTCCCGCGGGATAACCTGCTCGTAGTTCGGGTACGGCCCCTCGATCAGGCGGGTGTAGATCCACGTCCCGCCGCAGCGGAAACCGAGATGGTTCTCGCTGCGCGCGACCTCGATCTCGTCGTCGGGGCCGTACAACCGCTCCACCTGCGACAGCGCCTTCGGCGGCACGATCAGGTCGACGCGCGGCGCGCCCGGCGTCTCCGCCGGCACCCGGATCCGCGCCAGCCGATGCCCGTTCGTCGCGACCATCCGCATGTCCTCGTCGCCGAGCTGCCAGAGCACGCCGTTCAGGATCGGCCGGCTCTCCTCCGTCGACACCGCGAACGACGTCTGGCGGATCAGGAGCTGGAGCACATCGCCCTTGATCCTCCAGCTCTCGCCGAAGTCGACCGACGGGAACGTCGGGAACTCGTCCCGCGGCAGCCCGTTCAGCCGGAACGACGCGCGGCCGCACGTCAGCTCCAGCCGGTCGCCCTTCGTCGCGACCCGCGCCGGCTGCTCCGGCAGCTCACGCGCCAGCTCCTGGAATTTCTTCGCCGGCACCGTCAGCGACCCCGCCTCCTCCACGTCCGCGGGCACCTGCACGCTCACCGCGATGTCCAGGTCCGTCCCGCTCATCTTCACCCCGTCGCCATCCGCCTCGAGCAGGATGTTCGACAGGACCGGCAGCGTCGTGCGAGTCGGGATGCTCGCCGCGACGGCGGCCAGACCCTGCTGAAGGTTGTCCCGTGTGATCGTGAATTTCATGGCCCCCTCACCTTGCGGTCCCGACGTTTTTGACACCCCAGGGACTACGATGATACTGAAATATATACCTTCGTCGTAGTAATAGGGGCTGTGGATCTGTGGAGATCGCGGCCCCTCCGCACCCAAACCGTTCCTCGAGCCCGGCTTGAGCCCCACACCCGCGCTGTGGATTCATCGTGCGCAGCCGCGCCGGACGTCTACGCTTCCCACAGCGGCGCCGCCATGGTGGAAAAGGCCACGTTCTTCCACACCGTATCCACAGCGGATTTCCACCTACCCCGCGAGCTCGGCGCGCAGCGCCTCGACGCGCCGCCGGAACTCGGGATCGTCGGCCATCTCGCGCTCGACCTTGTGGATCGAATGGATGACCGTCGAGTGGTCGCGCCCGCCGAAGACCTTGCCGATGTCGACGAGCGGCAGGTCGAGCAGCTCGCGGATCAGGTACATCGCGACCTGGCGCGGCACGGTCACCTCCTTCGTCCGGCGCTTGGAGGTGAGGGCGTCGACGCCGACGTTCCAATGCTTGGCGACGCGTTCGCGGATCGTCTCGGCGCTGAGCTGCTCGAGCGGATCGGGCGGCCGCAGGACGCCGCCGAGCGCTTCGCGCGCCAGCTCCACCGTGATCTCGCGGCGGGTCAGCGAGGAGTAGGCGAGGAGCTTGATGATCGCGCCCTCGAGCTCGCGGACGCTCGAGCGGCAGTTGTGGGCGATGAAGTCGAGGACCTCGTCGGCGAGCACGAGCTCGTCCTCGTCGGCCTTCTTGCGGAGGATCGCGACGCGGGTTTCGAGGTCGGGCGCCTTGATGTCCGTGACGAGGCCCCACTCGAAGCGGGAGACGAGGCGCTCTTCGAGGCCCGGGATCTCTTTCGGCGGCCGGTCGCTCGTCAGCACGATCTGGCGCTGCGCATCGTACAGCGCGTTGAACGTGTGAAAGAACTCCTCCTGCGTGCGCTCCTTCTCGCCGAGGAACTGGACGTCGTCGATCAGGAGGAGGTCGATCTCGCGGTAGCGCCGACGGAAATCGGCCATGCGCCCCTCCTGGATCGAGGCGATCAGGTCGTTCGTGAAGCGTTCGCTCGAGATGTACGCCACGCGGCGCCCGGGGTCCCGCCCGAGCGTGGCGTGCCCGATCGCGTGCATCAGGTGCGTCTTGCCCAGGCCGACGCCGCCGTAGATGAAGAGCGGGTTGTAGATCCGCGCCGGCGCCTCCGCGACCGCGCGGCACGCCGCCGCCGAGAGCTGGTTGTTCGCGCCGACGACGAAGCGGTCGAACGTGTAGCGCTCGTTGAGCGGCGCGCCGATCGTCGTCGGGCCGGCGGGCGTCACGGCCGTCGGCGGCGCATCGGCCGGCCGCGGAACGGCCGGGCCCGACGGCGTTCCGGCCAGTGCGCGCTCCAGCGGGTTCGGCCCGCCCTGCGCCGGCTCCACGTGCTTGATCACGACCTCGAGCGGCCGCCCGAAGACGCGCTCGGCGATCTCGGAGAGGAGATCGCCGTACTTGTCCTCGATCCACTCCGCGTGGAACGCGCTCCCCGCGGCGATGAGCAGCTGGTCCCGGGACAGCGCCATCGGCTCCGTCTGGGAGAGCCAGATGCGGACCATCGATTCGGGGAGCTGCGTGCGCGCGCGCTCCAGGATGCGGGACCAGGCCTCGGCGGCGGTCAGCTCCATCGCGACCCGTTGAACGGCAGGGAATTCTTCGTGTGCGGTGCCGCGCGGAAGCTAGACCCGCGATGTGGATAAGTCAACCGCGCGCGGGGATGCGGGCGCGGATCACGCGTGATGCTCGGCGCACGCCGGGCGCCGCGCTTGACCGCACGCCCGGATGCGGGCTATACTTACAAGCTTTGCTGGGATTGGAGATTCGGATTTTCGGGAGATTGCCATGGGGAAGCCGACCTATCGGCCGCGGAACCGGAAGCGGCTCAACAAGCACGGGTTCCGGGCACGGATGCGCACGCGGTCGGGCCGGGCGGTCCTGAGCCGCCGGCGGCGGAAGGGGCGCAAGCGGCTCACCGTGACGGTGGGGTCCAAGTAGCGCCCGGGTCGCCAGTGAGCTCAGCCCCGCGGGAGGAGAGGCGAGCGCAGCGCCTGCCGCGGGCGCGCCGGATCACGCGGAGCCGGGAGATCCGCGTGCTGTTCAAGTGGGGGAAGAGGAGCAGGACGGCCCATCTGGACGTCTTCGACTCCCCTTCCCCCGCGCCGTATCCGAGGGTCGGCGTGGTGGTCCCGCGGTACAAGCGGCCCGTGGTCGAACGGAACCTGGTGAAGCGGCGGCTGCGGGAGATCCTGAGGCGATTCGTGCTGCCGCGGCTGTCGGCGACCGGCCGGAACGTGGACGTGCTCGTGCGGGCGCGCCGGGAGGCGTACGGCGCGGCGTTCGGCGAGCTGAAGGCGGAGCTCGAGCAGTGGTTGGAACGACGGTGGTCGCGCGAATCCTCCTCGCGCTGATCGGCGGTTATCGGCGGTGGGTGTCGCCGCTGCTGCCGCCGGCCTGCCGGTTCACACCGAGCTGTTCGGCGTACGCCGCGGAAGCGGTCGAACGCTACGGCGCGCGCAAGGGGGCGTGGCTGGCCGTGCGCCGGCTGCTGCGCTGCCATCCGTTCGGCGGGCACGGGTACGACCCGGTCCCGTGAACGGGCCGGGTGCGCCGGGGATGGCCGCCCGTTCGGAGTCGTGGATGGATAGGAGAGCGCGCGTGGCGTGGTGGGATGGGCGCGGCCGGCGCGGGCGCGCGCGGCGGACCACGCGGGCTCCTTTCAGAAGAGTGAGTGGGTGATGGAGAGCGGACGGTTCGTGCTGGCGGTCATCCTGATGATCGCCGTCATCGTGGTCACCAATCTGCTGTTCCCGCCGGCGCCGATGGAGCCCGCGGCCGAGGCGCCGGTGGTGGAGGCGCCGGCGGGCGCCGGAGCGGCGACGGGCACGGCGGGAGCCGGGGCGGTCGCGCAGGAGGCGGCCGCGGCGCCGGCCGTGCAGCTTCCGGAGCCGTCCGAGCCGGCGGTCGAGGCCGATACGGTCGTCGTGGCGTCGCCGCTGTACCGGTACGCGATCTCGACGCGGGGCGCGGCCGTCGTCGGCGCCGAGCTGCTGAGGTTTGAGTCGTTCACGCGGGAAGGCGCGGTCCAGCTTTCCGGCCCCGAGATCGACGCGCTCCTCTCGTACGGCGTGCGGGTCGACGGCCGGCCGATCGATCTGCGCGGCCTTGCGTTCCGCCCGGACGCGGCCGGCACGGTCGAGCTGGGCGCGGGCGACGCGCCGCGGACCGTGCAGTTCGTGCACGAGGATCCACGCGGCTTCCGGATCCGCATCGCCTACACGTTCCGGCCGGACAGCTACGTCATCGGCGTGGAGGGCCGCATCGAAGGGATCGGCGGGGCGACGCCGCTGCTGGAGGTCGACCTGCCGCCCACCCTCGCGGTGAACGAGGCGAACCCGGAGGAAGACTACCGGTCGCTCGCGTACGCGGTGCGCGGCGATCGCAACGGCATCCGCAGCGTCCAGCTCGACGACGTGACCGAGCAGCGGGTCGAGGAAGGGCCGCTCCAGTGGGTCGCCGTGCGGAACAAATACTTCCTCGTCGCGGCGATCCGCGGGGCGGCCGAGACGGCCAGCGACTTCGGCGGGCTGATCGCGAACGATGCGGCGCAGGAACACGCCGCCGAGCTCACGGCGACGCTCCCCGTCGCCAGGGATGGCGGCTTCGACTTCCGGCTCTACGTCGGCCCGCAGGACTACGGGCGCCTCGCGGCGATCAACTACGAGCTCGAGGACGTCAACCCGTACGGCTGGAAGATCTTCCGGCCGATCCTCCGGCCGCTGGCGCACCTGGTCATCTGGGCGGTGGTCGGTCTCCACGAGACGCTGAACATCGGCTACGGCTGGGTCCTCATCCTGTTCGGGGTGCTGGTGCGCCTGGCGCTCTGGCCGCTCAACGCGCGGGCCGGACGCGCGCAGATGAAGAACATGGCCATCCAGCCGCGCATCCAGGAGATCCAGCAGAAGTACAAGAACAACCCGGAGCGGCTCCAGCAGGAGATGTTGAAGCTGTACCGGGAGGAGGGGTTCAATCCGCTCGGCGGCTGCCTGCCGATGCTTATCCCGTTCCCGGTCCTGATCACGCTGTTCTTCGTGTTCCAGAACACGATCGAGTTCCGGGGCGCGGAGTTCCTCTGGCTGCCGGACCTGTCGCGCCCGGACCCGCTCTACATCCTGCCGATCCTGCTCGGTGTCAGCATGTTCGCCATGCAGCGGGTGACCATGAAGGTCGCGCCGCCGAACCAGCAGGCGAAGATGCTGATGTACGTGATGCCGGCGTTCATGGTCGTGCTGTTCTTCAATCTCGCGTCGGGTCTGAACCTGTACTACGCGGCGCAGAACCTGGCGTCGATCCCGCAGCAGATCCAGCTCGCACGGGAGCGGCAGCGGCACCAGCAGGCGCGGCGCTGAGCGCCGCGCCTGCTGGTGCCGGCGCGGGAAAGGTCTGCCTGCGGCGGCCTGCGGTCGCGCCTGTAGGGCCGGCCTGCGGTCGCGGCTGTACAGCCTGCCCGCGGTCGCGCCCGGAAGGCCTGCCTGCGGCCGGCCGCCGTCGCACCGCCATCGGCTCCGACGTCAGCGCACGATTTCGAAGCCCGCGGGGAGGTCGGGGTCCGCGACCGGCCGCTCGGCGACGTCGTCGACGCGCGCCCCCGGCGGGCCGTGGGCGAGGGCCGAACGCAGGCGCTCCAGGGCGTCGGCAGCGCCGCCGGCCACGACCTCGACGCTCCCGTCCGCGCAGTTGCGGACCGTGCCCCGCAGCCCGAGCGCCTCGGCCTGCGCACGGGTCCACCAGCGGAACCCGACGCCCTGGACCCGGCCCGTCACCCGGTACGCCCGTATCGTATCGCCTTCCGCCTGTCGCACCCGCACCTCGCCCGAGACGTCCATCCGGACCGTCGGCCGGAGCGCGCCCGTCGCCGCGACCCGGCGAACGGCCGCGCATGTTCCGGTCGCCCAACATCGGACGACCGGCGGGCGGGCGTCAAGACATCGCCTCGCGGCGGAAGTCGCGCGCTTCGCGCTGGAGCCAGCGCTTGTCCTCGTTCAACGTTTCGATCGTCTCGTCCGGCGCGACGTCGATGTGCTGGAGATCGGAGACGGCCCGCTTCGCCATGAGGCCGCCGATGAGTAGGAATAGGGCGCCCACGATCAGCGCGCCGGCCCAGTACGCGCCATTGAGGAGATTGCCGATGACCAGCACGAGGAACGCGGTCAGGGCCAGCCCGCCCGCGGCGGCGAGGCCGATCGCGATGCCGATCCGGACCGCGTCCCGTGCGATCGCGCTGGCGGTCTCCTTCATCTCCAGGCGGGCGAGGTTCGCCTCCTGACGCACCAGCGCGGCACTCTCACCGGCCAGCTCCCGGAGCAGGTCGGCGAAGCCCTCGCGCTGGTGGTCCGGACGATACTCGACCTCGCGGCCCGGCGTGATATCGCGTTGCATGCTGCGCCTCCAAGCCCGACGGTTGGTGTCCCCCTCACCGGAATTGGGTGCAACGGGCATGCCAGGGATGCGGGTAAGGCATTGAAACGACGCGGCTTATGGTGGGTCCGGGTCCGTGCCGCGGCCGGGCGGAGCGGGTGGGGGCAGCGGAGGCCGGTGCAACAGCGCCGCCGGGGTCCGCGGTACGCCCGGACTGCCCGGAACCGTCGGGGTGCGGTGGGGCCGGGCGGGGAGGGCGGGGAATGCGGGAAGAGCGGTCCTCGGGCGCGTCGTCGGAGGGCCGGGTCGGGGCGTGAGCCGGTTCGGTGCGCGCCAGGACGCGGGCGACACCCCCTGCGATCCCGCCCAGGTGCCGAAGCCGGTTTGGGGCGCGCCGGGACGCCGGTGGATCGGCCGGCGCGCCGGCGTGCCGTCGACCAGGATCGAAGCACCTGGTCGACGGCGCACGCGGGTTGCCGGTGCACGAGCCGGCGCTCGGGATGCCGGTGTATGAGCCGAACCGCCGGCCGCCGCGGGCTCAGGCGACAACGATATGCCCCGGCAGGTTGCCCGACCGCGAACGCTCGTCCCACCGGCGCCCCGCCCCTGGCGTCGCCACGTGAAAGCGACGGAGAGAAGCGGGGTCTCAGTCTGAGCCGGCGCCTGTCGGTCGGGTCTCGAGCGTGCGGAGCCGGTTGAGGACGGCGGCGAGCTCGTGGACGCGGAACGCCGCGAGTTCGCCGCTCGCCTCCCGGTCGGCGCCGGCGAGACCCTCGCGCTCGAGCCGGTCCATGATCAGCGGCAGCACCTCGGTGATCGGGCGTCGTCCGTCGATGACGTCGCCGCGGTACCGGGCGAGCGCAGCGGCGATGGCGCGGAGCTGCGCCCGTTCCACGATCTGTGCGACGGCGGCCAGGTTCACCTCCTCCGCGCCGAACTGAAGGCGGTCCGGGGACCAGGCCTTGATCGCAACGTCGCGCCGTCCGCGGCTCGGGTCCAGCGATGCGGGGAGCGGCGCCCGCCCGGCGATGGAACGCCAGGCCCCGCCCTCGGGCCGCCGCCCGGTCGGGTGCGCCCGCGCCACGCGGTGCGCGTCCGCGGTGACGTCGCGGGGTTCGTAGGCGACCATCGCGATGACCGTGTCCGCCACGTCGAAGTAATCGCCGGACCCGCCGACGACCATGAGCGTGGACACGCCGCGCTCCGCGAGCTGGCGGACGCGGTCGATCAGCGGCGTGATCGGTTCGAGCGCGTCCGGGACGAGCGTCTGCATGCGGGCGTCGCGGATCAGGAAGTTCGTCGCCGAGGTGTCCTCATCGAGGAGCAGGCACGTCGCGCCGGCCTCGACGGCCTCGACGATCGCCGCGGCCTGGGAGGTCGATCCGCTCGCGTTCCGTGTGTAGAAGTGCCGGGTGTCCTCGCCGCCCGGCAGCTCTCGGATGAAGTTCGAGATGTCCGTCCCCGCGATGCTGCGCCCGCTCTCGGCCTGGACCTTCACGGCGCCCGGCGCGGCGACGACGCGCTCCCGGCCATCACCCGGGACGTGGTCGTACACGCCGCGCTCGATGGCCTGGAGGAGCGTCGACTTCCCATGGTAGCCGCCCCCGACGATCAGGGTCACGCCGGCGGGGATCCCCATCCCGGTGACGGCCCCGGCGTTCGGCGTATCGAGCGTGACACGGAGCTCGGGCGGCGAGCGGAAGGCGCGGGCGCGGTCCGCCGGCAGGGGCCGGTCGTCCACGCCGGAGCGGCGGGGGAGGATCGCGCCGTCGGCGATGAAGGCGACGAGGCCGCGTGCTTCGAGCTGGTCGCGAAGCGCGCGCGCGTCCTCGACGGTTTCGAGGTGGAGGCGCAGCGCATCGGGATCGAGGGCATCGAAGAAGAGGCCGGCGTGGATCGCGTCGACCACATCGCGCGTGAGGAGCTGGGCCGCACGACGGCCGAGCACGCTCCGGCCGCGGGCGGGGAGGCCGGCACGGAACCGGGCCTCCACGCCGCCCTGCTCGTCGAGGACCACGCTGGTCCGGGGGAGGACCTGCTGGCCGGGGCGCAGGATGCGCAGCTCGCCGCTCCTGCCGGAGCCGGCGTCGCCGCTGCGCTCGGCGAGTGCCGCGTCCAGCGTGCGGTTGAGGAAGTCCGCCGCCGCGACCCGTCGCGCGGGCGTGGCGTACGCCCACGCGGGCAGCCGTGCGGCGTCGGACGGGACGGTGGCGCGGAGCCGGCTCGGCTCGGCGAACGGATCGCCCTGTACGTGGTCGATGTGGAGCGTGAAGCGCGGCGCGCGGTACGCGCCGCGGATCTCCCTGTACGCGCGGTAGCCCCGGCCGTCGATGCGCAGCAGTCGTGTGCGCAGGGCATCGAGGTCTGGGATCGAGGCGCGGCTCGTGTGGCTCGAACGGTGGTGCATCTCGTCGCGTGTTTCACGTGAAACATCTCCCCGGCGCGACCCGGGCGCGCCGGGCTCCGGACGCGGCGCGCAACGGCGCATGCGCTCCCGCGACCGGTGCGGGGCGGGGGCCGGAAGCCGCGCCGCCACCCCGCCGGAGCGGCCCGCTCCGCGCGCCTGGCGCCGGCGGTGCTGGCACTGGCCGGGGCGCCCAGGTCCGCTCCGCGCGCGCCGGGCGCCGGCAGCGCTTTCAGCCCCCGCGCCGAAATCTTAATGGTCCGCTCCGCGCGCGCCGGGCGCCGGCTGCGCCGCTCTTCCAGGCGCTCGGCTTCGTCCGCCCGCTCCGCACGCGGCGAGCGCCGGGCACGGAACCCCAAGAGACGCGCTCCCGCGCCGCGGGTCAAGCGGGAACCGGCCGTCGCGTTCGCGTGTACGTGCCCGGGCGCCGGTCGGCGGGTGTCCGCTTTACCCGGACGGGATCGCGGGGTATATTGCGTGCCTCCCCCCCGGAACGATCCCTGTTGAAGGCACCCGGAGGCACCGGAACGCATGTCCCGCGTCATTGCGATAGCCAACCAGAAGGGCGGGGTCGGGAAGACCACCACCGCGATCAACCTCGGCGCGTGCCTGGCCGTGGCGGAGCGCCGGACGCTGATCATCGACATCGACCCGCAGGGGAACGCGACGAGCGGGCTCGGCCTGAAGCGCGCGGAGATCGAGTCGTCGATCTACGACGTCCTGATCGATGCCGTGCCGATCGCCGAGGTCCTGCGGCGAGAGATTTATTTTCCACGCCTGGACATCGTTCCGTCGAGCCGGGATCTCGTCGGCGCCGAGGTCGAGCTGGTCAACCGCCCGCAGCGTGAACAGGTCCTGCGCCGGGCGCTGGAGGCGATCCGCGAGGATTACGACTTCATCCTCATCGACTGCCCTCCTTCCCTCGGCCTGCTGACGCTCAACACGCTGACCGCGGCGGACGCGGTGCTGATCCCGATCCAGTGCGAGTTCTACGCACTCGAGGGGTTGTCGCAGCTGCTGAACACGGTCCGGCTGGTGCAGCGCAACCTGAATCCGCGGCTCCAGATCGACGGCGTGCTGCTGACGATGTTCGACCAGCGGCTGAACCTGTCGAGGCAGGTCGCGGATGAGGCCAAGGAGTATTTCGGCGGCCGGGTGTACCGGACGACGATTCCGCGCAACGTGCGGCTCGCCGAGGCGCCGAGCTTCGGCAAGCCGATCGTGGTGTACGACGTCATCTCGGTGGGATCGCAGAGCTACCTGGCTCTGGCCCGGGAGTTGATCGCGCGGTCGGGGCAGGTGCCGGCGGACGCGGATCGGGCGCTCGAGCGGATCCGGGCGGCGGCGGATGTGACCCCGGCGGTGCCTGCGGAGTCGTAGGAAGGAGGCGGTTCGGCATGAGCAAACGGGATCGGCTGGGGAAGGGCCTCGGCGCCCTCCTCGGCGAGTACCTGGACGACGAGGGTGCGGAGGACCGCGCCGCGGAGGCGCGGCCGATCGCGGTCGCGTCGATCGCGCCCAATCCGTTCCAGCCGAGGCGCGAGTTCTCGGAGGAGGAGCTCGAGGAGCTGTCGAATTCGATCCGCGAGAACGGACTCCTCCAGCCGATCGCGGTGCGACCCGCGCCCTCGGGCGGCGCGGCGGCGTGGGAGCTGATCGCCGGCGAGCGCCGGTGGCGCGCCGTGATGCGCCTCGGCTGGAGCCAGGTGCCCGCGCTCATCCGGCAGATCGACGACCGCGCGATGCTGGTGCTCGCCCTGGTCGAGAACCTCCAGCGCGCGGAGCTGTCGGCGCTGGAGGAGGCGATGGGGTACCAGCAGCTGGCGGATGAATTCGGTCTGTCCCAGCAGGAGATCGCGCGCGTCGTCGGGCGCGACCGTTCGACGATCGCGAACTCGCTCCGTCTGCTCCAGCTCCCGGCATCGGTCCGTCAGCTCCTGGCCGACGGCCGGCTGTCCGCCGGCCACGCCCGGGCGCTGCTGGGCGTGGGCAGCGACCACCACATGGTGGAGCTCGCGCGGCGTGCGGCGGACGAGGGGTGGAGCGTGCGCCAGGTCGAGGCGGAGGTCCAGCGGAACCGGCCGAGGAAGGCGCAGCGGCCCCGGCCGGAACGCACCCGCGAGGCCGCGGAGCGTCGCCTGGAAGAAGAATTGCAGCGGGTCCTCGGGACCGCCGTCCGCATCCACCGGAAGCGGGGGATGAAGGGGAAGATCGAGATCCCGTTCTACGGCGCCGAGGATTTCGAGCGTATCTACGAAATGCTCGTCGGCAGCTCGGTGGCCGAAGCCGTGTCTTGAACAACCTGTAGCGCTTCCAATCGCGACCATGGACGACCGACGCCTGACCTTGATCGTGGTTCCCCACGGGAACCTGGAGACCCGGACCTACGAGATCACCTACCGGTGGCTCATGGTGCTGCTCGTGCTGGGATTCATCCTGGTCGGGGGGTTCGCGGTCATGACCGGATCGTGGTGGTTCATCGCCTCCCAGGCCGCGCGCGTGCCCGGGCTCCAGAGCGAAGTGGCCCGCCTCGAGGCGGAGCGCGCCCGGGTCGCCGAGCTGGCGCAGACCCTCGCCGAGGTCGAGGCGCAGTACGAACGCGTCCGCCAGCTCCTCGGCGCGGACGCCTCGCCGGCCGGCAGGGAGCCACTGCTCCCGCCGCTCCGCACCGAGTCCCGCGGGACCTCGACGGAGATCGGGCGGTCCAGCACGCCCGATGCCTGGCCGCTCACGCAGCCCGGCTACATCACCCAGGAGTTGACCGACGGCGGCGAATCGCACCCGGGGCTGGACATAGCGGTCGCCCAGGACTCCTACATCCGGGCGGCCGCCGGCGGCGTCGTCCGGGACGCCGGCACCGACGACGTTTACGGCAAGTACGTGCTCATCGATCACGGTGGCGGCTACGAATCCATGTACGGCCACGCTTCCCAGATCTTCGTTGCGGCAGGCGATTCCGTGGAGCGACACGAGGTCATCGCCTTGAGCGGATCCACCGGCCGCTCCACCGCACCTCACCTCCATTTCGAAGTCCGAAGGGAGGGGCAGGCCGTCGATCCTCTTTCACTCGCACGGCAACCTTGAGGTGCCATGTTCGCCAAGAAACCATCAACCACCAGCGGCACGGCTATGAAAGACAACCAGGCGACCCAGCAGGCCCGTGAGGGCGTCATCTCCATCATCGGTCCCGGCATGCGCGTCGTCGGCGACTGCATCACCGAGGGCACGCTCCGCGTCGAAGGGACCGTCGAGGGGACCGTCGAAGCGGGCAAGGCGGTCGTCGTCGGCAAGGACGGCGTCGTGACGGGCGACATCAACACGCAGGATGCCGTCATCGGTGGCCGCGTCGTCGGCACCATCCGCGCCGAGAGCCGGCTCGAGCTCCAGGCGACCTGCGTCATCGAAGGCGAGGTCCGCGCACGGCGCATCAAGCTCGACGAAGGCGGTCGCGTCAACGGCAACATCCAGACGGGTGACGTGCCCG
This sequence comes from Longimicrobiales bacterium, assembly GCA_036381255.1. Taxonomy (GTDB): domain Bacteria; phylum Gemmatimonadota; class Gemmatimonadetes; order Longimicrobiales; family RSA9; genus CALBZE01. The sequence continues at coordinate 27,641 of DASVDG010000003.1, read as the reverse complement.
CGGCGAAGGCCGCGCCCGCCGGGAAGCGACCGCAGCCGGAACCGGAGAAGTCCGATAAGGCTGTCGCCGCGAACGGGTGAGTCCCGGCGCGGGCCGTGGATTTTCGAAGGCGTGGAGCCTCGCAGCCGCGGCTCCACGCTTTTTTATCCACATGCTGTGAAAAGTCCCTAACCATGTGCTGCTTCGGCACTTACCGCCACGCCGGCGGTTGTGCACATCCCGCTGTTGATAAACCCGGGGTGGTTTTCCACAAACGGGAGCGATGGGTGAGACGAGGGTGGGGGAAATGCGGTCGAGCGAGCTGATCGAGTATCTGGATGCGTACCTGCGGATCGGCGAGGTGCCGGATTACCCGAACGCGCTGAACGGGTTGCAGGTGGAGGGCGGCGAGGAGGTGGAGCGGATCGGCGCGGCGGTGGATGCGAGCGAGGCGTCGATTCGGGAGGCGGTGCGTCGGGGGTGTGATCTGCTGCTGGTGCATCACGGGTTGTTCTGGGATGGGAACCGGCCGGTGACGGGGCGGCGTTACCGGCGGTTGAGGCCGCTGCTGGAGCGGGGGATCGCGGTGTACAGCGCGCATCTTCCGCTCGACGTGCACCCGGAGGTGGGGAACAACGTGGTGCTCGCGCGGGAGCTGGGGATCGAGCTCGAGGGGGAATTCGGGGAGTACCGTGGGGTGCCGGTCGGCGTGTGGGGCCGTCTGGACCTCAGCCGGGAGGCGTTGCTGGCACGGCTGGATGAGGTCCTGGGGGCGCGGGTGCATCTTCTGCCGGGCGGGCCGGAGCGGGTGGCGCGGGTCGGCGTGTTGACGGGGAGCGGCGGGGGGATGATCGGGGCGGCGATCGACGCGGGGCTGGACGCGCTGGTGACGGGCGAGGGCGCGCATCACACGTATTTCGATGCGGTGGAGGGGGGGATCAACGTGTATTACGGGGGCCACTACGCGACGGAGACGTGGGGCGTGCGTGCGCTCGCTGCGCATCTGTCGAACCGGTTCGGCGTGGCGAGTGAATTCATCGATCTGCCGACGGGGCTGTGAGGCGGTGCGGGCGGGCGGGTCGAGGCAGTCGCCGGCCGGCACGGCCGCTGTGCCGTAGCGAGGCTCTCGCATCGTGGCTGGAGGGGTCGTAGTTTGAGGGGGACCGAGGGTTCCCCGCATCCCGCCAGGGGGCAGGTCGCATGGGAGGAGCCGGACGGGTGTCCGTAGGGGGTGTGCCGAAGCCGGGGGAGCTCGGTCGCCGTCACGGGGAGCGCCGTCGCTCCGGCAGTCCAGGCGCCCGGGCGCCGTGCCGCGGCGGGCGAGTCGGGAGCCGAGGCGAACGGGCTGCACAGGGTGTGTCGCAGGGGGTCGGGCCTGCGACGCGGCCGGGCGTCGCACCGTCACTTCGCGGCGTCCTTCGAACCGGGCCACGACGGCCCGAGCCATCCACGACATACGACGAAACGGCGGGCGTTCGCGGGCAGGGTACGCGGCGCTGAACATCGGGCACGTGCGCGTGGGAGCGAGCTGATGGAGCAGCGGACCCACCAAGCCTCCTCGGCGCCGGAGCCGGCCGGCACGTTGCGAGCTCACGAACGCAGCGAGCGGGAGCTGTCGTACATCGCGGAGATCACGCACGCGCTTGCGACGGCGCCGAACGAGGCCGAGGTCCTGGGCCTGATCGTGGACCGGCTGCGGATGCTCCTGGCGAGCGAGTTGGCGGCCGTCGTGGGGCAGGCGCCGGAGACGGGCGAGCTGGTGGTCGAGGCGGCCCAGCCCGCGGCGGCCGCGTTGCGGCTGGCGGGCCGTCGGTTCGAGCGAGACGGCACGATCGTCGACCGGGCGCTGCGCGAGGCGCGGCCGATCGTGGTGCGGTCGGCGGGCCCGGTGGCGCTCGATCCGTTCCTGCACGAGCTGTTGGAAGGCCGGGTCCCGGAAACCGGGGTGGTGATCCCGATCCGCGGCGCGGCGGGCGTGGAGCTGGGAGCGATCGTCACGCTGAACCCGAAGGGCGAGCCCGTGCCCGCGGATGTCCGGTTCCTGCTGGCGCTCGCGGACCATGCGGCCGTGGTGATGCAGCGGCGGCGGACGGCGCAGCTGAGCTCGCACGATGCGGTCCGGCTCCAGGTCATGGCGATCGTGCTGCACGCGACGTGTGCGGGGCACGACGAGGAGACCGTGCTGCGCGCCGCGATGGACGCGCTGGTCGCGGGGTTCCGCGTCGACGCGGCGGAGGTTCTGCTCCGCGACGGCGGGGAGCTGCGTTCGTACTACCGGTACCCGGCGGTGCAGGACGGCGGCGTGCCGGTCGGCGGCGTGCGGGCCCGGGCGCTGCACCTGCGGACGGTGGAGCACGGCAAGCCCACGGTGACGGGACCCGCGGACCCGGCGCCCACGGGCGCGGCGCCGGGCCCGAGCCTGGGTTGCTTCCCGCTCCAGGCGCGGGAGCGCACGCTGGGTTCGCTCCTGGTCGAGCGGCGCTCGGCGCCGTACAGCGAGCCGGAGCGCGCGCTGCTCGCGGCGGTCGGTGAGCACCTGGGCACCGCGATCGAGTTGTGCCGGCTGTTCCGGAGGGCGGCGGTCGAGGCGGACCAGCTCGAGCGGATCGCGGCCGAGCGCTCCTCCGCGCTCGAGGCGACGCAGGAGCAGCTCGAGAAGTCCCAGTGGCTGGCGAGCCTGGGTGAGATCGCGGCCGGCGTCGCCCACGACCTGAACAACGCGCTGAACCCGATCGTCGCCTTCGCCGAGCTGATCAAGGAGCACGGCGACCGGCCGGAGCGCGTGCGCACCTACGCCGACCGGATTCTCATGGCGGCGCAGGGCGGGGCGGAAACGGTGCGCCGCATCCAGCGCTTCACGCGGCATCGGCTCGGGACGATGTCGTTCCAGTCGGTCCCGGTCACATCGCTCGTGCAGGATGCGGTGGAGCTGGTGCAGCCCGCGCTGGCCGACCGGATCGACGAGATCGAGGTCGTGCAGGACGTGGCGCCCGGCCTCTACGTGAACGGCAGTCCGGGCGAGCTGCGGCAGGCGCTGCTGAACCTGATCACGAACGCGATCGACGCGATGCCCAGCGGCGGCGCGCTGCGGTTCGTGGCCCGCGGCGACGGCGACCGCGTCGCCGTCGCGGTCCAGGACACCGGCACAGGCATGCCGTCGACGATCGTCGAGCGGGCGCTGGAGCCCTTCTTCACGACGAAGGGCGCGCACGGCACCGGCCTGGGGCTGGCGGAGGTGTTCGGCATCGTGCGCCGGCACGGCGGGACGCTCGAGCTCGAGACGTGGCCGGGCGTCGGCACCACCGTGCTGCTGCTGCTGCCGCGCGCGAGCACGCTGCCCGAGTCCGCGGCGGAGCGACGGACCGCACGGCCGGCGACGCGGCGCCGGATCCGGATCCTGTTGATCGACGACAACATGCTGGGGCTGGAAGCGACGGCGGCGTCGCTGCGCGCCGCGGGACACCGGGTGATCACCGCGTCCAACGGCGAAGTGGCGCTCGGCCTCTTCAAAGCCGGCGAGTACGATGTGGTTCTGAGCGACCTCGGCCTGCCGGACATGAGCGGCTGGGAGCTGCTCGAGCGGATCCGGACCCGCGACCCGAAGGTGCGGATCGGCGTGATCACCGGTTGGGAAGTGACCGAGGACGACGCGGAGCTGACCCGGCGCGGGATCGAGATGGTCCTCGCCAAGCCGGTCGACCCGGACCAGCTCCTGTCGCTGCTCTGACGGCTCGCGGCGCTACCGGGCGCCCGTGAACGCGGCCGCCTCGTCCCTGTACTCCGGGAGGAGCTGCGCGTGGTCGCGATACTCCCGGCGGTCTCGCGCGCGCTCCGTCTCGAAGGCCCCGAGCAGCCGTTCGTAGTAGCCGCGCGCGCCGTCGTCATCGCCGGCGAGCGCGGCGGCCCGCGCCGCGGCGCCGAGCCCGAGCAGGTGGTCCGGCTCGGCCGCGAGGATACGCTCCGCCGTCTCGAGGGCGTCGGCGAAGTTGCCGGCGGTGGCCTGGAGGACGGAGAGGTGGTAGAGCCCGTCGGCGTCGAGCTCGCCCGCCTGCCGGTAGGCGAAGATCGCCATCGGCAGGAAGAACGACGCCTGGGCGGTGTCGCCCTGCGAGACCGCCTGCATCACGCGGTTGAAGAGCCGGTCCGCCTGCTCGCGCGGCGTGCCGGTCAGCGGCGGCGCCCGTCGCGTCGCGTCGCCCATGGGCCCGACCGCGCCGGTCGTCGCCGGAGCGGCGCCGCCCATCGCCGGACCGCCGGCATCCCCGCCGCGGAACGCGGCGACGGTCACGATCACGACGAGCGCCAGCACGGCGGCGCCGGCCGCGAACCACGGCAGGTTCGACGTCGCCTCGCGGACCGCCGTGCCGCATTGAACGCAGAAGCGGGCGCCCGGCAGGAGCGGCGCCTCGCAGGACTTGCAGCGCGCGCCGTCGACGGGCGCGCCGCACGCCGGGCAGTAGGCGCCCGGCGAATCGGTCTGACAGATCGCACACTTCATGGCACGCAAGATAATCGGCGCCTGGCGCGGGCGTCCACCCCGGCGCGTTCGGACGTCGCGTCAGGAGGCGCGCGGCCGCAACGCCAGCAGGTACGCCTCGAGGTCGTGCAGCTCCTGTTCGGACATCCCCTCCTTCAGCCGCGCCTCGATCCGCTCCCGCTTCGACGGCGAGAGGCGCAGCTCGCCGGCGAGTCTGCGGATCCGCGCCACGGCGTTCCCGCCGGACGGGCGCCCGGCCGCGTTCGCCGAGGCGGACCGCCGCCGCGCGTCGCGCCGCAGCCGCTGCACTTTCGCCATCTCCTCGCGCGACGGACGCCGCGCGACCGCGAAATCCATGTTCGCCAGCGCACGCCCGACCGCCGATGTCTCGCAGTTCTCCACGAACCGCGCCTCGATCGCCCGCCCCGCGCCGGCGCGCTCGTACGCCCAGCCGGTCGTCGGGACCGGATCCTGCGGGTCGCGGAAAACCAGCGCCTTGAAGATGACCCGCTCGCCGTCGAGCCGGACCAGCTCGGTCCGGATCGAGCCGGCGGGGAACCGCTCGTAGAACGCGCGGATACGCTCCTTCACCTCGACGTAGTCACGGAGATCGATCGCCATCGGGCCGCCACGGGACGAATGGGTGTAACTCACGGTTTTGCCGTAGGTTATACCCTCATCCACGCGTCGCGTTCTCGGCGTCGGCGCGCATGTGGGCGCCGCTGGCACCCCGGGACGGGCGCCTGTATCTTCCGTTGCCGCCGCTCGTCGGCGCGCCTGGCCCCGGCCGTGCAGCCGCCGCGGTGGCCGGCGGCGGGGCAGCCGAGGCGGGCCACCCCGAGCGCGGCACCCGCGGGCACCGCGTCGTGTACGTCCGGGGGTAGGGATTCCAGGGGGCAATCGTAGCATCGAAGGAACGCGGTATGTCGACGAACGAACGGCCGGTCACGGCGCGGGAGGTGGACCGCACGCGGACGACGGAGGACGAGCGCCTGCTGTCGCGCCGGCCGGCGGGGCAGCGCGCGGCGGACTTCACGCACACGGATCCGTGGCGGGTCTTCCGGATCATGGGCGAGTTCGTCGAGGGGTTCGACACGCTCGCGGCGTTGGGTCCGGCGGTCAGCATCTTCGGCAGCGCGCGCATCCTGCCGGACGACCCGATGTACGCGGCGGCGGAGGAGACGGCGCGTCGGTTGGCGGAGCTGGGCTTCGCGGTGATCACCGGCGGCGGGCCGGGGATCATGGAGGCCGCGAACAAGGGCGCCGCGGAGGGCGGCGCCGTATCCGTCGGCTGCAACATCGAGCTGCCGTTCGAGCAGGGGATGAACGCGTACGTCACGACGTCGATCCACTTCCGCTACTTCTTCGTGCGGAAGACGATGTTCGTGAAGTACGCGGAGGGCTTCATCATCTTCCCGGGCGGCTTCGGCACGATGGACGAGCTGTTCGAGGCGCTGACGCTGATCCAGACGGGGAAGGTCCGGCATTTCCCCGTCGTCCTGTTCGGCAGCGAATACTGGGCGGGTCTGCTCGGCTGGATGCGCGACACGATGCTGGCGGAGGGGAAGATCGCCGCGGAGGACCTGGACGGTCTGGTCGTGACGGACTCGCCGGAGGAGACCGTGCAGGTGATCCTGGATGCGTACGGCGAGCGGGTCGCCACGGGAGAGACGATGGCGGGCGCGGCGGCGCGGCGCCAGCCGCGGACCGCCGTGGAGCGGAATGGGCGCGGGCCTGCGGTGCGCGGTCCCGTGCCGCGTGAGGACACCTAGCCCCGGAAAGGGACGGATGGGAAAGGATCGATACCTCTCGGGTCGCAAGATCGACCCGGTACGCATCGCGCCGGAGATGTCGGCCGCGGACCTGATCGACGGCGCGTTCCTGGCCTACAACGCGGGCCGGCTCCGGGAGGGGTGTCAGCTCTTCACGGAGAAGATGCTCGCGGACGACGTGACGATCGGCGTGACGCTGACCGGCGCGCTGACGCCGGCGGGGCTCGGGATCAGCGCGCTGATCCCGCTGATCGAGGCCGGCTTCATCGACTGGATCATCTCGACGGGCGCGAACCTGTACCACGACACCCATTTCGGGCTGGGGCTGTCGATGCATCAGGGCAACCCGTTCGTCTCGGACGTGGAGCTGCGCGACGAGGAGGTCGTCCGGATCTACGACATCTTCTTCGACTACTCCGTGCTGCTGGACACGGACGCGTTCTTCCGCAAGATCATCCGGGGCGAGGAGTTCCAGCGGCGGATGTCGACCGCGGAATTCCACTGGCTGTGCGGCAAGTACATCGCCGAGCGGGAGCGGGCGCTGGGCCAGCAGCGCAAGTCGCTGCTGGCGACGTGCCACGACTACGAGGTCCCGGTCTACACGTCGTCGCCGGGCGACTCGTCGATCGGGATGAACGTGGCCGCCGCGGCGCTCCAGGGGAACAAGCTGGAGATCGACGTCTCGCTCGACGTGAACGAGACGGCGTCGATCGTCCTGGACGCGAAGCGTCGCGGCGGGAAGTCGGCGGTGCTGATCCTGGGCGGCGGCAGCCCGAAGAACTTCATGCTCCAGACCGAGCCGCAGATCCAGGAGGTGCTCGGCATCGAGGAGCGGGGGCACGACTACTTCCTCCAGATCACGGACGCGCGGCCGGACACCGGCGGGCTGTCGGGTGCGACGCCGGCCGAGGCCGTGAGCTGGGGGAAGGTGGACCCCGACCGGCTGCCGGACGCCGTCGTCTGCTACACGGATTCGACGCTGGGGCTACCGCTGCTCGCGGCGTACGCACTGACCCGCCACGCGCCGCGCGAGCCGAAGCGGCTGCTGCGCCGCCGCGGCGAGATGCTGGCGCGACTCGAGGACGAGTACTCCCGCTCGCTCCGCAACGAGTCGGTGCGGGACCGCGCCCGCCACGGCGAGGAGCATTCGGTGACGCTGGAACGGGACCGGTAGCGTGAGGTGATCCCGGAGCCCCGCGCATCCGCCGCGACGGTGGCGCCGGCCCACGCGGCCGCGCACCGACACGGCCGCCGGAATGCCCGGGCGGCACGCGTCGGCGCGGGCCGTCGCGGTGGCCCGGGATTGGCGAGCGCTGGTCCTGCCCGGCACGGCCGCCGGGCGGGGCGGGCACGCCAGCGGCACCTCCGCCGGGCCCGGCGTGACGCACGGGGTACGAGGATGCACCGGAGGGTGAGGCGTTGCGGGTCGCGATCACGGGGGCGACCGGACTGATCGGGGGCGCACTGGCGCGGTCGCTGTCGGGCGACGGGCACGAGATCGTCGTCGTCACCCGCCGGCCGCGCGCCGTGCAGCGGCTGCGTCCGCACGTCGCGGTCGCGCGCGTCGTCGCCTGGGACCCGGCGCGGGGCGAGATCGATGCCGCCGGGCTGGACGGCTGCGACGTCGTGATCCACCTGGCCGGCGAGCCGATCGCGGCGGTGTGGACGCGTGGGAAGCGGGCGCGGATCCGGGAGAGCCGGGTGCGGGGCACGGAACTGCTGGCCGGGGCGCTCGCGCGGCTCGATCGCCCGCCCGCCGCGTTCCTCTCGGCCTCCGGCGCCAATTACTACGGCGACCGGCCGCCCGACACGCCGATGGACGAGGACGCGCCGCCCGGCACCGGCTTCCTCGCCGAAACGGTCGTCGCGTGGGAGACGGCGACGCGCGCGGCGGAGGCGGCCGGGATCCGCACGGCGCGACTCCGGCTCGGCGCGGTGCTCTCCGCGGCCGGCGGGCTGCTGGGCACGCTGCTCCCCCTCTTCCGCCTCGGCCTGGGCGGGAGCGTCGGCAGCGGCGAGCAGCTCGTGAGCTGGATCGCACTCGACGACGTCATCGCCGCGGTGCACCACGTCATTGCGACGACGTCGCTCTCCGGCCCCGTCAACGTCGTGGCGCCCGAGCCGGTCACGAACGCCGACTTCACCCGCACGCTCGGCCGGCTGCTCGGGCGACCGACGTGGTTCGCCGTGCCGGGCGGCGTGCTGCGCCTCCTCCCCGGCCACATGGCCGACGAGCTGCTCCTCGCCGGCGCGCACGTGGTCCCGCGCCGCCTCGAAGAGACCGGGTTCCGCTTCGCCCACCCCGAATTCGAGGGCGCGCTGCGGCACGCGCTCGGGCTCGAGCGCTGAGGTGCGCCGCGCCGCGGCGCCGATCGTTGCCCGCCGCGGGGGTAGTGTGTATGTTCATGTGCTTTTACCCGAAAGAGCCGCCGATCACGGGGCGCCGGCCGCCCCGTCACCGCATGAGGCGTCTCCCGGCGGACGGCCGTGAGACGGAGGAACGAGCATGAGCATGGAAGGCGCGCCGGCTCGAGGCTACGCGCCCCGGGGCAAGGACACCGGCATAGTCAAATCGAAAGGCACGGCGAAGCTGCCGATCCTCCAGGGCGAGGCGATCCCGATGGACGCGCGCAAGCCCGGGTGGCTGAAGGTGCGTTCGCCGGGCGGCCCGAACTATCTCCGGCTGAAGAAGCTGATGCGGAACCAGCGCCTGCACTCGGTGTGCGAGGAGGCGGGGTGCCCGAACATCGGCGAGTGCTGGGAAGCGGGGACGGCGACCTTCCTGATCCTGGGCGATGTCTGCACGCGCGCGTGCAAGTACTGCGCGATCGCGCACGGCATGCCGACGGAGCTGGACTGGGACGAGCCGCGGCGCGTGGCCGAGGCGGTCGCCGAGCTGGAGCTCGAGCACGTCGTGATCACGAGCGTGAACCGTGACGAGCTCGCCGACGGCGGTGCGGCGATCTTCGCGGAGACGATCCGCCTGTGCCGCGAGGCCCGGTCGGGGTGCACCGTCGAGGTGCTGATCCCGGACTTCAAGGGCGATGAGGACGCGCTGCGGCTGGTCGTCGAGGCGCGGCCGGACATCCTGAACCACAACCTGGAGACGGTCGAGCGGCTGCACCCGTGGGCTCGGCCGGGTGGCCGGTACTGGCGCAGCATCTCGCTGCTCGGCGCGGCCAAGCGGATGGATCCGGGGATGCTGACGAAGTCCGGGATCATCCTCGGCATGGGCGAGACGACGGAGGAGATCCGCCAGGCGATGGCGGACCTGCGCAAGGCGGGCGTCGACATCCTGACGCTCGGCCAGTACCTCCGCCCCTCGCCGCATCACGCGCCGATCGCGCGGTGGGTGACGCCGGAGGAGTTCGCCGACTGGAAGCGCATCGGCGAGGCGGAGCTGGGCTACCGGCACGTGGAGTCGGGGCCGCTGGTGCGGTCGAGCTACCATGCGGAGACGCAGGCGCGCACGGTGCAGGCCGGCGGCGTCGGCGAGATCCGGGAGGTGCTGGAGGCCGACGTGCCCGCGCCGGCGGAGGTGGTCGCGCCTTCGGCCGGGGGTGCGGGTTTGGTGCAGATCGAGCCGCTGCGCAAGCGCGCATAGCGGGAGACGTAGCCGGCGCCGGGCGGAAGCGTGGCACCGGCGTCGTGAGGGATTCAGGAGACGAGGGACGAGATGGCTGAAGCGAAGACGGCCGCCCGGGGCAGGAAGTCCGGGCCGGACCGGAAGGGCGGCGGAGAGCTGGACGGGCTGAACCGCGAGGCGCTCCACCACCTGCTGTACCAGATGCTGCTCGGCCGCCGCTTCGAGGAGAAGGCGGCGGAGGCCTACGCGATCGGGAAGATCGGCGGGTTCTGCCACCTGTACATCGGGCAGGAGGCCGTGGCGGTCGGTACGCAAGCCGCGCTGCGGCCGGACGACTACGTGATCACCGCGTACCGCGAGCACGTGCAGGCGCTGGTCAAGGGGATGACCTCGCGCGAGGTCATGGCCGAGCTGTACGGCCGGATCGATGGCTGCTCGCGGGGAAAGGGCGGCTCGATGCACCTGTTCAGCGCCGAGAAGAACTTCCTGGGCGGCTGGGGGATCGTCGGCGGGCAGATCCCGATGGCGACCGGCGTGGGCTGGGCGATCAAGTACCGCGGCGAGGACCGGGTCTGCGTCTGCTACATGGGCGAGGCGGCGGTGAACCAGGGCGCGTTCCACGAGTCGCTGAACATGGCGGCGCTGTGGAAGCTGCCGGTGATCTACATCGTCGAGAACAATCGCTTCGGCATGGGCACGGCGTGGGAGCGCGTCGCGTCGCTCTACGACATCTCGCAGAAGGCGAACGCGTACGCCATGCCGTCGGCGGTCGCGGACGGGATGGACGTGCTCGCCATGCGGAAGACGGTGCTCGAGGCGGTCGAACGTGCGCGTGAGGACGGGACGCCGACGCTGATCGAAGCGCGCTGCTACCGTTTCATGGGGCACTCGATGTCCGACCCGGTGCACGGCGTCTACCGCACGAAGGAGGAGGTCGAGGAGGCGAAGCAGAAGGATCCGATCCGGATTTTCATCGACCGGCTCCGTGAAGAGGACATGCTGACGGACGACGAGCTGACCGCGATCGACGAGCGGGTCCGCGCCGAGGTCGACGACGCCGCGGACTTCGCGGACAAGTCGCCGGAGCCGGGGCCGGAGGAGCTGTACGCGCACGTCTACGCGCAGGTCCCGGAGCGTGGCCGGCTCTTCTTCGATCGTGGGTACCGGGCGGGGGAGGAGTAGTCATGGCGGTCAAGACGTATCGTGAGGCGCTGAACGACGCGCTGCGCGAGGAGATGGAGCGCGACCCCGACGTCTTCCTGATGGGCGAGGAGGTCGGGCTGTACAACGGCGCGTACAAGGTCTCGAAGGGGCTGCTCGACCATTTCGGCGAGACGCGCGTGGTCGACACGCCGATCACCGAGCTGGGCTTCGCCGGGCTCGGCGTCGGCGCGGCGATGGTCGGGCTGCGTCCGGTCATCGAGTTCATGACCTGGAACTTCTCGATCCTGGCGACGGACCAGGTCGTGAACAGCGCCGCGAAGATGCTCTACATGACGGGCGGGCAGTTCAAGTGTCCCATCGTGTTCCGCGGTCCGACGGGCGCGGCGCTCCAGCTTTCGGCGCAGCATTCGCAGGCGCTCGAGGGGTGGTACGCGCACTTCCCGGGGCTGAAGGTCGTGACGCCGGCGACGCCGGCGGACGCGAAGGGGCTGCTCAAGGCGGCGATCCGCGACGACGACCCGGTCGCGGTCTTCGAGGCCGAGCTGCTGTACGCGCTGAAGGGCGAGGTCCCGGACGACGAGGACTTCATCATCCCGCTCGGCCGGGCGGACCTGAAGCGTGAGGGCGGCGACGTCAGCATCATCACGCACGGCAAGATGGTCCACGTCGCGCTCCAGGCCGCCGGCCGGCTGGAGAAGGACGGGATCCAGGCGGAGGTGCTGGACCTGCGCTCGCTGCGGCCGCTGGACATGGACGCGATCGAGGCGACGATCAAGAAGACGAACCGCGCGATCTACCTCGAGGAAGGCTGGCCGTTCGCCGGCGTCGGCGCGCAGATCGCGAGCATGATCCAGGAGGAGACGTTCGACTACCTGGACGCGCCGATCCTGCGGGTCACCCAGGCCGACGTGCCGATGCCGTACGCGAAGAACCTCGAGAAGCTGGCGAAGCCCTCGGTCGATCGGGTCATCGAGGCCTGCGACCGGGTCATGTACCGGGCGGCGCGCTGAGCCGGAATCACCATAGGATTACAATGGCAACAAAAGTCCACATGGAGGCCCTGTCGCCCACGATGGAGGAGGGCCAGCTCGTCCGGTGGCTGAAGGACGAGGGCGCGGAGGTCAAGGAGGGCGACGTCCTGGCCGAGATCGAGACCGACAAGGCCACGATGGAGCTGGTCGCGCGCGGGAGCGGCGTGCTGCGCAAGCGGTTCATCGCCGAGGGCCAGACGACGCCGGTCGGCGCGGTGATCGGCGTGATCGCGGCGCCGGACGAGGACATCTCGGAGATCCTCACGGAGGCGCCGGCGGGTGGCGGCGAGCCGACGCACGCGCCGCCGACGGAGCCGCCCGCGGGCGAGACGCCGGCCGGCCGCGACGTCGAGGAGGCCGAGCGGTCGATCGAGGCGGGAGGCAAGACCGAGCAGGACCAGGGCGCCACCGGCGTGCAGGCGGCGGTCGAGTCGCCGGACCGGCGGCCGACGCCGCCCGCCGGGACGACGCTGGAGCGCGCGGAGGGCGGCCGGGTCGAGGAGATCCCGGTCCCCGAAGATGGTCGGGTGAAGGCGTCGCCGCTGGCGCGGAAGCTGGCGCGCGAAGCCGGGATCGACCTCGGCCGCGTGCGGGGTACCGGCCCCGGCGGCCGGATCACGAAGGCGGACATCGAGGCGGCGGCCGCCGCGCCGGAGCGTGCGGCACCCGCGCCCGCCGCGCCCGCCTACGCGCCGCCCGCGGCGCCGGCCGCGGAGGTCGAGGAGGTGCCGGTCACGCAGATGCGCAAGACGATCGCGAAGCGGCTGGCCACCTCGATCGGCCCGGTCCCCACGTTCTATCTCACGATCGAGGTGGACATGGGCCGGATGATGGAGCTGCGCAAGCGGGTGAACGCGCGGCTCGAGCCGCAGGGGATCAAAGCGTCGGTCAACGACTTCCTGATCAAGGCCGTCGCCGCGGCGCTGACGCGCCACCCGGCGGTCAACGCCTCGTGGCAGGACAACGTCATCCGCCGCTACGGCCGGGTGCACATCGGCGTCGCCGTCGCGATCGAGGAGGGGCTGATCACGCCGGTCGTGCGCGACGCGCACGCGAAGGGCGTCGCGCAGATCGCGCAGGAGGTGAAGGCGCTGGCCGCGCGGGCGCGCGAGAAGAAGCTCCAGCCGGACGAGTACACGGGCGCGACGTTCTCGATCTCGAACCTCGGCATGTTCGGCATCGAGGAGTTCACGGCGATCATCAACCCGCCCGAGGCCGCGATCCTCGCCGTGGGGAAGGTCGAGGAGAAGCCGGTCGTCGAGGACGGCGAGGTCGTGGTGCGGCAGCGGATGCGCATGACGATGAGCTGCGACCACCGCGTCATCGACGGGGCGACCGGCGCGCGCTTCCTCCAGACGCTGAAGGACTACATCGAGGAGCCGATGATGATGCTGGCGTAGGCCCTCGTCCGACAAGGGAGGGTCGCCGGCTGCGGCCGGCCCTCCGCCACACCGGCGCCCGGCGGGGATCAACCTGCCGGGCGCTCGTGCGTTCGGCCTCCACGGGAGCCGGCCGCGGTGCAAGCACGGCGGCGCCCGGCGGCAGTCGGGCCCGGTCCGTGGGGCATGAATTCCGCCCCCGTCCGGCGGTTTTCCGAAAGCAGACGGGAGAGGGCGAGCATGATCGTGATGGACGTCGACGTCGCGGTGGTCGGCGCGGGCGCGGCGGGGCTGAGCGCGGCACGGATCCTCGCGGGCGCCGGCGTGCGGGTGGCGGTGCTGGAGGCGCGGGGCCGGATCGGCGGCCGAAACGCGACGGTGCGCGTCCCGCCGTGCCGCTGCCGATCGAGCTCGGCGTCGAGCTGGACGTGCGGGCGGGCACCGGTCCGCCGATCGGCACGGTCCGCGCGCGACACACGGTCGTGACCCTCCCGCTCGGCGTGCTCCAGGCCGCGCACGGCGACGGAGTACGCTTCGAGCCGCCGCTCCCGGAGGCGCACCGGGCGGCGATCGACCGGCTCGTCGTCGGCGATGTCGTCAAGCTCGTGCTGCGGATCCGCGAGCCGTTCCGGGACGAGGCCGCGGGCGCCGCCGTGGCCGACGTCCCGATGAAATTCCTCCACGGCGACGGCGCGTTCCCCGTATGCTGGACGGCGTACCCGGTCCGGGTGCCGGTCCTCGTCGCAGCTGAGCGCGTGAGCCGCACGGACCTCCCGCGCCGCGGCAACCGCCGGCGCACCCGGGCCGGACGCGATGCGCCGGCACGGCGGGGGCGCCGCGGCCGATGGCCGTGCGCCGATCACGCCGTCACGCTTCCTGCCGTTCCCGCGCGGCCGGCCTCCCGTTGTCCCCACGCCGCACACGCGATAACTTGCGCACCGGTTCCGGGTGGGAGAAAGCCGAACCGGCAGGGCCGGAACCCGGAAAGTGCAGGGCAGCAACTCGAACCGCGAGGTGAGGCGTGGCGGAGAACACGTTCGACGTGATCGTGATCGGCGGCGGGCCGGGCGGCTACGTCGCCGCGATCCGGGCGGCGCAGCTCGGGATGAAGGTGGCGTGCGTCGAGGCGCAGAAGCCGGGCGGCGTCTGCAACAACTGGGGGTGCATCCCGACGAAGGCGATGCTCGAGTCGGCGAACTACGCGCGCCACATCACGGGCGGGCTGGACGAGTTCGGCATCGCGGTCGGCGATGTGAAGCTGGACGTGAGCGCGGCCGGGAAGCGGGCCGGCAAAGTCGCGGAGCAGGGCTCGAAGGGCGTCGCGTACCTCTTCAAGAAGAACAAGATCGAGCACATCCAGGGGTGGGGCCGGCTGCTCGGCGGCGGCAAGGTCGAGGTCGATCCCGGGACGAACGCCGGCCACGGCGATGAGAAGCCGGCCGGCAAGGGCGAGAAGCGGACGATCCAGGCGAAGAACATCATCATCGCGACCGGCTCCCGGCCGCGCTCGCTGCCGATCCTGAAGATCGACGGCGACCGCGTCTGGAGCTCGGACCACGCGGTCTTCCCGAAGGCGCTGCCGAAGTCGCTCGCGATCATCGGCGCGGGCGCGATCGGGATGGAGTTCGCCGACGTCTACAACGCGTTCGGCACGAAGGTCACGATCATCGAGGCGCTCGACCGCGTGCTGCCGAACGAGGACAAGGAGTCGTCGGCCGCGGTCGCGTCGGCGTTCAAGAAGCGCGGCATCGACATCCTCGCCGGCGCGCGGCTCGAGAAGGCCGACATCGGCAAGAACGGCGTGAAGCTCACCGTGAAGACGAAGGACGGCAAGACCGAGACGATCGAGGCCGAGCGCGTGCTGTCGGCGGTCGGCCGCGCGCCGATCATCGACGACATCGGGCTCGACAAGGCCGGCGTCAAGGTCGAGAAGGGCTTCATCGTCGTCGACGAGATGATGCGCACGAGCGCCGCCGGCGTCTACGCGATCGGCGACTGCGCGCGCCCGCCGCTCCTCGCGCACAAGGCGTCGCACGAGGGGATCGTCGCCGCCGAGGCGATCGCCGGCAAGGCGAGCCACGGCGTCGACTACGGCAACATCCCGAGCGTCACGTACTGCCACCCCGAGGTCGCGTCCGTCGGGATGACCGAGGAGCAGGCGAAGGAGGCCGGGTACGACATCGAGGTCGGCAAGTTCCCGTTCAGCGCGAACGGCCGCGCCCGTACGGCGGGCGAGACGGACGGCTTCGTCAAGATCATCCGCGACAAGCGCTACAGCGAGCTGCTCGGCGCGCACATCGTCGGGCCGCACGCGAGCGAGATGATCGGCGAGTTCGTCGTCGGCCGGCACCTCGAGACGACGGTCGAGGAGATGGACCGCGCCATGCATCCGCACCCGACGCTCTCCGAGGCGATCGCCGAGGCGGCGCTCGCGGCGCTCGGGCGCGTGATCCACATCTAGCGCGGAGACTCAACCCGGGAGGCAGACATGCGCTGGCGTCCGCTGGGGCTGGTGCTCGTCGGCGCGGCCGCCGTCGCCGGCGGCTGCGGCGAAGGGGGCGGCTCGCAGCTCGGGCCGACGCTCGAGCCCGAAACCGTCACCGGAGTATACGACATCACGCGGCTGACGTTCGACCCCGACGGCTCCGTCGCCGGCGCCGACATCGCGGCGCGGCTCGACGCGGCGGAGCCGCCGCGGCTCTTCGTCGCGCTGGACCTGACGTTCCAGCTCGCGTACGTCGACCCGGCGACGAACAAGTTCGTCGATGTCGACGGCACGTACGAGACGCTGATCGACGGGATCCGGCTCAGCTTCCCATCGCGCGAAGCCGCCCAGGCGATCCTGCTGCCGCAGCAGATCGACCTGACCTTCGACGAGGCGAGCGGCACGCTCTCCTTCGATGGCGGCGTCGACGCCGATCTGTCGCGCCTCGTCGAGCTGGTCCCCGAGTACGCGGAGGAGCAGTTCCCCGACCCGGTGCGCGGCGCGCTGGAAGTCGAGTTCACGCGGCGGGCGGACGAGTAACGTCATCCCGTCGGGCCGGAAGCCCGCAACGGCCGGCGCGAGCCGGCGCTAACGTCCGACCACGATCCTCCCGGGTGCCCCCGCGACGAGCTCGCCGATCACGGCGGCCGCGGGGGCGTTCGCTTCCCGGAGCGCGGCACGGAGTGGGTCGACGCGCTCCGGCGCGACGGCGATCAGCAGGCCGCCCGAAGTCTGTGCATCGCAGAGCAGGATCCGGAGCGCATCGGGGAGGGCGTCGTCCCACTGGACCGAGGGCTCGAGATCCGCGCCGTTGCGCCGGGTGCCGCCCGGGATGAAGCCGTCGCGAGCCAGGTCGACGGCGCCGGGGAGGAGCGGCACGGCCGCGGCCGAGATGCGCGCCTCCAGCCGGCTCGCCCGCGCCATCTCGTGGAGGTGGCCGAGGAGGCCGTACCCGGTCACGTCCGTCGCGGCGTGGACGCCGACGCCGAGCATCGCCTCGGCCGCGCCGCGGTTCAGCGTCGTCATGCTGCGGACCGCTTCGGCGACGACCTCCTCCGCCGCCGCCTCGCGCTTGATCGCCGTCGCGATCACGCCCGTGCCGAGCGGCTTCGTCAGGACGAGCGCATCGCCGGCGCGGGCGGTCGCGTTCCGCACGACCCGGTCCGGCGCGACCTCGCCGATGACGCAGAGCCCGTACTTCGGCTCCGCATCGTCGATCGAGTGACCGCCGATCACCGCGACACCCGCCTCCCGCGCGACCTCGCCGCCGCCCCGCACGATCTCGCTCAGCCAGCCGTCGCCGAGGCGCGCGCGCGGGAAGCCGACCAGGTTCAGGGCAAAGAGCGGCCTCGCGCCCATCGCGTACACGTCCGAAAGGGCGTTCGCCGCGGCGATCCGGCCGAAGTCGTACGGGTCGTCGACGATGGGCGTGAAGAAGTCCGCCGTCGCGACCAGCGCCCGGTCGGCGTCGATGCGGTAGACGGCCGCGTCGTCGCTGGTGGACGCGTCCACCAGCACGGCCGGGTCGTGAAACGGGACCAGGTGACGCAGGACCTGCGTCAGCTCGGCGGCGCCGAGTTTACACGCTCAACCGGCGCCGTGCGAGAGCTGCGTCAGCCGCAGCCGCTCGCGCTGGTCCCTCGATTCGGAGGTGCGTTCGTCCATGCGCGGGAATGTAAGCCGCCGGGCGGCGTCGGCAAAGGCGCCGGCTCAGGCCGCCACCCGCCCCGCCTCGTCCGGCGCCGTGACCGCCGCCTGGAAGAGCGCCCGCGCCGCCGTGTACGCGACCTCCGCCGCGTCTACCTCGAACTGCTTCAGCGCGATCTCGTCCAGGCACGCGATGTATTCCGGATGCGCACGCGATTCGTCCATCGCCGCCGTGACCGACAGCTTCTCGCCCCGCGCCTCCGCCGCCGCCATGAGCCGGTCCCGGATCTCGACCTGCACCGCCTTGCGCCGGTTCTGCAGCGCCGTCAGCTCCCGCCGCTTGCGCGCCCACGTCATCCCCGTGTCGCGGATGTTCTCGATCAGCTCCCGCAGGAGCGAAACGTTCCCCTTCATTTCCGCACTCGCCTGCCAGATCTCGTGATACTCCCCCATCGGACCCCCACTCGAACCCGACGGATCATACCCCGAACAGACGCCGAAGTGCGCCCGCAACACGCGGATCCGCACCGCCGTCGGGGACGTCGATCGCACCCGCCCGTCGCCTCCGGGTGACACGGTGACCGTCCTCGCGCGGTGTCACCGGGCACGACCGCACGCGCCCCGCCGCAGCATGCCGGAAGAATGTTGCATGGCGATCCCCGGTCCGCAGACCGTATATTGCCGTACCCTCCCCGGTACTCATCACCATCCAAATCCTCGCCTGAAGGAGGGTACCGTGCATCACGAAGCTCGTCCGGCATTTCATCGAATTCATCGCCTGCTCCCGGCCATCGCCTGTCTGCTTGCGATCGCGGCGCTCCCCGCGCCCGCAGCCGCGCAGTGGGGCGGCGAGCTCCGCCTTCAGATGGGCTGGGGCGGCGACAATCTCGGCACCGTCGAGTACTCGGACGGCAGCGAGTCGGACCTCAGGCTCGGTACCTACTTCACCGCCGTCGCCGGCCCGGTGTTCGAGGCGTGGTCCTCGGGCCCGCACTCGGTCGAGCTCCAGGCACTGGCCGGGTGGTCCGGCTGGAGCACCGGCCCCCAGAACACGGACGACCGACTGAAGCTCAACCGCTTCCCGCTCGAGGTCATGGCGTTCTACGGCCGCCATCTGCCGGACGGGATCACCATGATCCGCGTCGGCGCCGGCGCGACCTACCACTTCGCCGGCGGCGTAAGCGGCAGCGGGCGCCTCGAAGGCACCGAGCTCGACATCGACCCCGCCCTCGGCTTCACCACGGATGCCTCCGTCGTCTGGGGCGCGCTCACGGCCGGGCTCCGCTACACGCACATGAACCCGACCGTCGAAGGCATCGCCGACCCGCTCGACGGCTCGTCGCTCGGGATTTACGTCGGATTCACCACGCCTCGGAAGTAGAGGTCGTCGGCAGGGAGGTTCGTCGCCCCCGCCCCGCAGGGCCGCCCCCCGCACCCGCCCCGGCGCGAAGCGCCGCCCCCGCCGGCGCAGCCGGCGCCCCCGGGGCCCCAGCCCCGCTCCCGCCGCAACGCGGCGCCCCCGGCTCGGGTGCGGCACACCGCACCCGAGCCGGGAATAATTGTTGCGCCCTAAGCGAAGGAACCCTTCGGCGGGGAGGCGAGCGAGATGTCCGATTTCAAGGACCAGGTCGGATCGGGGTTCGACGACGCCGGCGGGCCGCCCGAGTTCGACATGCAGGACGGACTGGCGCTGGCGCTGTCGTACCTGGAGGATCCATCGAACGTGCCGTGCCCGCATTGCGGCCCGAACACGATCGAGGTCGTCGCCTTTCTGGACGCGCCGAGCATGGAGCGGGGGACGGCGGTGCCGACGAAGCCGGAGGGGGATTACACGGTGGTGCTGTACTGTCACAGTTGCGGTCGGGCGGCGGCGCTGGATCTGAGCCGGGACGAGGGGACGGGCGACCGGAACGCGGCGTGACGCGGCCGCGGCGCTGCGCTGGTTGCCGGGAGGAACCGGGCGCCCTTAACTTGGGGGCATGCGACGACAGCGACGTCCCGGAGCCGTATGAAGCGCGAGTCCATCCCCCGCGGTCGCCTGGAGGTGTGCGGGTGACCGCGCCGGAGCTGACCGCCCGCGACCGGTTCGCGGCGATGGTCCTGAGGCCGGAGTCCGACGTCGACCTGGCGGCGGCGGCGCTCCAGATCGCCGTGGAGGAGTACCCGCAGCTCGTGGCGGGGCCGTATCTCCAGCGGTTGGACGTGCTTGCGGAGCGGGTGCGCGACCGTCTGGGCGAGGAGACGGCGCCGCTGGTCGTGCTCCAGGAGCTGAACCGGGTGCTGTTCGAGGAGGAGCGGTTCCGGGGGAACGCGGAGGCGTACTACGACCCGCGCAACTCTTTTCTGAACGACGTGCTGGACCGGCGCGTCGGGATCCCGATCTCGCTCAGCGTGGTGTACCTGGAGGTCGGGTGGCGGCTCGGGCTGCCGCTGACGGGCGTCGGGTTCCCGGGCCACTTCCTGGTGCGGTACGAGGGCGAGGTCGTGCGGGTGCTGCTGGACCCGTTCGACGGCGGGCGGCTGCGATTCGAGGACCAGGCGCAGGAGCTGCTCGACCGGGTGTACGGCGGGCTGGTGCGGCTCCAGCCCGAGTTCCTGGAGTCGACGGGAAAGAAGGGCGTGCTGGTCCGGCTGCTGAAGAATCTGAAGGCGATCTATCTGAACGCGCGGGAAGACCAGAAGGCGCTGGCGGCGATCGAGCGGATCCTGCTGATCCGCCCGGCGGCGGTGGGCGAGCTGCGGGACCGGGGGATGCTGCTGGCGCGGACGGGCCGGGTCGGCGAGGCGATCGCGGATCTGGAGAGCTATCTCAACTCCGCGCCGGAGGCGCCGGACGCGCGTCGCGTGCGCAACATGATCGAGCGGCTGGGCCGCGAATCGAACTGATCGGCCGGCGCGACCGGGCCATGTCGGTCGCGCAGGATCTGGGGCACGCATGAACGAAACCCTGTCCCTGGAATCGCTGCACGAAGCGTTGGGCGCCCGGTTCGGCACCGTGGCGGGGCGGCGGGTGCCGCGCAACTACGGCGATCCGGCGGCCGAGTACGACGCGGTCCGTCACGCGGCGGGGATCGCCGATCGCGCGGACCGCGTGGCGTTGCGCGTGTACGGCCGCGAACCGCTGAAGATGATCCAGGGGCTGGTCACGAACGACGTGGCCGGCGCGCCGGAGGGGCAGGGCGTCTACGCCGCGCTGCTCACGCCGAAGGGGAAGATGGTCGCGGACGTGCGCATCTTCCGCCGGCCGGGCGGCGAGCTGCTGCTGGACGTGGACGCGGCCGCGGTGGAGGGTGTGCTCGGCCACCTGCGCAAGTACGTGCCGCCGCTCTTCGCGAAGGTCGAGCCGTTGGACGCCGCGCTGCACGTGCTCGGCGTGTACGGCCCGAAGTCGCGGGAGGTGCTGGCCGGCGCGCTGGCCGCCGCGCCGCCGCCCGGGCTGCCCGAGGACGCGCACCAGGCGATCCGCTTCGGCGGCGCCGAGCTCCTCGTCGTGCGGACGGGGTACGTGGGCGAGGAGGGCTACGATGTCTTCGTCCCCGTCGCGTCCGCTGCGTCGCTGTGGCGGGCACTCCAGGAGGCCGGCGGCCGGCCGGTCGGCCACGCCACGCTCGAGGTGCTGCGCATCGAGGCGGGCGTGCCGCGCTGGGGCGCGGAGCTGGACGAGAGCGTGATCCCGCTGGAGGCGGGGCTGCGCGAGCGCGCGATCAGCACGACGAAGGGGTGCTACACGGGGCAGGAGGTGATCATCCGGATCCTGCACCGCGGCCACGTGAACCGGCTGCTGCGCGGGATCCGGCTCGGCGACGCGCCGGCACCGGCGCCGGGCACGACGCTCGTGCGGCCGGACGCATCGAAGCCGGTCGGCCGGATCACGAGCTCGTGCAGCTCGCCGCTGCACGAGCAGACGATCGCGCTCGGGTACGTGAGGCGCGAGATCGAGCCGCCCGCCGTGCTGCGGCTGGGCGCGGTGGACGGGCCGGAGGCAGAGGTGTTCGAGCTGCCGATCCCGATCGGAGCGTAGCGTGCCCGCGACTGCGGCCGGGGCCGGCGCTGTGGCGACCGCGCGCCGCGAGGGCGTGCTCGCGCGGCTGCGCTCGCTCGGCCCGGGCGCGGTCGTGGCCGCCGCGTTCATCGGCCCCGGCACGGTGACCACTGCCACGCTCGCCGGCGCCCGTTACGGATACACCCTCCTGTGGGCGCTCACCTTCTCGACGCTCGCCACCGTGATCCTCCAGGAAATGGCCGCCCGGCTGGGCCTCGTCACCGGCGCAGGGCTGGGCGAGGCGGTGCGGCGGCGCTTCGAGGCGCCGTTCGCGCGCGTCGTCGCCGTCGGGCTGATCCTCTCCGCGATCGCGTTCGGCAACGCGGCGTACGAGGCCGGCAACCTGCTCGGCGCGGCGATGGGCGTGGACGTCGTCGTCGGGGCCGGCGGCGGGCTGCGTGGCTGGGCGCTCGGCCTGGCCGGCGTCGCGGGGCTGCTGCTCTGGAGCGGGAGCTACCGGCTGATCGAGCGGGTGCTGGTCGCGATGGTGGTGGTGATGTCGGTCGTGTTCCTGGTGACGGCCGTCGTGTCGGCCCCGCAGCCCGCGGCGCTGCTCCGCGGGTCGTTCGTGCCGTCGCTCCCCGCCGGCGACGGCTCGGTCCTCGTCGTCGTCGGCCTGATCGGGACCACGGTCGTGCCGTACAACCTGTTCCTGCACGCGGCGGCGGTCCGCGAGAAGTGGAGCGGCCCGGCCGCGATCGGCACGGCCCGGCTGGATCTCGCCCTCTCGATCGTGCTGGGCGGGATCGTGAGCATGGCGATCGTCGTCACGTCGGCCGCGGCCGGTGGCGACCCGGCGAACGCGGCGGCGATGGCGCGTCAGCTCGAGCCGCTGCTCGGCCCGTGGGCGCGGGCGTTCTTCGGGCTCGGCCTGTTCGCCGCCGGGCTCAGCTCGGCGATCACGGCGCCGCTCGCGGCGGCGTACGCCACGGCCGGCGCGCTCGGTTGGCCGCGCGACCTGCGCGCCGGCCGCGTCCGTGCCGTCTGGGCCGCCGTCCTCGCCGCGGGTGCGGTCTCGGCCGGGATCGGGGTTCGGCCGGTCCAGGCGATCCTGTTCGCGCAGGCCGCGAACGGCGTGCTGCTCCCCGCCGTCGCCGCGTTCCTGCTCCTCGCCGCGAACGACCGCAGGCGTATGGGCGAGTGGCGGAACGGCGTGCTGCTGAACGTGCTGGGCGGCCTCGTCGTGCTCGTCGCGCTCGCGCTCGGCGCCCGCGCCGTGGCGGGCGCACTCGGCGGCTGAGCGCGCCGCGCACGACCGGCGGCCCGTGCCGCCCGGCGGAGGACGGCTGGCGGCGGTCGGCTGGCGGCGGCCCGGCGATGCGCGGCGGGCGACGGGAGGCGGCGCGCCACCCCGCGGCGGGTGTGGAATCTGCGGTGCTCGGGGTGGGACGAGCCACCGCGAGGGAAGGAGGATGCATCATGCCAGAACGCTGGTCGCCGCAGCCACGGGAGCGCTCTGCGTGGTCGTACCGGCGAGCGCACCGGATCCAGGACCTGGCGCCGGTCGGCCGCTACGAGCGCAGCGGGTTCGGCCGTCCGGACGGGTACCACGGGGCCTACGAGGAGCGACCGGCGTACCGCATGCCGCGCGGCATTCTGTATCCGCCGGAGCCGGAGGGGAGCGGCTGGCCGCACGAGCTGCACCACATCCCGCGCCCGGTCGAGGAGCGGCACCTGCGGGCGCTGCGCGACAGGGAGCTCGCGCGCGCGGTCGACGCGGCGCTGTACCGCGTGCTCCCGCCGGACCAGGCCGACCGCGTCGCCGTCTATGCGGATGATGCCGTCATCACGCTGGCCGGCCGGCTCGATCACCCGGAGCTCGCGCGGGCCGCGTACGACGCGGCGACGCGGGTCCCCGGCGTGCGCCGGATCCGCGACGCGCTGTCGTGGCCGCGCCGGGGCCGCGGGCGTCCGCCGATGCGCGGCCGCGGCCGGCGCCGCGCGGCACGGTCCGGGTACTGACGGTCGAGGCCCCGCGAAATGACCGGCGCCGCCGAACGGGACGCGCGCAGGGCGCTGGCTCGCCTGCGCCGGGCGGTCGAAAAGACCGCACGAGAGCTGGAGACGGCCGAAAACGCGCTGCGCGCGCTGGGCGGCGACCCGCTCCCCGCGCAGGTGTTCGAGGAAGCCGCGAACCATCTGCTCGCTGTCGGCGAGTTCATCGATGAGCAGGCCGAGCGCCTGGAGGCGAGGATCCTCGAGGCCGGCGGCCTCGATCCCGAGCGGCTCCGGCGCGACGGCGGCGATTAGGAGGATGGAGATGAGACAGGGCGACGCGGCCCCGACCGAAGCCGCGCACTTCCACCTATTCACGTACGGCACCCTGCGCCGCGGTGGATCCGCGACCGACCTGCTCGAGGGGTGCGAGGCCGTCGCGACCGCCACGGTCGCCGGTACCCTGTACGACATCGACGGCGCGTACCCGGCGCTGGTGCTGGCCGGCACCGGCCGCGTCGAGGGCGAGGTCTGGCGCTGCCCCGCGTCCACGCTGCCGCGGCTGGACGCCTACGAAGGCATCGCGGAAGGGCTGTTCCGCCGCGTCGGCGTGCGCGTCGGCGATCGGGCGTGCTGGACGTACGTCGCCGGGCCGAAGCTCGCGCGCCGGCTCACGGCCGACCGCCGGATCGTCGACGGGCGCTGGACCGGCGCCGACCGGGCCTGAGCCCGGGCAGATGTTTTCGCGCGGCGGCGCCGCGCCGCGCCCCCGGATCGGCGCGGCGCGGTCGGCCGCTTCGCCGGGGCGGGCGGCCGGAACGGCGGCGCCGCACGGCCCGGGCGCCCCGCGCCCGGCACACGCTCCGGCGCGCACTCCGGCACGCACTCCGACACGCAACCGTTGACGCGCGCCGCCCCCACGTTGTACCCTAACGTCCACATTGCACGTTGCACATTGCACGTTGCACGCAGCACGCAGTATGCAGCGGCGCGCGCGGAACCCATCGCGCGCCGTGTCGGTGTGGAAGTGCGTTCCTGCGTCGATCCGACGGCGCCCATTCCCCCTGGAGAATCGACGATGAAGCGATGGACCGCGACGATGCGAGCCCCGGCCCTCCTGCTTCTCCCGCTGACGTTTGCCGCGTGCGGTGACGAGGCGGCGCCCGAGGACATCGCCGCCGGCAGCTACACGCTCGAGTCCGCGAACGGCGAGCCGCTGCCGACGATCGCCGTGACGTGGGAGGACCCGAGCGGGACGTGGGAGGCGCGCATCCTTTCCGGCACCCTCACGCTGGCGGACGGGGATTACACCGCCGAGTTCATCGTGGACCTGCTCGTGAACGGGGAGCCGAGTCTCGAGGCGACGCCGTTCGAGTACCGCGGCCGCTACGACGTCTCCGGCGACCGCGTCACGTTGCACGCATCGGACGAGACGGACGACGACACGGTGGGCACGCTCGAGGGCGACGTCCTGACCGTTTCCCAGTCCATCGAAGACTACGGTACGTTCAGCGCCGTCTACCGCAGGGAGTGAGGTCGCGAATGAGCGACGCGCGACGCGAAGTCGACGCACCCGTGATCGAGCTGCTCGGCGTGGAGAAGCGGTTCGACGGCGTCACGGCCGTTGCGGGCCTCGACCTCGCGGTTCCACGCGGCGCGACGTACGGGCTGCTCGGCCCGAACGGCGCCGGCAAGACGACCGCGATCCGGATGCTGCTCCGGATCCTGAATCCGGATGCGGGAGAGATCCGGCTCTACGGCCGGCCGGTCGACCAGGAGTCGCTGGACCGAATCGGCTATCTCCCGGAGGAGCGCGGCCTCTACCGGCGGATGCGGGTCGGGCGGCTGCTGGCGTTCATGGCCGAGATCAAGGGGCTGCCGCCGTCGCAGTCGCAGCCGCGGATCCGCGCGTGGCTCGACCGGCTCGGGCTGGCCGACCGCGAGGGCGCGCGGCTCCAGGAGCTGTCGAAGGGGAACCAGCAGAAGATCCAGTTCGTCGCGGCGGTGCTGCACGAGCCCGACATCGTGATCCTCGACGAGCCGTTCAGCGGGCTGGACGTGATCAACCAGCAGGTGCTGAAGGAGATCGTGCTGGAGCTGAAGCGGCAGGGCCGGACGATCATCTTCTGCACGCACATGATCGAGCAGGCCGAGCGCATCTGCGACCACGTCTGCATCCTGTCGCGCGGCGAGAAGGTCGTCGACGGCGCCGTCGCCGACGTGAAGCGCAGGCACGGCGGCGAGTACGTCGCGATCGGGCTCGAGCAGTGGACGCCCGACGCGGTGTCGCAGCTGCGGGCCTCGCCGCTCGTCGCGCACCTGCGCGAGGAGGGGCACACGGCGGAGGTGATGCTGCGGCCGAACGCGGATCCGCAGGCGCTGCTCCAGTACGTGGTCGATGCGGGGCTGCGCGTGCGGCGTTTCGAGCGGGTCGAGCCGTCGCTGGAGCAGATCTTCCTCGAGCGCGTCGGCGCCGAAGCCGCGGCCGGGCTCCGGGAGGAGGTGGTCCGTGTCTAGGACCTGGTCGATCGTCAGGCGCGAGTTCAACGAGATGGTCCGCACGAAGGCGTTCGTGATCGGCACCGTGCTCGGGCCGGTGTTCATGGTCGGCGTCTTCGCGCTCCAGGTGCTGTTCCTGCGGCCGGGCGGCGGCGAGCGTTCGATCGCGATCGTGGCTGAGGCCGACACGACGCTGGCGCGGCAGGTCGCGGCGGCGCTCACGGCCGTGCCGCCGGAGCTGGCGGGCGCGAAGCGCACGCGGTTCCAGGCCGACATCGTCGCCGCCGGCGGCGACCCCGACGCCGTGCGCGCCGCGCTGGTCGAGCGCGTCCAGGCCGAGGAGCTGGACGGCTACCTCTGGCTCCCCGCGAACGTCGTCGAGGGCGGGACGCCGCTCTACGAGGGGCAGAACGCGACGAACTTCGAGGACATGGGCCGCATCGAGCGTGCGGTGCAGGTGACGGTGCAGGGCGTGCGGCTGCGCGCGGCGGGGATCGACCCGGCGCAGGTCGCCGCCGCGCTCGCGCCCGTCGAGCTCGAGGCCCGCAAGATCGGCGGCAGCGCCGCGAGCGGCACACCGACCGCGCTCGTCGTCCTGACCTACATCGTCGGCTTCGCGATCTACATGGCGGTGATCCTGTACGGCAACGCGACCATGCGCAGCGTGCTGGAGGAGAAACGCGACCGGATCGTCGAGGTCGTCATCAGCTCGGTCCGCGCAGAGCAGCTCATGGCCGGGAAGGTCCTGGGGATCGGCGCGTCCGGCGTGCTCCAGCTCGCGATCTGGATCGGCTTCGCCGCGCTCGTGCTGACCCGCGGCGCCGACCTCGCCGCGCGCTTCGGCGGCTCGATGCCGGAGCTGCCCGACGTGCCGCTCTCCGTGGTCGGCATCTTCCTGTTCTTCTTCTTCGCCGGCTTCTTCCTCTACGCCGGCGTGTACGCGGCGACGGGCGCGATCGCGACCACGGACCAGGAGGCGCAGCAGCTCCAGTTCCCCGTCATCGTGCCGCTCATCGTCGCGTTCATGATGATGGGCTCGGTTCTCCAGGACCCCGACGGCGTCGTCGCGGTGACCGGCTCGCTGATCCCGTTCACAGCGCCGATCGTCATGCCGATGCGCGCCGTGATCGGCGAGGTGCCGGCGGCCCAGCTCGCCGGCTCGGCCGCGCTCGTGATCGGCACGACGCTCGTGATCCTGTGGCTGTCCGCGCGTATCTACCGGATCGGCATCCTCGCGACCGGGAAGCGGCCGTCGGCGAAGGAGGTCTGGCGCTGGCTGCGGACGTCATGACGGCGGCGGCGCTCCCGGACGCGCGCGGCGGCCGTGCGCCGTCGCGCGCCGCGGCAACCGGCCGGGACGGCTCGACGCGCGAGGCGCCGGCGCCGCGACCGGCTCGACCCCGGGGATCTCCCACCGGTCCGCGGGGCGGGCCGGCGTTTCCGCGCCGCGCGGCTGCGCGGCGTGACACCATTCTTCATTTCTTCAGCCGAGGTGAGGTATGAAGACGTATCTCCGCAGTGCCACCGCGGCCGCGGTGCTGGTGCTGGCATCGGCCGGCGTCGCGGCCGCGCAGACAGCCCAGCAGACCGTCTCCGTCGAGGTGCAGGCGATCAACGTGATCGCGGTCTCAGGCGATCCGGCGCC
>DASVDG010000002.1:0-36274 GCA_036381255.1 Longimicrobiales bacterium | reverse complement strand
GGTGCAGCCGGACGCGAAGAAGCTGATCGCGTACACGTCGGTGGCGCACATGGGCTTCGTGGTGCTCGGCATCTTCGCGCTGACCGTGCAGGGCGTGCAGGGCGGGATGATCATCATGCTCTCGCACGGGGCGTCGACGGGCGCGATGTTCCTCCTGCTCGGCATGCTGTACGAGCGCCGGCACACGCGGGAGATCGCGGCGTTCGGCGGGCTCGCAGCGGCGATGCCGGTCTTCACGGCCGTGTTCGTGCTGACCGCACTGGCGAGCATCGGCCTGCCGGGGACGAGCGGGTTCGTGGGCGAGTTCCTCGCGCTGATCGGCACGTTCCAGACGCACCCGTGGATCGCCACGCTCGCGGCGGCCGGCGTGATCTTCGCCGCGTACTACATGCTGCCGATGGTGCAGAAGATCGTCTTCAACGCGCTGGACAAGCCGGAGAACGCGGCGCTCCCGGACCTGAGCCGTCGCGAGCTGGCGGTGCTGGCGCCGCTCGTCGCGCTGATGATCTGGATCGGCGTGTACCCGAAGCCGTTCCTCGAGCGGATGGAGGTCACGGTCGTCGAGTTGCTCCAGGACGTGGAGCAGCGGCGGATCGTGAACCCGCCGCCGCTCGGCGAGCTGATCGGGAGCCGATCCGTGGACGGCTTCTCTGACCGATAGCGATCGAAGGTACGCGAACCCATGCTTCTCGATTTTTCGACCCAGGCGCACTACCTCTGGGCGCTGCTCCCCGAGACGGTGCTCTCCGTCTGGGCCATGCTCGTGCTCCTGGTGGACGTGTTCCAGAAGGGCGACCGGAGCGAGCCGTCCCGGCCCGGGATCGCGCGACTCACGCTGGTCGGGATCGTGCTGGCCGGCGTGGCGAACGCGTGGCTCGGCACGTTCCGCGAGGCGGGCACCGACGGCGTGATGGCGCTGGATGCGTTCCGCGTGTTCACGAACTACGTGTTCCTGCTGGCGGCGGGGCTCTTCGTGCTGGTCGCGGAGCGCTACCTCGAGCAGGAGCGTATGAAGTACGGCGAGCTGTACGTGCTCGTCCTGCTCGCGACCGTGGGGATGATGGTGTTCGCGGGCTCGCGGGACCTGATGGTCATCTTCATCGGACTCGAGCTGATGTCGGTCGCGGTCTACGTGCTGACCGGCGCGAACCGGCGGGACCGGCGCGCCGCGGAGGCCGCGCTCAAGTACTTCCTGCTGGGCGCGTTCTCGAGCGCGTTCTTCCTGTTCGGCGTGGCGCTCATTTACGGGAGTGCGCGGAGCACGAACCTGGCCGTGATCGCGAACGCCGTCGGCATCGACGGACTGGGCGCGAGCCCGATGCTGCTGATCGGCATGGTGCTCCTCGCCGTCGGCTTCGCGTTCAAGGTGGCGGCGGTGCCGTTCCACATGTGGACGCCGGACGCGTACGACGGCGCGCCCGCGCCCGTGTCGGGCTTCATGGCGGTGGCGGTGAAGGCGGCCGCGTTCGCGGCGTTCCTGCGCGTGTTCCTGACGGCGTTCCCGAGCCTGCACGACACGTGGGGCCAGCTCGTGGCCGGGCTCGCGATCCTGACCATGGTCGCGGCGAACCTGGTCGCGACGGTGGAGGGGAACGTGAAGCGGATGCTCGCCTACTCGAGCATCGCGCACGCGGGCTATCTGCTGGTCGCACTCGCCGCCGCGAGCACGACGGGCGCGGCGTCGTTCCTCTTCTACCTCGTCGTCTACACGCTCATGACCGTGGGCGCCTTCGCGGTGGTCCTGGTCGTCGGGCGAAAGGGCGAGGCCCGGGTGGACCTGGACTGGTACGCCGGGCTCGGCTGGGAACGGCCGCTGCTCGGGGTCGCGATGACGGTGTTCCTGCTGTCGCTCGCGGGCTTCCCGTTCACGGGCGGCTTCATCGGCAAGTTCTACATCCTGCGGGCCGCGATCGAGAAGGACATGATCCTGGAGGCCGTCCTCCTTGTCCTGGCCTCGCTGCTGTCGTACTACTACTACCTCCGGGTGGCGTGGTACATGTGGTTCCGCAGCGCGGCCGACGCGGAGACGCACCGGGGGATCACAGTGTCGCCGGGCGTGCGGGTCGCGCTCGCGGCCGCGGTGATCGGGATCCTCTGGCTCGGGATCTTCCCCGGCTCGCTGCTCGAGCTGGCGGAGCGGAGCACGGCGGTCTTCGCCCAGGCGCCGTCGGCGGTGCTGCCGCTGTCCGGGCGCTGAGCGCGGGAGCGCGGCGGTGCCCGGAGCGACGCAACCGGCCCGAACGGACCGCGGGTGACGCGCGGCGCACGCCCGGTGCGGCGCGCGGCCCGGTCGCGAGGCGCGGCGGACGGGGGCCTGGCGCGACCCGGCCGCCGGTCGCACGCACGACAGAATCGGACTCTCGGCCCACGATCCGGCCGGCGCAGCGTTGCGTCGGCCGGATTCGCTTGAACGGCCTCGAGTTTGCTTGACGCTTTTCCATCCCGCCGCATACTTTGCCGCGACTCGCGACCGGGGTGAACGTGGACGGGGAACGGAGGCCGATGAACGTGAATCCGCACATCTTTCGAGAGTACGACATCCGTGGCGTGGTGGGCGAGGACCTGACGCGGGGGGTCGCCGAGCGGATCGGGCGCGCGTACGCGACGGAACTGCGTCGTCGGCGCGGCGGCGCGGCGGATCTGACGGTCGCGGTCGGCCGAGACAACCGGCCGAGCTCGCCGGAGCTGGCCGACGGGATCGTGCGCGGGATCCAGGCGGCGGGCGTCCACGTCGTCGACATCGGCACGGCGCCGACACCGGTGCTCTACTTCGCGACGAAGCGCTACGAGACGGACGGCGGCATCCAGATCACGGGATCGCACAACCCGCCGGAGTACAACGGCTTCAAGATGGTGATGGACGGCCGCGCGATCTGGGGCGACGCGATCCAGGGCTTGCGGTCGCTCATCGAGAACGACGATTTCGAGGCCGGCTCGGGGAACCGCGAGGTCCGGGACATCCTGCCGGACTACGTGGCGGACGTCACGTCGCGGTTCCGGCTCGCGCGGCCGATCAAGGTGGTCGCGGACTGTGGCAACGGCGTGGGGAGCCTGGTGGCGGAGCGGCTGCTGGAGGGGATCGGCGCCGAGGTCGTCCCGCTGTACTGCATCTCGGACGGCACGTTCCCGAACCACCATCCGGATCCGGTGGTGGACGAAAACCTGGTGGACCTGATCGCGCGGGTACGGGAGGAGAAGGCCGACCTCGGCGTGGCGTTCGACGGGGACGCGGACCGCATCGGCGCGGTGGACGGGAACGGCGAGATCATCCGGGGCGACACGCTGCTCCTCCTCTTCGGCCTCGACGTGCTCGAGCGGCGGGGGCCCGGTCAGAAGCTGATCTTCGACGTGAAGTGCTCGCAGGCGGTGCCGGAGGTGTTCGGCGCGCGCGGCGGCGAGCCGATCATGTGGAAGACGGGGCACTCGCTGATCAAGGAGAAGATGCGGGAGACGGGCGCGCCGGTCGCGGGCGAGCTGTCGGGCCACATCTGCTTCTCGGACGACTTCTACGGCTTCGACGATGCGCTGTACGCCGCGTGCCGGCTGGTGGACCTGGTCGGGCGATCGGACCGGCCGCTTTCGGCCATGGTCGACGAGTTCCCGAAGTACGTGTCGACGCCCGAGATCCGGATCGACGTGCCGGAGGCGGAGAAGTTCGAGATCGTCCGACGCGCGGTCGAGGACTTCCGCAAGGACCACGACGTCATCGCGGTCGACGGCGCGCGGGTGCTGTTCGAGGATGGTTGGGGTCTGCTGCGGGCGTCCAACACGCAGCCGGTCCTGGTACTGCGTTTCGAGGCGCGGACGCCGGAGCGGCTGACGGAGATCCGGCGCGTCGTGGAGGGTTGGCTGCGGGACCAGGGAGTTCGCGTCTAAGATGATTCGACGGCCGGGCCGATCGCTCCTGCTGGTCGGCGCCACGCTGCTGTTCTTGCTCGTGGGCGGGCGGACGGTCGTCGAACTGTACACGGACGCGTTGTGGTTCCGGGAACTGGGCTACCTCCCGGTCTTCTGGACGCGACTCGCCACGGCGGCCGGCGTCCGGCTCGTGGCCGGGGGCGTGGCCGCGGCGGTCGTGCTGGCGAACCTGTGGATCGTCGCGCGGCGGCTCGGGCCGATCCACCTGCGGCGGACGTACGGCAACATCGAGATCGCCGAACAGGTGCCGCGCTCGCTGGTGCTGGGCGGCAGCCTGGCGGCGGCGCTGCTGGCCGGCTGGTGGTTCTCGGGGCTCGTGTTCGGCGGCGGCGAAGCGCTGCGCGTCCTGGCGTCGATCCGCCAGGTCGAGTGGGGCGTCACCGACCCGCTCTTCGGCCGCGACCTCTCCTTCTACGTCTTCTCCCTGCCGGTCTACTTCCGCACCATCGACTATCTGCTCCTGAACACGCTGTGGTCGATGACGCTCGTGCTGCTCGGCTACGTCCTGGCCGGCTCGATTCGCTTGCGCGAGCGGCGGCTGCTGGTGGCCGAGGAGGCACGGCTCCACTTCGTGGTCCTCGCCGCGATCGTGGTGCTCCTGCTCGGTGTCCGCTACTGGCTCGGCCGCCACGGGCTGCTCCTCGAGGGGACGGGGATCGGCGGCGGGCTGGGCTACACGGACGTGAACGCCAGGCTCCCGGCACGACGCATCCTCGCCGTCCTGGCCGGGCTCGGCGCCGGCGCGCTGATCTACGGGGCGTGGCGCCGTTCGTGGGTGCCGGCGCTGGTCGGCCTGAGCGGCCTGGGCGTGGCGGCCATCGTGCTCGGCCAGCTCTATCCGGCGTTCGTGCAGAAGTTCCAGGTCGAGCCGAACCAGCTGGCGCGCGAGGCGCCCTACATCGAGTGGAACCTGGAGTTCACGCGGCTCGCGTACGACCTCCACGGGATCGAGCGACGCCCGATGGACTACGGGCCCGACGCGGTGCCGGATTGGGATTCGCTCGCGCCGCGCCTGGCGCAGCTGCCGCTGTGGGATCCGGAGCCGCTGGAGACCACGTTCAACGAGCTCGAGGTGACGCGTCGCTACTACCGGTTCGCGGACGTGGACTACGACCGGTACGGTGAGGGCGAGGAGCGGCGGCACGTCGCCGTCTCGGTGCGGGAGTTCCACCCGGAGGGGCTGCCGGACGAGGCACGGACGTGGCAGACGCTGCACCTGAACCCCACGTACGTGCGCGGGATGGGCGTCGTCGTCTCGCCGACGGCGATGCGGTCGCCGAGCGGCGAGCCGTTCCGCTGGCTGTTCAATCTCCCGGGCGAGCGGGACCCCGCCGCGCCCGCGCTCTTCGATCTCGTGAACCCGAGCGTGTACTTCGGCGAGATCATGGGGCGGCTCGGCGGCGGCAACGAGTACATCATCCTGGAGCCGCGTCCGGACAGCGGGTCCGCCGAGCCTGCGGACCGACTCCTCCCGGCCGGGATCCAACTCGGCTCGTTCGCACGCGTGCTGGCGTTCGCGTGGCGGTTCCGCGACAAGAACCTGCTCTTCTCGGGCGAGCTGACGCGCGAGAGCCACATCGTGTTCCGTCGCGCGATCCACGACCGGGTGGCCGAGATCGCGCCGTTCCTCCTCTGGGACCCCGATGCCCAGCCGGTGATCTCCGGGGGGAGGATCCACTGGATCCTGGACGGCTACGTCGTCTCGTCGACGTTCCCGCTCTCGCGCCGGCTGGAGTTCGCCGGTCGGCGAGAAGTGCGCTACCTCCGAAGCAGCGTGAAGGCGGTGGTGGACGCGGTGACGGGCGCGGTCGAGCTGTACAGCGTCGACGACGACGATCCGGTGCTGGAGACGTACCAGCGGATCTTCCCCGGGCTGATCCGACCGCTCGCGGCGATGCCGGCGGCGCTGCGGTCGCACCTGCGATACCCGCGGCTCTACCTGCTGGCGCAGGCGGAGATCCTCAAGGAGTACCACGTCGAGCAGCCCGAGATCTTCTACGCCGGCCAGGACCTGTGGCAGCTTCCCGGATCGGGCGGGGGGCCGGGCGCGCGGCCGTACCTGCCGATCCACGGGCTGCTGACGCTGCCGGGCGAGGCCGGGCCGGAGTTCCTGCTGCCGATGCCGTTCATTGCTAGGGAGCGGCAGAACATGACCGCGGTCCTCGTCGCGCGCAGCGACCCGCCGCACTACGGCGAGCTGGTGCTCCTCGAGCTTCCGCGCGACCAGCAGGTGCCGGGGCCGAGCCAGGTCGAGGCGCTGGTCGAGGCCGACCCGGGGATCTCCCCACAACTCTCGCTGTGGCGCCAGTCCGGCGGCCGCGTGGAACTCGGGCAGCTCCGCGTCGTCCCGCTGGAGAACGCGTTCCTCTACGTCCAGCCGATCTTTCTCTCGGCAAGGGAGAGCGCGATCCCGGAGCTGGCACGGGTGGTCGTGAGCGACGGGCGCGCCGTGAGCATGGCGTCCACGCTCGAGGAGGCCGTGCGGCAGCTGCGCTCGCCGGGCTCCGTGTCCCGGGCGGGCCCGCTCTCCGCCGACGCGCCGGCGACCGCCGCGCCCGGGGACTGGCCCCGCCGCGCCCTCGAACTGCTCGAGCAGGCCGAACAGCGGCTTCGCAACGGGGACTGGGCGGGATTCGGCGAGAGCTGGGGCGCACTGCGCGCGCTGCTCCAGCGGGCCGGCGCCGGCACGACCTGACGAAGAACCGGGGTCCCGTCGCATCGAGACGCCGCGACCGGCGCGGCGCTGGAAATCAACGAAAACGGGTTGCAAGCGACGTGAGGGGGGGATATGTTAGCGCGGCCTGAATCCGGCGGTGCGAAGGATCGCAAGATCGTCGTCGCGTTGGGCGGAAACGCCCTGATCGCCCCGGGCGAGCGCGGCGACATCCATCAGCAGTTCGCGCACACGCGCGAGAGCCTCGAACCGATCGTCGAGCTCGCCGGACAGGGGTGGACGATCGCCGTCGTCCACGGGAACGGCCCCCAGATCGGCGACGAGCTGCTCCGCAACGAGGCGGCGCGCACCGAGCTGCCGCCGCTCCCGCTCGGCGTGCTGGATGCCGCGACCGCCGGCTGGATCGGGTACATGATCCAGCAGTCGCTCCAGAACGCGCTCGTGCGCGCGGGCGTACGCCGCGACGTGGTGACGCTGATCACCCAGGTCGTGGTCGATCCGAACGACCCGGAGATGCGGGAGCCGACGAAGCCGGTCGGCCGGGTGATGGACGAGGCGCGCGCCCGCGAGATGGAGCGGGAGCACGGGTGGACGGTCGGCCCGGTCTCCGGTGGCTGGCGTCGCCTCGCGCCATCGCCGCGGCCGCTCTCGGTGGTCGAGAGCGACCAGGTCCGCCGGCTGGTCGAGGCCGGCACGATCGTGATCGCCGCCGGCGGCGGCGGGACGCCGGTCTACCACGATGCCGGGCTCGGGCTCGAAGGTGTGGACGCCGTCGTCGACAAGGATCGGGCGGCGCAGATCCTGGCGCGCGACATCGGCGCCGAGGTCCTGCTGATCCTGACGAACGTGGAGGGCGTCTATCGCCGGTTCGGCACTGCGCAGCAGGAGCTGCTCCGGGTGCTCCCGGTGTCCGAGGCCGAGCGGCTGTACAGGGACGGCGAGTTCGGGAAGGGGAGCATGGGCCCGAAGGTCGAGGCCGCGATCGGATTCATCCGCGGCGGCGGCCGCCGGGCGCACATCGCGCGGTTGGACCAGGGTCTGGCCGCGGTGCACGGGGAGGCGGGGACGACGATCGTGCCGGACGCCGCCGCGTGAGGCGGCGGCGGTCCCGGATCGGAACGAAGAGGACGAGAGGTCATGAACATCCACGAGTACCAGGCAAAGGAAATCCTCCGGGACCACGGCGTCCCGGTGCCGCCGGGCGAAGTGGCGGAAACGCCGGAGCAGGCGGAATCCATCGCCCGGAAGTACGGCGGCGCGGTCGTCGTCAAGGCGCAGGTCCACGCGGGCGGGCGCGGCAAGGCCGGCGGCGTCAAGCTCGCCTCGACGCCCGAGGAGGCGAGAGCGCATGCCGAGCGGATCCTCGGCATGGAGATCAAGGGGCTGACCGTCGAGAAGGTGCTGATCACGCCCGCCGAAGACATCGCCTCCGAGGCGTACGTCGGCGTGATCGTGGACCGGGCGTCGAAGGCGCCGGTCTTCATGGTCAGCCGCGAGGGCGGGATCGACATCGAGGAGGTCGCCGCGACGAAGCCGGAGGCGATCCGGAAGCTGGTCGTGGATCCGCGGTACGGGCTGCTGTCGCACCAGGCGTACTGGCTCGCGGCCGCGCTCTACGACGACGTGAAGCAGCAGCGCGCCTGCGCGAAGATCCTGCAGCAGCTCTACCAGGCGTTCCTGGACAGCGGCGCGTCGCTGGCTGAGATCAACCCGCTGATCACGACGCCGGCGGGCGAGGTCAAGGCGATCGACGCGAAGATGAACATCGACGACAACGAGCTGTTCCGGCGCCCGGAGATCGCGGAGCTGCGCGACGCTTCCGCGGAGCCGCCGGCCGAGATCCAGGCGCGCGAGGCCGGGTTGACGTTCATCAAGCTGGACGGCAACATCGGCAACGTCGTCAACGGCGCGGGGCTCGCGATGGCGACGATGGACCTGATCAAGTTCTACGGTGGCGAGCCGGCGAACTTCCTCGACATCGGCGGCTCGTCGAATCCGGAGAAGGTGGTCAACGCGCTGAAGATCATCACGAGCGACCCGAACGTGCGGGTGATCGTGTTCAACATCTTCGGCGGGATCACGCGTTGTGACGACGTGGCGAACGGGATCGTGGAGGCCACCCGGCGCATCGACATCAAGGTGCCGCTGGTGATCCGCCTGACCGGCACGAACGAGGAGAAGGCGCTGGAGATCCTGGGAGAGGCCGGGTTCAGTGCGACCACCTCGATGGACGAGGTGGTGAAGAAGGCCGTGGAAATGGTGGGGAAGTGAGCCATGTCGATCTTCATTGACGAGAACACCCGACTGCTGGTGCAGGGGATCACCGGGCGCGACGGCTCGTTCCACGCCCGGCAGATGATGGAGTACGGGACGCAGGTCGTCGGCGGCGTGACGCCGGGGAAGGGCGGCCAGACGTTCGAGGGCCCGGACGGCCGGACGGTCCCGATCTTCGACACGATGGACCGGGCGGTCCGCGAGACCGGCGCGAATGCGAGCGTGATCTACGTGCCGCCGGCGTTCGCCGCGGACGCGATCATGGAGGCGGCGGACGCGGGGATCCCGTTCATCGTCGCGATCACCGAGGGGATCCCGGTGCTCGACATGACCCGGGTCTACCCGTACGTGGCGGAGAAGGGCGCGCGGCTTCTCGGGCCGAACTGCCCGGGCCTGCTCGCGCCCGGCAAGTCGAAGGTCGGGATCATGCCCGGCCAGATCGCGACGCCCGGACCCGTGGGCGTGGTCTCGCGCTCCGGCACGCTGACGTACGAGGTCGTCTTCCAGCTCACGAACGCGGGGATCGGGCAGAGCACCTGCGTCGGGATCGGCGGCGACCCGATCATCGGCACCAACTTCATCGACTGCCTGGCCGCGTTCGAGGCGGACCCGGAAACGAAGGCGATCGTCATGATCGGCGAGATCGGCGGCACGGCCGAGCAGGAGGCCGCGGCGTACGTGGCCGAGAAGCTGTCCAAGCCGGTCGTCGGCTTCATTGCCGGGCAGACGGCGCCTCCCGGCCGCCGCATGGGCCACGCGGGCGCCATCATCAGCGGCTCGACCGGCACCGCCGAAGAAAAGATCGAGACGTTCAAGGAGAAGGGGATCGGCGTGGCCCGCAAGCCGTCGGACATCGTCGGTCTCATCCGCGAGGCGCTCTGACGTCAGCTTCGCCGGCTCGAGCGCGAGTGCATGGAACTGCGAGAGCTTCTTCCGCGCGAGCACGTCCTCGTGCCGCTGCACGCGACGACGCTCCGTCAGGCGCTGGCCCGGCTCGTCCAGGGGCTCATCGAGGGCGGCGAGGTGCGCGACGCGTCCGCCCTCGAAAAGCGGCTGATGGAGGCCCGCCTGCGCGACGTCGTCGCCGTCGGCGAGCACGTCGCGCTCCCGCACTTCCGCACCGATGGCGTCGACCGCCTGATCGTCACGCTCGGCGTGGCGCCCGCGCCGCTCGACGCCTACGACGCCGGCCTCGACATCCGTCCCCGGATCGTTGTGCTCATCGTCGCGCCGCCCGAGGCGGCGACGCTCTACCTGCAGACCGTCTCGGCGCTGGCGCGGCTGTTCCGCGGCGACGGTGTGGTCGAGCGGCTGGTCGCGGCACGCTCCGCCGACGACGTGCTGTCGCTCCCGGAGCTCGGCGAGCTCCGCATCCAGCCGCGGCTCACGGTGCGCGACATCATGAGCCACCGGGTCGACAGCGTCTCGCCCGAGACGCCGGTCCGCGACGCCGTCGACCTCATGGTCCGCCACCGTCTGCGCGCGATCCCCGTCGTCGGCGAGAAGCGCGAAGTGCTCGGGATCGTCTCCGAGTGGGACATCATGCGCGCACTGCTGCCGCAGATCCCGCGCGCCGGCGGCGAAGCGGGCGCGACCACGGAGGAAAGCCTCCAGCACCTCCGGATCCGCGACATCATGAGCCGCTCCGTCCTCTGCATCTCCGAGGACATGGGCGTCGACGAGGTCGCGAACACCATGATCAACAAGGACGTGGAGCAGTTCCCGGTGGTCAGCGAAGGCAAGCTCACCGGGTTCCTGACCCGCGGCGACATCATTCGCAAACTCTTTGGACGCTGACACCATGGAATTCACTCTGGCGATCGTCAAACCGGACGCCGTCGGCCGCGGGCTGGCGGGCAAGATCCTGGCACACCTCGAGGAGCAGGGCTTCCGCATCCGCGGGCTGCGCATGATGCGACTGACCGAGGCGCAGGCGCGCGAGTTCTACGCCGTGCACCGCGAGCGGCCGTTCTATGAGAGCCTCGTCCGGTTCATGACGTCCGGTCCCGTGGTCCCGGTCCTGCTCGAGCGCGACGACGCCGTGGTCCGGCTGCGCGAGGTGATCGGCGCGACCGACCCGGCCGAGGCCGCGCCCGGGACGGTGCGGGCGCTCTACGCCGAGTCGAAGGAGCGGAACGCGATCCACGCGTCCGACGCGCCCGATACGGCTCGCCGCGAGGCCGCCTTCTTCTTCTCCGGCAGCGATGTCCTCGAGACCGGAGATGCGCCCCTCGGTTGACATCGCCCCGGCAGGTGGCGATCTTTAACGACTATGCTGAAAGTCGATCTGGGCCACCTGCAGCGGAAGAGGCGGGTCGAGATCGCCGAGGATCTGCCGCCGGACGACCCGTTGTGGGAGGGCACCGACCTGGAGCTGCGCGGACCGCTCGAGGTCCGGGCGCAGGTTCAGAGCGTCGGTGACGACGTGCTGGTGCGCGGAACGCTCTCGGGGACCGTCGGGATGGAATGCCGTCGGTGCCTGGTCTCGGTGGCGGTCGAGATCGACGTGCCGGTGTCCATGCTGTTCCGGCCGGACCTCGATCCGGTGGAAGCGGAGGCGGAAGAGGTCTACACCTTTTCCGGGAAGGAGCGGGAGCTGGACCTGACGGCGGCGGTGCGGGAGCAGGTGCTGCTCGCCGTGCCGAAGTACGCAGTGTGTCGGAACGCGTGTCGAGGGCTCTGTCCTCGCTGCGGCGCGAACCTGAACGAGATGGAGTGCCGCTGTGAGGTGGAAGAGACGGACGAGCGCTGGGCGGCGCTGCGGAAGCTGAAGTTCGACTGATCCAGGGAGGCATCATGGCGGTACCGAAGAAGAAGGTGTCGAAGCAGCGCAAGCGGAAGCGGCGCACGCACTACAAGGCGGACGTGCCGGGGCTCGTGCCGTGCCCGCGCTGCGGGGACCCGAAGCTGCCGCATCGGGTGTGCCCGAGCTGCGGCACGTACAAGGACGAGCAGGTCATTGAAGTCGAGCAGATCTAAGGGGGTATAGAGCGTGCGCATCGCGCTGGACGCCATGGGGACCGACCGCCATCCTGCGGTCGAAGTTGAGGGTGCGGTCCAGGCGCTGCGCGAGCTGCCTGACGACTTCACGCTGATCCTGGTCGGACAGCGGGAGCGGATCGAGGCGGAGCTCGACCGGTTTCCGGACCTGCCGCGCGACCGGCTGGAGGTGGTGCACGCCACCCAGCGGATCGAGCAAGGCGAGTCGCCTGCGACGGCGGTGCGGCGCAAGCCGAACTCGTCGATCGTCGTCGGTCTGGAGCTGCAAAAGGAGGGCGGCGCGGATGCGTTCGTCAGCGCTGGCTCGACCGGCGCGGTGATGGCGGCGTCGCTGCTTCTGCTGCGGCCGTTGCCGGGCGTGGCGCGCCCGCCGATCGGGACGATGCTGCCGACGGCGGCGGAGCCGGTCGTGCTGGTGGACGCGGGTGCGAACGTCGACAGCAAGCCTGCCCATCTGGTCCAGTTCGCGCGGCTCGGCGCCATCTACGCGCAGGATGTGCTGCGGCGGCCGAACCCCCGGGTCGGCCTTCTGAACATCGGGGAGGAGCCGGAGAAGGGGGACGAGCTGGCCGTCGAGGCGCACGGCCTGCTGCGGGAGCAGTCGGGGCTGAACTTCGTCGGGAACATCGAGGGGCGGGACATCATCACCGGCGCGTGCGACGTGCTGGTCGCCGACGGCTTCGTCGGGAACGTGCTCCTCAAGTTCTACGAGTCGATCGCCGCGTTCTTCATGGGGATCCTGAAGCGGGAGCAGGAGCGGTCCGGCGCGCGGATGGACCTGCGCGAGATCTTCGCGGCGCTGGACTACACCGAGTACGGCGGCGCGCCGCTGCTCGGGCTGAACGGGATCTCGATCATCTGCCACGGCGGTTCGCCGCCGCGCGCGATCAAGAACGCGATCCGGGTCGCGATCCGGGCGGTCTCGACCCACATGGTCGGCCACATGCGGCGTGAACTGACGACCTCGCCGACGGACGGCGGGGATTCGATCGAGCCCACGGTGGGCCGTTTGGCGGAGGGCGCATGAGAAAGCCGAAGCCACTGGTGGAGGTGGTGAGCACCGGTCGCTACCTGCCGGAGCGGGTGGTGACCAACGAAGAGCTGGAGCGGCTGGTCGACACGTCGGACGAGTGGATCCGGGAACGGACGGGGATCCGGGAACGGCGGATCGCGTGCGCGGAGATGGGCGCGGCGGAGATGGGCGCGGAGGCCGCGAAGATCGCGATGGAGCGCGCGGACGTGCACCCGGGCGAGGTGGACGTGATCGTGGTGTCGACGGCGACGCCGGACCGGCTGCTGCCGTCGACGGCGTGCGACATCCAGGCGCGCCTCGGCGCGAAGAACGCGGCGGCTTACGACATTTCGGCGGCGTGCTCGGGGTTCCTCTATGCGCTCCAGGTGGCCGAGGGTCACATCGCGGCGGGTCGGGGCGAGATCGCGCTCGTGGTGTCGACCGAGAAGATGAGCGCGATCACCGACTGGACCGACCGTTCGACGTGCGTGCTCTTCGGCGACGGCGCGGGCGCGGCCGTGGTGAAGCGGAGCGAAAACGGACGCGGCGTGCTGTCGAGCTTCATCCGCTCGGACGGCACGCTGGCCGAGCTGCTGTGGCGGCCGGGCGGCGGCGCGAAGGTCCCCTTCGACGAAGGCGTCCTCGAATCGCGATCGCACCTGGTCCAGATGGCGGGCCGCGAGGTGTTCAAGTCGGCGGTGCGTTCGATGGCGGAGGCCGCGGACCAGGCGCTCCACCGCGCGGGCCTGACCGGCGAGGACATCGACCTGCTGGTGCCCCACCAGGCGAACATCCGCATCATCGAGGCGACGGCGAAGTACGCGAACATCCCGATGGAGAAGGTCTTCGTGAACGTGGACCGGTACGGGAACATGAGCTCCGCCACGGTCCCGATCGCGCTGGACGAGGCGGTGGAGCAGGGGCGCGTCCGGCCGGGCGACAACATCCTGATGGTCGCATTCGGCGCGGGGTTCACCTGGGGCTCGTCCGTGGTGCGATGGTAGCGCTCCTCTTTCCCGGACAGGGGTCACAGTTCGTCGGGATGGGCCGGGACCTCGCGGAGCGGTTCCCGGAAGCCCGCGCGGTGTTCGAAGAGGCGGACGACGCGCTCGGCGCGCCTCTCTCGCGCATCATGTGGGAGGGGCCGGAGACCGAGCTGACCGCGACGCACAACGCGCAGCCCGCGATCCTGACGCATTCGATCGCCGTGCAGCGGGTCGTGGCGTCGCGGCTGGAGGACGTCCGGTTCGCCGCCGGGCACTCGCTCGGCGAGTTCAGCGCGTACGTCGCCGCGGGGGCCTTGCGCTTCGGCGACGCGGTGCGCACCGTTCGCCGGCGCGGCGAGCTGATGTTCCGCAGCGGCGAGGAGCGGCCCGGGACCATGGCCGCGGTGATCGGGCTGGACGACGATGCGGTGGAGCGGGTGTGCCGCGAGGCGTCGTCGGCGGACGAGGTCTGCGTCCCGGCGAACTACAACTCGCCCGGCCAGATCGTGATCAGCGGGGACATCGCGGCGGTCGGGCGGGCGATCGAGCTGGCGAAGGCGGCCGGAGCGCGTCGCGCCTTGCCGCTGAACGTGTCCGGCGCGTTCCACTCGCCGCTCATGGCGGTGGCGGAGGCCGGACTGGCGGAGCAGCTCGGGACCGTGGCCATGGAGCGGCCGGCGTTCCCGGTCGTGTCGAACGTGACGGCCGAGCCGGTCGTCGAGGTCGAGGCCGCCCGCGACCTGCTGGTGCGGCAGCTGACGTCGCCTGTGCGCTGGACGGCGTGCGTGAGGACCATGCTCGACGCGGGCGTCGAGCGGTTCCTGGAGCTGGGGCCGGGCTCGGTGCTCAGCGGGCTGTTGAAACGGATCGAGCGCGGCGCCGCCGCGACGACGCTGGGCACGGCCGAAGAGGTCGAGGCGTTCCTCGAAGGGTGAGCGGGGGAGTCGTGTCGAACGGTCAGGAATTGGCAGGGAAGGTGGCGGTCGTCACCGGCGGCAGCCGGGGGATCGGCCGCGCGATCGCGGAGCAGCTGGCGCAGGCCGGCGCCCGTGTCGCCGTCGTCGCGCGCGCCGCGGAGCGGGCCGAGGAGGCCGCCGCGGCGCTCGAGGGCGCGGGGCACCGGGGCTACGCCTGCGACGTGGCGGATGCCGCAGCGGTCGATGCGCTGGTCAAGCGCGTGGAGGAAGAGCTCGGCTCGCTCGACGTCCTGGTGAACAACGCCGGGGTGACGGAGGACAACCTGCTCGTTCGGCTGAGCGACGAGGACTGGGACCGCGTCCACGAGACGAATCTGAAGGGCGCATTCCACACGATCCGGGCGGCGGCCCGGGGGATGATGCG
The DNA here is from genome assembly GCA_036381255.1 of Longimicrobiales bacterium. Classification (GTDB taxonomy): domain Bacteria; phylum Gemmatimonadota; class Gemmatimonadetes; order Longimicrobiales; family RSA9; genus CALBZE01. Next base: position 21,069 of record DASVDG010000002.1, on the reverse strand, counting down.
GCGCAGGGACGGGCGCATCATCAACATCACCAGCATCGTCGGCCTGGTCGGCAACAAGGGGCAGGCGAACTACGCCGCGTCGAAGGCTGGACTGATCGGCCTGACGAAGGCGGTGGCGAAGGAGCTGGCGTCGCGCGGCGTCCTGTGCAACGCGGTGGCGCCGGGCTTCATCGAGACGGACATGACGGCCGCGATGACGGAGGCGGCGCGTGCGGAGATGGCGGAGGGGATCCCTCTCGGCCGGCTCGGCAGCCCGGACGACGTCGCGGCGGTGGTCCGATTCCTGGCCGGCCCCGGCGCCGGGTATGTGACCGGCCAGGTGATCGTGGTGGATGGCGGAATGGTCATGTGACACCCAACCGGAGGGGCAAGATGGCGGAGAACATCGAGGAACGGGTCAAGGAGATCATCGTCAACGAGCTGGGCGTCGAGCCGGAGAAGGTTTCGGAGGAGGCGTCGTTCGTCGAGGATCTGGGTGCCGATTCGCTGGACACGGTGGAGCTGGTGATGGCGTTCGAGGAGGAGTTCGGGCTGGAGATCCCGGACGAGGACGCGGAGCAGCTCCAGACGGTCGGCGATGCGATCCGGTACCTGAAGGAGCATCAGGGCGAGTAGCGCCCGACCGGGAGGCTTGGATATGAGCGAGAGGACCGCGGGCCGGCGCCGGGTCGTGGTCACCGGGATCGGGCTGGTGACGCCCGTCGGCAACGACGTGGACACGGCCTGGCGCGCACTGCTGGAAGGGAAGAGCGGGGCAGGCCCGATCACGCAGTTCGAGGCGACAGAGGACTTCGACGTCCGCTTCGCGTGCGAGGTCAAGGGCTTCGAGCCGGATCGGTACATGGAGCGTAAGGAGATCCGGCGGACCGACCGCTTCGCGCAGTTCGCGATCGCCGCAGCGCAGCAGGCGATGGAGAGCGCGGGGCTGGCCGACGGCCTCGGCGGCGTGGACCGTGACCGTATCGGCGTGCTGATCGGCAGCGGGATCGGCGGGATCGCGACGTTCGAAGAGCAGACGCGGACGCTGATCGAGCGCGGGCCTCAGCGGATCAGCCCGTTCTTCGTGCCGATGTTCATCTCGGACATCGCGGCCGGGCTGGTATCGATGCGTTTCGGCGTCCGGGGTCCGAACTACTGCACGGTCTCGGCGTGCGCATCGAGCGCGCACGCCGTGGGCGATGCATTTCGCATCGTGCAGCGCGGCGAGGCGGACGTCATGATCGCGGGCGGGGCGGAGGCGACGGTCACGCCGCTGACCATGGCGGGGTTCGCGTCGATGAAGGCGCTGTCGACGCGCAACGACTCGCCCGAGACGGCGAGCCGGCCGTTCGATGCGACGCGAGACGGCTTCGTCCTCGGCGAGGGCGCGGGCTGCCTGATCCTGGAGGAGCTGGAACACGCGAAGCGGCGGGGCGCGACGATTCTCGGGGAGATCGTCGGGTTCGGTCAGACCGCGGACGCGTACCACATGACGGCGCCGGCGCCGGAAGGGGCGGGCGCGCAGCTCGCGATGAAGGCGGCGCTCCAGGATGCCGGCCTCGAGCCGACGGACGTCGACTACATCAACGCGCACGGCACATCGACGCCGGCGAACGACCTGAACGAGACGCTCGCGGTGAAGGCCGTGTTCGGCGAGCACGCGCACGACCTCGTCATGGGCTCGACGAAGTCGATGACCGGCCACCTTCTCGGCGCGGCGGGCGCGGTGGAGTCGGTGATCTCCGTGCTGGTGGCCCGGGAAGGAGTCATCCCGCCGACGATCAACTTCAGCGAGCCCGACCCGGCGTGCGACCTGAATTACGCGCACAACGCCGCGGTGGAGCGGCCGGTCGAAGTGGTGCTCAGCAACTCGTTCGGGTTCGGCGGCCACAACGTGTGCCTCGCGTTCCGCCGCGCGGACGTGGACTGAGTCGCGGCCGCGATCCGTCCGCGCGTGGAAACCGCGCCGCCGGCGACGCCGGCGGCGCGGTTTCGCGTGTGGCCCCGGCGGGCGGCGTCGCGCGCGCCCGCAGCCCGGCCCACCCCCGCGGTTCGCTTGCACCGTCCGCCTCCGATGCTTATTCTTCGCCGCTGAAACGAACCGGAAACCTCCCCTCGAATCGAGGCGATTCGATGTCGATAGGCGTATCGGAGGAACTCGCCGTCCGTCCTCGCGATCCGCGGCTCGTTCCCATTGCCGAGAAGGTGTTGGAAGGCGAGCGGCTGACGCGCGAGGAAGGGATCGCGCTCTTCGAGAGCAAGGACCTGCTCGCGGTGGGCGCGATGGCCGACCTGGCCAACCGCCGCAAGAACGGCGACCGCGTCTTCTTCGTGGCGAACCAGCACATCAATCCGACGAACATCTGCATCCTGCGCGCGACGTGCGTGTTCTGCTCCTTCGCGAGGCGTCCGAAGGAGGAGGGTGCGTACACGATGGAGCTCGAAGAGGCGTGGGCGGAGGCGGAGCAGGTGAAGGACACGCCGATCCGCGAGTTCCATATCGTCGGCGGACTGCACCCGAAGCTGCGGCTCGAGTACTACGAGGAGCTGATCCGCGGCCTGAAGGAGCGGCATCCGGGCGTGGAGGTCAAGGCGCTGACCGCGGTGGAGATCGCGCACCTGGCGCGCATCGAGAAGATCAGCGTGGAAGAGGTGTTGACGCGGCTGCGCGCGGCCGGGCTCGACTCGATGCCCGGCGGCGGCGCGGAGGTCTTCTCGAAGGGCGTCCGCGCGACGATCGCCGAGCGCAAGCTCGCGGCCGAGGAGTGGATCGACGTGCACCGCGTCGCGCACCGGCTCGGGATCCCGACGAACTGCACGATGCTGTACGGCCACGTCGAGACGTACGAAGACCGTGTCGACCACCTGCTCATGCTCCGCGATCTCCAGGACGAGACGCACGGGTTCCTGACCTACATCCCGCTGGCGTATCACCCGGACCACAACGAGCTGGGCGCGAGGCTCGGGCGCCAGGGCACCGCGACGACGGGCTTCGACGACCTGAAAAACCTCGCCGTCGGGCGGCTGCTCCTGGACAACATCGACCACATCAAGACCCACTGGATCATGAACACGCCGAAGGTCAGCCAGATCGCGCTGCACTTCGGGGTCGACGATCTCGAGGGCACGGTCGTGCGCGAGAAGATCTACCACGAGGCCGGCGCCCGAACGCCGCAGGGGATGACGTTCCCGGAGATCGTCCGGCTGATCAAGGACGCGGGAAAGCGGCCGATGGAGCGAGACGCGCTGTACAACGAGATTCGGGAGTGGTGAGGCGTGGGAGCGGGATCGATGGCGGGTGAGACTCCGTCGAACGGGACGACGGCGCCGGAGCAGCGGGCGCTGCCGATCCTTCGGTCGGTTGCGCCGCGGCGGCGGCCCGCGACGCCGGAGGGCGCGGTCGGGATGCGGAGTCCCGCGCCGAAGGTGGTGTACGAGCCGCCGCCGCTGCACACGCGGCCGTTCGCGGCGGAGATCGAGGAGTGGCTGGGCGTGCTGCGCGAGGTCCCGTTCCTGGAGCTGGTCGGGCGGGCGGACGCGAAACGGCGCGAGAAGGCACCGGGCGACGTCGTCAGCTACATCGTGGACCGCAACATCAACTACACGAACCTCTGCGTCACCGACTGCAAGTTCTGCGCGTTCTACCGCCGGCCGAAGGACGATGAGGCGTACGTCCTGAGTTACGAGGAGATCGGGCGCAAGATCGACGAGGCGAAGGCGCTGGGCGCGGTCCAGATTCTGATGCAGGGCGGCCACAACCCGTACCTGCCGCTCGACTGGTATCTGGAGCTGCTGCGGTACATCAAGGAGCATCACCCGATCCACGTGCACGGGTTCAGCGCGTCGGAGATCGAGATGATGGCGCGCGTCTCGAAGCTGCCGCTGGACGAGGTGCTGCGCCAGCTCCACGAGGCGGGGCTCGACTCGATCCCGGGCGCCGGCGCGGAGATCCTGGTCGACGCGGTGCGGGACGTGATCGCGCCGAAGAAGATCGACGCCAGCCGCTGGTTCGAGATCCACGAGACGGCGCACGAGATCGGGCTGCACACGACGGTCACGATGATGTACGGCGTGGGCGAGACGTGGGAGGATCGGCTCGAGCACCTGCTCAAGGTGCGCGCCTCGCAGCAGCGCAGCCTGGAGAAGGGCAGGGGGCGCTACACGGCGTTCATCACGTGGTCGTTCCAGCCGCTGCACACGGAGATGGAGGGGTGGGGGATCGAGCTGGGCACGGGGATGGACTACCTGCGCGCCACGGCGCTGTCCCGCCTCATCCTGGACAACTTCGAGAACGTGCAGGTCTCCTACGTGACGCAAGGGCCGAAGATGGCGCAGACGGCGCTGGCGTGCGGCGCCAACGATTTCGGCTCGTTGATGATCGAAGAGAACGTGGTCAGCGCCGCCGGGATCGACTTCATCATGCCGGAGCGGGAGATCCGGCGGTTGATCGAGGACGCGGGCTTCACGCCGCGACGGCGCTACCAGGACTACCGTCTCGTCGAGGACGACGACGCCGGCTGCCCGTGCTGCGAGTGGCGCGAATCGGCGGCGGCCCGGTCGTCGTGACACCTCGGCGCTCTGGCGGCGGAGTACGGAGCCGGGGATGAGGACGGGGATCGGCTACGATTCGCACCGGTTCGCCGAGGGGCGGCGCCTGGTGCTGGGCGGTGTCGAGATCCCGCACGCGCTGGGGCTCGCCGGCCACTCCGACGCCGATGCGGTGGCGCACGCGGTGACGGATGCGATCCTCGGCGCCGCCGCGCTCGGCGACATCGGCGCGCACTTCCCGCCGACGGATCCGCAGTGGCGGGATGCGGACTCGATCGAGCTGCTCCGGGCCGCGGTCCGGCTCCTCGAGGAGCGCAACTACCAGGTCGTCAACGTCGACGTGACGGTGATCTGTGAGGCGCCGAAGCTGGCACGGCACGTGCCCGCCATGCGCGAGCGCCTGGCCGCGGCGATCGGCATCGGCCCGCAGCACGTGTCGGTGAAGGGTAAGACGAACGAGGGGATGGGGTGGATCGGGCGCGGCGAGGGGATCGCCGCGGTTGCGGTCGCGCTGATCGATTCGATGGACGGGTGAGGCGGCGCACGCGGGAGGGATCATCAGCGACGTCGTCGAGCAGCTCGCGAACCTTCCGCCGGCACTGATCTACATCGTCATCGGCGCGGGGGCCGCGATCGAGAACATCGTCCCGCCGATCCCGGCCGACACGTTCGTCCTGTTCGGCGCGTTCCTGGCCGCGGCCGGGCGGGCCGATCCGGTGCTCGTCTTCCTGGTCACCTGGCTGACGAACGTGGGCGGCGCGATCTTCGTTTACGGGCTCGCCCGGCGCTACGGCCGGGCGTTCTTCGACACGCCGGCCGGGCACTGGCTGCTGCACCCGCACCAGCTCGAGGAGATCGGGCGGTTTTACCGCCGGTTCGGCGTCCCGGCGATCTTCCTGAGCCGGTTCCTGCCGGCGTTCCGCGCGATGGTCCCGGTTTTCGCGGGGGTCAGTCGCGTTGCTCCGTTCCGGGTCATCGCGCCGCTGGCCATCGCGTCGGGGATCTGGTATGGGTTGCTGGTGTCCCTGGGCGCGGCCGCGGGGCGCCGCTGGGAAGCGATCGTCGCGACTTTCGCCCGGGCGAGCGGCGCCCTGCTCTGGGTCGCCGTCGCGCTGCTCGTCGCGGTCCTGGTGTGGTGGTGGCGCACGCGCCGCCGCGGCCCCGACTGATCGTGTTCCATCTCCAGCCGTTCCTCGACCATGTCGCACTCGAGCGCGGGTTGAGCCCGCGCACGGTGGACGCGTACGGCCGCGACGTGGGTCGACTCATCGCGTTCCTGCGCGAGCAGGGGGTCGACCGCCCGGGCGCGGCGACCGCCGCGCACTTGCGGGAATTCGTGTACGCGCTCAAGGACCAGGGGCTCCAGGCCACCTCGATCCGGCGAAACCTCTCGGCGATCCGCACCTACTTCGCGTTCCTCATGGCGGAGGGGCACGTGGTGGCGGATCCCAGCGAGCGGCTCGAGCCGCCGAAGATCTGGCGACGGCTGCCCGGCGTGCTGAGCCGCGCGGAGATCGAGCGTCTGCTCGAGGCGCCGGATCCGGCCGCGCCGCTGTACTGGCGCGACCGCGCGCTCCTCGAGTTCGCGTACGCCTCGGGCGTGCGCGTCAGCGAGCTCGTCACGCTCCGGCTGCGCGACCTCTCGATCGAGGACGGTTTCGCGAGCGTCTTCGGCAAGGGCGCGAAGGAACGGCTGGTGCCCGTCGGGCGGAGCGCGATCCGGGCGCTCGACGTCTACATCCGCGAGATTCGCCCCGGGCTCGAGAAGGGCGCGGGGAAGGGCATCGTCTTCCTGAACGCGCGCGGCCGGCCGCTCACGCGAATGGGCGTGTGGAAGATCCTGCGGAAGCACGTCGAGCGCGCCGGGATCGAGAAGCGCGTCACGCCGCACACGCTGCGGCACTCGTTCGCCACGCACCTGCTCGAGGGCGGGGCCGACCTCGCCGCCGTCCAGGAGATGCTCGGCCATGCCGACATCTCGACCACCCAGATCTACACGCACGTCGACCGCGAATACCTGCGCGACGTGCACCGGAAGTTCCATCCGCGGGCGTAGCGGCGCAGGCGGCGCAGCGCCTCGGGATCGCCGGGGCGGGAAGTCCCGTTCCCGGGCGTCGCGGCGGGGCGCCGGGAGTGCGCGGGCCGGGCCGCGGGAGCGCCGGCGGCGCGCCGCGCAGCGCCTCGGCCCGCGCCTCCTTGTCCGGACCATCGGATTCCCCGTATCTTCCGACGTCGCCGCAGCGGACCCCTGGCCGGACCCGTGCATCGTGCTGCTCGTCATCGACAACTACGACTCGTTCACGTACAACCTCGTCCAGTACCTCGGCGAGCTGGGCGCCGACCCCGTCGTGAAGCGGAACGACGAGGTCACGGTCGAGGAGGTCGAGGCGCTGCGCCCGGACCGGATCGTCGTCTCGCCCGGTCCTTGCACTCCGGCCGAGGCGGGGGTGAGCGTGGAGTGCATCCGCCGCCTGGGCGTGAGCACGCCGATCCTCGGCGTCTGCCTCGGACACCAGGCGATCGGCGCGGCGTACGGCGGAGCGGTCGTCCGGGCGCGACGCACCATGCACGGCAAGGTGTCGCCGATCGCGCACACGGGCGACGGCCCGTTCCGCGGCCTGCCCTCGCCGCTGCGGGTCACCCGCTATCACTCCCTCATCGTGGACCGTGCGAACCTCCCGGACGAGCTGGAGGTGCTGGCGTGGACGGAGGAGCCCGGGTGGGAAGATGAGATCCAGGCGATTCGCCATCGGACGCACCCGGTGTGGGGCGTTCAGTTTCACCCGGAATCCATCGCGAGCGAGCACGGCAAGGAGCTGCTCCGGAACTTCCTTTCGCTCTGACGGCGGGAACCGCGTCGGGTCGCGCGCGCCCGGCGCGCGGGAGCGCCGCGCGGCGCCGCCGGATGCATGGACCGGCCGCCGGACGGCGACGGCGGATCCCCGCGCCAGCGGCGCCCGTGCCCGGCGCCGCTGCGGCGGACCGGCGTGCATCGCGCTCGCCGCGCTCCTCGCCGCGGGGCCATCCGTCGCGGCGGCGCAGAACGTCGTCGCCGTCGGGCGCGGCGACGCCGAGCTCGACGAGCGCCTCGACCGGCTCATTATCGAGGACGACTATCTCCTCGTCACCCGCGACACGCTGATCGCGGCCGGCGACAGCGTGCCGCGCACGCTGCTCGTCGCCGACGCGACGTTGACGCTCGAGGGCGCCGTCGCCGGCGACCTGGTCGGCGTCGACGCGAACCTGTTCGTCCGCCCGTCCGCACGCGTCCACGGCGACGTCGTGAACGTCGGCGGCGGGCTGTACCCGTCGGGGCTGGCGCGGATCGGCGGCGCCGTCGTCGACGAGCCGCTCGCGCCGTACAGGGTCGAACGCGACGGCGGCGACGTGCGCATCATCGGGACGGCGGATATGCCCGTCCTGGACCTCGGCGGCGCGTTCGGCTTCGAGCCGCCGACGTACGACCGGGTCGACGCGCTCGCGCTCCGCTGGGGCGCCGGGCTGCTGCTGCCGCCGCTGGGCGCCGTCGAACCCCGGCTGAACGGGTGGATCGGGTACGCCTCGGGCCGCGGCGCGCTGAACGGCGGGCTCGAGCTGGAGGCGCGCCTCGGCCGCACCCGTCTCGCGTTCGGCGGCGAGGAGCAGACCGAGACGCAGGTCCGCTGGATCCGCGGCGACCTGCGCAACAGCCTCTCGTTCCTCGTCAACGGGAAGGACCGCCGGAACTACTACGAGGCGGAGATCGCGTACGCGGAGCTCGCCCGGGAGTTCGGCCGCGACGGACTCGGCGGAACGGCGCGTCTCCGCGCGCAGTACGAGGACGACGAATCGCTCGGCGCCGGCGATCCGTGGACGATCTTCGAGGAAGACATCCGCCTCAACCCGCCGATCGACGACGGCCAGATCGCGAGCCTCGTCGTGGGGCTCGAGGGCGAGTGGATCGGCCGCAACGCCGCCGCCGAAGCCGGCGTCGACCTGGAGTTCGCCGACGAGGTTCTGGGCGCCGACTTCGGGTTCGACCGCTTCGTGCTCCGGGGCGAATGGGCGATGGACGCGCTGGCGAACCACCTCCTCGAGGTCGAATGGCGCTTCCAGGGCCCCCTGCTCGGGACCGAATCGCTACCGCGCCAGCGCTGGAGCTTCATCGGCGGGTCCGGCACGCTCACCACGTTCGAGACCGCGCAGTTCCGCGGCGACCGGCTCGTCTTCGTCGAGACGGAGTACGTCATCCCTCTCCCCCAACGGCTCGGGCTGCCGATTCTCGGCGCGCCGGACCTCCAGCTGATCCACGTGGCCGGCATGGCCTGGACGGACGACGCCGAGCGCGACATCGAGCAGAACGTCGGCGTCCGGCTCCAGTTCTTCGGCCCGTTCATCCGCGTCATGACGAACCCGGCCGACGCGCTCGACGACGTGGAGCTCGACGTCGGGCTGTCCTGGCCGTTCGACGGAGAGCGGCCGTGGCGCCGGCCGCAATGAACCGCCGCGCCGGCGCTTGCGAATGCCGGCGCCGGCCGCGGTGACGAGAGGCCCGGCACGTCCGCATCCAGGGGTTGTCCGATGGCGACCTCGCCGGTTATACTAGTCGCGCCTGAACGGGCGTGAAAATTGCATAGACGATACGGCTCTTCCCGGTAGACAATCCATGTCCACGCCACGAATCCTCGGCGTGATCCCGGCGCGGCTCGGATCGGAACGTCTGCCCCGCAAGCCGCTCCACCCGCTGGCCGGGCGTCCCTTGATCGAATGGGTCTGGCGGCGCGTGCGGGCCATGGCGCTGTTCGATGAGGTCGTGGTGGCCACGGACAGCGAAGAAGTCGCGATGGCATGCCGAGCGGTGGGCGCCGCGGTCGAGATGACCGCGGCGTCACACGCGTCGGGGACCGATCGTGTGGCGGAGGTCGCGGCGCGGCCGGCGTACGCGGGGTACGACGTCGTCGTGAACGTGCAGGGGGACGAGCCGTTCATCGAGGAGGCGCCGGTCGCGGCGGCGGCACGGCTGGTGGCGGAGGGGTGGCCGGTCGGGACCGTGGCGACACCGGTCCGCGACCTCGAAGCGTGGCGCGACCCGGGCGTCGTGAAGGTCGTCCGCGGCGATGACGGCCGCGCGCTCTACTTCTCGCGGGCGCCGATCCCGCACCGCCGCGACGGCGAGCCGTCGGCCGAAGAGCTGGCGTCCGGGCGGTACCTTCGGCACCTCGGGGTGTATGCATATACGCCAGCCGCGCTCGCCCGCTGGGTGGCGCTGCCCGCCGGCGAGCTCGAACGGATCGAGCGGCTCGAGCAGCTCCGGGCGCTCGCGGCGGGCACGGCGATCGGCGTCGCGGTCGTCGACGCCGCGGAAGGCGGCGTCGACACGATCGAGGACGCGCGGCGGGCCGAGGCGCGGCTGTTGGGACAATGATCCAGATCAACGACACGGGAACCGAATGAACGACGAGATCCGTCCACCGACCAAGTACATCTTCGTGACCGGCGGCGTCGTCTCTTCTCTCGGCAAGGGCATCGCCGCCGCTTCGCTAGGCCGGCTTCTGGTCGAGCGGGGGCTGCGGGTCACGATCCAGAAATTCGATCCGTACATCAACGTGGATCCGGGCACGCTCTCGCCGTTCCAGCATGGCGAGGTCTTCGTGACGGACGACGGCGCGGAGACGGATCTCGACCTGGGGCATTACGAGCGGTTCATCGACGAGTCGCTCTCGCAGGCGAACAACATCACGAGCGGGCGGATCTACCGGGACGTGATCACCAAGGAGCGCCGGGGCGACTATCTCGGCGCCACGGTGCAGGTGATCCCGCACATCACGGACGAGATCAAGGCGGCGGTCCGCCGGCTGTCGGCGAACCACGACGTCGTGATCACGGAGATCGGCGGCACGGTCGGCGACATCGAATCGCTGCCGTTCCTCGAGGCGATCCGGCAGTTCCGCCAGGAGGTGGGGCGCGAGCACACGCTCTTCATGCACGTGACGCTGATCCCCTACATCGCGGCGGCGGGCGAGCTGAAGACGAAGCCGACGCAGCACTCGGTGCGCGAGCTGATGGAGATCGGGATCCAGCCGGACGTGCTGATCTGCCGTGCCGAGCACCCGCTGGACAGCGACCTGAAGCGGAAGATTGCGCTGTTCACGAACGTGGATGCGGCGGGCGTGATCGAGGCGCGCGACGTCGAGACGATCTACGAGGTCGCGCTCGATTTCCACGAGCAGCGGCTCGACGCACTCGTGGTCGAGAAGCTCGGGCTGAAGGGAGTCGAGCCCGACCTCGAGCCGTGGACCCGCATGGTCGAGACGGTCAAGCGGCCGAAGCACGGCAGCGTGCGCATCGCCGTGGTCGGGAAGTACACCGCGCTGGTCGATTCGTACAAGTCGGTGCAGGAGGCGCTGATCCACGGTGGCATCGCGAACGACGTGGGCGTCGAGATCGACTGGCTCTCGAGCGAGACGTTCGAGCAGGCCGGCGCCGACAGGCTGGCGGATTACGACGGCCTGCTCATCCCCGGCGGCTTCGGCGTGCGAGGCGTGGAGGGGATGCTGATCGCGATCGAGCGGGCGCGCACCGACGGGACCCCGTTCTTCGGCATCTGCCTCGGACTCCAGTGCGCGGTGATCGAATTCGCGCGCAACGTCTGCGGGCTGCGCGATTCGCATTCGGTCGAGTTCATCAGCGAGACGTCCGAGCCGGTGATCTGCCTCATGGACTCGCAGCGGCAGGTGACGGACATGGGCGGGACGATGCGGCTGGGCGCGTACCCGGCTCGCCTCCGGGCCGGCTCGCGCGCGCACCAGATCTACGGCGCGCTGGACATCAGCGAGCGCCACCGCCACCGCTACGAGGTGAACAACGCGTACCGGGACCGGATGGCCGAGCACGGGATGCGCTTCAGCGGCCTCTCGCCCGACGGCAACCTGGTCGAGATGATCGAATTGCCGGAGCATCCGTGGTTCATCGGGTGCCAGTTCCACCCGGAGCTGAAATCGCGGCCGATGCGTCCGCACCCGCTGTTCGCGTCGTTCATCCGCGCGGCGATGGAGCGGAAGGGGATCGCGCCCGTGGAGGAGGCGGCGCTCGCGGCCGAACCCGCGCCGGTCGCCGAAGGATGACGGGCGCGGCGAACACCCCGGCGCGCGACGTGGCCGACCTCTTCCGCGCCGGCGGCCCGTTCTTCCTGATCGCCGGGCCGTGCCTGCTCGAGGACGACGCGCTCAACCTGCGCGTGGCCGAAGCGCTGGCGCGCCTCGCCGATGCGCTGGCGCTGCCGATCGTCTTCAAGGCGTCGTTCGACAAGGCGAACCGGAGCCGTGCGGACGCGGCGCGCGGACCCGGGCTCGAGGACGGGCTCCGCCGCCTCGCCCGGGTCCGCGCGGAGAGCGGGCTGCCCGTGCTCACCGACGTGCACGAGCCGGCGCAGGCCGCGCCCGCCGCCGAGGTGTGCGATGCGCTCCAGGTCCCGGCGTTCCTCTGCAGGCAGACCGACCTGGTCGTCGCCGTCGCCGCCACGGGGCGGCCGGTCAACATCAAGAAGGGGCAGTGGATGGCGCCCGAGGAGATGGCCGGCGCCGTCGGCAAGGCACGGGCGGCCGGCGCCGACGCCGTCGCCGTGACGGAGCGGGGCACGTTCTTCGGCTACGGCGACCTCGTCGTCGACATGCGGTCCTTCGCGCGGCTGCGACGGGCGACGGGCGCGCCCGCGATCTTCGACGGCACGCACTCGGTGCAGCGCCCCGGACGCGCGGACGGCGCGAGCGGCGGCGACCCGGAATTCGTGCCGCCGCTGGTCCGTGCGGCGGTCGCCGCGGGCGCGGACGGGCTCTTCCTCGAGGTGCACCCGGAGCCGGCGCGGGCGCCGTCGGACGGGACCAACATGCTGCCGCTCGACCGCCTGCGGCCGCTGCTCGAGGAGGTCCTCGCGATCCGGGAGGCCGCGGGCGAGCGGATCGCCGTGGCCGCGGGGGGAGCGGCCGGTGCATAGGCGGATCCCGGCCGAGCTCGCGCGAAGGGTCCGACTCGTCGCGCTCGACGTGGACGGCGTGCTGACGGACAACGGCGTCTACATCGGGCGGACCGCGGGCGGCGATGCCGTCGAGCTCAAGAAGTTCGACATCACGGACGGGATCGGCATCCGCATGCTCGTCTCGGCCGGCCTGCCGGTCGCGCTCGTGAGCGGCCGCGAGTCCGAGGCCACCCGCCTCCGCGCCGACGAGCTCGGGATCGAGTGTTATCAGGACTCCAGCGCCCGCAAGCTGCCGGCGCTGAGACGCCTCATGGCGGATCACGGCGTGGCGTGGGACGAGGTCGCGTTCGTCGGCGACGATCTGGCCGACCTGCCGGCGCTGACGCGCGTCGGGCTCCCCGTCGCCGTCGGCAACGCGGTGGCCGAGGTCAAGGCGCTGGCCCGCTGGCAGACCCGCCGGCACGGCGGCGACGGCGCCGTGCGCGAGTTCGCCGAGGCGCTGCTCAAGGCGCGAGGCGAGTGGAGCCGCCTGGTCCACGAGTACCAGAGTGCACGCGAAGACTCGGAAGTGGTGCATGGGGATTGACGTCGAAGACCGGACCGCTCCCGCGACGACTGCGGCGCCGCCGGCCGCGGATGCCGTCCGCGACGATGCCGAGCTGCTTCACCGCGCCCGCCGCGTCGTCCGGATGGAGGCCGACGCGCTGCTCGCGCTCGAGGCGCGGCTCGACGAGCGCTTCCTGCACGCCGTCCGCATCATCTTCGATGCGCCCGGCCGCATCATCGTCAGCGGGATCGGGAAGAGCGGCATCATCGGGCGGAAGATCGCGGCCACCCTCACCTCGACCGGTACGCCCGCGGTCTTCCTGCACCCCGTCGAAGCGCTGCACGGCGACCTCGGCATCGTCGGCCGCGGCGATGTGGCGATCCTCATCTCGAAGAGCGGCGAGTCCGAGGAGCTGACGGGACTGATCGAGTACCTGGGCCGGCTCGGCGTCGCGGTCATCGCGATGACGGGCCGCGTGGACTCCTCGCTCGCCCAGGCCGCGACCGTCGTGCTCGACTGTGCCGTCGACGAGGAGGCCTGCCCGCACGACCTCGCGCCCACGACCTCGACCACCGTCACCCTCGCCCTCGGCGACGCGCTCGCCGTCGCGCTCTTGCTGCGCCGCGGCTTCTCCCGCGAGGACTTCGCCCGGCTCCACCCGGGCGGCGCGCTCGGCCGCAAGCTCACGCTCCGCGTCCGCCACGTCATGCTCACCGACGACGTGCCGGCACTGCCGGAGACCGCCTCCATGCGCGAATGCGTGGTCCTGCTCGCCGAGAAGCGGGGCACCGTTCCGATCCTGGACGCCGGCTCCCGGGTAGTAGGCGTGGTCACCGCCGGGGACCTGACCCGCCTCATGGAGCGCCACGAGGACCCGCTCGGCGTGCCGGTGGCGGCGGTCATGAACCGCGAGCCGAAGCTCACCGGTCCGGACGAGCTGGCCGCCGGCGCGGTCTTCCTCATGGAGAAGCACGGGATCATGGCGCTCCCCGTCGTCGACGACGAACGGCGGCTCCTCGGCATCGTTCACCTGCACGACCTCATGCGCGCGGGGGCGGTATGATTCGACGGGCGACGGGGTCGATCCTCTTCGCGATCGTGGCCGCGGCATGCGGCAGCGGCGACCAGGGGCCGGTCGCGGGCGATGAGTACGCCGGGCTGCCGGCGGACAACATCGTGACCGGCCTGGAATACTTCGTGACGCGGGACGGCATCCGTCAGGCGGTGCTCCACGCGGACACAGGTTACTTCTATGAAGATTCGGCACAGGTGCATCTTGTGGACGTTCACCTCACGTTGTTTCGAGGTACGGGCGAGGAGGCGGCCGAGCTGACGTCGGAGACCGGCGAGCTGAACCAGCGGACCGAGGCGATGGTCGCGCGCGGCAACGTGGTGCTGCTGACGGTCGACGGCCGGCGGATCGAGACGGAAGTGCTGCACTACGACCCGCGCAGGCAGCGGATCTGGAGCGACGTGCGGACGGTGCACACCCAGAACGGCTCGCGGCTGGAGGGGGACAGCTTCGAGGCGGAGCTGGACCGGACGGGTCAGCTCCGGGATCTCGTCCTGCGCGAGCCGCGGGGGCGTGCCGAGAGCGTCGAGATCGGCGTGTTCTGATGCGCCGGTGGCTCGTGCTCGCGGCGTGCGTCACGTGGTGGCCGGCGGCGCCGGCGTGGGCGCAGACGCCGGCCGCGCGGGACTGCGAGATCATCCACGCCGATGACCTGCGCGCGGTCGACCAGGGGCTGCGCACGGAGCGGCTGATCCTGAGGGGGCAGGCGCACGTGCAGTGCGGGGGCGGCGTGGTGGTGCGGGCGGACAGCATGGTCAGCCACACCGCGACGGGCCGGCGCGAGTTCATCGGCGACGTGCTGTTCGAGGACACGGTCAAGTCGCTGACGGCGGACCGCGTCGACTACGAGCACACGCAGGGCCGCCTGATCGCGCGGGGCCACGTGGTGCTGACGGATCTCGAGGACGGTTCGGTCGTCCGGGATGGCAGCGAGCTCGAGTACTTTCGGGCGACGGAGTTCCGGCCGGAGTCCCGGACGATCGTGCGCGGCCGGCCGCACGCGACGTTGTACGAGGCGCGGCCGCCGGGCGGCGCGGCGACGGGCACGGACGCCGCTACGCGCCCGATCCGCGATACGGTCGCGGCCAGCGAGCCGGGGGAGCCGATCGTCGCGGGCGCGGGGGCGGACACGGCCGGCGGTGGAGCGGGCATGCGTACACCCGGCGCGGCGGGGGATACGGCCGCGGGCGCGCCGCCGCTCGAGATCGATGCGGACCGGATGGAGATCCTCGGCGAGCATCGGTTCCGCGCCATCGGCGATGTCGAGATGGAGCGGGGCGAGACGCACGGTTCGGCCGCGGAGGCGGAGTTCGACCAGCTGCACGGGCGCTTCATCCTCGTCGGCGATGCGATGATCGAGGGCGAGACGTTCACGCTTACGGGCAAGCGGATCATCGCGCGGCTCGACGGCGAGGAGCTGCGCGAAGTTCGCGCGCTCGAGGATGCGATCCTCCTCGCCGAGGAGATGCGCGTGGATGCGCCGGAGCTCCAGATCTACTTCCGCGAAGGTGCGGTCCACCGCCTGATCGCCGTGCGGCTGCCGGATCCGGCGGCTGAGTCGACCGCCGCGGCGGCGCCGCCGGGGGGCGCGGTCGTAGCGGCGCGGCCAGACTCGGCCGATGCGTCGGCGCAGCCGACGGGTCGCGCCGCGGCGGAGCCGCCGGCGCCGAAACCGGCCGGCGCCGGGCGGCTGGCCGCGGCGGACTCCGCGGCCGGGGGAGCGATGACGGGGCCGTCTGCTCCGGCGACGGTCGCGTCCGTGCGCACCGTCGGGCCGCAGCCACGGGTGCGGGCGAACGATTTCTGGCTGGTCGCGGACTCGATCGACGCGCTGGCGCCGGGGCAGCGGCTGGAACGGGTCGTGGCCGTGGGGAACGCGTACGGCGAGCGCGCCGCGGACTCGCTGACCGCACGGCTCCCGGAACTCATCGCCCGGGACTGGCTGCGGGGTGACACGATCACGGGATACTTCGCCGTGGTTCCCGTGGCCGATACGACGGCGGCGGGCGCCGCGCCGGCGGCTGACGACACGGCCGCAGCGGTCGGCGGCGCGCCGGCCGACAGCGTGCGGGAGCGCACGGTCCTCGAGCGCCTCGTCGCCGTGGGGCTCGAGGGAACGGCGCAGTCGCTGTACCGGATCCAGGAGGAGGGCTCGGAGTCCGGCCCGAGCGTCAACTATCTGACGGCGAACCGGATCGTGCTGTTCCTGCGTGACGGCGAGGTCACGAGCGTGGAAGCGGACGGCCCCATCGAGGGGTACCATCTACAGCCCAGAAACGACGGTGGCGGGGACCCGGACCCCGGCGTGGCCGACGCCGCGCCGCCCGCGCCCGGACCCGCGTCATCGGGACGGTAAGGAATTTGCTGAATATGACCGAGCCGCAGACCGCCGGCGCCGCCGGCGCGGGAACGACGCACGTCGCCGAGGTCGGGGGGAGCACCCTGGCCGCGCGGGGACTGGTGAAGGCGTTCCGCAAGCGGAGGGTCGTCAACGACGTCGAGCTCCACGTCTCGCAGGGCGAGATCGTGGGGCTGCTGGGCCCGAACGGGGCGGGGAAGACGACGACGTTCTACATGATCGTCGGGCTGATCTCCCCGGACGAAGGCCACGTCTACCTCGACGACGTCGAGCTGACCGACGTGCCGATGTACCAGCGGGCGCGGCGGGGGATCGGGTACCTGGCGCAGGAGCCATCGATCTTCCGGAAACTGACGGTCGAGGAGAACATCCTCGCGATCCTCGAGACCATGCGGCTGTCGAAGACGGAGCGGCAGCAGCGACTCGAGGCGCTGCTGGATGAGCTGTCCATCAAGCACCTGCGCAGGTCGAAGGCGTACTCGCTCTCCGGCGGAGAGCGCCGGCGCCTGGAGATCACGCGGGCGCTGGTGAGCAACCCGAAGTTCATGCTGCTGGACGAGCCGTTCGCCGGCGTGGACCCGATCGCGGTCCACGACATCCAGCAGATCGTCGCCGGGCTGCGCCACCGCGGGATCGGAGTGATCATCACCGATCACAACGTCGAGCAGACGCTCGACATCGTGGATCGGGCATATATCATGTACGACGGGCGCGTGCGAGTCTCGGGCACCGTCGCCGAACTGGTCTGGAACGATGAGGTTGCCGAGATCTACTTCGGCCCGACGTTGACGGCGCGCATGCGCGAACGTTATCGCCGACCGGAAGTGGTATGAGTATCAAGACAGGACTCTACCAGGGCACGCAGCTCCGGCAGGAGATGAAGATCAATCCTCGCCTGTACCAGGCGATGGATCTCCTGTACATGCCGCTTCTCGATCTCCAGCAGCACATCAAGCAGGAGATGCTGAACAACCCGTTCCTCGAGCTCGAGGAGCCGGCGGTGGCGGAGCAGCAGACCGAGACCGACAAGGAGAAGCAGAAGGAGGAGAAGGAGCAGGAAGAGCAGATCGACTGGGAGGAGATCCTCCTCGACGGCTTCGAGGCCGGCGGCCGGCGGGCCGAGTACGAGGAGAAGGAGTACTACGAGCCGGTGCCGGTCGAGACGCGGGACCTGGCGGACCACCTGCGCGACCAGCTCGTGCTGCTGCGCCTCTCCGAGCGCCAGATGCTGCTGGGCGAGGAGATCATCGGCAACATCGACGACAACGGCTACCTCTCGTGCTCGCTCGAGGAGGTGCTGCGCGGCCTGAACGAGTGGGTCGAGCAGGAAGGCGCGGCCTGGGCCGGGGAGGACGAGCCGCTGCTGCCGTTCACGGGCGAGGAGGCCGAGGAGATGCTCCGCATCATCCAGGGCTTCGATCCGCCCGGGATCGGCGCGCGCGACCTGCGCGAATGCCTGCTCCTCCAGCTCGCGGACGCGGGCCGGGAGGAGACGCTGGCGTACCGGATCGTGCGCGATTACTTCGAGCAGCTGATCAACCACCGGTGGTCGGAGATCTCGAAGGACCTCTCGATCACGCCGAAGGACGTCCAGACCGCGGCCGATGACGTGGCGAAGCTCGACCCGAAGCCGGGGATCAAGTACTCCAGCCCGTCGGACAACTACATCACGCCGGACCTGATCGTCGAGAAGATCGACGGCGACTACCTCGTCTTCCTGAACGACACGAGCCTGCCGCGGTTGAAGCTCTCGCGCGCGTACCGTGAGATCGCGAAGGACAAGAACAAGTTCCAGGGCGAGAACAAGGAGTTCATCTCGAGCAAGCTGAACAGCGCCAACTGGATGATCCAGGCGATCGAGCAGCGGCGCCAGACGATGCTCAAGGTGATGAACTTCATCGTCGACCGGCAGCGCGAGTTCTTCGAGAAGGGCGTGCAGTACCTCAAGCCGCTCACGCTGCGCGAGGTGGCGGAGGTGATCAACATGCACGAGTCGACGGTCTCGCGCGTGACGAACGAGAAGTTCGTGCAGACGCCGCGGGGCGTGCTGCCGCTCAAGTTCTTCTTCTCCAGCGGCCTGTCGACGACGTCGGGCGAGGACGTCAGCGCGCGGGGGATCAAGGCGCGGATTCAGAAGCTCGTCGCCGAGGAGGACCCGAAGCGGCCGTTGACGGACCAGGCGATCGTGAACATCCTCAAGGAAGAGGGGATCCAGATCGCGCGGCGCACGGTGGCCAAGTACCGCGATCAGCTCGGCGTGCTCTCGGCGCGGATGCGCAAGCGGGTCTGACGGACCGATGGCGGTGGAAGTGATGACGCCCGCGCCCGAGGAGTCGCGCCTCACCGACACGGCGAGGCGCGACTTCGTCGTGGTCATCCCTGCGTACAACGAGGCGGAGAACATCCCGGAGCTGGTGCGCGAGCTGCGGGCGACGTTCGACCGCTACGACCTCGAGGGGGAGGTCGTGCTCGTGGACGACGGCTCGACGGACGACACGGCCGAGATCGCGCGGCGCGAGGCGGCGGAGTGGGGCCGCCTGAAGGTGGTGAGCCACCGCCGCAATTTCGGCAAGACCGAGGCGCTGCTGACCGGGGTCGAGGCGTCGGAGGGCAACGTGATCGTCCTCTTCGACGCCGACCTCCAGCACCTCCCGGTCGAGATCCCGCGGTTCCTGGCGAAGATCGACGAGGGCTGGGACATCGTCACCGGCCGCAAGGTCGGCCGCTATTCGAAGCGGGCGGTCTCCGGGATCTACAACTGGCTGAGCCGGCGCCTGTTCAGCGTGCCCGTCTCGGATCTGAACTCGATGAAGGCGTTCCGCCGGGAGGTCCTGGACGAGGTGCGCCTGCGCCACGACTGGCACCGCTTCTTCGTCGTGCTCGCCTACGCGCGGGGATTCTCGATGACCGAGATCCCGATCGCGCTCCATCCGCGGCGGCACGGCGAGCCGAAGTACTCCGGGCGCGGCCGCATCGTGGTCGGGTTCCTGGACCTGCTCTCGGTCGCGTTCTTCCTGTTCTTCTCTCGCAAGCCGATGCTGCTCTTCGGCGTGACGGGGCTGGTGCTGGCGGGCCTCGGCGTGGCCGTCGGCCTGACGACGATCGTGCTGCGCGTGCTGCACGCGATGCCGCCGTTCGGGTTCCGGCCGCTGCTCTACCTCGTGATCCTCCTCGAGACGCTGGGTTTCCTGCTCTTCGGCTTCGGCTTCCTCGCGGAGCTCACGGCGCAGCAGCACGCCGAGCTGGAGGCGCTGCGGCGGCGGCTGGGCCGCAGACCTACTCCGCCCGAAGCGTGATCGTCGGGTCCAGTCGCGCGGCGCGGCGGGCCGGGAGGTAGCTCGCGACGAGCGCGACGGTCGCGAGAAAGACCGATACGCCCGTGAGCGTGAGCGGATCGGTCGGGCTGACGCCGTAGAGCAGCGTCGCCAGCAAGCGGGTGGACGCGACCGCGGCGACGATCCCGATGGCCACGCCCGCGAGCGTGAGCGCGATACCCTCCCGCACGATCATGCGAAGCACGTCGCCGGTGCTGGCGCCGAGTGCGACGCGTACGCCGATCTCCTGCGCGCGCTGCGCCACTGAATAGGAGACCACGCCGAAGAGCCCGAGCGCGGCGAGCAGCAGCGATGCGCCGGCGAACCCGCCGAGGAGCGTCAGGTTGAACCGCGGCCGGGCCACCGTGATCCGGACGACCTGCTCCATCGTGCGGATCTCGGCGACGGGCTGGTCCGGATCGATCGCGCGGACCGCCGCGGCGGCCGCGCCGGCGAGCGAGGTCGGATCGCCGGCCGTGCGGATGGCCACGTTGAGCAGCTCAAAGGGCATCTGCGGGTAGGACCAGTAGATGGCGGGCGCGGGGTCCTGATCGAGGCCCGACTCGCGCACGTTGCCGACCACGCCGATGATCTCGCCTTCGAGGACTTCCCCCCAGGGAATGCTGAGCCGCCGGCCGATCGGGTCCTCGCCCGGGAACTGTTCCTTCGCCAGCGCCTCGTTGATCACGTACACGCGCGGCGCGTCCTCGTGGTCCCGCGCGTCGAAGGTGCGCCCGCGGAGCAGCGGGATCCCCATGGCGCGGTGGTAGTCGCCCGCGATGATGCGGATGTCGGCGACGGGCTCCTCGCCCGGGGCAGGCGCCGGTCGGCCCACGACCGTGTACGCCGTCGACGATTTGCTGCCGCTCATCGGCAGCCACCCGATCGCGCCGACGGCGGAGGCGCCGGGGAGCGCTCCGAGCCGCGGCAGCAGCCGGTCGACGAAGCCTCGCAGGTCGTCCTGGTCCCGGTACGCCGACCCCACGAGCGAGAGGCGGAGCGTCAGCACGCGTTCCGTCCGCATCCCGGTGTCGGTCTCGAGCAGGTTGCGCATGCTGCGCGTGAGGAGGCCGGCGCCCGCGAGGAGCACGACGGTGAGCGCGACCTCGGCGACGACGAGCCCGCGACGAAGCCGGTTGTGCCCCCGCGTCGAGCCGCGCATCGAATCCCGCAGGGCAGCGCCGAGATCGATGGTCCGGCCGACGAGGGCGGGCGCGGCGCCGAAGAGGACTGCGGTCAGGACGGACGTGCCGATCGCGAATCCCACCACGCGCCGATCGAGGCCGACCTCGTCGA
>DASVDG010000001.1:0-56935 GCA_036381255.1 Longimicrobiales bacterium | reverse complement strand
TTCGGCGCTTCGGCGCTCGACCACCCCCACTCTCAAACAACTCGTCCCACACGCTCCAGAACCGACCCCCACCCACCACCCCCCAGCACACCAATACCTCACCCCGACCGGGTGGGTCAGGATGTGCCCGGGTCAGTGCGCGCGACGGCGCGCGGCGCGGCCGGGCGCGCACGCCCGTCGACGCGTGGACCCCGGGCGCCGCCCGCCGCGTCGCCCTTCCGGAATCGACCGCCTCGATGCATCATGGATGTACCCCGACGCGGTCCGATCGGGCCGCGGGGATCCCCGGCGAAAGGAGTGCGAGATGAGGATGTGGCGATCCCGCGGCGTACTGCTCTGCGTCGCTCTCGCGGCGTGCGGCGGCGGCCCCGCCGGCGAGTGGGGCGGCACCGTCAGCGACAGCTCGGGCGTGAGCATTGTCGCCAACCCGGAGACGGGGTTGTGGCGCGGCGCCGAGGCCTGGACCGTCGAGGAGACGCTCCGCATCGGCGCGCTGGACGGCGCGGCGGCGTATCAGTTCGGCGCGATTCAGTCGCTCGACGTGGATTCGCGGGGTCGCATCTACGTGCTCGACCAGCAGGCGCAGCAGATCCGCGTCTTCGACGCCGACGGCCGGCACGTCCGTACGATCGGCAGGCCCGGGAGCGGGCCGGGCGAGCTGAGCCGCGGCGCGATGGCGGTCGTCGTCGGCGCGGGCGACACGCTGTACGTGCCCGATGCCATGCAGCAACGGGTGAACCGATTCCTCCCCGACGGCACGTTCCTGGGGAGCTTCCCGCTTCCGATCACCGAGGGGATTCCGGCCCGATGGGCGCGGCTGCCGGACGGTCGTCTCGCGCAGGAGGTGCGGCCCGCGCCGGTCCCGGGCGAAGCGGGGCGCGACGCGGTACACGCCATCCTCGTACGTGGCGCCGGCGGCGCCGTGGTCGACACGCTGCTGCGGCTCCCCCGCGGCGAGACGTTGCAGTTCCAGGGCGGTACGCCCCGGATCCTGCTCTTCGCGCCGGAGCCGGCTTGGGCCGTCGCGTCGGACGGCTCGATCCTCTCGGGCGTCAATACGGATTACCGCATCGAAGTGCGGACGCCCGACGGGCGTCTGACCCGCATCGTCACCCGGCCGTTCGAGCGGATCCCGGTGGCCGAGAGCGATCGGCAGGAGATCCTCCGCGCGCTGGACGAGCTCTGGAGCCGCGCCGGCATGCCGGCGCCTCAGCGCCGGCAGATGCTCCCCGCCGTCCGGTTCGCCGACCATTACCCGGCGTACAACACCGTCGCGGCGGGCCCCGGCGGAACGATCTGGGTCCAGCACGTCCAGTCCGCGGCACGCGCCGCCGAGAGCGGCTCGTTCAGCAGCGGCGACGTCGGCGCGCCGGAGTGGGACGTGTTCGACGCCGATGGCCGGTTCCTGGGCGTCGTGGCCTTCCCCGAGCGGTTCCGCGCGCTCCGGTTCCTCGGTACGGACGTCTACGGCGTCTGGCGCGACGAGCTGGACGTGCAGCACGTGATGCGGCTGCGGATCGTCGGGCCGGGGACGGTGGGGTAGCGGTCCCGCCGGGAGCATCGCGGTGCACGACGCCCCCGGCGCCGGGCGCCGGGGGCGTCGTGCATCGTCGGGCCGCTCAGGGCTGCACGGTGAACACCAGCCGCTCGGTGTCGGCGGCGCGGCGGTCCGTCCCCGGCACGATCCCCTCGATCCGGGTCGTGAGCACGTTGCGCCCGACGGCAAGCGGCGACGCGCCGAGCTGGAACACGGCGACGAGGTCGGCGCCGTCCGCCGGACCCGGCTGGAACGCGGCGGTCACGTCGACGCCGTTCAGCTCGACGACGAGCGTCTCGCGGAACACGGTCTCGCCGCCGGCGGCGAGGTCGAGCGCGATCGGCGCCGGATCGCGCAGCGTCGTGCCGCGGCGAGCCACGTTCATGAACACGAGGAACCCGTCCACCGCCGGCCGGCGTCCGCCCGTCGTCGCGATGGTCGTGTACCGGGTCGGGCCGAGCGTCCAGCCCCGCTGGGAGTTCGTCGTGTCGTCGGGGACGACCGTCGGCTCGTCGAAGCCGATCGGCAGGTACGGCACCGGCGCGAATCCCTGGACGTAGCTCCGCGCGTACCCCGGCGGGTACGGGCTCGCGATCGACAGCCCGGTGAGCGACTGCCCGGGCGGGACGGCCGCCTCGGGCTCTCCCGGCACGACGCCGGTCGGCGTCTGGACGAGCTCCTCCGAAGCCTCGGCCGCGAAGGTCACGCCGGGGATCGCCCCGGCAGCCGTGGAGAAGTGCGGCATCTGGAACCAGCCGGCGGGGCTCGTCACCCCGGCGGTCGGCGCGTTGAACCGCAGCATCACCGACTGGATCGGCTGCTCCGCCGTCGGGCCGTTCAGCACCGTGTAGTCGTAGCGCCAGAGGCCCGCGACCGAGTCGTACGACACCTCGACGGTGATCTCCGGGGCGACCCGGTCCGAGGGGATCCACCCCGGGTAGGTGACGTTCGAGGTATCGCCCACCTGCCCGAGCGCCGCCGCCGGCGCGACCGCCGTCGCCAGGGCGGCGAGCCCGACGAGCGTGATCACGTTCGCGTTGCGCATGGTGACCTCACTGGTAGATTCTGTGGTAGCAGTGCACGTGGTTCAGGTCGTGGACCTGGCAGAGCGGGAACCCGGCCGCTCGCGCCGCGAGCTTCACCTTGTTCCACACCCTGGGGTTGTCGCCCGAGGAATCGGCCTTCCCGTCCATGTCCACATCCGTTCCCACGCGATGCGTCCTGTGCGGCGGGGCCCAGTTGTGGCGCACGTCGTTCAGGCCACCGAAGACCAGCGATGCCGCATTGACCCGCAACGGCTCGATGCCCTCCTCGTCGTCGGTCGCCGTCAGGAGCAGGTAGAAGAGCGCCGCCCGGTACGTCGCCTCCACCGTCTCGCCGGTCGCGAAGAACACCGTGTTGTGGTCCGAGGTGATGTTGTCGAAGTAGATCCCGTTGACGGCCTCGATCGGAACCAACCCGGGGTAGCGGACGCCGATGAAGTGCAGGCCTTCCGCCGGCTGGTCCGCGCACGGCGAGCCCGCATCGTGCGCGGTGTACCGCAGCCGGACCTCCTCGTCGCCCGACGCCGCCTTCGATCGATAGCGCGTCATGAACGTGCCGTCCGCTGCCGTGTGCCCGCTCTGCGGGTCCCACGTGCCGACCGGCTTCTCGGCCAGTGGATGCTCGGACATGTGCCCACCGCTCCCGGCCCGCGCTTCGTTCGAGATGTCGTGCACCGTCACGTCGAACAACTGCTGCTCCTGGCCGGTGAACGGGTCGATGCAGAAGAACGCCCAGACCACGGTCACTTCGTTCGGCGCGCCGAAGGTGTTCGGGCCCGAAGGCGACGTGATGAACAGTAGAAATCTCGGGTCGAGATCGGGGAGGACGAGCCGTTGCGTCCCCACCGGGTCGAGCCGGAGACTCGCCCGTTGCAACCGCGGCGAGGCCTGCGGCGGCTCCGCGCCGACCACCCGGACGTACGACCGCCCGCCCGGCTCCATCACGCGCGCCACCGCCACGAGACCCGTTGCACCCGATTCCGCGATCGCGCGCGCGACCTCGGGCGCGG
The DNA here is from genome assembly GCA_036381255.1 of Longimicrobiales bacterium. Classification (GTDB taxonomy): domain Bacteria; phylum Gemmatimonadota; class Gemmatimonadetes; order Longimicrobiales; family RSA9; genus CALBZE01. Next base: position 53,345 of record DASVDG010000001.1, on the reverse strand, counting down.
CGCCGGTCACCGACGGCTCCGTCGACCGGTCGGGCGCGCACCCGACCCCCATGACCACCGCCATGAGCCACGCTCCTCGCCAGCATGCCCTCCGATTCATGGTGGACCTCCTTGTCGAGGTGTGGGGATGAGCGGCCCGTACGGCCGCGCCGACCGTCGGGAAAGCTGTCGTGCAGATCGATTCGGCCGCCGTCGCGGGACATCGACGGACCGCGGCGACGCGCCGATGAAAGCGCCGCCCGAACGGGCGGTCCCGCGATCTCGTCGAAGATGGCGAAACGTGAGGAGAACGACTCCGGGGAGGGTCGGGACGGGAGCGTCGCCACCCATACGATGCGACCACGGCGGTGACGCTTGTCAAGGGTTTCGTTCCGGGCTGCTCGCGGCCCGGTCGCCGCGAACCGGATGGCAACGCGCCCGCGATGCCGATGGCGCGGGCGCTTTCGGAGTATCACACCCTTCGTGGGATTCAGTCCGCCGATGTACCCGGCTCCGCCGCCACGCCGCCCGGCCCCGCCCGAATCGCCGCGATGCGCGCGATCCGCTCGCGGAACCGGGCACCCCAGCCGGCGGCGCCGATGGCCGCGAACGCCGCCTCCGCCGCCGCCCGCAGTGCGGCGGCGGCCACCGTGCGGCCGTCGGCGTCCTCGACCGCGGCGAGCGCCTCGGCCGCTTCCGCCTCGAGCAGCCGGTGCCCGAGTTCACGCGCCGTCTCCCGTGCGTCCGAGAGGTCCGCCCTCGCGACATCCAGCTTCCGCTCGGCCAGCGCGATGATCCCGAGCACGCGACGGGTCTCGCCCTCACCCGCAGGATCGCCGATCGCGCGAAATCGCGCCAGCGCCCGATACGCCATCGCCTGCGCGAGCCCGGGATCGCGCCGCAGCTCCAGGATCAGCAGCGCCCACTCCTGCTCCGCACGCGCTTGCTCGTCCCGGCTGCCGTCCGCCACCGCGTAGCCGATGGCGCGCCTGAAATGCGCGTCGGCCTCCCGCCCGTAGCCGAGCGCCTGGAACGTGATCGCCAGGTTCTGGTGCGCCTGCGCCAGCCCGCGCCTCCACCCCAGCCGCTGGTACGCCGTGATCGCGCGCTGGTAACTCGCCAGCGCTTCCCGGCTGTCGCCGCGCAGCGTCGCGACCACGCCCAGGTTGTTGTTCGCTCGCGCCACGAACTCCTCGTCGCCCGCCCGGCTCGCCGCGTCCAGCAGCTCGCCCCACGCCTGCACGGCGTCCGTGATCTCGCCTCGCTCGAAGAGCAGCACGCCGAGCAGATTGAGCCGGTTCCGGTGCAGCCGGTCGTTCCCGCGCCGCCGGCACGCACGCTCGATCGCCCGGAGCAGCGCCAGCGCGGCGCCGCTCTCACCCACACGGCGTCGCGCCTCCGCGAGGAGGTAGCCGAGCTCCGGGTCCGCATCGAAGCCCGCCGCCTCGTACGGCGCGAGCAGCTCCACGACCGCGCCGTAATCGCGCGCGGCGTCGAGCGCCCGCGCCCGCTGCAGCAGATCCGTGCGATCGATTCGGTCCCCGGACACGTTCGCCACTCAGTTCGTCGCCAGTGCGAAACCCGTGAACCCGCCAACCTCCGCCTCGAGCTCGTCCAGCTCGACGTCCTTCAGCGTGAACAGCCGCACCCACGGATCGCCCGGCTGCTCCTGCCGCCACACCGCCAGCGTCTCCTCGAGCTCCCGGTCGTCGTCGTCGATGCCGCCATCGCCGTCGAAGTCGTCCTCCGCCTCCCGGTACTCGACGCGCAGTCGCGCCGGGTGCTCCGGATCGAACCGCAGCCCCGACGGCTCGAAGCGGAACAGGAAGCCGGTCTCCGCATCGACCGCGACCGTGATCCGCACCGAGTCGCCCTCCGCGAACGTCGTCCCGTCCGGCCGCTTCCACAGCGATTCGGCCGATACCCTGAAACGCAGGAACGCCTCGCCTTCCGGCTCGCCCGAATCCGGCGCGTACCGGAGGATCAGCTCCCGATCCTCCCCTCTCACGGCCCAGAAGCTCCCCTCCGTCGCGACCCGGTCGAGGACGGCCGACGAAAAGCGGACGAACTGCATCTCCCCGTCCGGTACGCCCGCTCGCACCAGCACCTCGGCCGTATCCGCCGCGTCTTCATGTCGCGCACGGATCCTCGCCACCCCCTCCGCCAGACCGATCACCCGGCCGTCGCCGTCCACCGTCGCCACGCCGCCGTCCAGGCTCGTCCACTCCACCGATGCCCCGGAGACCGGATCGCCGGCGGCATCCGCCACGGTCGCCACGAGTCGGACCGTGTCCCCGATCGCGTTCAGCGTGTCCGCCTGCGGCGCGATCTCGACCACGAACCCGCCCTCGGGCTCCTGCGGCCCATCCGCGCAGGCGACCGGTGCCCACACCACGAACGCCAGCGCCACCGTTCGAATCTGCCACTTCTCCATCGCATTCAATCCGTGTCACGGGGGACGGTTGAGCTTCACCGCCACCGGATGGGCGCATGCGCCGTGCCCCCGGAAAAGCTCGGAACCACGCGCATCCTGCGGTGGCTCGCCTGTCGCGCGACGGGACGACTGTACCGCTACGCTACACCGACGCGCCGAGCAGCCGGTACAGGCGCGAGCGGCTGATCCCCAATGCTTCGGCCGCCGCGCTCTTGTTGCCGTCGTAGCGCTCGACCATCGCGCGGGCCGCCGCGACTTCGATCTCGTCGAGCCGTGCCGGGAACGGCAGCGGCCCGCGCGCCGGACCGAGCGGCGGCGACGCCGGGAACAGGTCCTCGGCGCGCAGCTCGCCGCTGCCGAGCAGGACCGCGCGCTCGATCGCGTTGCGCAGCTCCCGCACGTTGCCGGGCCAGGGGTAGGCGAGCAGCTCTCGCCGCACGTCCGGGGGGAGCGCCGGGCGCGGAACGTCGTACTCCGCGCTGAATTGTTCGAGGAAATGCGAGGCCAGGAGGAGCACGTCGTCGCCGCGCTCGCGGAGCGGCGGCAGGTGGATCGGGACGACGTTGAGCCGGTAATACAGGTCCTCGCGGAAACGGCCCTCGCGGACGGCGCGGGCGAGGTCGACGTGCGTCGCGGCGATGATGCGGACGTCGATGGCCGTGGCTTTCAGGCTGCCCAGCCGCCGGACCCTTCGCTCCTCGAGCACCCGCAGCAGCTTCGCCTGCAGGTCGAGCGACAGGTCGCCGATCTCATCCAGGAAGAGCGTGCCGCGGTGCGCCGTCTCGAACAGCCCCGGCTTCGCCGAGCGCGCATCGGTGAACGCGCCCTTCTCGTAGCCGAACAGCTCCGCCTCGAGCAGCGTGCCCGGCAACGCCGTGCAGTTGATCTCCACGAACGGCTCCGCCGCACGCGGCCCGTTGTAGTGGATCGCCTGCGCCAGCAGCTCCTTGCCCGAGCCGGTCTCGCCGGTCACGAGCACCGTCGCGTTCCCCCGCGGGATGATCCGGGCCGCGCGGTCGAGTGCCGCCCTCAGGTCGGGGCTGCGGCCGATCAGACGCGAGAAGTCGTAGCGCTCCCGCTCGTACGCCGCCAGCGCCTCCGCCCGCTCGGCCGCCTTCGATCGCGCGACTCGCTCCGCGACCCACGCCCGCAGCCCGTCCAGCTCCGCGGGCAGGACGAAGTAGTCCGCCGCGCCGGACCGCGCCAGCGTGAACGCCAGCCGCCGGTCCTCCAGCGCACCCACCACGACCACCGCCTCCGCACCCGCCGCCGTCAGCGCGACCAGCACGTCGACCGCCGCCTCTTCGTCGCCCGCCGCCGCGACCACCACGCCACACACATCTCCCAGCGGAGAGAGCGCCGCCGGCTCCGCGCCCGTGCGCAGCGCCATCCCGGCCGACTCCGCCAGCTCCTCCCAGACGCGGTCGAACGCATCCGTCCGTTTCAATACGGCCAGCACCGGCTTCATACGCATCCGAATCCGCTCGTCCGGGGTCCGGCGGCGCGGGCGACCGACCCCGACGGTCGACGGCCGCCCACCGTCTCGTGATCAGGCAGGGTGTATCGAAACGATACGATGCTCGACCGTTCCACGCCAGGGTGCCGAGCCGCGGTTTTCGTTGCAGCGACGGCGTTTCCCCGGCGCAGCGGAGCGTGAGACCGGTCCGGCCCGCGGGTTGCCCCTCCCCACCGACCGTGTGGGTCGTCGATTCCAATTCACGAGGGAGGAAACCATGAACACGACGCGACGCCGCACCACACTGCTGGGAGCGCTGCTCCCGCTGGCCCTCGGTACCGCCGCCTGCGACGATTCGGCGACCGGTCCGAACGGGGTCGCCACCGTCGCCATCGCGTTCGCCGCGGCGGCGCCTTCCGCGTCCTCGGCCGCGTACGCGCCCACGAGCTCGCACGACGGGGGGTCGATCGTGGTGACGGGGAGCAACGGCACGCTCGAGATCACGGACATCCGCTTCATCGTCGCGGAATTCGAGCTCGAGCACGTCGACCGCGTCGACGACTGCGACGCGAGCGGGACGGGCAATCCCTGCCGCGAGTTCCGCATCCCGCCGCACTTCGTGGACCTGCCGCTGACCGGCGGTCCGCTCTCGGTGGGCGCCGATGAAGTGCCGGCGGGGAGCTACGAGGAGCTCGAGTTCGAGATCGAGGACCTGGAGGATGACGAGGAGGACCCCGAGAAGGCGCAGCAGATCGAGGCGCTCATGAACGCGATCCGCGCCGAGTTCCCCGACTGGCCCGACAAGGCCGCGATGCGCCTGACCGGCACCTTCACGCCGACCGACGGCGAGACCGCCCCGTTCGCGGTCTACGTCGACGCCGAGGTCGAGATCGAGCTCGAGTTCGCACAGCCGCTCGTCATCGCCGATTCGGCCGAGAACCGCACCGTCACCGTACAGATCGACCCGAACGGCTGGCTCGCCCGCGGCGATGGGACGGTCGTGAACCTGGCCGAATACGACTACGAGACCACCGGCACGCTGCTGGAATTCGAGGTCGAGATCGAGAACGGCTTCACCGAGATCGAGCACGAGGACGACGGCGCCTGATCCGTCGTTCGACTCCCGATACACGAACGCCCCCGGCGCCGAGCGTCCGGGGGCGTTTCGTTTCGCTCGCGAGCGCGGCGTCAGTCGTCGCTGCCATCATCGCTCGAGGCCGGCGCCGTGCCGCGGATGCCGAGCTCGGAACGCACCTTCGCCTCGATCTCCGACGCGAGCTCCGGATTGTCCTTGAGGTACGCCTTCGCGTTCTCCCGGCCCTGGCCGAGCCGCACGTCGCCGTAGCTGAACCACGCGCCGGACTTCTCGATGATGTCCGTCTCCACGCCCAGGTCGATCAGCAGCCCCGTGTGGCTGATCCCCTCGTTGAACATGATGTCGAACTCCGCCTGCCGGAACGGCGGCGCGACCTTGTTCTTCACCACCTTCACCCGCGTCCGGTTCCCGACCTGGTCCTGGCCGTCCTTGATCGCGCCGATCCGACGGATGTCCATGCGCAGGCTCGCGTAGAACTTCAGCGCGCGCCCACCCGTCGTCGTCTCCGGGTTGCCGAACATCACGCCGATCTTCTCACGGATCTGGTTCGTGAAGATCACGGCCGTCCGCGAGCGGTTCACCGCGCCCGTCAGCTTCCGCAGCGCCTGGCTCATGAGCCGCGCCTGGAGGCCGACGTGCGAATCGCCCATCTCGCCCTCGATCTCCGCCCGCGGCACCAGCGCCGCGACCGAGTCGATGATCAGCACGTCGACCGCGCCGCTGCGGATCAGCACCTCCGCGATCTCGAGCGCCTGCTCACCCGTGTCCGGCTGGCTGACCAGCAGGTTCTCGACGTCCACGCCCAGCTTGCGCGCGTACTCGATGTCGAGCGCGTGCTCGGCGTCCACGAACGCCGCCACCCCGCCCTGCTTCTGCGCGTTCGCGATCACGTGCAGACAAAGCGTCGTCTTACCGCTCGACTCCGGGCCGTAGACCTCGGTGATCCGGCCCCGCGGGATGCCGCCGATCCCGATCGCCGCGTCCAGGTTCATCGCGCCCGTCGAAATCGCCTCGACGACGACGCGCGCACCGTCCGCGCCCATCCGCATGATCGAGCCCTTCCCATGCGCCCGCTCGATCTGCGCGATCGCCACGTTCAGCGCCTTCTTCTTGTCCTCACTGATGTCGACCGTTGGCATTTTCTCCGCCTGTTTGGCTGCTCCGTTCCCGTGCCGCTCTCCGGCCTCGCTGGTACCCCCTCCACAACCTACCGTTCCTGCGCGACGAGGCCAAGAATCGTGATTTTTCCGCGCGGAGACAAGCGCAGTTCCGGCCACGCGCATGCGTGGATGAGACCCGCGCGATCGCCGTGCGACGACGTCGCCGGATCCCCCGTTCGGGCGCCGGCGCACACAAGAGCCGCGGCCGTCTCGACCGAGCGCTCACGCGAAGTCGGGATCAGCTCTGTCGCAGCGCCTCCACCGGATCCGCGCGGGCCGCGCGCCGTGCCGGCAGGAACGCGGCCGCGCCCCCCGCGACCGCGAGCAGCGCCGCCGCCATGGTGAACGTGACGCCGTCCGCGGAGCCGACGCCGAAGAGCAGCGAGTCGAGCACGCGCATCGCGAAGGCGGCCACCGCAAGGCCGGCGACGACGCCCGCGGCCACCACGAGCAGCGTCCTGCCGACGACGGTCCACACCAGCCGCGAGGGAGCCGCTCCCAGCGCCATGCGGATCCCCAGCTCCCGCGCGCGACGCTCCACCGTGAACGTCACCACGGCGTACACGCCGAATCCGGCAAGCACGATCGCGAGCAGAGAGAACGCGCCCAGGAGCGCCGCCGCCGCACGCAACCCCGCGAGCGTCTCGCCCAGGTGGGCGTCGAGTGGACCCAGCCGGGTCACCGGCAGCGAGGGCCGGACCTCGCGCAGCGCGCTGCGGAGCCCGGCCGTCAGCGCCGCCGGAGCGCCCGCCGTCCGCGCCACGATCGTGAACGCGCCCAGCGCCACCTGGTCCGCCGAGTAGTAGACCATCGGCGTGGGCGGCTCGCGCAGGTCCGATACCTTCACGTCGGCGACGACGCCGACGACCTCCATCCACGCGCCCGAAGAGCCCTGCGGTCGGATCCGGCCGCCGAGGGCATCGCCGCCCCAGAAGACCCGGGCCGCGGTCTCGTTGACGAGCACGACGCGCGGCGTGCCCCGCCGGTCATCTGGCGTGAACCCGCGGCCGGCGACCAGCCGGATCCCCATGGTCTCGAAGTAGTCGCGGCTCACGTACGCGAACGGCACCTCGACCGCGCCCGTGCCCGAGGGCGGCACGTAGCCGTCGACCACCTGCGTCGTCGTGCCGCCGTCCTGTACGGGCAGCCGCGTCGTCAGCGCCGCGCTCTCGACCCCCGGCAGCGCCTCGATCCGCTCGAGCAGCGTCCTCGTGACGATCGGGAGCTCGCCGGTCTCGACCCCGCCCTGACGCAGGTTCGTCCCGATGACCGCGATCCGCTCGACGTCGACGCCGGCGTCCACGCGCTCGGCGTTCGTGAGACTGCGGGTCAGCAGACCCGCGCCGACCACCAGCACGAGCGAGACCGCGACCTGGACGGCCACCAGACCGCCACGCACCAGCGAAACCCCGCGGCCCGTCGACTGGCTCCGCGACTCGTCCCGTAGCGCACCGGCCACATCGGTCCTCGACGACCGCAGCGCCGGCAGCAGCCCGAACACGAGCCCGGTCGCCAGCGCCAGCAACGTGCCGAAGACGACGACGCGGTGGTCGAAGCCCACGTCGAGCGTGCCGCCCGGCGCCGGCAGCGGCACGCCCGGGACGAGCCGCACCGACCACGCGGCGAGCCCGAGCCCCGCGGCGCCGCCCAGCGCGGACAGGAGAAGCGATTCGAAGAGCAGCAGCCGCACCACGCGGCCCCGGCCCGCACCCAGCGCCTGCCGGACCGCCAGCTCCGGACCCCTCGAGATGCCGCGCACGAGCAGCAGGTTCGCCAGGTTGCTGCACGCGAGCACCAGCACCAGCGTCGCCAGCGCGAACATGCCGGCGCTCGCCGTGACGAGGCCGCCGTCCACATCGGGGTGCAAGCGGACCTCGTCGTGCGCGAAGACCGTGATGCCCCGACCCTCGTTCAGCTCCGGATAGGTCTCGGCCAGGTGCCGCGCGAGCCCGGTCATCGCAACCTTCGCCTGCTCGATCGTCACGCCCGGCGCGAGCCTCGCCTTCACCTGGTACCAGTGGTCCTGACGGCGATCCAGGTTCGCGACCCGGTACGGGCCGCTCACCGGCGTACTCGAGATCGACAGCCAGAAATCCGTGACCACCGCGCCCGCCTCGCCGTTGAAATCCGCGGGGCCGATTCCGATGATCGTCACGAGCTGGTTGTTCAGCCGGATCGTCCGGCCGACGACCCCCGGATCCCCGCCCAGCAGCGTGCGCCACGCCCGGTGACTCACGACCGCCACCATCGCCGAGCCGACCCGGTCGTGCTCGGGCCCGAACCAGCGGCCGCGCTGCGGACGCAGCCCCAGCACCGGGAAGTAGCTCGCCGTCGCGTACTCCACCGAGACGTTGCGTGGACCCGCCTCCGTCTCCCACACCGCGCCGTCCGACGATGTCGCCGCAACCCCGCTGAAGACCCCCTCGATGGCCGCCATCTCCCGGTACGCAGGGAACGACGTCGAGCTCGGCGAGCCGTAGTCCGAGTCCTGGTAGATGTGGACGATCCGCTCGGGATCCTCGTACGGCGGCGGCTGTAGCAGGATCGTGTCCACCAGGCTGAAGACCGTCGCGTTCAGCCCGATGCCGACGGCCAGGATCGCCGTCGCCGACAGCGTGAAGAGCGGCGTCGCACGGAGGCGACGCACCGCATGACGGAGATCGGAGATCATCGAGGACATGGGACCGTCGCCCTTTCTCTTGGATTGGATTGAAGACCGCACTTCGAATCGCTCGGCGACGGCCGTGCGCACGATGTCCGCCGCGGCGCGCAACCCTGCGCGGAGCGCCGCGATCCGCCCGCCCCGCACTCGCGCCCGCTCGAGCCGGCCGGCGATGAACGCGACCATTTCTTCGCCGTACGCCGCGCGGAACGGCGCCGGGTACAGCCGCAGCAGCAGCCGGATCAGGCGAGCGCCCGGAGGCCTCCCGCCTTCGCGGCGAGCCCCCCCGCCCCTCCGCATCACGCCCGCTCCGGTAGCAGCCGCATCCGCCGCGCGACCTCGACCAACCGCTCCAGCCGCGCCGCCTCGGCCGCCACCCGCCGCCGCCCTTCCGCCGTGATCGCGTAGTACTTCCGCCGCGGGTCCGCTTCCGCCTCCGGCGCCGCCGCCTCCCGGATCAGCCCCCGCACCGTCATCTCCTTCAGCGACCGGTACAGCGTGCCCGGCCCTAACTCCACCGCGCCCCCCGTCGTCGCCTCGACCCAGTCGGCGATCCCGAGTCCGTGCATCACGCGCTCCGACAGCGCCAGCAGGATGTGGAACACCGGTGGGTTCAGCGGTTCGTGATCCATGCACCCTCCGCTCGGGTCATCGCCTCGCGATGACGTCGTGTCCGCCGTTCGGGTCATCGCCTCGCGGCGGCGTCGTGCTCGTCGTTCGCGTCAGCACGTACCGGCGGCATCGTCCACGTCGGTCGATGCGAAGTATCCGACCCGAATATATCCGTTATGGACATTAACGCAAGGAAGAGGTGCGGTTGCGGGGTCGATTGGATGTACACGTCGGACGCGGAAATGATGTGGGGCGCGGGTGCGACGAGGGGCGCGTGTACGTGTAGGGGCGAGGGCAGAGGCGGGGGGCTGGGAGCGGGAACGGGCGCGGACACGGCTACGGGTATGGGAATGGGCGGGGGTGCGGGAGCCTGCGCGCGCCGGCCCTCACCCTCCCCTTTCCCGGGAACGTGCCCGTGCCCGGCGGCGCAGCCGCGGTGCCCGTCCCCGCGCAACCTGCCCGTGCCCCTTCCGCTGCACGTGCCCTTTCCCGGCTGTCCGGACGGGGGAGAATGCCGTCGCCCGCCCGACAGGACGCCCCACCCGGTCCGCAGTCCAGACGGATCCAACCGTTGCCAAGAAAACGCCCGGCATGGGCATCGCAGGCGGCGGTGTGCGCGTGGGTGTGACGTGCGCGCACGAAGCCGCACGGAAAAGCGAACGCGAGGGCGCGTGCGGATTTGGGTGGCTCTGGCACACCGGATCGCCCACCAACTCTTCGGTCGGCCGCGCCCCTACGTCCCCTACGTCCCCTACGTCCCCTACGTCCCTACGCCCCTACGCCCCACCGCCCCCTCCACCCCCAGAACGCCGGCAACCGCCTCGGCCGCCCGATCGACCCCCGCGTCGTCGATGTCCAGGTGGGTGACCGCGCGGACCCGTCGGGTCGTGAACGGGGTGAGCAGCACGCCGTGAGGCCGGACGCGCTCGACCACGGCCGGCGCGTCGAGGTCGTCGCGCTCGATGTCGATCATGACGATGTTCGTTTCCGGCGGCACGACGCGGATTCCCGGGACGCCGTCGAGTCGGTCGGCCAGGCGGCGGGCGCGGGCGTGGTCCTCGGCGAGGCGGCCGCGGTGGTGGTCGAGGGCGTAGAGCCCGGCCGCGGCCAGGATCCCGACCTGCCGCATCCCGCCGCCGTGGCGCCGCCGGACGTGCCACGCCTCCTCGATCAGGTCGGCCGATCCGGCCAGGAGCGAGCCGATCGGACAGCCGAGCCCCTTCGACATCGTGACCATCACCGTGTCCGCTTCGGCCGCGAACGCCGCTTCGGGCACGCCGGACGCGGCGCTCGCGTTCCAGAGCCGTGCGCCGTCCAGGTGGATCGGGATCCCGCGCCGCCCGGCGACATCGCGGATCGCGCGGAGCGTCGCCAGCGGCATCACCCGGCCGCCCGCCGCGTTGTGCGTGTTCTCCAGGCAGACCAGCGAGGTGCGGATCGCCATGCGGCCGTCGGGGCGGATCGCCGCTTCAACCTGCTCCGGCGTGAGCAGCCCGTCCGGCGTCGGCACGGGCCGCAGCAGCACGCCCGCCCATTGCGCCGGCGCGCCGCCCTCCCAGTCCAGGACGTGACCGGTCGCCTCAATGACCACCTCGCTCCCCGGCGTCGTGAGCACGGCGACCGCCGTCTGGTTGGCCATGGTCCCGCTCGGGAAGAAGAGCGCCGCCTCCTTGCCGAGCAGCTCCGCCACCCGGTCCTCGAGGGCGCGCACGGTCGGATCGTCGCCCAGCACGTCGTCGCCGACGTCGGCCCGCGCGATCGCCTCGCGCATCCCGGGTGTCGGCCGCGTGACCGTGTCGCTGCGCAGGTCGACGACGTCGCGATCCCTCGTCATGCGCCCCCCGACGCCGCCGGCAGCGGCGTGCCGCAATCCGCGCAGAACCGGCTCCCCGCCGGGTTCGCGTAGCGGCACCGCCCGCAGACCGTGTCCGCGCGCACCGCTTCGCGGTACCGCGCCACCTCACGGTCGATGGCTTCGTCGTCGAGCGCTGGCACGATGCCCGCCGGCCGCCGCGCCCCGCGCCCCGCCGAGAACAGCGGCGCGAGCACCGCGCCCGCGCCGAGAACGGCGATCAGAACGAGAATGAGCGTATCCATGTCGTCAAACCTACTTCCAAGCCCTCGACTCCGCCACCGCCGGCCGCCTCGGCCACCGCCGGTTGCCTCCGCCCCGCCGCGCCCTTTCCCGCACGTCGACGACGCCGCAGGCGTACGACGCCGGCTGCCTTGCCCCGCGCTTGCTGCCGTTGCCGCCGCCGCCCTCGCCGACACCCGATCCCCCATCTTCCCGCATTACCCCGACGACCCCAGCATCCCCACCACCCTGAGCGGCTCCGCCACGCTCCACGCCTGAGCGAAGCACCCGCCGGGCACGTGCGGCGGATCGCCGGACACGACCTCCGGCACGTGGCCGATCCCGTAATCGCACAGGTGCTCGGCGAGCGGCGCGAGCAGCGAACGCACGCGTGCGCGCGCCGCCGCGCCGTGGCCGTGCACGCGCAGGTACGCCGTGGCGAACGGCCCGAGCAGCCACGGCCACGCGGTGCCCTGGTGGTACGCCGCGTCGCGCTCGCGACGACTGCCGCCGTAGCTCCCGCGGTACCCCGGCTCGGCGGGCGCGAGCGTACGTACCCCGAGCGGGACGAGCAGCGCCCGCTCGACCGCGGACACCACGTCCGCCGCCCGGCCGGCCGGCAAGGGCGAGTGCGGCAAGGAGACGGCGAAGAGCTGGTTCGGTCGCAGCGACGGGTCGGGTCGGCCGTCGTCGGCGATCCGGTCGTAGAGGTAGCCGCCCGCCTCGTACCAGAACGCCGGGAACGCTTCGCGGGCGCGGCGCGCCAGCGCGTCGTACGCCCCGGCATCGTCGCCTACCCCGCGCGCAAGCGCCGCCGCCCGACGCAGCGCGTTGTACCAGAGCGCGTTGATCTCCACCGCCCTGCCGTCCCGCGGCGTGACGACCCAGCCATCGACCTTCGCGTCCATCCAGGTGAGCTGGACGCCTTCGGCGCCGTGTCGCACCAGGCCGTCCGGCTGGAGCCCGATCCCGAAGTGCGTGCCCGCGCGGTAGCCGTCGAGGATCGCGCGCACCGCCGGCCACAGGTCGCGCACGTCGCCGCCGGCGTCCGCGAGCGCGCCGACGGCCTCGACGAACCAGAGCGAGGCGTCCGCCGCGTTGTAGTGGTCCAGCGGCACCTCGCCGCCGTAGTCGGGGAACCGGTTCGGGATCAGGCCGTCGCGCAGGTGCGCGGCGAAGGCGCGCAGCACGGCCGCCGCCTCCGCCGTCCGCCCGGTCGCCAGGCAGAGGCCGGGCAGCGAGACCATCGCGTCGCGCCCCCAGTCGGCGAACCACGGGTACCCCGCCAGGATGCTGGTCTCGCCGTCCCGCTCGACGATGAACGCGTCGCCGGCCAGCGCGAGGCGGGCGCCGAGCTCGGCGAACGCCGCGTCGCCGCCGGCCGCGTGCCGGCCGCGTGCCGCCACGGCCTCCCGGCGGCGCCGTTCCGCGGCCTCCCACGCATCCGCCCGCGCGACCGGCACCGGCGACGTCCCGCACGCCAGCGTCCAGCGCCGCCCGGGGCGCAGCTCGACGCCGAGGACTCCGGGGCAGTACAGGTCCTCGCGGTCGTCGAGGCCCCGCTCCGTCTCGCGCGGGTACACGGTCCCGAAGTACCAGTCGCCGTCGTCGTGCCACTCGCCGTCGTCGAAGGACAGCACGAGCGGCGGGATCCCCGGGTACGGCCGGTAGACGACGCGCCCGGGCGCCGCCTCCGCACGCCGCGCCGCGACGTCGTTCGCCGTGACCAGCGCATGGAAGTCCCGGCCGGCGACGAGCGGCCGCAGCTCGAGCCGCGCCGTGCCGCCCTCCAGCCGGTAGGCGAGGACCGTCGCACACGGCTCCCGGGTGACGAACAGTGTGCGCGTCAGCGTGAGCGCGCCCAGCCGGTAGCGCCAGACCGGCCAGGGATCCAGGCGGAACGACTCGAGGAAGCGGTGCCCGCGGGGGTGGACGACGCCGGGGTACACGTTCGCCGCCAGCGCATACCGCTCGCCGCCGGCGGCGACCAGCGTCTCCTCGAGCCGCGAGAGCAGCACGATGCGGTCGGTCGGCGGGCGACGCGCCGTCACGACCAGCCCGTGGTAGCGCCGCGTGTTCGAGCCGACCGCCGTCGACGACGCATACCCGCCCCGACCGTCCGTCTCGATCCACTCCAGCCGCGAGCCCGCGTCGAAGTCACGGAGCCGGTCGCCGGCGAGGACGATGGCGGATGGCAGCGTCGTCACCCGGCCGCCCTCCGCTCAGCGCGTCTGGGTCGCCAGGACCAGCCCGGCCAGGATGCCCAGCCCGTCCCAGACGAGGTCCTTCCGGCTGAACGGCTTCCCGATGCTCCGGTCGTGGAACTCCTTCCACAACCCGGCCGCCGCGGCGCCCGCCACCGCGACGATCTCCGCCAGCCCGTGGTCCAGCCCTGCCGTGCGCGCCGCGCCGTAACCCAGGTTCGTCACCGCGAACGACAGGAAGAAGTGGCGCAGCTTGTCCTCCGCGAACCACTCGTCCGCGTAGGGCACGGTCGTGTCCCCGGCGGCGGAGGGGAGTCGCGGAGGCGTCGGAACGGGCACGGGTGGGCGCATCGGCACCATCCGGGGCGGGCGCGGCGACACCGTCCACGGCAACACCGTCCATGGCGACGACGGCATCGGCAGCTGCGCCGCTTCGGGCGCGGACGCGCCGGTGCGCGGAACGGCCCCGAGTTGGAAGGCGAGGAGGATCGGGATCCACGGGTGCATTGGCGACGTCTCGCGGCGGTCGCTCCGGCTCGGCCGTGCCAGCCGCGCGGCCCGCCGGCCGGTCGCGGTGACACGCGGGTGCGGGCATGGGCGCCGTACGCCCCGCCCGTGTCGGGCAACGCCCCTTCAAGACCCGGGCCGTGCGCTCGCGCGGCGCCGCGGCCCCGGCACGCCGCCCCCGGCACGCCTCCCCCGGCTCGCCCCGCCGGCCCGCCGCCCCGGCTCTCCGCCCCTGGCTCTCCGACCCCGGCTCTCCGACCCCGGCTCTCCTCCGCCCGACCCGCGACCCCCGCCCGCACCGCCCCTACCCGCCGCCCACGCGCCGCCTACGCGCCTCCCGTGTGTGCCGACCACGCCCGCGTCGCGGCGATCGCGCGCTGCCAGCCGGCGACGAGCGAAGCGCGCGCCGCGTCCTCCATCGCGGGCGCGAAGCGGGCCGGTTCCGACTGCGCACCGCGGAACGCCTCCGCGTCCGGCCAGATTCCGGTGGCGAGCCCGGCCAGCCCCGCCGCCCCGAGCGCCGTCGTCTCGACCATCGCCGGGCGCCGCACCGGCCGTCCGATCACGTCTGCCTGGAACTGCATCAGCCAGTCGTTCAGCGCCGCGCCGCCGTCCACGGCCAGCTCGACCGCCTCGACGCCCGAGTCGGCCTCCATCGCCTCGAGCACGTCGCGCGTGGCGTACGCCATCGCCTCGAGCGCCGCCCGCGCCAGGTGCGCCTTTCCGGTCCCGCGCGTCAGCCCGACGATGGTGCCGCGCGCGTCCGGGTCCCAGTGCGGCGCGCCGAGCCCGACGAACGCCGGCACGAAATACACGCCGTCGTTCGACTCGAGCGACCGCGCCAGCGCTTCCGACTCCGGCGCCTGCACGATGATCCCGAGCGCGTCACGCAGCCACTGCACGGCCGCGCCGGCAATGAAGATCGAGCCCTCCAGCGCGTATGCCGGTCCGCCGGCCGCGTCGCACGCGACCGTCGTGAGCAGCCCCCGAGCCGAGTCGATTCGCCGTGATCCCGTGTTCAGCAGCAGGAACGCGCCCGTGCCGTACGTGTTCTTCGCCAGCCTCGGCGCCCAGCACCCCTGGCCGAACAGCGCCGCCTGCTGGTCGCCCGCGACGCCGGCGACCGGGATCGGCCGCCCGAACAGCGACGCGTCCGTCCGGCCGAAGTCGCCGCTCGACGGACGGACCTCCGGCAGCAGCGCCCTCGGGACGCCGAAGAGGTCGAGCAGCTCGTCGTCCCAGTCCAGCCGGTCGATGTTGTAGAGCAGCGTCCGCGACGCGTTCGTCGGGTCCGTCGCGTGGACCTGCCCGCCCGTCAGCTTCCAGATCAGCCAGCTGTCGATCGTGCCCGCCGCCAGCTCGCCCGCCTCCGCCCGCTCGCGCAGCCCCGGCACCTCGCGCAGCAGCCATTCCAGCTTCGTCGCAGAGAAGTAGGGGTCGAGCACCAGCCCCGTGCGCGCCCGGATCCACTCCTCCCGCCCCTCCGCCTTCAGCGCCCGGCACCGCTCCGCCGTGCGACGGTCCTGCCACACGATC
The DNA here is from genome assembly GCA_036381255.1 of Longimicrobiales bacterium. GTDB lineage: Bacteria > Gemmatimonadota > Gemmatimonadetes > Longimicrobiales > RSA9 > CALBZE01. The sequence continues at coordinate 37,625 of DASVDG010000001.1, read as the reverse complement.
GCCCGATGCACCGGCTCGCCCGTCGCGCGATCCCACACCACGACCGTCTCCCGCTGGTTCGTGATCCCGATCGCGCTCGGTTCCAGCTCCGCCGTCGCCACCGCCCGACGCGCCGTCCGCAGCGTGACCTCCCAGATCTCCGCCGCGTCGTGCTCCACCCACCCCGCCCGCGGAAAATGCTGCCCGAACTCCGAGTACGCCCGCCCGACGACGTCGCCCCGCTCGTTGATCACGAGGCACGTCGTCCCCGTCGTCCCCTGATCGATCGCCAGCACACTCCGCATCGATTCCTCCTGTACACCCCCGGTCGCCCGCCCCCCTCGACCTCCCCCTTGCACGTAGACTCGAACTTCCCCTCGAGGCTGAACTCGAACGCTCCGTCTCCCTCTCCCGTGCCCTACCGCTCGCCGATCCGCGCGGCAACCAGCCCCAGCGCCCTCCGGATCGCCACCTCGTACGGCGCCCGCAGCACGCCGCGATCCGTTACGATCCCGGTCACCAGCTCCGCCGGCGTGACGTCGAACGCCGGCGCGTACACCGGCACCGACGCCGGCGCGGTGAGCCGACCGAACCCGCGGCGCACCTCGTCGCCGTCCCGCTCCTCGATCGGGATCTCGCGCCCCGTCGGCGTCTCGGGATCGAGCGTGCTGAGCGGCGCCGCCACGTAGAACGGGATCCCGTGGTGCCGGGCCAGCACCGCCAGCCCGTAGGTCCCGATCTTGTTCGCCACGTCGCCGTTCGCCGCGATCCGATCCGCGCCGGTGAGCACGACGTCCACGCGCCGCTCCCGCATCAGCGTCGCCACGACCGTGTCGGCCACCACCGTGACCGGGATCCCGGCCCGCTCCAGCTCCCACGCCGTCAGGCGACTCCCCTGGAGGAGCGGCCGCGTCTCGCCGACGTACACCCGGACGGCCCGGCCGAGCGCGTGCGCCACGTAGACCGGCGCCAGCGCGGTCCCCATCCCACCGGTCGCGAGCGCGCCCGCATTGCAGTGCGTGAGCACCGAAACCTCGCCCTCCGGCAGGACCTCGAGCCCGATCTCGCCGATCCGCCGGCACATCCCGCGGTCCTCGACCAGAATCGCGTTCGCCTCCTCGTACAGCCCCCAGACGATCTCCTCCGGCGGGCGCCCGATCGACCGGTCGATGCGGACCCGCATCCGCTCGAGCGCCCACGACAGGTTGACCGCCGTCGGCCGCGTCGCGCGCAGCCGCTCGACCGTCTCCTCCAGCCGCGCGCGGAACGCGTCCGCCGGCAGCGCGACGTGGCGCGCCGACTCGACCGCCAGCCCCATCGCCGCCGCGATCCCGATCGCCGGCGCGCCCCGCACCCGCAGCGCGCGGATCGCCTCCGCCACCGCGTCCGCCGACTCGAGCCGCAGCCGGACCTCCGCCTCCGGCAGCCGCGTCTGGTCGAGCAGGTCCACCGCCGCGCCATCCTCGGTCCACCGAACGGCTTCCGGATGTCTCATGGGCTCGCTAGGGTAGGGGTTCGAATCCTCTGAAGTTGTACCGCCAGCCGAGCGCGCGGAACAGCGACATCATCCGCGCGATCGGCAGCCCCATCACGGCGAAGAAGTCGCCCTCGATCCAGTCTACCAGCGCCGCGCCGGAGCCCTGGATCCCGTACGCGCCCGCCTTGTCCAGCGGCTCGCCCGTCGCGACGTAGTCCTCCGCCATCTGCCGGTCGAACGGCCGGAACCGCACCCGGATCCCTTCGACCGAGCTCTCCAGCCGCCCACCCGGCGCGACCACCGCGATCCCGGTCTCGACGCGGTGCTCCCGCCCTTCCAGCCGCAGCAGCATGCGCACCGCGTCCGCTTCGTCCTTCGGCTTGCCCAGCGTCTCGCCGTCGATCACGACCAGCGTGTCGCACCCGATCACCAGCGCGTCCGGCCGCAGCGAGGCCACCGCCAGCGCCTTCTCCCGCGCCAGGTACTCCGCGATCTCGGCCGGCGCCGACGCCGGGTGCGCCGTCTCGTCCACGCCGGCCGGGAGCACCTCGAAGTCCAGCCCCAGCATCTCCAGCAGCTGCACCCGCCTCGGCGACCGCGAGGCCAGCACCAGCGGCGGGACCTCCACCGTCGTCACGCCGCCCCCCTCCCTCTCCGGCTGGACCGTGCTCATCGCTCCAGAACCAGGGTCACGGGTCCGTCGTTCACCAGCTCCACGTCCATCATCGCGCCGAACTCTCCCGTCCCCACACCGCCCGGCACCCGCTCGCGCAGAAGGTCGACGAACCGCTCGTACAGCGGGACCGCGACCTCCGGCCGCGCCGCCTCCACGAAGCTCGGCCGCCGCCCTTTCCGCGCATCACCGTACAGCGTGAACTGGCTGACCACCAGCACCCCGCCGCCCACCTCGTCGAGCGAGCGGTTCATCTTCCCCTCCTCATTCGGAAACAGTCGCAAACCGACGACCTTGTCCGCCATCCACCGCAGCCGCTCCTCGTCATCATCGCCGCGGAAGCCGACCAGGAGAAGGTACCCGCGCCCGATCTCCCCGGTCGTCCGCCCCTCCACCGTCACCCGCGCCCTCGACACCCGCTGCAATACCACCCGCATCCTCGCCTCCCGAAACCCGACCGTCCCCGGCCCGGCACCCGTACGGAGCGCGCCGACGCCCCCGCCCTCCCTCGCCGCGGCCCCGCTCGTGCCGGGCCGGCGGTCGGGGACGTCCGTGCCCACTCTCGAGTCCGCACGATCCCGCCAGCGTAGCCGCGCACCCGCACGCGCGCAAGAACCACCGCGCCCGCCCGCCGCCGTCCGGTTCCCCGCCGCCACACCTCCCCGCCAACGTCGAGCGCGGCCGCCACGCCGATCGAAAGGTTCCGCACCCCACCCGCCCCCAATACAAACGCCGCCGAAATGTCGGCGGCGTTCCCGATCCGGTCCGCACAGATCCGGTCCGCACAGATCCCGGAGCACCCCGGCGCCCGCGCGCGGATCGCGAAGCGGCCGGCAACGTCGCTGCCCCCCATACCCGCCACGCCCCGGCCCCGTCCCGCGGGAACCGCCGCGACCCAGCGAATCCTGACCCCTGACCCCTGACCCCTGAATCCTGACAACTGACAACTGCCCCCTACTCCACCGTCACCGACTTCGCCAGGTTCCGCGGCTGATCCACGTTGCACCCCCGCAGCACGGCAATGTGATACGCCAGCAGCTGCAACGGGATCGTCGCCAGGATCGGCGTCAGGATCTCGTGCGTCGCCGGGATCGTGATCAGGTGATCGACCTTGTCCCGCAGCTCGGTGTTCCCCTCGGTGACCACCGCGATGACCCGGCCGCCCCGCGCCTTCACCTCCTCGATGTTCGACACGATCTTGCTGTACACGCCGTCGTGCGGCGCGATCACGACGACCGGCATGTTCTCGTCGATCAGCGCGATCGGCCCGTGCTTCATCTCGGCCGCCGGGTACCCCTCCGCGTGGATGTAGCTGATCTCCTTCAGCTTGAGCGCGCCCTCGAGCGCCGACGGGAAGTTGAGCCCGCGGCCCAGGTACAGGAAGTTCGCCGCGTCCTTGTACGTGCGCGCCAGCTCGCGGATCGCCTCGTTGAGCTCGAGCACCTGCTCGACCTGGTCCGGGAGCCGCTGGAGCGCCGCGACCATCTCCCGGCCCTGGAGGATCGACATCGAGCGCAGCCGCGCCATCAGGATCGTGAACAGCGAGAGCACCGCGACCTGGCTCGTGAACGCCTTCGTCGAGGCGACGCCGATCTCCGGGCCCGCGTGGAGGTAGATCCCGAAGTCCGTCTCCCGTGCGATCGTCGAGCCGACCACGTTGACGATCCCCATCACCCTCGCGCCTCGCTGCTTCGCCTCGCGCAGCGCCGCGAGCGTGTCCGCGGTCTCGCCCGACTGGCTGATCGCGATGACCAGCGTGTCCTCCCCGATCACGGCGTTCCGGTACCGGAACTCGGAGGCGTACTCGACCTCGACCGGGATGCGCGCCAGCTCCTCGAGCATGTACTCGCCGATCAACGCGCTGTGCCACGACGTGCCGCACGCGGTGATCGTGATGTTCTTGATCCGGAGCAGCTCGTCGTTCGACAGCGTCACGCCGCCGAGCTTGACGTTCCCGTCCTCCTCGAGCAGCCTGCCGCGCATTGCGTTGCGCAGCGTCTCCGGCTGCTCGAAGATCTCCTTCAGCATGAAGTGGTCGTGCCCGCCCTTCTCGATCGCGTCCAGATCCCACGAGACGTGGTCGACCTCCTTGCTGATCGCGTCGCCCTTCAGCGACAGCGTCTCGAAGCCCGACTCCGTGAGCACCGCGATCTCGCCGTCGTCGAGGTAGACGACCTTGCGCGTCTGCGCCAGGATCGCGGCGACGTCGCTCGCCACGTAGTACTCGTCGCGGTCGCCGATCCCGAGCAGCAGCGGGCTGCCGCGCCGCGCCGCCACGATCTTGCGCGGCTCGTCGCTGCACAAAACCGCGATGCCGTACGTCCCCTCGATCTGCCGCAGCGCCGCGCGGACCGCCTCCTCGAGCTGGCCTTCGTACGCCTCCTCGATCAGGTGCGAGATCACCTCCGTGTCCGTCTCCGTCCGGAACTGGTGCCCGATCTCCTCGAGCTTGCGCCGCAACGTGCCCGCGTTCTCGATGATCCCATTGTGCACCACCGCGAACCGGCCGGCGCAGTCCGAGTGCGGGTGCGCGTTCGTCGTGTTCGGCGCGCCGTGCGTCGCCCAGCGCGTGTGCGCGATCCCGCATGTCCCCTCCGGCGAGCCCTCTTCGCGCAGCACCGCCTCGAGCCGGCTGATCTTCCCCGCGGTCTTGCGCGTCTCCAACCGGCCATCGACCGCCACGCTGATCCCCGCCGAATCGTACCCGCGGTACTCCAGCCGGCGCAGCCCGTCGATGAGCAGCGGCACGGCGGAACGGTCACCGATGTATCCTACGATTCCACACATGGTTGGCTCACTTTCTTCGGTCCGCGCGGGCGCGCCGGCTCGGTTCGGATCGCGGCACGCCGCGTGAGTGCCGCCGCGGAAAGTGTGGCGGATGCCCACGCCCACCGCAAGGCTGGGGCCTTGCCGTCGGTCGACGGACTCTTTCATTTGCGACGCGGATGGGGCCGGGCCGCGAATCGGGCTCGGGGTGGCGTCCTCTTCGGGCGCCGAAGGGTCGCGCCGGGCGGCGGCACGAGCGGAGGCCGCACGCCCGCGCCCGGCGGATCAGGCCGGACCGCCGTCCGCGCCGGCGGCGGCGCGCGCCTCGGAGCCGAGCAACGCCGCGCGCGCCTTCTCGACCAGCTCGCGCGCCTCCGCCTCCGTCGGCGCTTCGGCCATGATCCTCAGGATCGGCTCCGTACCCGACGGCCGAAGATGCAGCCACTTCGAGTCGGCCGGCCAGTCCAGCCGCAACCCGTCCTGGCGGTCCGCCGCGGGCGCGGCGAGCCGGTCCTCCAGGACCGTGTACGCGTCCTCGATCCGCCCCGCGTCCCGCGGCAGCTTGTCCTTGATGATCACGTAGCTGCGCTGCGCCGCCACGTGCTCGTCCAGAGTGCGGCCCGTCTCCAGCAGGAGTTGGAGCACCAGCGCCGCCGCCACCGCCGCGTCCCGCGTGAGGTGGACGTCCGGCAGGATCACGCCGCCGTTCCCCTCGCCGCCGATCACCGCGCCCTCCGCCTCCATCCGCCGGGCCACGTTGATCTCGCCGACCGGCGTCCGGTGGAACGGCGCGCCGGCCTGCGCGGCCACGTCCTCCAGCAGGCGGCTCGTCGATAGGTTCGTCACCACCGGCCCCGTCACGTGGCGGAGCACCAGCGCGGCGGCGAGCGCGAGCGTGAAGTCTTCGCCGATCGCCCGGCCGCTCCCCGCGACCAGCGACAGCCGGTCCGCATCCGGATCCGTCGCCAGCCCCAGGTCCGCCCCGCTCTCCCGCACCAGACGCTCCAGCTCGCCCAGGTTCTGCGCCACCGGCTCCGGCTCGCGCGGGAACCGGCCGTCCGGCTCCAGGTTCAGCCCGACGACGTCGCACCCGAGCGCCTCGAGCAGGCGCGGCAGGACCTCCGTGCCCGCGCCACGAATGCAGTCCAGCGCGACCTTGAAGCGTCGCCGGCGCATCCCCTCGACATCGAGGTACGGCACCCGCAGCACCGCGTCCACGTGACGGGCCGCCGCCTCACGGTCCTCGACCACCGCGCCCAGACCGTCCCAGCCGACGTACGGGACCGGCCGGTCCGCGACGAAGGCGCGCATTCGCGGCGCCTCCTCCGCGTCCAGGAACATCCCCGCCGCGGACGCGAACTTCAACGCGTTCCACTCCACCGGGTTGTGGCTCGCCGTGACCACGATCGCGCCATCGGCGCCGTGGTGCCGGATCGCGTAGAGCGTCGTCGGCGTCGGCACCAGACCCACGTCGACCACGTCGCAGCCGACGGACTGCAACGCCGCCGTCGCGACCCGCACGAACATCGGCCCCGACGTCCGGGAGTCGCGCCCGAGCACGATCCGCGGACGCCGCCCGCCCGCCGTCTCCCGCACGTACGCGCCGAACGCGGCGGCAAAGCGCGCCACCACCTCCGGCGTCAACGCCTCGCCCACGCGGCCGCGCACGCCGGAGACGCTCACCATCAGCTCGTTCGGAATCTCGAACGCCATCTCGTCCTCCAATAACCAACGGGGCCGCCGTCTTCGAACGTACGGCCGGCCCCGAAACAACCACAAGCTAGGCCACGCGCCGGACAGGGTCAACCCGCCGTCGCCGCGTCGGGAAGCCCCGATTCCATCAGCGCGACGACGGCGTCCGGGTTGTCCGCGTTCAGCCAGTGCCCGCCCTCCACGACATGGAGATGGACGCGGCCGGACTGTCTCGCCGCCGCCTCGATCCGCTCCGCCGCCGCATCGCCGAGCACATCCGAGCGCGTGGCGCGCAGGACGTGCACATCGAGCCCCGCCGGCGGCGATTCGACGATGCCACGGAGATCCGTCGCGAAGAAGTCCTCCAGCAGCGCCTCCATCGCCCCGAAATCCAGCGACCATCGATACGCCCCGTCGACCGGCTCGAGGTTCGTCGACATCCACTGCGCCACGCCGGTCGCCCAGCCGTCGGACTCGAGCGCGCCCACCGCCGCGCCCCGCGATTCGAACGGCCCCGGGTGTCGGCGCACCGACGCGAGCATCTCCACCGCGCTCCCGCCCGGCGGCCGCGCCTCGGGCGTCGAATCCACGATCCAGAGCTGGTCCACCGCGCCCGGGTAGTCCCGCGCATACGCCAGTGCGACCTTCCCGCCGAACGAGTGGCCGAGCAGCGCATCCGTCCGCACGCCGAGCGACCGCGCCAGCGCCCGCACGTCGGCCGCCGCCGCCGCGAGCGTGTGCGGCGGAGCGAACCCGCGCGACCCGCCATGCTCCCTCAGGTCCACCAGCACCGCGCCCCACTCCGGCCGCGCCCGCACCACCCGCCGCGCGATCGACGCCCAGTTCCGCCCCATCCCGAACACCCCGTGCAGCACGAACAACCACCGCCCCGGCTCCGCACCCGCCGCCACGATCCTGTCATGCGCCAACACCCGCTTTTCCACCACCTCAAATCCTCCCAACCAATTCCGTCCCCCGATCCCTGACCCCCGACAACTGACAACTGACTACTGACTACTGACCCCTGACAACTGACCCCAGTCTACACCCCCGCACCACCGCGAGCAAACCGCCCCCGCGCCCCCGTTGCCCCCACCGAACCCCCACCCTACCTTTCCCCGCTCGACCGTCCCGACCCACTTCACACGGACCACCCGATGACGGACGACTCGCTTCGATTCGGTACCCGCGCAATCCACGCAGGGCAGCAGCCGGAACCCACGACCGGCGCCATCATGCCGCCGGTCTTCCAGACCTCCACCTACGTGCAGGAAGCGCTCGGCAAGCCGCGCGAAGGGTACGAGTACGCCCGCGTCACGAACCCGACCCGCTCCGCGATGGAGGCCAACATCGCCGCACTCGAAGGCGGCAGGCACGGCATCGCGTTCGCCAGCGGGCTCGCCGCGATCGAGGCGATCGTCAAACGCCTCTCCGCCGGCGACCACGTCGTCAGCGAGGAGAACACCTACGGCGGGACCACCCGCATGTTCACCCAGGTCCTCGCCCGCCTCGGCATCGAATTCACCTTCGTGGACTCGCGCGACCCCGACAACGTGAGACGCGCGCTCCGGCCGAACACCCGGCTCATCCACGTCGAGACACCGACCAACCCGATGATGCGGCTGACCGACCTCCGCGCCGTCGCCGAGGTCGCCCGCGATGCCGGCGTCCATCTCTCCGTCGACAACACCTTCGCCTCGCCGTTCAACCAGCGGCCGCTCGAGCTCGGCGCGACCATCGTCGTCCACTCCAGCACGAAGTACCTGAACGGCCACTCGGACGTGATCGGCGGGATCGTCGTCACCAATGACGACGACGTCGCCGACGCGCTCCGCTTCCAGCAGAAGGCCGTCGGCGCCGTGCCCGGCCCCTGGGACTGCTGGCTCATCATGCGCGGCACCAAGACGCTCCACGTGCGCATGGAGCGCCACAACGCCAACGGCCAGCGCATCGCCGAATTCCTCGAGAACCACCCGGCCGTCGAGCGCGTGAACTACCCGGGGCTGCCCTCGCACCCCCAGCACGACCTCGCCAGGCGGCAGATGCGAGGGTTCACCGGCATGCTCAGCATGGAACTGGGCACCGCCGACCGCGCACGCAAAGTCGTCGAAGGCACCCGCATCTTCGCGCTCGCCGAAAGCCTCGGCGGCGTCGAGAGCCTGATCGGGCTGCCCGCCCTCCAGACGCACGCCTCGGTGCCGCCCGAGCGACGCGCCGCCATGGGGATCACCGACTCGCTCGTCCGCCTCTCCGTCGGCATCGAGGACGTCGAAGACCTGATCGAGGACCTCGACCGCGCGCTCCGCGGCGTGTGAGGCCGGGCACGGCCGCCGCCCCGCGCCGGCCCGACCGGCGCGGGGCGGCGCCGACCGTCGACGCGCCCGGCATGGGCTGCTGACGACGTCGCGCGCTCGGGGCGCCGGAGAAACCCGCCCCCACGGCCGGACGTATGACGAGACGGTCCCGGCGCGCGCCGAACGTCGCGCCGGCCGTCGCAAACACCGGCCGCGTGCGGGATCCGCTCCGCGCGGCCGACCCCCGGAACCCGGAGCGTCCCGATGACCGAGTCCACCGACATCCGCCCGCCACGCCGAATCCTGACCGACATCGACCCGGGCACCTGGGAACACCCGGCCGACCGCGCCGCACTCGCCGCGCTGCGCCGCGTCCCCGCCTTCGATGAGGTGCTCAAGAAGATCTTCGGCCTGCTCGGCGAAAAGCCGATCCGCCTCGCCTTCCAGGCCAACGCCGTCCGCGTCTCGGAACGCCAGTTCCCGGACGTGCACCGTCGCTACCTCCGCGTCCTCGAGACCCTCGACTCGCCCGAGCCGTACCCGCTCTTCATCTCCCAGACGCCGCTCGTCAACGCCGGCGCCTACGGCATGGACCGGCCGTTCATCGTCCTGAACTCCGGCTCGCTCATCCTCCTCGAAGACGACGAGATCGACTACCTGCTCGGCCACGAGCTCGGCCACATCATGAGCGGCCACGTGCTCTACCGCACGATGACGGTCGTCCTGATCCGCCTGGCCGAGCTCGGCTTCCCGATCGTCGGCCTCGCCGCCCGCGCCGTCCTCCTCGCCCTCCTCGAGTGGAGCCGCAAGAGCGAACTCTCCGCCGACCGCGCCGGGCTCCTCGCCGTGCAGAACCCCGAGGCCGCGCTCGGCACCATGCTCAAGCTCGCCGGCGGCGGGTCCAAAGAGGAGACCGACCTGAACGAGTTCCTCCGCCAGGCCGACGAGTACCGCCAGAGCGGCGACGTCGCCGATGCCGTCTTCAAGGTCCTGAACCTCCTCGGCTCCACGCACCCGTTCCACGTGCTCCGCGTCGCCGAGATGCGGGACTGGATCGAAGAGGGCGCCTACGACCGCGTGCTCCGCGGCGAGTACCGCAGGCGCGGCGACGGCCGCACGCCCTACGCCGAGGACCTCGCCGCCGCGATGCGCGCCTACGCCGACGACGCGAAGTCGATGGTGGACCACGTCGGTGAAGCGGCACGCCGCGTCCGCGAGGCGTTTGCAGAAGGGTTCCGGCGGCCGTAACTTACGCCGCATGAAGATTCTGATCATCGGCAACGGCGGCCGCGAGCACGCGCTGCTCTGGAAGCTGCGGCGCGATGCGCCCGACGCGGAGTTCTACATCACGAGGGGGAACGGCGGCACGGAGGGACTCGCGACCCCACTCCCCCTCGCGCCCACCGACGTCGCCGCGCTCGCGGCCTGGGCGGAGTCCAACCACATCGACCTCACGGTCGTCGGCCCCGAGGCGCCGCTCGACGAGGGGATCGCCGACGTGTTCGTCCACCGCGGCCTCGCCGTCTTCGGGCCGACCCGCGCCGCCGCCGCGATCGAGGCGTCGAAGGCCTACGCCAAAGCGCTCATGGCCCGCGCCGGCGTGCCGACCGCCGCGTTCCGGACCTTCACGGAGCCCGCACCCGCGGAAGCTTTCATCCGGGAGCACGGCGCGCCCATCGTCGTGAAGGCCTCCGGCCTCGCCGCCGGCAAGGGCGCCGTCGTCTGCGAGTCGGTCGAGGCCGCGCTCCAGGCCGCGCGCAGCATGCTCGCCGGCGGCGAGTTCGGCGCCGCGGGCAGCGAGATCGTCGTCGAGGAGTGGATGCAGGGTGAAGAGCTGTCGGTCTTCGCGCTGACCGACGGGCACGACGTGCTGCCCATGCTCCCCGCGCAGGACTACAAGCGAGTCGGCGAAGGCGACACCGGCCCGAACACCGGCGGGATGGGCGCGTACGCCCCCGTATCCCGCGTCGACGCGGCGCTCCTCGAGCGCATCCGCCGCGAGATCCTCCTCCCCACGCTCGCCGCGCTCCGGGAGGACGGCCGTCCGTTCCAGGGGCTGCTCTACGCGGGGCTCATGCTCACTGCGGACGGACCGAAGGTCGTCGAGTTCAACGCCCGATTCGGCGACCCCGAGACGGAGGCGCTGCTCCCGCTCCTCCGCTCCTCGCTCCTCGAGCCGATGCTCGGCATCGCCCGCGGCGACACGATCACGACCTCCCGCCTCGACTGGCACGACGGCTACGCGCTCACCACCGTCCTCGCCTCCGGCGGCTACCCCGGCGCCTACGACAAGGGCAAGCCGATCACGATCCCCGCGGAGGTCGCACAGGCCGACGACGTCGTCGTCTTCCACGCCGGCACCGCGCTGAAGGACGGCCGGCTCGTCACCGCCGGCGGCCGCGTCCTGGCCGTGACCGCAGTCGCGCCGACGATCGAGCAGGCGGCCCGGCGCAGCCGCGATGCCGCGGACGCGATCGACTTCGAAGGCAAGCGGTACCGTCGCGACATCGGCTGGCGGGAGTTGACGCGTCGTGCCGGAGCTCCCTGAGGCCGAGACGATCGCGCGCGACCTGCGCCGGCACGTCGTCGGCCGCACGGTCACCGCGGTGCAGGTCACGCACGCCGACGTCCTCGGGCCCGGCCTCACGCCCGCGTCCCTCGCCGAGGCGCTCGTCGGCCGGCGCATCGCGGAGGTCGGCCGCCGCGCGAAGAACCTCGTGCTTCGCTTCGTCGACGGCCCCGTCCTCGTCGTCAACCTCGGGATGACCGGCCGGCTCGTCGTCAGCGAGGCCCCGCGCGCGATGGAGCTGCGCCACGTGGCCGTCCGCTTCGCGCTCGACCACGGCGGCGCGCTGCTCTACGACGACATCCGTCGCTTCGGTCGGCTCGACCTGTACTCGCCGGAGGCGTGGGACCGGCGCCAGGCGGAGATCGGCGTGGAACCGCTCTCCGACGCCTTCACCGCCGAACGGCTCCACGATCTGACGTCGCGGTCGCGCACGCCGATCCGCAACTGGCTCCTCGACCAGCGCCGCGTCGCGGGGATCGGCAACATCTACGCGAACGAGGCGCTGTTCCGCGCCGGGATCCACCCCGCGCGGCCCGCGAACTCGCTCACGGCCGCCGAGGCCGCGCGCCTGCGCGATGCGATCCGCGCCGTCCTCGCCGAGGCGATCGAAGTCCGCGGCACCACGCTCCGCGACTACCGCGACGCCCGCGGCGAAGCCGGGGGATACGAGCCGCGGCTGCGCGTCTATGGCCGCGCGGGCGAGCCCTGCCCGAACTGCGGCACCCCCATCGAGCGGTTGGTGCTCGGCAACCGCTCCGCGTTCTACTGCCCTCGCTGTCAGAAGTAACGCGCCCCTCGAAGGATCCCGTCCGGGCGGAAGTTGCAGGACCACCCATGAGCCGCAAAGCGGAGTTGCGCGCCCACGTACGCGAGCACGCCCGGGACCGGCCCGGCGTCTACCGCATGCTCGGCCCGTCCGGTGAGGTGCTCTACGTGGGCAAGTCGGTCCGCGTGCGCACACGGCTCCTCTCCTATTTCCGCGCGCGCCGCGGCGAGAAGGCGGCCGAGATCGTCGGCCACGCGCACCGCATCGAGTGGGACTACGTGCCCAACGAATTCGCCGCTCTCCTCACCGAGCTGCGGCAGATCAAGCGCTGGCGGCCGGTCTACAACGTCGAGCACAAGCGCGACCGGCAGTACTGCTTCATCAAGCGGACCCGCGAAGCCGCGCCCCGGCTCCTCCTCGCCGGCGACGTCGCCAACGACAACGCGCTCTACTTCGGCCCGTTCCGCGGACGCGCCCGCGTCCGGGACGCGATCCGCGAGCTGTCGGACATCCTGGAGCTGCGCGACTGCCGCGGCTCCACGCCGATGCGCTTCGCCGACCAGCTCGACCTCTTCGGTCGCGACGATCCGCCCGGCTGCTACCGCGGCGAGATCCGGCGCTGCCTCGCCCCCTGCGCCGGCCGGTGCACTCGCTCCGCGTATCTCGAACGCGTCGACCACGCCTGCCGCTTCCTCGAAGGCTCGGCCGACGAGCCGCTCCTCGCGCTCCAGGAGCGGATGCACCAGGCTGCCGATCGCCTCCAGTTCGAGTACGCCGCCGAGCTCCGCGACCGGGCGACCCGCCTCGAGAACGTGCGCAAAGAGCTCCTCGCCCTGCGCGGCACCCTACAGACGCTGACGCACGTCTACCGCGTCCCCGGCCACGACGGCGACGACCGCCTCTACCTGATCCGCCGCGGACTCGTCTGCGCTGAGTTCTCCTGGCCCCGCACGGCGGAGGAGAGGTCCCGGGTCGCCGACGCGATCCGTGTGGCGCTCGACGGCTTCGACCCCGCGCCGCTCCGGGTCGAGCCGCACCAGGCCGCGGAGATCCTGCTCGTCGCCCGCTGGTTCCGTCTCCACCCCGCCGAACGCGACCGGCTCCACGACCCCGCCACGCTCCTCGAGCCACGCCGGACCGCCTGACCCCCGATACCAGACCCCCGCGCCTCGACCATGGCGCCGATCCTGCAACTCCTCCGAATAGAAGTCGACCCCTCGCAGGATCGGTGCGCTATGCCCGGAACCCGTCGTCGACTGGCTGCCTTCCTGCTCCTCCCGATCGCGCTCCTCGCCGCCTGCGCCGATTCCGATCGGACCACTCCGGCGACGGCGATCTACGGACCCTGGCGGTGGATCGGCTCGTTCGGCGGGATCGCGGGGATCCGGCCCACACCGGACGACGAAGGGTACGAAAGGATCTTCTACTTCCACCGGGACGGCCGCCTCACGGTCTACGGCGGCGACACGGCCCGCGCGCACATCGATTACCGCCTCGCGCCCGTTCGGGACTCCGCGGCCGCGCCGCCACGCCCGGGGATCCACTACGCCGATCCGCTCCGGGCATTCCCCTTCGACCCCGGCGTCGATCGCCAGATCGTCCGCCGCGAGGGGCGCGATACCCTGATCCTGGAAGACCCCTGCTGCTACCGGTACGAGCACGCGTTCGTACGCGTCGATTGAGGCCCGGCCGGCGCCTCGGGTCAGCCGGAGATCAGGCTGATCGCAAGCCCGTCCAGTAGCACGGCGCCAAAGAACGTCGGCGGCAGCAGGAAGACCGCCGCCAACGGCCCGATCCGCGAGGCCGCTGCCGATGTCCACGTCAGCACGCCGTGGGCGAACGAGCCGAGGCCGACCGCCCACCCCGTCGCGCCGACTGCCATCGCGACCGGGTCGCCCGCCGACCGCGCGATGAAGAACAGACCGGCCAGCGTCACCGCCGTGCTCGTCACGAGCCGCCGCTCGAGCGGCGTGATCAGCCTCGCCATCAGAAGGGCGACGAGGAGCAGCGCGAGCAGCCCCGCCGTCGCCGTCGTGTACGTGCGTTCGAGCATCTCCATCCGTGCGCCCATCCCGCTCCGGGGGTCCGCCGGCGCCGGACGAAAGTTGCGTGCCGGGGATGGAACGTGCGCGACGGCGGTCCGCGCGCCGCGGCGCCGAAGGGTGACCCGGTGGAGCACGACGGGGCACGGGGCCCCGATTTCCGCGACGGTCACGATGAGCGCGGTCGGATATGGCGGCCGCGGACGGCTCGATCCACGCGCCGGCGAGCGGATGGAAAGGGAGAAGCAGGCGGAAGCGGCAGCCCGGGACTACAGCTCGACGATGCGCACGTCGACCGACGCGCGCTCGACCGTCATCAGCGCCACCGACGGGCGGAGCCTGAACCGGGCCGGGCCGGCCGCGCCGGGATTGACGACCCACCGCCCGTCCGCGCGATCGACGTCGGCGCGGTGCGTATGGCCGTAGACGATGACGTCCGCCTCGGGGTACGCCTCCCGCAACGAATCCGGTCGCGGCGACCCCAGCTGGTGCCCGTGCACGACGACGACGCGGCACCCGTCCAGCACCGCCTCCGCCGTCTCCGCCACGCGGGCGCGCACATCGAACCCGTCGGTGTTTCCCCAGACCGCGGTGACCGGCGCGATCGCCTCGAGCTCGAGCAGCAGCTCCACGGACCCGATGTCGCCGGCGTGCAGGATGCGGTCGACGGCCGCGAAGCGGTCGAAGACTTCCGGGCGGAGCTGCCCGTGCGTGTCGCTGATCAATCCGACGAGCATGCGCCCTCAGTCGAGTTCGCCGCTCTCCCAGCGAGGGCCGAGCGGCAGGTCGAGACCGAGGTGCGCGACGATCCGGCCGACCACGAAGTCGACCAGGTCGGCGATGCCCTTCGGCCGGTGGTAGAACCCGGGCGAGGCGGGGAGCACGATGGCGCCGGCGCGGCTCAACCGGAGCATGTTCTCCAGGTGCAGGATCGAGTACGGCGTCTCGCGAGGCACGAGGATGAGCGGCCGGCGCTCCTTCAACGCGACGTCCGCCGCGCGCTCGATCAGCGACCGCGTCGTCCCCTGCGCGATGCTCGCGAGCGTGCCCATCGAGCACGGGCAGACCACCATCCCGCGCGACGGCGCCGAGCCCGAGGCCGGTGTCGCGCCGCGATCGGCATCGTCGTAGCGCGCGACGCGGCTCCAGTCGCCCGTCCGCTGCCGCAACGCCGACTCCCCATCGATCCCCTCCTCCTCCCGCAGCAATCGCCAGCCGGTCTCGGAGATGATGAGCCGCACCGGCACGCCGGCGTCGTTCAGGACCCGCAGCAGTCGGACGGCGTACCGCGCGCCGGAGGCGCCGGTCATCGCCAGCGTCACGGGTGCGCCGCCCGCCCCCGCCGCACCGCGACCGGCCGGTGCCGTGGACGGCGCCGCATCGTCCCCGCGCCGCTCGTCCGATGCGGCCGGGATGGCTGCACCGGCCCCGCCAGCGTCCCTGCCGGCCGTCCCGTTCATCCGAGGAGCACTCGTTCCAGGAGGGTCAGCACGAAGAAGCTGGTCGAGACGCCCACGTTCGTGTGGAAGAACGCCCGGTCGATCCGGCGGAAGTCCAGCGCCTCCGCCGGGCGCCCGCGCAGCGACGCATGCGCGAAGTGCAGCAGCACCGCCATCACGCCCACGCCCGCGAGGTACAACCACCCCAGGGGGAACGCCCTCAGCCACCACAGCCCGAAGAACGCGACGACCGCGAGGAAATGGAGCAGCCGTGCGACGCCCAGCGCCCGTCGCACTCCGAGCCGAGCCGGGATCGAATGGAGGCCGTGCTCCCGGTCGAACGCCTCGTCCTGGACCGCGTAGATGATGTCGAACCCCGCCGCCCACGCCGTGACCGCCGCGGCGAAGGCGACGAGCGCCCACCACGGCTCGCTCCACTCCCCGGTCACAGCGAGGTACGCGCCGACCGGCGCGATCCCGAGCCCCACGCCCAGCACGATGTGCGACCAGGCCGTGAAGCGCTTCGTATACGAGTAGAAGAACACCCACGCCAGCGCGACCGGCGAGAGCCAGCCGCACAGCGGGTTCAGCCACCACGCCGCGGCCACGAACACCACCGACGCGACCGCGACGGCGGCCGCGGCCTGCGTCATGCTCAGCCGGCCCGTCGGCAGCTCCCGCTGCCGCGTGCGCGGGTTCAACGCATCGTAGCGCGCGTCCACGATCCGGTTGAACCCCATCGCCGCGAATCGCGCGGCCGTGAACGCCAGCACGATCCATAACGCCACGCCCGGCGTCACGGCATCCGGCCGGACGCGCGTGCCCACGATCGCGCCCACGCCCGCGAACGGCAGCGCAAACAGGGTGTGCGGCAGCTTCACGAAGCTGGCGTACCGGGCCAGCAGCGAGTCCCCCGCGAAGGTCTGCCCCTCCCGCGGTTCCCCTGCCGCGCCGCCGCGCGCGGCCCCTGCCGGCACGGTCACGGCCGACGCTTCCTCCCCTATCCTCGACATCGCCTCGGAACCCTCCCGACTCTCGACGTTCCACGGGCCGGCAATCTACCCGGCCGGGCGTCGTTGTTCAACGCCGCGAGCCGGTCCGGCCGCGCACCGAACTTGCATCCGGAGCGTCGCTCCGACGGTCCGGCGGCCAGCGCCGGGCGAGTCGTGCTTCAACCTCGAGGATGCCTGGAAGGAGGAAGAATGGACCAGTCTACGTCTCGCGCGGCCGTACGCGCGTTCCCACGCTTCGTCGCGGCGGCCGCCCTCGGCCTCGCCGCCTGCGGGCCCTCCGAGCGGGAGGTGCGCGTCCAGCCCGCTCCGGGCGAGAGCTACGTCCTGACCGACGTGGAGATCTCGTCCATCATGATGAACGCCAACAACGGCGAGATCCAGGCAGGACAGCTCGCGCTCCAGAAGAGCCGGAACGACGCTGTCCGCCAGTTCGCTCAGCGGATGATCACCGAGCACACGACGCTGAACCAGATGATCTCGCCCCACATGGACCGACGGAACAGGACGGACATGCGGGATGGGATGGGCGCGCGCGGACCGATCTCGCAGCAGCTCAGCTCCAACAACCAGCGGACCCTTCACGTCCTTCAGCAGCTCGAAGGCGCACAGTTCGACCGGACGTACATGCAGAACCAGGTCGCCCAGCACGAGTGGCTGCTGAACACGCTGGACGACGCGTTGATCCCGGGCGCGGACGACAACGCGCTCGAACGGGACCTGAGGGAGGCGCGCGACATGGTCGCCTCGCACCTCCAGCAGGCCCGCCAAATCCGGGGATCCATGGGCCGCTGACGACAAAGCCTGCCTACGCGCGAACGGCGGCCGGGTTCCGGCGCGGGTGCCCCGGCCGCCGGCCGCCACGGTCGATGCCGCGGGCCGCGCCGGCACGCCGCGGCCGCCGCACCGCCCACCCGCCCGGCGTCGACGCCGTTGCCGCGCTCCACCCGACCGCCTATTCTTCACGGCGAAGCGCCTCCAACCTCACCGATACCGCGCCGCCGGACGGAACTGCGGACCATGAACCAGCGAACGTCTTCGAATCACTCCGGTGCGAGCCGGATCGCCGGCTATCTCTTCGCCCTCGGCGCCGGCACGCTCTGGGGCACGACCGGCCCGCTCAGCACAGCGCTGTACGCCGAGGGCGCCGAGCTCACCGACGTCGGGTTCTGGCGCATTCTGCTCTCCGTACTCGGCCTGGCCGCGTTCGGCCTGTTCCGCCGCGACCTCTTCAGGATCGATCGACGGGGGTTGCTCCTGGTCGGGCTGGTCGGCGGCGTGCTCGTGGCGCTCTTCGAGGTCGCGTTCCAGTTCGCGATCGCTGGCGTCGGCGTCGCGCCCGCCGTCGCGCTGCTCTACACGGCACCCGTCCTGGTCGCGCTGCTTGCCCGACCGCTCCTCGGCGAGGCGTTGACCGGGTCACGCGTCGTCATCGCCATCGTCGTCATGGTCGGTGTCGCGCTGACCGTCAACGGGCACACCTCGGACCAGGCGGACCCCGCGGCGGCCGCCGGCCTGTCCAACTTCACCGCCGGCATCCTCGGCGGCCTGCTCGCCGCCGTGAGCTACGCCGGCAGCACGCTCCTCGCCCGCTACGCCGTGCCGCGCTACGGCTCCGTCAAGGTGCTCTTCCTCGAGCTCGCGGGAGGAACGCTCGTCCTCGCCCTGTTCCTGCCGCTGAGCGGACACACGCCGATGCCGGCCGAAACGCTCGCCGGCTGGCTCTACATCGTCGCACTCGGCATCGGCGCCGTGCTCGGCGCGAACTTCTTCTACTTCGCCGGCGTCCGGCGCATCGACGCCGCGCCGGCCTCCGTCGCGGCGAGCGTCGAGCCCGTCGTCGGCGCGCTCCTCGCCCTCGCCCTGTTCGGTCAGGGGCTGACGCCGTTCGGCTGGGTCGGGCTTCTCATGGTCGTGGGCGGCGTGGCGAGCGGATACCGCGGCGAAGCGGCCGTCACGCCGGAAAAAGAACGGCCCGCGGCCGCGGGCGCCGGCCTGTGAGCCACGGCGACGCGGGCGACGTGGCTGCGGGCCGCCCCCGTCAGCGTACGGTCAGGACGGCGCGCACGACCCGGACGTCGCCGTCCGTCGCCTCGCGCGCCCGGACCGGGCATTCGATCGTGTACCTGCCGGGGTCGAGCACGAGGCTGATCGAGACGCCCGAACCCGGCCGCAGCTCTTCGGTCCGCCACCGCCGCCCCGCCCCCGACACCGAGCACCTCGTCGTGACCGAATTGCTCATGTTCGTGAACAGGAGGACCTGCGGCCCGGCTTCGACCGTGTCCCGCGCCAGCGCCATCGAGCCCTCGTCGAAGATCACCTGGACTCCGGGAAGCCGCTGCTCCGCCGGCCGCGCCGGCTGGCGTCGGAATTCCTCCGACCGCGCCCGCTCCTCGGCGTACTCGCCGAAGACCGGCCCCTCCCCGCTCGGCTCCTGCTGGCACCCCGAACCGAGTGCCACGACGAACGCCGCGGCGGCAGCGGCCAGGCGGCTCGATCTCCCCATGCGTGCGGACTCCCGCGCTCCGTGGAACCTCCATCGGCCCGGCGGGCGCAAGTTCCAGACCCCGGCCCGCCCGGGCGAGCTCGGTCGGGCGACCCCGCCCGCCGCGCCTCCCGGAGCGCCGCGGTGAACGGATACGATGCCATCGTCGTCGGGTCGGGGCCGAACGGCCTGGCCGCCGCGATCCGCCTCGCCCAGGCGGGCTGGAACGTCCTCGTCCGCGAGGCCGCCGGCGTGCCGGGCGGCGGCAGCCGGTCGGCCGAGCTCACGCTCCCCGGCTACACCCACGACATCTGCTCCGCCGTCCACCCGCTCGCCCTGCTGTCGCCGTTCTTCCGCTCGCTCCCGCTGGAACGTTACGGCCTGGAGTGGATCCAACCGCCGACCCCGCTCGCGCACCCGTTCGACGACGCGCCGCCCGCGCTCCTCGAGCGCGACCTCGATGCGACGTGCGCCACGCTCGGGCCCGACGGCGACGCGTACCGCCGCCTCTTCGCGCCCCTCGTCCGCGACTGGGAGCCGCTCGCCCGCGAGGTGCTGGGGCCCGTGCTCCACCTGCCCCGCTCGCCGCGACTCCTCGCCCGATTCGGGCTGCGCGCCATCCGTTCGGCACGCGGCCTCGCCGGCGCCGCGTTCCGCGGTGACGCCGCGCGGGCGCTCTTCGCCGGTCTCGCCGCACACTCCCTCGCGCCGCTCGAGACCGCCGCGACCGCCGCAATCGGCCTGGTCCTCGGGACCGCCGGGCACGCCGTCGGCTGGCCGATCGCACGCGGCGGCTCGCAGCGCATCGCCGACGCTCTCGTCGCGTACCTGCGCACGCTCGGCGGAACCCTCGAGACCGACGCGCCGGTACGGTCGCTCGACGAGCTCCCGCCCGCTCGCGCCATCGTTCTCGACGTCACGCCGCGCCAACTCCTGCGCATCGCGGGCGACCGGCTCCCCGCCCGATACCGCCGCAGGCTCGAGCGCTTCCGCTACGGACCCGGAGTGTTCAAGATCGACTGGGCGCTCGACGGCCCCGTCCCCTGGCGGTTCGAGGCGTGCGCCCGGGCAGGGACGCTGCATCTGGGGGGAACGTTCGAGGAGGTCGCACGCGCCGAACGCCTGCCCTGGGAGGGTGCCCACGCCGACCGGCCCTTCGTCCTCTTCGTCCAGCCGACGAACTTCGACCCGGACCGCGCACCCGCCGGGCGACACATCGCCTGGGCGTACTGCCACGTGCCCCACGGCTCGGCGCTCGACATGACCGCGGCGATCGAGGCGCAGGTCGAACGCTTCGCGCCCGGGTTCCGCGACCGCATCCTCGCCCGCAGCACGTTCACGACGCCGCAGCTCGAACGGCACAACGCCAACCTCGTCGGCGGCGACATTGCGGGCGGAGCCAATACGTTCCGGCAGCTCGTCTTCCGGCCAGTGCCGTCCCGTGCGCCCTACGCCACCGCCGCGGATGGGATCTTCCTCTGCTCCGCCTCGACCCCGCCCGGCGGCGGCGTCCACGGGATGTGCGGCTTTCACGCCGCGGAGGCCGTCCTGCGCGCCGCCGGTCTAGCCTGAACCGGCCGCGCCGCGCCGCCGGGACGGCGCGCTACCGGGCCTTGGTTCCGACGTGAATCGCCACGATCCCCGCCGTCAACGTCCGCCACTGCACGTCCGTGAAGCCGGCCGTGCGCATCCGCGCGCTGAGCTCGCCGGGCGGCGGGAACTGAAGCACCGACGCTGGGAGATACGCGTACGCGCTCCCGTGTCGCGAAACGAGCCGCCCGATCCACGGCAGGACCTTGAGGAAATAGAAGAGGTAGAGCGCCCGGATCGGCCGGTACGTCGGCGTCGTGAACTCCAGGATGACCAGGCGGGCGCCCGGCTTCAGCACCCGGGCGAGCTCGCGCAGCCCGGCGTCCAGGTCCGCCAGGTTGCGGACGCCGAACCCGACCGTCGCTCCGTCGAACGCGGCATCCGGGAACGGCAGGCACAGCGCATCCGCGCACGCCGGCGCGACGGCGCGCCCGTCGATCTTCGGCCGCCCCCGCTCGAGCATTGGCAGGGTGAAGTCGGAGGCGACGACGCGCCCCTCGAACCCCGTCCGGCTCGCCAGCTCCAGCGCCAGGTCGAGCGTGCCGGCGCACGCGTCGAGGTACCGTCCCCGCGGCGCACCGCCCCCGAGCAGCAGGTCGACGGCCCGGCGGCGCCAGCGCTTGTCGATGTTCAGGCTCAACAGGTGGTTGAGCAGATCGTATCGAGGCGCGATCGCGCCGAACATGCGGCGCACCGCCGCCGCCTTCTCCTCCGCAGGCGGCAGCACGGCACGGTCAGCGGAAAGGACGGGCATCGCGCAAGTCACTCCGGTGTCGTAGAATGAAGTGGCCGGAAGCTAGCCCTCCACGACACGCCGATCAAGGCCCGACACGTCGCCGAAACCCGCATCCGCCCGGCGACGTAGTGTTGTGAGGCTGACCCTTTGGCACCCGCTTCGTGCGGAGACGTGGATTACTCGAAACTGACCGACCAGGAGGTGGTGGCCCACGCTCGCGATGGCCGCGAGAAGGCCTACCGCGAGCTGATCGGGCGCTACGAGCGGCCGGTCATCTCCATCATTTACCGCCTGGTCCGGGACCGCGAGCTCGCCGAAGACCTCGCCCAGGACACGTTCATCAAGGTCCTGAACGCGCTCGATCGCTACGACCCGAAGCAGAAATTCAGCTCCTGGATCTTCCGGATCGCCCACAACACCGCGATCGATCGACTCCGCAAACGCGAGGTCGACACTCTCTCGCTGGACGGCTCGCCCCACGCACAGACGCCGGACGCCATCGAGGCCACGCGCATCGTCGCCGTTTCCGCCGACGAATCGCCCGAGGACTTCACCGCGAGCCGCGAGATCGGCCAGGAGATCGAGAAGGCGATCGCGCGGCTTCGGCCGGAGTACCGAACCGCAATCATCCTCTGGCACGTCGAGGGCCGGCCCTACGACGAGATCGCCGAGATCATGGAAATCCCGCTCGGCACGGTGAAGACCTTCATCCACCGGGCACGCAACGAGCTTCGGCAACACCTCGCGCATCTGCGGATATGAAACCCGATCCGGTGATCGTACGTATCGAATCGTGCACCGAAAGCACGGAGAGGCGAGCGTGAGTAACGACGGCATGCTACACCCAGCGCCCGAACGGCTTGAAGCCTTCGTGGAAGGCGTGCTGGACGACGCCGACCGCGTGGTCGTGGAGTCGCATCTGGTGACGTGCGCCCGGTGTCAGGCGGAGGCGGACGAGTGGAAAGCGCTGTTCTCGGTGCTCTCGTCGTTGCCGCGGATCGAGCCGTCTCCGGGATTCGCGGATCGGGTCATGGCCGGAGTCCACGTGAAGCAGCCGTGGACGGTGCGGGCGATGGATCTGCTCCGCCGGTTGATCCCGTCCGGCACGACGGGGTGGCTCCTGGCCACCGCACTGCTCGCGCTCCCCGTTCTCGCCGCCGGCGGAGTGATGGCGTGGCTGCTGTCCCGGCCGACGATCACGCCCGAGGGGCTCTGGCTGTTCGTGCGCGACCGCGCGACCGATGGCCTGCTCTCGCTCGCGGGACGGGCCGGGAGCGCGGTCCTCGAAAGCAGCACCACCCTCTGGATCTGGGATTCGGCCCGGCGGCTCGCCACCGAGGTCGGCACGGCCGAGCTCGGCGCCGCGGCGGCGGCGTTCGCGGTGATGACGGTGCTGGCATCCTGGATCCTGTACGACAATCTGTTCCGCACCTCTACGCGGGAAAATCACTATGTCATGCATTGCATTTAGCCGGCGGGCGGCGGCCGGCCTGTTCGCGGCGTCGCTGCTCCTGGCCGGCGCCGCACCGACGCGGGCACAGGAGGCCCGCCAGGCCGTGACGATCGTCTCGAGCGAGGTCGGGCTTTCGCGCGATGCCGCCGAGATCCGTCTCGAGCTGCACGATGGCCGGACCGTGGAAATGGTGCTCCGCGACGGTGCGGCCTGGATGGATGGACGGCGGCTCGGCGCCGCGCCGCGAGGCGGGGCCCTGGACCGCGCGTGGCGAGAACTGCTCGACGATGCGATGGAGGCCTCGGCGGACGAGCTCGCGACGCTGCTCGTCGACTGGAACGCGCCGGGCGGCGACGTCGGTGCGAAGCTGGACGCCGCGCTCGAGGAGACGCTCGCGGGTGCGGGTCCGGCGGCGGCGGACCCGGCCACCGCACGGGCCGGCGGCGTGACCGCCCAGGCGAACGTCGCCCCGGAGACCGCGGGTCAGGGGTCGAGCGACACCGTCGCCCGGCTCAACGAGAGGATCGCGGAGCTCGAGGCGCAGCTCGACGACGCCCGGGCGCGGGATGTGACGGTCCGGGTCTCGGGTTCGGACGGCCGCGGCGCGGGGTGGTGGGCCCGTCCGTTCCGCCGGATCTTCCGCGGCATCGAGGACATCCTGTCGACCCTCGCGGTGTACCTGGTGCTCGTCGGGATCGGCTTCGTCGTGGTCTTCTTCGGCCGGAAGTACCTGGAAGGCGTGGCCGACACGGCGCGGCACGCGACGGTCCAGTCGGGGCTGGTCGGCCTGGCCGCGTCGTTCCTGGTCCTTCCGGCGTTCATCCTGGGGACGATCGCGCTGATCATCTCGATCGTCGGGATCCCGGTCCTGATCGCGTGGATCCCGCTGTTCCCGGTGGCCGTCGTCGTGGCCGCGATCTTCGGCTACCTCGGCGTCGCACACGCGGCGGGCGAAGCGCTGGCCGAGCGGCGGTTCTACGGCGGAGACCTCTTCAAGCGGGCCAACTCCTACTACTACGTGCTCTCCGGCGTCGGGCTGCTGCTGGCGCTGTACTTCGCCGCCAACGTGGTGCAGATGGCCGGCCCGTGGCTGGACTTCATCAGCGGCCTGTTGATGTTCCTGGCCGTCGTCCTGACGTGGGCGGCGTTCACGATCGGCTTCGGCGCGGTTCTGCTCTCGCGGGCCGGAACGCGGCCGAAGGTCACGCGCCCGTCGGTCGAGCCGGACGTGGATGTGGACGCGGTCTTCGAGGAGGGGTCGCATGTCTAGGCTCGCGGCGTTCTGCCTGGTCGCCGTGGCGCTCGGCGCGGCCGCGGCGCCGGCGGCGGCCCAGGACTGGCGCACCGTCGGCAACCGCCGGCAGCTCGCCGGCGAGGAGCGGGTCCGGGTCGCCGTGGAGTACGGCGTCGGCGAGCTGAGCATCGAGCCGGCCGAACCGGGCACGCTGTACCGTTCTTCGATCCGGTACGACGCCCGCACCTTCCGGCCGGTCCACGAGTATTCGCCGGGCGAGCTGCGGCTCGGCGTGGCCGGCATCCGCGACGGGATCAAGACGGACCTCGAAGGCAGCCGCCTCGACCTGGCGCTGGGCCCGGACGTGCCGCTCGACCTCGCCCTGAAATTCGGCGCGGTCGAAGCCGCGCTGGAGCTGGGCGGTCTCCGCCTGAGCCGGGTCGACATCTCGACCGGCGCGAGCGCGACGCGCCTCCGGTTCTCGAAGCCGAACCCGATCCGGATGGAGCAACTCGCGATCGAGGCCGGTGCGGCCGAGTTCCGGGCGGAGGGCCTGGCGAACGCCAACGTCGAGGCGCTGAGCGTCGAGGGCGGGGTCGGCGATCTGACGCTCGACTTCTCCGGCGCGTGGCGCGGCGATGTGCGAGCGCACATCGAGCTGGGGCTGGGCTCCTTGACGCTGCGCATCCCGCGCGGCGTCGGCGTCATGGTGACGAAGGAGACGTTCCTCATGGGGTTCGACTCCCAGGGGCTCGTCAAACGCGGCGACGCGTATTACTCGACGGACTGGAGCACCACGGAGCACCGGCTCACGCTGGACATCTCGGGCGCGTTCGGCTCGATCGACGTCCGCTGGGTCGACCCGAACGATGCGCTCTGAGCAGGGTATGCCCGGCCGGAGCCGTCCGTCCCGCAAACTCTCCCGGAGGCGAACATGATCGGAGCGTTGCTCACGTTCTTCGTTGTCGGACTGGTCACCCTCGTGGTGGCCTCGGTGGTCCTCGCGGTCGTCGGTGTGGTCTTCTCGATCGCGTGGGCGGTGGCAGGCTTCCTGCTCTTCAAAGTCGCGCCGATCCTTCTGGTCGGCTACCTGGTGGTCCGGTTCCTCGCGCCGAAGCACAAGCGGTTGACGGCGTCGGAACGGAGATGGCTCGAGAGCTGAGGAGCGATGCACATCCTGCTGGACGCCGAGCAGGCGTTGCGCGTCCAGGCGGCCGGATTCGGGCTCGAAGTCGAGTCGACGGATCCGGCCGTCGTCTTTTCTCCGCTGCACATGCTGGCGGCCTCCCTGGCATCGTGCACGGCCGCCGTGCTGGCCGCGTGGGCAGGTCCGGCGGGGCTCGACCCGTCAGACCTGGAGGTCGGGATCGCGTGGGATTACGTCGAGAATCCGTACCGCGTCGGGCGATACGACGTGACCGTGCGGTGGCCCAGCCTCCCCGAGGACCGCCGCGCAGCGGCGCAGCGCGTGGCCCGGCACTGCACCGTGGAGCACACGCTCCAGCACCCGCCGGAAATCGAGATCGAATTCGCGGCCTGAACGCGGGTGCCCCGCCTCCGGTGGTTCGAGGCGCTGCCGGCACCGGTGTGGCGCGGGCGGCCGCCGGAGCGCACGGGCGACGACGCGCCGCCCGGCCGCTCGGTCGGGCGCATCACCGGACGCCGCGCCGGAGTCGGCTCAGGATGAGGCGATCCCGGAGCCGGTCGGGCAGGCGTCGGATCAGGGCGCGGATCCTCGCATCGGACCCCACCAGATACCGCGTCTTCGGCCGCCGGGCGGTCAGCGCGTGCTCGACGGCCTTCGCGACCTCGTCGGGCGGCAGCCCCCGAGCCGCCCCGTGCCGCGCGGACCGGCGGACGAGGTCGATCACGCCGCCGTAGTACTCCCAGGCCTCCGCCGGGTAGTCTTCCATGATCCGGTTCGCCGCGGCCTCGGACGTTTCCCAGATCGGCGTCGCGATGACGCCGGGCTCGATGATCGCGACGTGGATCCCCCACGGCGCCAGCTCGATGCGGAGCGCGTCGGTGGCGGCTTCGAGCGCGTGCTTCGACGCGGCGTACGCGCCGGTGAACGGCAGCGCCATCAGCCCCGAGATCGAGCCCATGTTCACGATCCGGCCGCGAGCCCGGCGCAGGAGCGGCAGGAACGCACGGGTCACGGCGAGCTGCCCGATCACGTTCACCTCGAGTTGCCGGCGCAGCTCCGCGGTCGGCAGGAACTCGAGCGGCCCGGCGATCGCGATTCCGGCGTTGTTGACCAGCCCGGCGAGGCCGGCGGCGCCCACCGCCTCGGCGACGGTCCGCGCCGACTCCGCGATGGCGACGTCATCGGTCACATCGAGTCGGATCGGCGTCAGCCGTTCGGATGCCTCCGCGCGGAGCGCCTCGCCATCGGCCGGCTCGCGGACGCCGGCGAAGACGTGGAATCCGGCGCGGTCGAGCCGCAGCGCGCACGCCCGCCCGATCCCCTTCGATGCGCCGGTGATGACGATGGCCCGCATCTCAGCGCGCTCCACGGGCCGCCTCCTGGTCGTGGACCCGTACCGCCGTGCCGCGCCCGGCGCCGAGCTTTTCGGCCGCGCTTCCGTCGCGTACGGAGACCTCGAGCATGCCGGTCGAGCCGACGAGGGCGAGCGGCCGGCCGGGCGTGACGTCGGCGTAGGTCCGACGCATCGGGCCGACGTCCGTGCCGGCGACGACGACCCGCGCATCCGGACCGATCCACGCGCCCGGCACGTCCGTGATCAGGTTGCCGAACCGGTCCACGTGGACCACTCGGCCGTGGATGTGGCCGCGGCCGCGGAGCGGCTCGGGCTGGGGCAGGCGCACGGGCTCCGCGAGCGCCGGGCCGAGCGCGTCGAGCGCGACGCCCCGTGCGAGGTGCGCGGCGGCGGGCGCGAAGACGTCGCGGCCGTGGAAGGTGGCGGAAACCTCGTCTCGCAGGAAGGCGGGCGCTTCGATCGACACGGCCGCGTCCGCCGGCGCCTCGGCCAGGACGCGGGTCAGCAGACCGTTGTCGGGCGCGACGAAGAGGCGGCCGTCGACGCGCGCGGCGATCGCCCGGCGCCCGCCGCCGACGCCCGGGTCGACGACGGCGACGTGCACGGTGCCGGCCGGGTAGAGCCGCCAGTAGCGGGACAGCGCGAGCGCTCCGGCCTCGATGTCGCCGGGCGGGATGTCGTGCGTCGCGTCATCGACGACCGCGTCCGGCGTGATCGCCGCGATCACGCCCTTCATCGCCGCGACGTAGCCGTCGGCGGTGCCGAAGTCGGTGAGGAGGGTGATGCGAGTCATGATGCGCATGAGCCGATCAGCGACGGGGACCGATCGTGCGGCCCGGCCGCGCCCGCCGCCCGGGCGCGAGACCGACCGGACCGCCGCGGCGCCCGCGTCGCACGTGATCGAGGGGTGCGTCCGCCCGGCGGCGCGGTCACGGCCGGGCGCGCCACGCCGTGGCCGCCTGGATCGCTTGCAACAGCGGGCCCGCGTCGTCGAGCGCTTCGGCGAGCCGGCCGCCGCCCCGGGCCGGGACGTCCACGCCGAAGTCGCGCAGGACGGCGAGGGTCTCCGGGTAGTCGCGGACGACGACGTGGAGCGGCAGCGCGGCCAGCTCGGCCACGGCGGTCGGCGGCGCGGCGGCCGGGCGCTTCATCAGACGCCGGCGTGCGCGCCGGCCTCGACCGCGGCGAGGATGCGCTCGGCGACCGCGGCGAACGCACGGCCCGAGGGCGACTCGGGCGCGGCGATCGCCGTCGGCCGGCCGTCGTCGCCGGCCTCGCGGACCTTCGGATCGAGCGGCACCTCGCCCAGGAAGTCGACGTGCATGTCGTCGGCGAGGACGCGGCCGCCGCCCTGGCCGAAGATGTCGACCGACTCGCCGCAGCACGGGCAGACGAAGCCGCTCATGTTCTCGACGACGCCGAGCACCGGCGTCTTGACGCGCTCGAACATGCGGATCGCGCGGCGGACGTCGCCGGTCGAGACTTCCTGCGGCGTAGTCACCATGACGGCGCCATCCACGTCGATGGTCTGGACGAGGGAGAGCTGCGCGTCGCCGGTGCCGGGCGGCATGTCGACGACGAGGATGTCGAGCTCGCCCCACTCGACCTGCTCGAGGAACTGGCGGAGGATCCCGGAGATCATGGGCCCGCGCATGATGGCGGGCTGCTCGTCTTCCAGGAGGAAGCCGATGCTCATGAGGCGGACGCCGTGGGCCTCGAGCGGGACGATCTTCTCCTTGCCGCGCTCGCCCGTCACGCGGGGCTTGCGCTTCTCGCCGAACATGAGCGGGATGTCCGGACCGTAGACGTCGGCGTCCAGCAGGCCGACGCGCCGCCCGGCCGCGGCCAGCGAAACGGCGAGGTTCGCGGCGACGGTGGACTTGCCGACGCCGCCCTTCCCGGAGCTGACGGCGACGACGTGGGCGATCCCCTCGACGAGCCGGGGCTGAGGCTGGGGCGCGGGCACCGCGCCGGGCTTGAGCGGCCGGCCGGGGTGGCGCCGCGCCTGCGGCTGCGCCTGGATCTCCTTGGGCAGCCGGACGTCGATCTTGACCCGGCCGACGCCGTCGACGGCCTCGGCGGCGGCCCGCGCCTCACGCACGAGCGTGCCGGGGTCCTCCGGGCGAAGCACGAACTCGAAGTGGACCTTCCCGTCATCGTCGACCGACAGCTCCTGGACGTGGCCGCCGGAGATCACGTCCCGGCCGGTGCCGGGGTGCCGAACCTGCTCGAGTGCCGCCCGGACCCTGCCGAGCAGCGCATCGCGATCGATCATCTACTCCTCCCATCGTGCAAACGGCCGGCGCCCGCTGGGGCGCCGGCCGCCAGTGGCGCCGGTCGGCGACTATCGTTCAAAGTGCGAGGACGCCCTTGACCTCGGGCACCGCCATCATGATGCGGCGCTCGATCCCCTGCTTGAGCGTCAACATCGAGATCGGGCACGAGCCACACGCGCCCATCAGCCGGAGCTGGACGATGCCGTCGTCCTCGTCGAAATCGACGAACTCGACATCGCCCCCGTCGGCGCGCAGGGCGGGGCGAATCCCGCCGAGCACTTCCTCGATCTTGTCGCGCGCAGTCATCGGAATCCGCGTGATCCTGTCCAACCTGAGGCGCTCGGGCCAATTTACGGATGGTAGTTACCCCGGGTCAACGGCAGGGATCCGACGGTGCGGCGCCGGGCGCGGCCGCAGGCCGTACGCCGCGCACGCGCCGCCGGCCCGCGACCCCTCCCCTGCCGCGCGCGCGGTTATTCCGCCGCCATGAACGGGTACCGGTAATCCGACGGCGGTACCAGCGTCTCTTTGATGGAGCGCGGGGAGACCCAGCGCAGGAGGTTCAGCACCGAGCCGGCCTTGTCGTTCGTGCCGCTGGCGCGCCCGCCGCCGAACGGCTGCTGGCCGACGATGGCGCCGGTCGGCTTGTCGTTGATGTAGAAGTTGCCGGCGGCGTGGCGCAGCAC
Source organism: Longimicrobiales bacterium (assembly GCA_036381255.1). Classification (GTDB taxonomy): domain Bacteria; phylum Gemmatimonadota; class Gemmatimonadetes; order Longimicrobiales; family RSA9; genus CALBZE01. The sequence continues at coordinate 7,957 of DASVDG010000001.1, read as the reverse complement.
GGCGGTCGCCTCGCGGATGGCGTCGCGGTCGCGTGCGAAGACGGCGCCGGTCAGGCCGTAGGGCGAGGTCTCGTTCACGGTCCGGAGCGCGTCGCTCCAGCTCCCGTCGTAGACGTACGCGGTGACGACCGGGCCGAAGATCTCCTCGCACATCAGGCGGTGCTGCGGGTTCTTCGCGAGGACGAGCGTCGGCTGGACGAACCAGCCCTTGTCGTCGCTGTACTCGCCGCCGGCGATGATCTCGGTCTCGTCGGACTCCTTCGCGTAGTCGATGTACGACGCGATCTTGCGGAACGCCTTCTCCTCGATGACCGCGCTCATGAAGTTGCGGAAATCGCGCGGGTCGCCCATCCGGATGTCGTCGATCATGGAAACGACGCGATCGCGGACGTCGTCCCAGAGCGAGCGCGGGACGTAGACGCGGGAGACGGCGCTGCACTTCTGGCCCTGGTACTCGTAGCCGCCGCGGACGATGGCCACCGCGAGCGCCTGGGGATCGGCGCTTTCGTGCGCGACGATGAAATCCTTGCCGCCGGTCTCGCCGACGATGCGCGGGTACGCGCGGTAGTTCTCCAGGTTCTCGGCGATCTGCTTCCACAGCAGCTGGAACGTGGCGGTCGAGCCGGTGAAGTGGAGCCCGGCGAACTCGGGGCTCTTCAGCAGCACGCCGCTGATGGCGACCGCATCGCCCGGGAGGAAGTTGATGACGCCGGGCGGCAGGCCGGCCGCCTCGAGCACCCGCACGACGTAGTAGTTGCTGAGCGCGGCCGCGTGCGCCGGCTTGAAGATCGCGACGTTGCCCATGAGCGCCGGCGCGCTCGGCAGGTTGCCGGCGATCGACGTGAAGTTGAACGGGCTGACCGCGTAGATGAAGCCCTCGAGCGGGCGGTGGTCCATGCGGTTCCAGACGCCGCGGGACGATTCCGGCTGCTCGGCGTAGACCTGCGTGGCGTAGTAGGCGTTGAAGCGCCAGAAGTCGATCAGCTCGCAGGCGCTGTCGATCTCGGCCTGGAACGCGGTCTTGCTCTGGCCGAGCATCGTTGCGGCGTTGACGGTCGCGCGCCACGGGCCGGCCAGCAGCTCGGCGGCGCGAAGGAACACGGCGGCGCGGTCTTCCCACCCCCAGCTCGACCATTCCTTCCAGGCCTCGCGGGCGGCATCGATCGCGGCGCGCGCCTCGTCCGGGCCCGCCTGGTGGCAGCGGGCGAGGACGTGCCCGTGGTCGTGCGGCATGACGACGTCGTGGGTGCGGCCGGTGCGCACCTCCTCACCGCCGATGATGAGCGGGATCTCGACGACCTCGCCGGCCATCCGATCGAGCTCGGCCTTGAGCGTCTCGCGCTCCGGCGAGCCGGGCGCGTAAGAAAGGATCGGCTCGTTGACGGGCGTAGGGGGCAGGTACCGGCCCTCCACCGCGCGCTCGCCGATGCGTCCGCTGGTTTCGTGCTGCATGATCGTGCTCCGTGATTCCGGGGTTCTCGACAATGCCGCCGGGAAGATCGGCATGCCCGGGCGCTGAGGCAAGTAGATGCGCGGCGCGCGGGCCTCACCCTCCGGCCAACGCCTCGGCCGTCTCCCCTGCCTCGGCCCACTCCTCGAGGGTGCGATCCAGTTCGGCTCTCACGGCGTCGAGCTCGGCTTTGAGCTCGTGCGAGCGCATCGAGCCCTCGGCGGTTTCGTAGAGCGTCGGGTCCTCGAGCGCGGCGGTCAGGCCGGCGGCGCGGGCCTCCAGCTCGGCGACGCGGGTTTCGAGCGACTCGACGCGGCGCCGCGCCTCGCGGAGCGCGGCGCGGCGTTCCCTCTCGGCCGCATCGTCGGTGCGACGTGCGGGTGGGCGCCGGGCGCGTTCGCGGCGCGCGGCCTCCTCGGCGGCCGCGGCCGCTGCGTCGGCGCGCGCCCGCTCTTCCTGGAGCGCCTCCCACTCGTCGAACCCGCCGTCGTACGACTCGATCCGGCCGTCGCGGAGCGCCCAGACGCGCGTGGTCAGTGCGCGGAGCAGCGCGCGGTCGTGGCTGACGAGGAGGACGGTCCCGTCGTAGGCTTCGATCGCGTCCTCGAGCGCCTCGATCGTCTCGACGTCGAGGTGGTTGGTCGGCTCGTCGAAGATCAGCAGGTTCGCGCCGGAGAGCATGATCATGGCGAGCGCGAGGCGCGCCTGCTCGCCGCCGGACAGGGTGCCGGCGCGGCGCTGGACCTCATCGCCGGAGAAGCCGAACCGGCCGAGGTGGCCCTGGACCTGGCCACGGTCCCACTGCGGGCGCAGGTCGTGGATCGCATCGAACAGGGTCGACTCCGCCGGGATCTGCGCAAGGTCCTGCCGGTAGTACGCCACGCGGATCGAGGCGCCGAGCTTCAGCTCGCCGTCGGCCACCGGATGCTCGCCGACGATGGCGCGGAGCAGCGTAGACTTCCCCGCCCCGTTCGGCCCGACCAGCCCGACGACCTCGCCGCGGGTCAGCCGGGTGGAGAAGCCCTCGATCAGGACGCGCTCCCGGACCGCGGCGCCGTCGGCGGCCGGGGCGGGCGTGCCGGCATCGGCGCTGCGCGCTCCGGTCGCGTACCGCTCGCCGGCGGTGAATCCGCCGGGCACGACCGGCTCGCCGTCGGCCGGGCGGCGGTCCCCGGTCGGGACCGGCTCGTGCACGGCCAGCCGCACGTCGTCCGCCACGAGGACCTGGTCCCCACCGCGCTCGGCCGCGCGCAGGCGCAACGCCATCACGGCCTCTTCGGACGGCGGCGGGCTGAGGCGCGGGATGCGCGCGAGGCGTGTGCGACGCCCTCGCGCCTGCCGGCTGTTCTGCCCGGCGATGTTGCGCCGGATGTACTCCTCCTCGGCGGCGATCCTGCGCTGCTGCTGATCGAACGCGCGCTGCTGCGCGAGTCGGCGTTCCGCGCGCTGGGTGACGAAGCTCGCGTACCCCCCGGCGTACGGCGTGGCGGTGCCGTTCTCGATGTGGAGCACGTGGTCGGCGATGGCGTCGAGGAAGGCGCGGTCGTGGCTGATGACGAGCACCGTCGCATCGAGCGTGCGGAGGTATTCCTCGAGCCAGCGTGTCGTCTCGAGGTCCAGGTGGTTGGTCGGCTCGTCGAGGAGGAAGACGTCGGCGGGGGCGACGAGCTGTCGGGCGAGGCCGATGCGGCCGCGTTCGCCGCCGCTCAGCGCGGCGAGCGGGCGGCGCCGCGCGGCGTCGGGATCGAAGCCGAGGCCGTGGAGCACCGCATCGACGCGCGCGGCGTATGTGTAGCCGCCCTCGCGCTGGAACCGCTCGAGGTCGCGGTCGTAGCGCGCCATCGCCTTGGGCGACGGGTCATCGGCGAGCGCGGCGGCCTGTTCGGCGAGCGATCGTTCGAGCTCGCGCAGCTCTGCGAACGGCAGCGCGGCGGCGTCCCAGACGGTGACGGCGTCATCGAACTCGCGGTGCTGGTCGAGGAGCGAGACGCGGAGCCCGGGGAGGCGGGCTACCGAGCCGCGGAACGGCTCGAGCCGCCCGGTGAGGAGGTGGAACAGCGTGGTCTTGCCGGAGCCGTTGCGGCCGACGACGCCCCAGCGCTCGCCGCGGCCGATGGTGAAGGAGACGTCCTGGAGGATCGCCGCGCCGCCGAGGTGAACGGTGACGCCGGCGACGGTGAGGAGGCTCACCGGCCGACCCACTCCCGCCAGTCGTCCTCCGCGGCGCCGATCGTGAGGCGGTTGCCGGAGCGGACGAGCGGCTGGCGGAGGAGGAGCGGCTCCTCGGAGAGGAGCGCGAGCCAGCGGTCGTCGGAGTAGTGGGCGTGTCGGAGCCCGAGCCGGGCGAACTGCTTCGACTCGCGGTCGATCAGCGCGTCGACGCCGAACTTCTGCGCGAAGCGACGCAGCTCGCCGGGCGAAGCGGCGCGGACGTTCAGGTCCACGAAGTGGGTCCTGATCCGCCGCTCGGAGAAGAAACGGAGCGCCTTGCGGGTGTCGGCGTTTTTCTTCGTGCCGAAGACCTGGACTTCCACGGCGGTCAGCGGTAGTTGCCGAACCGGAGCTCGACGCCGAAGTCCTGGCCGCGGAGGAAGGCGATGACCTCCTGGAGCGCGTCCCGCGAGGGGCTGGACACGCGCAGCTCGTCGCCCTGGATGGCCACCTGGACGTTCTTCATCTTGCGGTCCTTGATGGCCTTTGCGATCTGCTTCGCGGTGTCGGACGGAATGCCCTGCTGGAGCGCGACCTCCTGGCGAACGCGGCCGAGCGCGGCGGTGTCGAGCGTGCCGGGCTTGAGGTTCTTCAGCGGGACACCGCGCTTGACGAGCTTGGATTGCAGGACGTCGTAGAGCGCCCGCATCTTGTACTCGTCGTCGGCCTCGAGGCGGAGCGACGCGTGGGCGCGATCGAATTCGATCTCCGCGTGTACGCCCTTGAAGTCGTAGCGCTGGGAGACTTCCTTGCGCGCCTGGTTGACGGCGTTGTCGACCTCCTGGAGGTCGACGCCGGTCGAGATGTCGAACGAATGGTTCTTGGCCATGGCGTGAATCTAACCGCGGCGGGGGCGCGAATCCAGGCCCACCGGTCCCGCGGAGCGGAGAAAGATCGAACAATGATGCGGCTTTACCAGATCGACGGACTCAAGAAGGCGCGGGCGTGGGAGGACCGTCCGCTGCGGGTGTTCGTGACGGGTGCGACGGGGTACCTGGGGAGCGCGATCGTGCGCGAGCTGGCCGCGGCGGGTCACGAGGTCACGGGGCTCACGCGCTGGGCGGAGCAGACGCTGGCGGTGAAGGCGCTGGGCGGGCGCGCGATCGTCGGCGACCTGACGAGCTCGGACACGTTCCGGAAGGTCGCGGCGACGCACGACGTGCTGATCCACGCGGCGGCCGATGGTACGGCGCGGAAGGTGGCGGCGGACCGCGGCGCGATCAAGGCGCTGCTGTGGGCGGCGCGGCAGCACAAGCGGGAGAAGGGCGAGCCGCCGCGCTGCGTCATCTACACGTCGGGGTGCTTCAGCCTGGGCGAGACGGGCGATGCGGGCGCGGACGAGGAGGCGTCGACGGACGGAGCGCCCGAGCTGGTGGCGTGGCGGTCCGCACACGAGCGCGAGGTGCTCGACGCCGCGACGGAGGACGTGGCCACCGCGGTCGTACGGCCGGGGATGCTGTACGGCGGCGACCGGGGCCTGATCAGCGAATTCTTCGCGACCGCCGAGCGGGACGGCGCGGCGGCGTTCGTCGGCGATGGCGCGAACCGGTGGTCGCCGGCGTACGTGGGCGACGTCGCGCGGCTGTATCGGCTCATCGCCGAGCGGCGTGCGCGAGGCATTTTCCACGCGACGGAGGGCGCGGGGACGCCGGTGATCGAGCTGGCCCGTGCCGCGAGCCGAGCCGCGGGGCGCGACGGTGCGGTCCGCGCCATCCCGCCGGCGGAGGCGCGGGAGCGGCTCGGCGGACTCGTGGACGCGCTCACGCTCGACCAGGTCGTGCGATCGACGCGCTCGGAACGCGAGCTCGGGTGGCGGCACGAACACCCGCGGTTCGTCGAGAGCGCAGCGTCGGTGTACGCGGAGTGGGAGGCGGCGCGAGCGGCGGCCGGCGCGTAACCGCGGCGCGGCGGCTCGAAGGCGCGCCGATCCAGGGGTGGCGCGCGCGGGGTCGCAGCCGCACCGTCCGCGCCCGTCCATCACGGGCGCCCGGCCAAGCACCTCGTGCGGCGCCGTGGCCTATGGCCGGACGACCCGCATCCTCAGGTCGACGACGACATCGCTCTTCGCCTCGACGTGGATGGTCCGCAGCGGCATTTCGTAGCCGTCGCGTTCGGCCGCGAGGTGGTAGCGCCCCGGCGGCACGTCGCGGAACTCGAAGTAGCCGTCGAGGTCGGTGATCGCCGAGCGCACGGGATCGCCGTCGCGACCGATGAGGAGCACGCGGGTGCCGACGAGCGCGGCGCCGTTGCCCGCCTCGAGGACGTGGCCCCGGACGCGGCGCGGCGCGGGCGCGGCCAGCTCCCCGGAGGACGGGGCCCGGCCGCTGACCGCGTTGGCCACGGCGGCGACGAACCCCGAGAGGATCCCGGGCAGCGCGGGATCGTCCTTCTCCGGCGAGGTGGTGGGAGCGGGGTCCGGCCGGTCGTGGCCGGCGCCGAACCCGCGCCGCGGGCGCGGGGCGCCGGCCAGCGGCGGCCGTTCGGCGCCGCCGGGCGCGCGCGGCCGGGTGAGCGGCACGGGGGCGCGCGCGGCGCGCGGCTCCAGCTCCGCAACGCCGGGCTCGACGGCGGCGTCCGGCCGCGGCTCGCCGCGTGCGAGCGCCCGCGCCGCGATCAGCGGCCCGACTCGCGCGGCGACCGGTTCCGGCGTCGGTGCGTCCGCGGGCGCGCGGATCGACCTCGCGATGCGGACCGGCGGCGCCGGAAGCGAGAGATCGGGTCCGCCGCTCGGCGTCGCCGTCGTATCCGGGCGCACCGCGCCGCGCGGCTTCGCCTCCTCTCGCGCGCTCGCGACACCGGCGGCTGCGCGCTCTGCGAGCGGCAGGCCGCGGAGGGCGAGTCGGGCGTCGGCGGCCGCGGGTACCTGCGGGTTCCCGGCGGCCGGCCCGTCGGTGTCGCCGGAATCGGCGCGGGCGCCGGAGTCGGCGGCGGCGAGTCGGGTCGCGGCGTCGGGCCGGGTCGCACCCTGGCGTCGCGTCGCGGCGTCGTCGTTACCCGTCGAAAAACGGCGCGTCGATGCGGAGCGCGCCGCATCGGCCGCGGGCGCGAGGGCGCGTTCGCCGGCGGAGCGACCGGGAGCGACGGCCGCGGCCGCCTGTGGCGGCGCGGCGGATCCGGAGGCGCCGGTCGTGAGCGTCGCCCGGGCGTACCAGCCGATCCCGAGGGCGATAGCGATGCTCGCGGCCCACGAGACGATGCGGGTCGCGCGCCGCGGGGGCCGCGCGGGGCGGCGAGCGGCGCCCCGTGCCCGTCGCACGAGGTCTTCGAACGGCGGCGGGTCGCCGGGCTCGGGACCGGCCGAGTGCAGGATCGCGTGTGCGGCGTCGCGGAGGCGTCGCGCCCGATCGAGCCGGGCGGCGCAATCGGCGCACGTCGCGAGGTGCGCCTCGAGCTCGAAGCCGCGCCGACCGTCGAAGGCGACCGGCTCGCCGTCGAGATAGGCGTGGAGCGTACCGTCATCGACGTGCCACATGCTTCTCCTCCAGGTCGGCGTACGCCTCGACCAGCCGCTGCCGTGCCCGTGCGATCGTCGTGCCGACGCCTCCCGGCGCGAGGCCGGTGTGTTCCGCGATCTCCTGGTAGCTGAACCCTGCGTCCCAGAGCAGCAGCACCTCCCGGTCGCGCTCGCTCAGCCGTTCGAGCGCGCGGCGGACCGCCTCCCGGCGCTCGAGTCGTTCGACCTGGCGTTGCGGGTCGGGCGGCGGCGCGGCCGTCGCCTCGGCGTCGGTCCTGAGGAGCGCCAGGTGTCTGCGACGTCGGACCACGAGGCGCGCCTCGTCGCGGGCGAGGTTCGCGGCGACGTGGAAGAGCCAGGCGCGCGGTTCGACCGGCTCGTTGCGCAGCGCGCGGACGAAGACCTCCTGAGCCAGATCCCGGGCGCGGTCGACGTCCCACACCTTGCGGTGGAGGAAACGCACCAGCTCCGGGTACGTGTTCCGGTAGATCTCGGCCCAGTCGATCGCCATCGATCCTCTCGGAGATCCTCGTCGAGCCGGTCGCGTCCCGTCGTCCGGCCGAACGGCGCCGCCTCGATGATACGAGGATCGGCGCGGCGCGCCAACTCGCTGCCGCCGCGGCGGCGCACGCCGGCGGGGCGCCGGCGTCGTGTCCGACCCTGATGACGAACGACGGTCGCAGAGTTGCACACGCGGCGCGGCGCAGTCACGGTTCGGCCGCCACGGTGTCGTCGTGGTGGGCCGTCTGCGTGAGCCAGCGGACGAAGCGGGGGATCCCCGCTTCGATCGGGGTGGTGGGCCGATAGCCGAGCAGTGCTTCGGCCTTGCGCACGTCGGCGTA